>JAUXZO010000149.1 GCA_030692685.1 Acidovorax sp. | reverse complement strand
ATCTTCGCCCAGCTTCACGGCAGCGGCGGCACCGCTATCGCCCTCATCAATCAATTTCTGCAGCCGGGCTTTGCGGGCGGTGACCAGAGCGATCTCCGACATGGCAAACAGGCCGTTGAGAAGGATGAGGGCGAAGAGTATTGCTATTTCCATACAAAGGGCGCCTTGCGCGCCCTTGGGTGTTGATCAGCGGGACATTGTAAGAACCTGTGGCGCCCGGCCCGGTTATCCCGCCAGAAAGCGTGGTGTGGTTGCTGCATTCCACGGCGCGTGCCGATGTGCGGCAGGCTCCGCCCGGCTGCCACCCCACCGTGGTTCACGCGGGGCTGTGGCAACCAGAAAATTAAGTGTTTTTGGGCTCTAGCGCTTGGTGGGTAAGCGCTAGCAGCTATCAAAAATGTAGTTAATGTGCCTCAGCGCGCGGCCTGGGCGCTCAGCCGCACAGGGGTGTCGCCACGCGCCAGCCCGGCAAAGTCAAAGTCCACTTCAGGCGCCAGCCCACTCACGATGCGCGCCAGCGACTTGCCCGAACCGCAGGCGTGCGTCCAGCCCAGCGTGCCGTGGCCGGTGTTGAGGAAGAGGTTGCCCACTTTGGTTTTGCCGATCAGCGGCACATTGCTGGGCGTGGCGGGGCGCAGGCCGGTCCAGAACTGGGCCTGGCTGGCGTCGCCCGCGCCTGGAAAGAGCTGCTCTACGCGCCGCACGATGGCGTCGCAACGCACCTGGTTCAGGTCGCGGTGGTAGCCGTTCAGCTCTGCCGTGCCCGCAATGCGCAAACGATCACCGCCGCGTTCGCTGGTGTAACGCGAGAAAACGAGCTTGAACTCGTCGTCCGTCAGGCTCACCTGGTGCGCCTTTGCGGCGTCCTTGACCGGCATGGTCACCGAGTAGCCCTTGGCGGGGTAAATGGGCAAATGGATGCCCAGCGGCTGCGCCAGCAGGGGGCTGAACGAGCCCATGGCCAGCACGAAAGCATCGCCTTGCACCCGCTCGAAACCGCCTTCGGCGTTGCTCACTTCCACGTGGTCGATGCGGTCGCTTCCCTTGTCGCTTGATTTGCGCAGCGCGGTAATGTGGTGGCCAAGGCGGAACTGCACGCCTGCCGCCTCGCACAGCCTGGCCAGTTCGCGGGTGAACTGGTTGGCATCGCCCGATTCATCTTCGGCCGTGAAGGTGGCGCCTGCCAGCTGTGGGCGCATGTGGGCCAGCGCGGGCTCGATGCGCACGGCCTCGTCGGCGCTGATCACCTGGCGCTCGCAGCCCAGGGCGCGCATCTGCTCGGCCGGGGCCAGCGCGCCGTCGAACTCTTTGGCGCTGGTATAAAAGTGCAGGATGCCCTGCGTTCGCTGGTCGTACTGGATGCCAGTGGCCGCGCGCAGCTGCTGCAACGTATCGCGGCTGTAGGTGCCCAGGCGCACGATCTGCTCAATGTTGTGGCGCGTGCGCGCCGGGGTGCAGTTGCGCAAAAACTGCAGGCCCCACAGCCACTGGCGCATGTCGGCACGCAGGCGGAACAAGAGAGGCGCGTCTTCTTTGCCCAGCCACTGCAGCACCTTGAGCGGCGCGCTGGGGTTGGCCCAGGGTTCGGCGTGGCTCACCGAGATCTGGCCGCCGTTGGCAAAGCTGGTCTCGGCACCGGGGGCGCCCTGGCGGTCGATGACCGTGACCTCGTGGCCGAGCTGTTGCAGGAAATAAGCCGAAGTCACGCCGAGCAAGCCGGCACCCAATACGATCACGCGCATGATTTTCAAAGCCTTTCTGGGCTCTGGCGCTTGATTGACGTGCGTTTGAAGCTATTGAATCAATAGCAAGCAGCTGGCGCACGTCCGCCAAGCTGCCGCTCCCCCTGTCCTTGGTACCTGAGAGATTCACCGCGCAGCCCACATGGCGCGCGGTTTGCTCCTTCGGTGCGCCACCACGCTGCGGACAGGTGGTGGCGGCTCTCCAGACGGCTTTGATAAAAGGTGCAGTACGGGACCTGAGCGTGTATGGGAGTTTGCGCCTTCGGTGCAGCGGGCGGTGCCGCTGGCTCTCCTGCGAGGCAGATTCTAGGCGGCGCCGCCGCGCGAAAACCGGTGTCTGCGCGCTAATGGACCGCAATCGTTGCTGATGCGGGCGGTGCTTGGGCAGTGCTGCGGGTCGCCATAATCCACCGACTGTTCCGATCCCAGAACCACCCCAGGATGTTTCCCCATGCCCGACACCGCATTTGACCCCCAGGCCTGCGCAGCCGTGCTCACCATGGCGCGCCAGGGCCGCATGCCCCGGCCGCTGGATTTGCCGGTAGCGCTGCGACCCGGCAATGCCGCCGAGGCGTACGCGGTGCAGGACATCGTGGTGCGCGAGCGGGGCGCGGTAGCGGGCTGGAAGGTGGGCGCCGCGTCGCCCCAGGCGCTGCCCGCGCGTGCGGCGCTGACCCGCGACTCGGTATTTGTGGCGCCAGCCGGTTCGGCGGTGCATGTGCCCGCTGCCGGTTTTGCCGTGATGGGCGTGGAGGCCGAGCTGGTGTACGAACTGGGCGCCGACCTGCCTGCCCGGTCAACGCCTTACAGCGCAGATGAAGTGCTGGCCGCCGTGGTGTCGGTGCGTGCCGCCATCGAGGTGTGCGACACGCGGTTTGCGGCCTGGGCCCAGCAGGGCGAGTGGAGCCGCCTGGCCGACCAGGCCTGCCATGGCGCGTTGATCGTGGGTTCTGGCACCACCGACGTTGCTGGCGTGGAGCCCTTGTTGCAGGCGGTGAGTCTGTCGGTGAACGGGGCGGTGGCTGTGCAGCACCCCACGTGGGGCAACCCGGCGGGCGATCCGCTGCGGCTATTGACCTGGCTCGCCAACGAAGGCGCGCGCAGCCTGGGAGGGCTGCGCGCGGGGCAGTGGGTGACCACAGGTTCTTGCACCGGTACGGTGATGGTGGCCTCGGGCACCGTGGTGGTCGCTGACCTGCCAGGACTCGGCCGGGCCGAGGTTCACCTGGGCTGAACGGCTAGCCGTTTGCCACGCAGCCCATCAGTTGCGGCGCGAATTGTCAGGCTGAGCGTCCCGGCGGTTGGGTACGCCGTCGCCATCACGGTCACGGTCGTTGCGGTTGGAGATGCCGTCACCGTCGCGATCGGATCCGCCGCCCATCCGAGGATTGTTTGGATTGCTGTCGCGGCGGTTCGGCACTCCGTCGCCATCGCGGTCACGGTCGTTGCGGTTGGCGATACCGTCACCGTCGCGGTCCCAGCCTCCCCGGTTCATCTCCCAACGGCCATCACGCTGCTCCCACTGCGGCGAGCGATAGCGGTAGCCAGCACGGGCTTTTTCCCAATGTCCCGCCACCCACACATGGCGACGACCGCGCCAGTCCCAGTAACCTGGCACCCAAACCTGGTCCCTGCGGGCGCGGGGTACCGCCTCGCGCCGTTGGGGTGGAGGAGCTGGGATCACATAGCCCGGAGTGCCGGACTGCACGATCACGGTGGCGTGTGGCTGGGCCTGCGCCGGGGCGGTGGTGCCCATCAACGTGGCCAGCGCCAGGCCCGCGGCAGTGAGGGAGGCGCGAAACATCGATTTCGAAGTGGTCATGGTGAAACTCCTTGTTTTTTTGCAAACGGTCTGCTCAAGCAGCCCTATGCGAGGCTGTTCAAGCGCCACGGTTGCTGTTGTTGGGCTTGAAGGGACATCGTCATTTGAAGCGTTGGCGCAGTCTGCCGGTGAACCGCTGCGCCACTCGTAGGTCAGCGGCGGTAGGGGTTGTCGGGGCGGTTGTCGTGGCGATTGGGGACGCCGTCGCCGTCACGGTCGCGGTCGTGGCGGTTGGGCACACCGTCACCGTCGCGGTCCCAGCGGCCGGGTTGCATGTTCCAGCGGCCACCGTGCTCCACCCAGCGCGGTTCGCGGTAGTGGTAGCCGTGGCGGGCTTTTACCCAGTGGCCTTGCATCCACACATGGCGGTGGCCACGCCATTCCCAGTGCCCGGGCACCCAGGCCATACCGCGGCGGTGGCGTGGCGTGGCTTCGTGGCGGGGTGGAGGCGGTGCGTGGTACTGCACGCGGACCGGTGCCGGATGCTGGTAGTGCTGCGGCGAGCCGGATTGGATGACAACGGTGGCGCTGGTCTGCGCCTGCGCCACCGCAGCGGCGCCCAGCGAGAGCAGGGCGATGGAAACAGCAGCGAGTGCATTGCGGGCCATGGTGATCTCCTCGAAAAAGATTCCTTTCGGAACCGGGAGATTGGATGGTGCGGGCCTTGCGTCAAGCCCACGTAGTTGAATTGCGAAGTCTTGTGAACTTGTGTGTCAGGCCCTGCAGCCCCCGCCAAAGCGTGATTTTTCGCACACAGGCATTGCCGCGCAGGCGTGCGGATGGACCTGCTGGTGCGCCGCCAGCTGGTGGTTTCAGCGCCACCACACCAGGGTGGCGATCACCAGCAAGGCCGCCCATGCCGGGTGCCTGCCGTCGGTGGCGTAGAACACCAGCAGCCCGCTGGCCAGCGTGGCCGCCCCCGCCATATCGGCTATCCAGGCCGCAAGTTCCGTCTCGACCGCTGCGGTGGCCAAGCGCCACAGCAGCGCGCTCAGGGCCCAGCCCAGCACTGTGACGAGGTGCCAGGTCCCCCACAGAATGCGCACCTGGTGTTCGCGCAGCACGGGGTGCCCGCCGGTGGGCACCACCCCCCCGGTGCGCAGGGTGCGAAACACCAGAATTTCGCCCATCACCGAGTGCACCGCACCGACGAGGGCAAGGCCAGCAGCCGCCAGCACCAGCGCAGTGTTCATGGTCGGTTTTCTGCAGAAGCGGGCGCCTTCAACGCCCTGGCCGCAGACACAGCGCGAGCGCTGGCGGTAACACCAGCCAGAAACCCGAGGCGGGCATAAGCACAATGCCCAGCGCCGTGAGTGCCAGCAGCCCGGCGCCCAGCGCGCGCAACGGCACGGGCGCCAGGGCCGCGTGCCGTTCGACAAGCAGGACGGCCCAGCCCAGCAGCGCGAACAGCGCGCCAAACAGCACGAACCACGTGACCGCGCCCCGCATGGGGTCGGTGCCCACGCTGTCAAACACGCCGCGCTGTGCGATCTCCTGCAGCTGGGGCTGGAACACGACGACGCCAAACACCGTGTGCACCGCCGCCACGCCCAGCAGCCACAGGCCCTTCCAAGTCTGCCGAAGCTGCGTGGTCATGCGGGGGGGCGTTGGAGTTGTCTGGGTGGTCATGCCTGGTGGTTCCGGGGAATAGTGCAATGAAGAAGTACAGGGCAGTTGTGCGTGCGCACCCGCGCACCCAGCCCCGTGAGCAGGTGCATGAGGCCCATCCACATGCGCTCGAACGCGGGCATCTCGCCCGGCACTTGCGACAGGTGTTGCCCCAGCACACGCTGATGCTTGGCGGCGGTAAGCGGCGGCGGCGTTTTGGTGCCAAAGTCGAAAACCGGCTGGGTCAGCGGCTCGACCTGCCAGGCCTGCATGTCGGCCAGCGCGGGGGCGAGTTCGGTGCTGTAGGTGTGTTGCGTCAGGTCCGCACGCACCAGCCCCAGGCCTTGGTAGGCGCGCAGCACGGCCACGTCGCGCTGTGGGTCAGCGGCGGGCAGCAGCAGTGCGGCCCACGCTTGCGATACGTGACCCAGAAAGCGGCTCGACAGGTCGCGCGTGCAGCCAAAGTCCAGCACGCCCACCGTTGCATCGGGCGCAAACAGAAAGTTGCCCGGGTGCGGGTCGGCATGCACCCGGCCCAGCACAAAGATGCAATGCATGAACCAGTCCCACAGGTGCTGCCCGGCCTGATCGCGCTGCGCCTGCGTGGGCTGGGTGGCCAGCCAGGCCTGCAGGTGCTGGCCCGGCAGGTACTGCTGCGTCAGCACCTGGACCCGTGTGTGCGACGCAATGGGCTGCGCCATCACCACGCCGGCCATCGCTGCGTGTTGGGCAAACCACCGCAGTTGCTCGGCCTCTTGCAGGTAGTCCACCTCGCGCAGCAGTGTGGTTTCGATCTCGTTCATCACGCTGTCCACCACGGTGGGGGCGGGCAGGGGCATGTCGGTGTGGGCCAGCGCGCGCAGTGCGGCGCGCATCAGCTGCATGTCGCTGGCGATGGTGGCCGCAATGCCCGGGTACTGCACCTTCACGGCCACTGTGCCGTGGCCCGCAAGCTGGGCGCGGTGCACCTGGCCCAGGCTGGCGGCGGCAAAGGCGGTGGGCTCGAAATGGTCGAACAACGCCTCGGGCTCTTGCCCAAATGCCTGGCGAAACACGCGCCCCACCAGCGCGCGGTTGAGCGGCGGGGCCTGGTGGTGCGCGCGCGCCAGCTCTTGCCGAACCCCATCGGGCAGCAGGCCGGGGTGCATGCTGAGCAACTGCGACACCTTGAGCGCCGAGCCCCGCAGTTGCCCCAAGGCGCCAAACAGAATGCGGCCCAGCGCGGCTTCGTGGTCGGCCTGCGCCTGGGCGGACGGCGTGCGCACGCGGTGCCCCAGTTGGGCGATGCCGATGCGGGCTGCCGCCAAACCGGTAATAGTGCCGCGCGCCAGGCGGCCGGTGCGCGGCGGGTCAGCGCGCGCCATGGTTTGAAATGGCCAGCTGGTGCAGCATGACCTGCACGATGCGGCGGTGAAACGGCGTGATGACGGCCATGTAGGCATGGCCCAGCGTGTTGTGGATATGCACCACGGTGCTGATGACGACGGTAGGGACGCTGCCAGGCTGCCCGTGTTTGGTCAGCGAGACCTGTACATCCAGGTGTTTGTCATCCTGTCCCATCACCACTTCGGTGTCGCTCAAATGACGAATCAGGAAGATGCCCACCTGGTCTCCGACGCGGTAGCTGCGCGCGTCGGCCGCGGAGGCTCCGCTGGCAGGTGGATGCACGTCCTGCAACTGCCCTGCGCCCTTGAGGCCCACCACCCGTACCAGCTTGTTGCGGACTGCCAGAAGTTGCTCCGTCCACCGCGGTGTGCGGGCCACCACGTCCAGCCAGGTCTGCAGTGCGCTGGTGGCGGGGCGAGGGTCAGTCGTTGTGTAGGCATCAAAAAAATGCGCGCCGGGCAAGGTGGCATGGATGACAGTGCCTGCGGGAACCTGGATCTCGCGTACGGTGTTGGCGGGGGCGGTCATGCGGTCTTCCTCTTGCTTGGCGTGGCTGCAGGCTTTGCGGCGGAACTGGGTTGCGGCACGGGACTGGCAGCGCGGGGTTTGCGCGGCGCACGTGGCGGTTTCGGGGGCTGGGGGCTCTCGGGCGAAGCGGGTGCTGCCGTGGGTGCGGTGGTGGTGTGGGTGCCGTTGGCCGAGTTGTTCGTGGTGGCCGGTGCGCTGCCCATGGCTTGTTTGGCCAGGTGCAGCATGCCCAGCAGGCCGCTGCTGTGTTGGGCCATGCGCGCCATCTGGCTGCGCAGCACAAAGCCGCCCAGTTGCAGCACCCGGTTGACCAGCCCGCCGCGCAGGGCCTGCACCAGCACCCCGAGCGAAAGGTCCACCAGCTGCGTGGTGTCGGCAAATTCGTCTGACGTGTCGGCCAGCCAATACGTCACCACCCCGGCCAGGTAGTCGGTGTAGAACCCGCCCGCCATGCCCTTGAAGTCGCAGGGTTCGATCTCGCCGCTGGCCTCAGCCGCTTCCAGAAAACTGCTGACCGCCTCGCGCAGGCTTTGCCGCGCCGCCAGCGGCTCGGCCAGCATCGACAGCGGCGAGCGCCGCGCCAGGCTGCGCACCTGGGCCACAAACTCCCGGTCGGCCAGCAGGCGCTCCAGCACCGCGTCGGTCAGGCGCTGCAACTTCTCTTGCAGTTGGTAGCCGGTGAAGCCGGGCGTCTGCAAGGTGTCGGCCAGCGCCTGGTGCGCCACATCGTCCAGGTAGCCCAGCACGATGCGGTCTTTGGTGGGGAAGTATTTGTAGATCGTTGCATCGCCAATGCCGGCGGCGCGAGCGATGTCTTTCATCGTGGTGCCGTCAAATCCCTGGCGGGTCATGAGGTCCACCGCGCTGGCCACGATCTGGCGGCGCGTGGCGTCTTGCTGTTGGCGGGTGGTTTTCATTTAACTATCTTTAAATAAACAAAATTTGTTATTTAAAGAATAGTATTTTCTGTTTGCGGCGTCAAGCGGTCGCTGCACAAGAAACCGGTTCTGAGTCGGTTGCTAAGTAAGATTTTTGGTGTTTTTGGCCTCTAGCGCTTATTGGTAAAGCGCTAATAGCTATCGAAAACGTAGTGGCGGCTTACTTCCTCATCGTCGCAAACGCCTCAAACTCCCAGCTGCGCATGGCCAGCAGCAGCGTGTAGCCCTCACGCTCGCGGTCGGGCACCTTCTGGTCGGCCAGGTGCTGCTGGGCAAAGTCTTGCGCCACGCGCTGCATGCGCTCCATGAAGGCGGGTGCCAGGCTGCGGCTGATGGCGCCGTGCACCAGCAGCACGCCCTCGCCCGGGCCATCAAAGCCGCCCGAAAAATAGTCGAGCAGCGCGTGTTCGCGAAAGTAGTTCATCACCGGGCCGTGCGGGCGCCAGCGGAAGGTTTTGGCCAGCTTCAGGCGGTAGCGGTTGAGTGGCCGCAGTTCGATGATGCCGATGCGGTCGAGCTGCGCGAGGTACTTGATGCCTTCGGCCTCGGTCAGCCGGTAGTTGGTGGTCACCTGCTCCAGCGTCCACTGGCTCAGGACACAAATCGCCATCAGCAGCAGTTTTTTGTCGCCCACCACGGCTTTTTCCTGCTCTTGCGTCAGCTCTTTCAACAGGGGCTGTTCGTCGGCCACGCGCCGGGCCAGGTCGGCAAAGTCCAGCGCCAGCGCGCGGCAGATGGCGTCGATGCGCGACAGCGGCATGTCGCCCTTGGCCAGCATGCGTTTCACGCTGGACTCGGCCATGCCCAGCGCCTGCGCCAGGTCGGCGTAGGTCATCTGCGCGGTCTTGAGTTCCTTTTTGAGGGCGAGAACGAGGTCGGCGGTAGTGCTCATGCGGTTTGTGCTCCTGGGTATCGATTATCAATACTCAAGGTGGCTTGGGTAGCCCTCTGCGCGACTTTTTGGTGTCTGGGTGACCGCCGCTGAACACACTGCGCGGCATTCCCCACTCATCCACGGATGTGACGACCATGACCTTTCTGATTTCTCTCCCCACCCGGCGCCCCAGGCGCGTGACGCGCGCCGAAGCGGGCCTGCTGCTGGGCGTGGTGGCCTTGCTGGCGCTGGCAGTGTTCGGGCCGGTGCTGCCTGCCAGCGCGCACCAACACGGTTTTGCCGACCAGCGGGCGCTGTGGGGCATTCCCTGCGCGATGGACGTGCTGAGCAATCTGCCGTTTGCCATCGCCGGGGTGTGGGGCCTGTGGGCGCTGCGCAGCCTGGCGCCGGTCGCTCTGGATCGCACCTCCCGCGTCTTGGCAGCGTTGTTCTTTGCAGGTCTGCTGTGCACGGCCATCGGCTCCAGCGTGTACCACTGGCAACCGCTGGATGCGGGTTTGCTGTGGGACCGGCTGGGCATGGTGCTGCCATTTGCGGGCTTGCTGGGGCTGGCAGCGGCCAGTCGCGTGAGCGAACGTGCGGGCAGGGCCACGGCGGGCGCGGTGCTGCTGGCGGGGCCCGTTGCCGTGCTGTGGTGGTCGCACACCGGCAACCTGATGCCCTGGGCGGTGGTGCAGCTGGGCGGCATGCTGGTGGTGCTGGCGCTGGCCTGTTTGCCCCGGCGTGACGGCGCACTGGCCGTGCACCTGGGCGCGGTGATTGGTTTGTATGCCGTGGCCAAGTTGTTCGAGGCGGCGGACCACGCCGTGTTTGACGCCACCGCCCAATGGCTGTCGGGCCACAGCATCAAACATGTGCTGGCCGCAGGCGCCGCGTGGCCGGTGCTGCTGGCATTGCGCAACAGTGCCGCGCGGAGTGTGCCGCACGTCACGCTGTCCGGGCAGAATGCGCCCACGCCGTGGGTGTCGCCCGCAGATCACGCGCATGAAGGCGCATGAAGTGCGGGCACGGAAAATTCCAACAAGCAAATTCATAGCAATCGAGGAGAAACGCATGCACCCCGACACCCCCTCAGCCAGCGTGGCACCCACCCCCACGACGACGCATGAGGACCCGAACCAGTTCGACCTGTTGCGGCAGCGCCGATTTGCGCCGTTTTTCTGGACGCAGTTTTCGGGCGCGGCCAACGACAACCTGTTCAAGTTTTCGCTCACCGTGATGGTGACCTACCAGCTCAGCGTGTCCTGGCTGCCGTCCGAGATGGCCGGGCTGGTGATTGGCGCGGTGTTTATCCTGCCGTTTGTGCTGTTCTCGGCCACCAGTGGACAACTGGCCGACAAGTACGACAAGAAGCGGCTGATCCGGTTCCTGAAGCGGCTGGAGATGGGCATCATGGTGCTGGCAGCTTGGGGCTTTTTTAGTGCCAGCGTGCCCGTGCTGCTGGTGTGCATCTTTCTGATGGGGGTGCAGTCCACGGTGTTTGGCCCGGTCAAGTTTGCGTACATGCCGCAGGTACTGACCGAGCGCGAGCTGACGGGCGGCAACGGCATGGTCGAGATGGGCACATTTGTGGCCATCCTGCTGGGCAACGTGGCGGGCGGGCTGATCATTGCCGTGCCAGAAATCGGCGCGCACCACGTGGGCTTTGCCTGCGTGGGCATGGCCATCCTGGGGCGCATCGCGGCCGAATACATCCCCACCGTGCCCAGCACGGATCCGGGCCTGGTCATCAACTGGAACCCCTTCACCGAAACCTGGCGCAACCTGAAGCTGGCGCACCAGAACATCGTGGTGTTCCGCTCGCTGCTGGGCATCAGCTGGATGTGGTTCTTTGGCGCGGTGTTCCTCTCGCAGTTTCCCAGCTTGGCCAAAGACGTGCTGCATGGCAACGAGCAGGTGGCATCGCTGCTGCTGGTGGTGTTCTCGGTGGGCATTGGCATCGGGTCGCTGCTGTGCGAGGTGCTGTCGCGCCGCCATGTCGAGATCGGCCTGGTGCCGCTGGGCGCCATCGGTATGAGCGTGTTTTCCATCGACCTGTACTTTGCCTCGCGCAGCCTGCCACCGGCGGAGCTGATGGGTGTGTCGGCCTTCATCGCCCAAAGCGCCCACTGGCGCGTGATGCTCGACCTTGGCCTGCTCAGCCTGTTTGCGGGCCTGTACAGCGTGCCCATGTATGCATTGATCCAGATGCGCAGCCAGCCCACGCACCGCGCGCGCATCATCGCGGCCAACAACATCCTGAACGCGCTGTTCATGATCGCCAGTTCGCTGATCGCCGGGGCGCTGCTGGGTGCAGGCTTCACCGTGCCGCAGATCTTCTTGTTCACCGGCATCGCCAATGCGGTCGTGGCGTTCTACATCTTCATGCTGGTGCCCGAATACCTGCTGCGTTTTGTGGCCTGGATGTCGTCACGCTTTGTGTACCGCTTCAAGGTGCAGGGCGACGAAAACCTGCCTGCCCAGGGCGCTGCCATCCTGGCGTGTAACCACGTGAGTTTTGTGGACGCCGTACTGCTCATGGCCGCCAGCCCGCGCCCCATCTACTTCGTGATGGACCACCGCATCTTCAGCGTGCCGGTGCTGGGCTGGCTGTTCCGCCTGGCCAAGGCCATCCCGGTTGCGCCGTACAAGGACGACCCCGCAACGTATCAAGCCGCGTTTGACCGTGCCGCGCAGGTGCTGCGCGACGGCGACCTGCTGGCCATCTTCCCTGAAGGCGGCATCACCAAGGATGGGCAGCTTCAGGAGTTCAAGGGCGGCATCATGAAGATCATCGAGCGCGCGCGTGAAGAGGGCATTGAGGCCCCGGTGATTCCCATGGCGCTCACCAATCTGTGGGGCTCGTATTTCAGCCGCATCGAGCAGGGCGGCGCCATGGTGCGGCCGTTCCGCCGTGGTTTCTTCAGCCAGGTCGGGCTGAACGTAGGCCACGCAGTGGGCTCCCGCGAAGTGCAGCCGACCATGCTGCGCGAACGGGTGCAGACCCTGCTGACCAGCTGACGGGCAACTTCGGTGCGTGGGGTTGTGTGACGGGGCGCGGCGGTATGACCGGACGACGGCCCCCCGTCCCACATTCGCGGGGTGGGGTGTGGACTACGGTGACTTCTTTGCCAACGCATTGAAAAGGAGACAGACCATGGCTTACTCCATCACCCAAGCCCGCACCCTGCTGACTGCGGCCGAACTTGAGCTTTTTGACCAGAGCCGCGCGGACGCCATCAAGGCACTCACGCTTGCGCGGCTGCGCGGAAAAGTTACGCGGGTGCGCACTTTGCGCGACAAATACCGTGACCTCTTTCGCCGCCAGACGGTGGCCGTGCGCGGCGCATCGTCCACCCAGGGTCGCTCGCCCGTGGGCGCTGACAACGAGCGGACACAGCGCAAGGCCGACATCCTGCAAGAAGTGCTGGGGCGCTTTGAAGCCCGTGTAACCCAATTGGAAGCGCGCGAAGAACGCGAAAGCCAAAACAGCAGCGCAGTCGCCTCCAAGCGAAGTCCTCCAAAGGCCGCCGCCCAAAAGCCCGTGGCTGAAAAAACACCGGTGAAGCAAGCAGCGAAAAAGTCTGCAACCTCCACGGCCACAGAGAGCGCCGCTAAGAACGCCAGCAAGACGGCAACCAAGGTGCCATCGCCCACCACCGCGGTTGCGGGTGCGGCATCGGGCAACAACCCAAAGTCTGCGGGCACCAAGGCCAGCGCTGGCAAGAAGCCGGTGGGCCCCGCCGCCACGGCTGACATGCCCAGCGCAAGCACGGCCCACCCCGAGCCGCTGCAAGCGGCGGTGCTGAACCAGCACGCCACCCGCTCGTCCAAGGCGCCGTCGGACAAGGCGCCCACGGCCAACGGAAAAGCGCACGCACCGCTGGCCCATGCGCCCACGGACATGGTTCCTGCTGCGTTGCGTGGCAATCCGCTCAAGCAGGCGCCCGGCCAGATTGCGATTCATGCGCACCAGGGGTCGGCAGTGCGCCGTGCCCAGGGCAAACGCGACAGCCGCTGATCGGGGTACCAATGCGCGGCGCTTGCCGCCGCGTGTGTTGAAGGCAGCGCGTCAGATGGCTGCCAGCTTGGCCAGTTGCGCCCAGCGGGCGCGCTCCGTGTCGGTGCCGGGTTGGTCAGCCGTTGCGAAAAAGAAAGCTGTAGGCGTTCAGTGCCGGCACCCCTCCCAGGTGCGCATACAACACGCGAGAGCCTTCGGGGAATTCGCCTTTGCGCACCATGTCGATCATGCCGTGCATCGATTTGCCTTCGTACACAGGGTCGGTCAGCATGCCCTCCTGGCGTGCGCACAGGCGGATGGCTTCTAGCGTGCCCTCGTTGGGCAGGCCATATTCGGGGCCACCGTAGCGCGTGTCCAGCACCACATCCTCGGCCGTGATCTCCTGGCCCAGTTCTACAAGCTTGGCGGTGTTCTGGGCGATGCGCAGGACCTGGGCGTGCGTCTTTTCTGGCTTGGCCGAGGCGTCGATTCCGATCACCCTGCGGGCGCGGCCATCGGCCGCAAACCCAACGACCATCCCGGCCTGCGTGCTGCCGGTGACCGAGCACACGACGATGTAGTCAAACTGAAACCCCAGCTCCTGTTCTTGTTGGCGCACTTCTTCGGCAAAGCCGACAAAGCCCAGCCCGCCGTAGGGGTGCTCGGAGCAGCCCGCCGGGATGGGGAAGGGCTTGCCACCCGCCTTCCTTACGTCGTCCATGGCCTGCTCCCAGCTGGGGCGGATGCCGATGTCAAAACCGGCTGCATCCAGCCGCACATCGGCGCCCATGATGCGGCTCATCTCGATGTTGCCCACGCGGTCGTACACCGCGTCGGAGTAGTTGACCCAGTTCTCTTGCACCAGCACGCACTTCATGCCCAGGTGCGCGGCCACGGCGGCCACCTGGCGCGTCTGGTTGGACTGGATGCCGCCGATGGACACCAGCGTGTCGTACCCGCCTGCGATGGCTTCGGGGATGAGGTATTCGAGCTTGCGGGTCTTGTTGCCCCCAAAGGCCAGGCCTGAGTTGCAGTCCTCGCGCTTGGCGTACAGATGCACCTTGCCGCCCAGGTGGGCCGACAGACGCGGCAGCGCCGTGATGGGCGACGGGCCGAAGGTGAGCGGGTGGCGGGGGAATTTCTGCAGGTTCATGGCGGTGTTCCGGTCGATGGAAAGGCGGTGGTGCAAGGGTGTTTGCAGTGCCTTCATCGTAGAAAAACACACCTGTCATGTGGTTGCAAACTTTGCGCAAATTTCGGAGATTTATGAATCTGTATAAGAATTCATCAAACTAATATTTCTGGATATTGCCAATGTGCGCAACAAAAGTTCGTGCCAAGAATGTGCCGCAGGTGGATGTATCTGCAGAACTGGATCGCACCGACAAAACCATCCTGCGCCAATTGCAGCGGGATGCGTCGTTGTCCAACGTGGCCCTGGCGGAGAAGGTGCACCTGAGTGCCCCCGCCTGCTTGCGCCGTGTCGAACGGCTCAAACGCCTGGGGCTGATTGATGGCGTGGTGGCGTTGCTCAACCCCAAGGCCGTGGGCGCGGGCATGCTGGTGATGATTGGCGTGGTGCTGGACCGCTCCACGCCCGAGTCGTTTGCCGAGTTTGAAAAGGCTGCCGCCAAGGTGTCCGGCTGCATGGAATGCCACGTGGTCACCGGCGAGTTTGATTACTTCATGCTGGTGCGCACGCGCGACAACGACAGCTTCAACCGCCTGCACGCCGTGCAGCTGCTCTACCTGCCCGGTGTGCGGCAGGTGCGGTCTTTCATGGTGCTGCGCAATGTGCTGTCGACCACCGAACTGCCGCTGACGGTGTAGCGGGTTGTGTTGCTATTGAAACAGTAGCTGGAAGCGCTTGATTTGTATGGATTCGCAATAGATTTGTTCTGAAGATGGCGTAGATAGAGCGCAACCAGCTATTGTTTTTGAAGCAAGGCTCAGGTGTGCGCTTCCACCTCAAAGCTCAACCCCGCGTTCGCCTTCAGCCGCGCGATCAGCGGATCTCCCATGGCGGGCGCCGTGGTCCAGATACCGCCGGGCGTTGCAATCGCGTCCTGCAGCAGGCACACAGCCGCCTCCGCAATCATCTTGGAGGTAGACCCGTAGCCAGGGTCACGGTCACCCTTCACGCCCACGCGCAGCGTGTTGCCTTCGGCGTCGGTGCCCAAGAACAGCACGTCGTAAAACCCGTTCTCACGTTCTTCGCGCGAGGGGCCTTCGCCGGGCTTGGGGCCTTTGTCGGAGCCCAGCGACTTGTCGCCCGCCACGGCGTTGGCAATGGCCTCGCCTTTTTCGCCAGGGCCGGTGATCAGCATTTCGTCGTACACAAAACCGCTGCCGTAGGCGTGCTGCAGCAAGAAGTTGGAGCGGTGCACGTTGCGGGTGTTGATGGCGGCCATCACGAAAGGGGCCACCCAAACGCCATCACCCAGGGCCTCGTCCACCATGGGCTTGTGGCCCGTGGGCTGGCGCGGCCCTTCAAAGCCGGGCGTGAGCGAGAACGGGTTCTTCAGCAGGTCCAGCACGGCCGGGTTGGCGGCGGCGGCCATCGTGGCCTTCAGGCTGGCGGCGGTGCCGCCCGAAAAGGTGCCCTTCATCTTGCGCACGCGCCCGCGCACGCGGCTGGCGGAGTGGCCAAAGCGGGCTTTCATTTCTTTTTGCAGCAGGAACACGCCCAAATCGAACGGGATGGAGTCAAACCCGCAAGAGAACACGATGCGTGCGCCGCTGGCCTTGGCGGTGGCTTCGTGCGCGTCGATCATGTGGCGCATCCAGGCGGGCTCACCGCACAGGTCCACATAGTCCACGCCGGCCTTGGCGCAGGCGGCCACCAGTTCGTTGCCGTACAGCTGGTACGGGCCCACGGTGGTCAGCACCAGGCGCGTGGCGTCCATCAGGGCTTGCAGGCTGGCGGGGTTGCTGGTGTCGGTCACGACCAGCGGGGTGTCGGCGGGAGCACCCACTTCGTCGCGCACGGCGGCCAGCTTTTCGGCATTGCGCCCGCCCATGGCCCAGCGCAAGCCGCTACCGGCCGGGTAGCGCTGCAGCAGATATTCGACCACCAGGCGGCCCGTAAAGCCGGTGGCGCCGTGGACGATGAGGTCAAAGGGTTTGTGGGTGGTCATGCGGGTGTCTCCGTGCAAGGGGCTGTGGGTGTTGTGGCGGCGATTGTGAGAGACAAGCGTGCCGCCGTCTGTCGCCCATGTTCTGGGCGCCTCGAATCAATTCGAGGCTAAAAACCCCATAAAAGTATCAATAAACGATACCCAATAGCCGGTGCAAAGCCACTGCGGTACATGGAGCCAGACGCACGCGTACTGCCCGGTCACTATTCGCTCCGTGTTCAACCACGGGCCTGTATGGCCCACCCTTTTGTATGTCTTCACCCACTTCCCTCATCGTTCAGCGTGACACCCGTGCCTGGCAGTTTCAGGTGTGGGTTTCGTTCGGTATCGCCGTGTTTTTGTGCGCCGTGGGGCTGGCCTGGTTGCCGGGTCAGCAGCTGGAGCAGGCGTTCATGGTGATGGGGTATGTGTTCTGTTTGTCGGCTGCGTTTGTGCTGGCCAAGTTTGTGCGGGACAACGACAGTGCATCGCGCCGCGGCGGTGGCGACACGCCGATGTGGAAGCTGGTGGTGTGGGGTGGGTTCGCCGTGGCCATGGGCCTGACGGGTTGGGGCCTGCTGAGCATGGACATCAACATCACCTACAAGGCGTTTCTGGGTGTGAGCTGGTTGTACCTGATCACCACCGCTTTCACCCTGGCCAAGATGCTGCGCGACCGCCATGAGGCCGACCTGGCTGAAGCCCGCCTGCAAGGTCGCCGCGAAGCCGCTGCCGCACAGTCTGCAACGTCTGGTAACAACACGAACTGAATTCACCGCACCGCAACCCCCGGTCTGGGCGATGCTCCCGGGCTGGTCTGAAACCAACAAGCGCTGCTGCCCCTACCGTGTGGCAGCGCCCCCAAAAATGAACGAGGAGTGAAATCATGTCCCAGTCCCCTGCAAATCACCGAACCCTGAACGCCACCCTGGCCCGCTGGTTACTGGCCGCTGGCCTGTTGTGTGCGGTGGCCGTGTTGCCAGCGCGGGCGCAAAGCGAGGCATCGGCTGCGCTGTCCCTGTTGCCCGTGGCGTCTGTGGTGGGCACGGCCTCGGTGGCATCCACTGCTGCGGGTGCGGTAGTGGCCCTGCCGGCGGCCTTGTCGGTGGCAGGCGCAGTGCTTACTGTGAAAACCGTGGAGGCCTCGGCCACCGGCACGGTGTATTTGCTGGAGCGTGCGTCCGACGGTGCCCAGGCCAGTGTGGAGGTGGCGGGCCGCGGCGTGGCTGCATCGGCCTACGGTGTTGGCACCGTGGTGGCGTGCAGTGTGATTGGCACCGGCGTCGTGCTGTCGGTGGCGGGCGAGGCGATTGCGTTTATTCCCAACGCCATCGGACGGGCCTTGCTGCATAACGAACGCCTGTGAGGACCCGCACCATGGTGTTTTCATCACTGATTCCTGCCCCTGTTGTTACAACACCGCAGCCCGCACCCCGGCGCGTGCCTGCACCGCTGGTCTGGGGCATTGCCCTGGTGGCGGGCGTGGCACTGTTCACCGCGACGCAGGCCCACGCGGGCCGCTCGTGCGAGGCGCGCAAGACCACGCCCCAACTGGTGGAGCGCGGCATGAAACTGGCCGAGCAAACCGCCGCCGCGCTGGATGCAGAGCACACCCGCTCTGGCGCCCGGGTGGTGGTGCTGGGCCGCGCAGGGCAGGACCTGAGCAAATACGGCCTGCGCTATTCGCACTTTGGCTGGGCCTACAAAACCCCCGAAGGCCCGTGGCGCGTGGCCCACAAGCTCAACGAGTGCGGCACGGCGGTGGGCCACCTCTACCGCCAGGGGCTGGGCGAGTTCTTTTTGGACGACCTGTGGCGCTACGAGGCCGTCTACGCCGTGCCCACGCCCGAGGTGCAGCAGCGCCTGCTGGCTGTGTTGCAGGACACCGCCCGCACCCGCACGCTGCAGCAACCGGCCTACAGCATGGTCAGCTACGTGTGGGGCCGCAAATACCAGCAGTCCAACCAGTGGGCGCTGGAGACCCTGGCTGTAGCCATGGAACCCGCCACGGTGCAGACCCGCGACCAGGCGCAGGCGTGGTTGCAGTTCAAGGGCTACACGCCCACCACGCTCAAGCTCGGTCCGCTCACGCGCATGGGCGGGCGTGTCGGGTCGGCCAATATTGCGTTTGACGACCACCCCAGCGACAAGCGGTTCTCTGACCGCATCGAGACGGTCACGGTGGACTCGGTGCTGACCTGGCTGCAGCGCGCGCAGTTGGCGGCAGCACCTGTGACTTTGGTGATGAAATATTGAATGAAAATGGGCTCTAGCGCTTATCTGATAAGCGCTAGTAGCTATAAAAAAAGAAGCAACTGCCTGTGTAGCCGTCTTTTAAATCGATGGCGAAGGGCTTTTGGATCGATCACTCGGAGAGGAGAAAACCATGAGCAAATCCCTGCGTTTGTCTGAAAAATGGTTCCGGCGGGGCCTGTGGGTGGTGGCGCTGGTGTTTGCCAGTTTCCTCGTCGGCCTGGGCGGCACGCTGGTGGGAGACCTGCCCAAGGTCGAAGCCCCCTTGCGGCTGGATGACTTTCTGGACAAAGCGGCTGCGCAAACCCTGCGCCAGCAGGTGCGCGACGCACGCGATGCCGAGCAGGATGCGCAGACGGCGCTGGAGCAAGCCCAGCTGCAGCGCAGCAAGGCGCAAAGCGAAAGCCGCACCGCGCGCGACAGCTTCAACAGCTGGCTGGCCGCCCGCAGCGTGACCCAGCGCACCGACCAGGACCCCGAGGTGCTGTCGCGCACCCAGGGGCTGGACGCCCTGCGCATCAACGAGCGCAAGACGCAGCAGGCGGTGGAGCAGCAGCAGCAGGCCGCGCTGGACGCGCGCCAGGCCGCCGCCGCTGCCACAGACCGCTTGAACAAGATGGAAGCCAGCGGCTACGAGCTGATGCGCATCGAGCAGCGCAAGGTGGAGCTGCGGGTGTTTTTGTACCGCCTGGCACTCACCCTGCCGCTGTTGGCCATTGCGGGCTGGCTGTTTGTCAAAAAACGCAAGGGCACCTACTGGCCGTTTGTGTGGGGCTTCATCTTCTTCGCGTTGTTCGCCTTCTTTGTAGAGCTGGTGCCGTACCTTCCCAGCTACGGCGGCTACGTGCGCTATGTGGTGGGCATTGCCATCACCGCCATCGTGGGGCGCTACGCCATCCTGGCGCTCAACCGCTATCTGGAGCGCCAAAAGCTGGCCGAGACCCTGCCCGATCAGGAGCGCCGCAAGGAGCTGAGCTACGACGTGGCCCTGGCGCGCCTGGCCAAAAGCGTGTGCCCTGGCTGCGAGCGCCCGGTGGACCTGAAGAACGAGAAGATCGACTTTTGTCCGCATTGCGGCATTGGCCTGTTTGACCACTGCGGCGTGTGCAGTACGCGAAAAAGCGCGTTTGCCAAGTTCTGCCATGCGTGTGGCACGGGTGCAGAGAGCAGACCGTCCACCGCATCTCCAGCTACGCCAGCTACGACAGCTACGACAGCGACGCCCGTCACGCCAGCCACGCCAGCTACGCCAGCTACGACAGCGACGCCAGATACGACAGCCACGCCAGCCACGCCAGCTACGACAGCGACGCCAGCCACGCCAGCCACGCCAGCGTGATACAACGCCAAGCAGCGTTCGGCTTGTTGCCGGATGCTGCCGCCGCAACTATCTTCAACGCCGTTCCAAGGAGTCCCCATGGGTTTTTTCTCCAAGATTTTTTCGAAGATTTTTCCATCCGCCAATGCGGCCGAAGTGGTGCCCGCTGCGCCTGCGGTGGCCTCCGCAGGCGCTCCGGCCTCGGCAGCCCCTGCAGCGCCGCCATCCATTCCTCTGGGCGACGTGGCACCGATCCTGGATGCCATGCCGGGTGCCAGCGGCTTGAACTGGCGCACCTCCATCGTTGATCTGCTCAAGCTGCTGGGCCTGGACAGCAGCATGGCTGCGCGCAAGGAGCTGGCGGGCGAGATGTTTTACAGCGGCAGTGACGAACCCGGGTCTGCCGCGTGGAACATCTGGCTTCACAAACAGGTCATGAGAAGCATCGCGGCCAACGGAGGCACGCTGCCGCCCGAGCTGCGCGACTAACCGCTTTTTCACTTCCAACCCAGACGACACCTGCCGTACTCCACGGCAGGTGTTTTTTTGTGTGTGTGGGCCAGAGGCGCCGATGCGCCGTGTGTTCTGTGGTGGCGACGGTCATCACCGTAAGACTCGCTGTGAAAGCGAAACAGGATACGGGCGGCGTCTCCCGGTTCGAGTGTCTGCTCCCGCTATCCCGCTATCCCGCTATCCCGTCGCCACGCGGTCGCGCCCTTCGGTCTGGGCGCGGTACAGCGCCGCATCGGCGGCGAGCAGCAGGGTGTCGATGTCTGCGTCGCCGCTCATCGAGGCGCTGTGCACCAGCCCAATGCTGACCGTGGCGCGCAAGGTTTTTCCTGCGCAAGCTACCGCAAAGGGTTGGCTGGCCACGGCGTCCCGCATGCGCTCGGCGATGGCCTGCGCCTCTGCGTGGGACACCTCGGGCATGACCACCGCAAACTCTTCTCCGCCCATGCGGCCCAGCGCGTCCTGCGCCCGCAACGCGGTGGTCATCGCCTGGGTGATGCCGATCAGCAGCTGGTCTCCGGCGCTGTGTCCGTGTTGGTCGTTGACGTGTTTGAAATGGTCAATGTCCAGCATCATCACCGCCACACCCGCCGTTTCGCGCCCATAGCGGGTTAGCAGGCGCTGGCCCTGGCGCATGAAAGCGCGGCGCGCCAGCACGCCGGTCAGATCGTCGTGGCGCACGGCGTGGTCCAGGCGGCGCAGGGTTTCGGCGCGGGCCGCGCTGGCACACGCCACGGCCAGCGGCCCCAGTGCCAGCAGCGTGACGCCCACCCGCAGCGAGAACACATCGCCCGCGTGCGCCGGGGTGAAGTTGAGCACGCCCATCGCCACCCCCGCCATGGTCCACAGGCACACCACCAGCGACAACAGGCTGGCCACGAAGGTGCTGTAGCTCAACGCGCACCACAGCAAGCCGGGCACGGCAAAGGCCAGCACGCCGGGCCCGCCCACCAGTCCCCGAATACCTTCGGCCAGCAGCAGCGAGCCCACCGGGGCCACCCGCCAGAACAGCGGTGCTCCTTGCACGGCCGAGGGCGGGTCGTCATCGCGCGGCGCCGCCAGCACCACGGGCACGATGAGCATGTAGTTCATCAGCTCGGTGCTGAACCACAAGGACAGCAGGTCCGTCCACGGGGAGTTGAAGTACACCGGGGCCGCGCCGCTGCCCGCCAGCGCACCCGCCGCGCTGGCTGCCAGCGCCGCCAGCAGCAGGTACATGGCCGACACCGTGCGCCGCAGGCGCAGCACGGGCTCGCTCAGGCGGCGCAGCACCAGCCAGCCCACCGTCACACTCAGCAGATTCGCACCGTTGAGCCACAGCGACATGCCCCAGGAACTGCCGGTGATCAGGTCGGCCGCCACATAGCCCACCGCCGCCGCTGCCCAGGCCGCGGGGCGCGCCAGAGCGGGGTAACGCACCAAAATCCCCAGCAACAAAGCGTTAGCGGGCCAAAACGCCGACAAAAAGCCGATAGGCCGCGCAAAGATGCCCACGAGGCAGGCGGCAAAGACCAGCAAACCCAGGCCCAGCCAGAGCCATGACCGTGCAAGCGACCGGGGGAGCGCAAAGGAGAGGGTCATCATGGTGTGGGGGCGAAAGGGCGGCGGGCTGCTGTCGATTGTCATCGGGCGCAGCCGCTTGAGCGCCATTCGGCGCAACACAAAAAAACATTTATTGACAATTGCCGGGCGCGCCTGTTGTGTGCGGCCGTCACACCAAAGCAGGGTGTGATGGCCGCACAAACGGGGGTGTGGCAGTCAGTGATTGCCCAGCAGCATGGCTACCAGTTCGCCAGTGCTGGTGGCCCCCAGCTTGCGCATCAGCCTGCCGCGGTGGGCTTCTACCGTGCGGTGGCTGATGTCCAGGTGGCGTGCAATCTGTTTGCTGGTCGCACCAGTCACGATGTGCTGCGCCACCTCGCGCTCCCGCACCGTCAGCGGTGTGCTCACCGGGCGGCGGTGGGAGATGTCTTCGAACATCCACACCGCGCGTGCAAACGGGTTGGCGCGGTCCAGCGCGCGGCCCACCACATGGCACCAGAACAGGGTGCCGTCGCGCCTGCGCATGATGCGCTCGTCGCTGTAGCCCCCGGTTTCCTGCATGGCCGGAAGCCCCAGCTTGCCCGTGTGGGCAAACTCGTCCAGCGAGGGATACAGCGGTGCCAGGGGTTGCCCTGTCAGCTCGGCCTGCGCGTAGCCAAACATCTGCGCGAATGCGTCGTTGCAGATCTCAATGGCGCGATCGCGCGTCACACACATGCCTACGGGGGCCAGGTTGAAGGCCAGCTCCAGGGCTTCGGTCAGGGATGCGGGCGGGGCGACGGCCATGGGGGCTGATTTTGCAGCAGTCCTTCGGCCATCTGGTGCTGCGCGCACTGCCATCCCCTGGCCACGGTTGACGCCGTTTCTGCTTGCCGTTTTCAGCGGCGGGCAGCGAGCAGGCCCGCATGTCCCTTCACTGCCGAGCCGGTGCCGCCACCGCCTCAATACAAGTAAACCGCGCCCGCATTGGTTCTGCTCTCGTCCACAAGGTTGCCGCCAATGCCATTCGATCCACCATCTTCAGTAGCGGCCCCCACGGCCAGGGTATGCCCGTCACCCGACAGCGCAACGCGGCCACCGAACCGGTCGCCGCTTCCGGTGTTGGGCGCCTTCAAATAGGCTTGTTGGGCCCAGCTGCTCGCGCTGCGGCGAAACACCAGCACGGCGCCTGCGTCGATGGCGCTGGCATTGGCCTGGTCTCCGTTGAAGCCACTGGCGTTGCTGTCGTCCCGGTACGACGGCACCACCAGCGTGTTGCCGTCGCTCGACAGGGCCAGGTTGTTTCCGAAACGATGGGGCGCGCGCGTGTTGGAGGCTTTCAGGTACGCCTGCATTGACCAGGACCCGCCCGCGCGGGTAAACACGAACACTGCGCCCGAATTGGTGGCCAATGTGTTGCTGGCGGGTGGCACCGTGAACGTGCCCGTGTGGTTGCTGCTGTCTCCATCCATGCCAACGGCCAGCGTATTGCCGTCACCCGACAACAGGACCGCCACGCCAAAACGGTCTTGCGCCAGAGGACTGGGGGCCTTCAGATACGTTTGCTGCAGCCAGACGCCTGCGTTGCGCTGGAAGACATAGGCGGCGCCCGCATGGGTTGCCGTGTCGTCTGCGGGAGTGGCTGCAGAGGCACTGCCTTCAAAGAACGCGCCGACGGCCAAGGTGTCGCCCGACCCGGACAGGCTGAGGTAGATCCCGAAGAAGTCGCCCGCTCCCGCGTTGGAGGCTTTGAGATAGCTTTGTTGCGCCCAACTGGTGCCGGTGCGGGTAAAAACGTAGGCCGCACCCGACCCCGCATAGGCCGCGTTGCCATGGGTGCCGGTCAGATCGCCATCTTCGTTGTAGGCGGCAACTGCCAACGTGTTGCCATCGTTCGAGAGGGCAACGAACGAACCAAACAAATCGCTGGCGTCTGCGTTGAGCGCCTTGATGAACGCCTGCTGCGACCATGCAGCGCCCGTGCGGGAGTACACATAGACGGCCCCCGAACTGTTCGCCAGGTTATTGCTGGGCGGCATCGTCGCAAATGTGCCCGTCTGATCGCCACTCTCGCCGTCCGCACCAATGGCCAGGGTGTTGCCATTGGCAGACAAGGCCAGCGCGTTTCCAAAGTAATCGTTGGACTCCCCCTCGGGCGCTGCAATGCGGGCCTGTTGCGACCAGGTGGCGCCGCTTTTTGCAAAAACATACACCGCGCCCGTGTTGCCGCCCTCTCCGTAGGCGCCCACGGCCAGGGTGGTGCCGTTGCTGGACAGCGCGACACGGTTGCCGAAGCGGCCTTCGACGGTGGTGGTAGAGGCTTTGAAGTAGCCAACGGCACGCACCATGTCCGCGGCGACGGACGCAGATGGGGCGCTACAACCGCTCACGTTGCAGGCTTGCACCGTGTAGGTGGCGTTCAGCCGCTGGTGCAACAAGGTCGGCACTGCATACGCCAGGGCGGTGGTGGCCGTAGAACCAATGGGTGCGGCTGCCAGTGGGCCAGCGCCGTCGGGGTCTTCGGACACGGTGTAGGTGCTTGCGCCAACTGCAGCGATCCAGGAAAAACTTAGCGCTTTTGTTCCATAGGTGATGCCCAGGCCTGTCGGCGTGGGCGCTATGGGTGGAGGCGGGGGTGGAGGTGGAGGTGGAGGTGGAGGTGGAGGCGGAAGCGGAAGCGGAAGCGGAAGCGGAGGCGGAGGCGGAGGCGGAGGCGGAGGCACGGACGAGGTGCGGCAAATCACCTGCACTTGGGTCACCGGTGCCACAGCCACGCCCGTTGCCGCCGCCGCTACCACGCAGGCCTGGTCCAAGGGCTGGGTGTGCACGGCCACGGTATAGGTGCTGCCGTGGGGTACCGGCGCTACAAAGTGGAAAACGCCATCGGCGGTCACCGTTAAATCGGCGGCGCCGTTGAGCCGCAGGGTCACGGCGCCGACCAAGCCAGAGACGGTTCCACCGACGGCGTAGGTGTTGGTGGTGCAGGTCACCAGAATGTTGGTGACCGGGCCTGCCACGACACCCGAGCCGTTTTCCACCACGCAGGTTTGTCCGGTGGGCTGGGTGCGCACGGCGATGTTGTAGGCCTCGCCCTGGGAAACACGGGTGGAGTAACTGCCGCTGGTCGTGATGGTCAACTCCCCGCCCGTGCTGTTGGCCAACACGAGGGTGCCGTTGAGCCCTGTGACGGTGCCGCCCACCGAGTGCTGCACGGTGTCTGGCGGCGGCGATGGCGGCGGCGGTGGCGGGGGCATTGCCGAATCACCGCCGCCCCCACAGGCCATCAACAAGGCACTCACCACCACCGCACCAGACAACCGCGTTGACCAACGGACTGCGCCGGAGCCTGCCCCGGCGCGGCGCTGCGCGCGCAGTGGTTCAGGGTGGGTGGAAAGATGACGGTGCATTGGGGGGTCTCCGGGCGCGGCGGCGGGGCAAGCGTTCCAGCGGCCCGCTCAACATCGAAAAAAACCGCTCAACGCAGTTGGTACAAGCGCAGGCAGGGTGCCAGGCACTCTAAGGTCGATAGGTGTGCGGATCCATCCCCCTGAAGCAGGGTTGACAGAGGTACGGAGCGGGCCGAAAACCGTGGGAGGGTGATGGCCCGCAGCCCTGCAGCCCTGCAGCCCCGCAGCCCCGCAGCACGACCGCAGGGGTGGGTGGCACGCCGCCAGTGCGAGGGCTTGAGCTTAGGGATGCGCGCAGTGCAGTCGGCGGCTCAGCGCAGCAGCCACCACTGCTTGCACTGCCGCTTGACGACCCTGGCCACCCGCCATGCCCACGAGGCCCGCGCGCGCGCCAGCACCGCTGCTTTCAGTCGCACCCAGTGCGCGTGTGTCCAGGCGAACCAGTGCAGTTGCATCAAGGTGGGCTGCGTCAGCGAAAACAGCCGCGCGACCACGGCCGTGCCGATCACTTTGGCCAGCACGATCACCACCATACCCAGCGCCACATGCCCGTTTCCCATGGCCCACAGCGCCAACAGTTTGACGGGCAGCAACAAGGTGGTGGGCAGCACAAAAACGGCCACGGCGCCCCACGGCGGCAACGTGCGCACCCAGCCCTCAACCCACCGCAACCCCGGCCAGCGGCCGATGTGGGCCAGCACCCGCTGCAGCGGCACCCAGCCCCATTCCTCGAACAGGATGAGCAAGGCGAGCAGCCCGCTGCCCAAGCCCGCCAAGGCCCGCAGCGGCCAGCGCAGCCAGTGGTGCATTCGTTTTTTGGTGATTTTGGCCTCTAGCGCTTGTGCATCAAGCGCTGGTAGCTATCAAAATAGTAGCGCATGGCAGAGCGCTGTCACACGCCCCGCGCCCGCTCGGCCTTGAAGCGCGCGCGAAACTGGGCAAACGCGCCCGCGTCCAGCGACTCGCGCACCTCGCGCATGAGGTTCAGGTAATAGTGCAGGTTGTGCACGGTGGTCAGCATGGGGCCCAGCATCTCGCCGCAGCGGTCCAGGTGGTGCAGGTAGGCGCGGCTGAAGCCGCCCCGTCCGCCGCCGTCCCACGACACGCTGCTACCGGAGGGGCCTTGCGGGCTGCCCGCACAGGCATAGCAGGTGCAGCTGGTGTCGAGCGGCTGGTGGTCGGTCTTGTGGCGGGCGTTGCGAATTTTCAGGTCGCCAAAGCGCGTGAACAAGGTGCCGTTGCGCGCGTTGCGGGTGGGCATCACGCAGTCGAACATGTCCACGCCGTCGGCCACGCCCTGCACCAGGTCTTCGGGCGTGCCCACGCCCATCAGGTAGCGCGGCTTGTGGGCGGGCAGGCGGTGGGGCGTGTGCGCCATGATGCTCAGCATCTCGTCCTTGGGCTCGCCCACGCTCACGCCGCCAATGGCGTAGCCGGGGAAGTCCATCTCCACCAGCGCATCGAGCGACTCCTGGCGCAGGTTTTCAAACATGCCGCCCTGCACGATGCCGAAGAGGGCGTTGGGGTTTGCAAGGCGCTCGAACTCGGCTTTGGACCGCACCGCCCAGCGGCGGCTCATCTCCATGGACTTGCGCGCCTCGGCTTCGGTGGTGAGGTGGCCCTTGGTTTCGTACGGCGTGCACTCGTCGAGCTGCATCACGATGTCGGAGTTGAGCGTGGTCTGGATCTGCATGCTCACCTCGGGCGACATGAAGAGCTTGTCGCCGTTGACGGGGCTGGCAAACGTCACGCCTTCTTCGGTGATCTTGCGCATGGCGCCCAGGCTCCACACCTGAAAACCGCCCGAGTCGGTGAGGATGGGCTTGTCCCACTTTTCAAAGCCGTGCAGGCCGCCAAAGCTCTCCATTACGTCGAGCCCCGGGCGCATCCACAGGTGAAAGGTGTTGCCCAAAATGATTTGCGCGCCCATGTCGTGCAGGCTGCGCGGCATGACGCCCTTGACGGTGCCATAGGTGCCCACGGGCATGAAGATGGGGGTTTGCACCACGCCGTGATTGAGCGTGAGCGTGCCACGGCGTGCGTGGCTGGTGGGGTCGGTTTTGAGGAGGTCGAACTGCAGCATGATGGGGCGCATTGTCCCAGACGGGCTACCCTGATCTTGCTCAAGGTTATGGGCGGGGTTTCGATGAGGCCATGGCTACACTGGATCAACGTACTACAAGGAGAACAACATGCTCAAGATACTCATCGCCGTAGACGGCTCTGAACTCGCGCTCGATGGCGTGCACCACGCGCTGGCGTTGGTTCGCCAGGGGCTGCAGGCATCCATGGTGCTGGCCAATGTGCAGGAGCCCGCCACCCTGTACGAGCTGGTCACCACCCGCGACCCCGACCTGATTGCCGCCGCCAGCCTGGAGGCGGGCGACCACCTGATGGCGTCTGCGCGTGCGCTGCTGGATGCAGCGGGTGTCCCGTACGAAACCGACGTGGGCGTGGGAGATGTGGCGCACACGCTGGTGGACATGATCGAGCGTTCGGGCTGCGACATGGTCATCATCGGCGCCAAAGGCCAGGGCGCCATCACCAGCGCGCTGCTGGGTTCGGTGTCGCAGGAGGTGGCGCACGCCAGCCCGGTGCCTGTGACCATCGTCAAACATGCCGAGGTGCTGGAGTCGGTGGACGGCGACGTGGAGTAGGGCGCTGAGGCCTGATCACCCGATCACACAACGAAACCGACAAGGGCCGCTGCGTGCGGCCCTTGCGATAGGTAAAAGGCGCCAAGCTTTTTTACCTTCTACCTGCGAAATTAGGCGACCTTAAATCAGGCGGCCTTGCGAAAAGGCTCGGCCGCTGGCCGCTGCAGTTTGCCGTGCGGCAGCGTGGACAGCCGTGAGAACATGCGGCGCACATAGCCGTTAACCCACAGGCATTTGTTGAGTTCATCCACCGGCAGCGGGCCCGAGACGACGACGATGTCGTTGGCCACGTCCTGCGCTCCTGCGGCGCGCAGGCGGCGGCGGGTGTTGTTGGCCCAGGACTGGATGCGCGTGGGGCTGCCGTGCTGGTGCACCTCGCCGGTGTGCGCATCAAATGCAATGGCGACGGTGTCGGTTTTGAGCTTGAATCTGCGTTCTCCTGTGACGGCGCTGGGGGTGTCGCGCATGTCGTACAGGTAATAGCTGCCTGCCTTGAGCTGGTATTGCATGTCCATGGGGTGTTCCTCTGTGCTCACATTTTGGAGGGGTGCACACAGGGGCAATGGCAGGGTAAACGGCGGGAAAACCGCTCTTATCAAGAGCGTGGCGCGCTGCGGGCCATGGCGTCTGGGTGCGCGTGCCATTGTGGCGGCGCATCGGCAGCGCAGCGCAAAACTTGAGGGCGATGTCGTAACGATTTGTGAGTGAAATCGATGCAGCGGTGCACCGCCGCTTTTCGGCGCGTTGCAGCCGTCGGCGGCCGGGAGAACTGGCGCGCCCTACGCGAGGGACGCCAAGCAAAGGCCGCCCCGCAGCGAGGGCTGCGTCCCCCTTCCCGAATTGCGCAGCAATTCGAGAGAAGGGGTGAAGGCGCGCAAGCGCCTCAGGGGGATGGACCTGCTTAAAAATCCACCAGGCTCAAACCAACGCTAAACACCGTGCGCTTGCGGTTGTAGTCGATCATGCTGTCGCCGTAGCCGTTGAACAGCGAGGTGTGCAGGCGCAAGTTGGTTTTGCCGCCGAAAATGCCCGTTCCCAGGGCCTGCATCCATTCCACACGCACCGACCCGCGGCCGGAGCTGGACAAAGAGCTGCGCAGGGTCGCGCCCAAGGTGTTGTCCTTGTCGTAGTTCCACAGCGCCGACAGTTCACCACGACCGACGAAGTCGCTGATGCGGGGGTTGTCGTCGCTGCCCGAGCTTTCGGCAATGCGCCGCCACAGGCGTGCGTTCACGCTCCAGTTGTTGCCCAGTTCCATCCCGGTCATCAGGTACGCGCGGTTCCAGCTGCGCGACAGGGGCTTGCTCTGGCCGTTGGACTGGTGCACCAGCCCGATGCCGCTGTAGCGCCACTTCCAGCCAAACGGCAGCTCGGCTGTGGTGGGATACACGTACATGATCTCGGGCTCATGGTCGGTGGTGCGGAAGGGGCGCGAGATCTCGGGGGTGAAGAGCTGCCAGTACGACTGCTGCGTGTACCCCACCCACACCGAATCCTTGAGCGTGGGGTGCCCTTGGGTGAGCAGCCCTTGGGCCACTTTGGTGCGCACCGACAGCTGGATGCGGTTTTCAGTGCGGCGGTAGGGCGTGGATTCGCTCGCCGAGCCGTTTTCGGCGTCCGACGTGGGCTGGCGGTTCACGTTGCTCGATGCCACCACCGACACGGTGATGGGGCGGTAGCCGCGGAAGCTGAAAGTGCCGCAGTCGCTGCCCGATTCCAACTCCCAGAACCGCGACAGGTCGCTGTACTGCGGGTCGCGGCAGCCTTCGGTGCGGGCCACATCAATGACGCGGGTGGCTGGCAGCGTGGTGTTCACCGGGGGTTGCACCGCGGCAGCGGCCTCGGCCGACGCGGCGGGCGCCTGCCATGCCTGCTGGGCGGCCCACTGGTCAAAGCAGGCCAGGCGAGCCTGGTTGTCGGTAGACAAGGCAGTGCACCGGCCCAGCGCGCCGTCGGCACCGCCGCCGGACCCTGTTGCCGGGGTGGTCTGCGCCAACGCTGCACCCGCTGGGGCCAGCGCCGCCAACACCATGGCTGCCGTGTGGTGCAGGCGCCGGTTGCGGGTGGGCGTGGGGGTTGCGGGGGTCATTGCCAGCCCGCCTGCTTGCGCTGCGCAAACGTGAAGGCTGGTGGTGGTGTGGCTGGGGCCGAAGGCGCCGAGGGGGTGGGTGTGGCGTTGTTCCATGTTCCGCGTATTTCTTTGCCGCAACTATCAGCCACTGCCTGGCCTATCCAGGTGGCGCTGATGTTGGTGCCGTTGATCGATTCTTCTAAAGTCAGCTCGCCTGCGTCGACATCACCGCTGACCTGTGCCGTGGTGTCGCCGCGCGTCGCACAGTACCACGCACGCTCTGTGCCAGTCCCGGGTCATGGGCCCAATGGCAACAGTGCGATGCTGGCAAATGCTGGCGGCATATCTGCCTTGGCGCTGTGCTGCTCGGCGCGCCTGCAGTCCTGCAGCTGCCGGTTGTCACTGGGGGTTACTGGTTGTCACTGGTGGTGCCGCTGGGCAGACCGAGGCGAATTTTGGGTCATTTTGGCCTCTAGCGCTTGTAGGATAAGCGCTGATAGCTATCAAAAAAAGTGATGGTGCTGGGCCGTGCAGACCTGAGGGGTCGGTGCGGTGCACCACCGGAGGATTCGCGCCATGGGCTTGCTGTCTTCGGTCACTCAAAAGAAAAGTGACACCGGCGCAGCTCAGGCCGTGGGTGCCGGGTTGTTGGCGGCCGCAGCGGCGTTGGCAGCACTGCTGGCCAGCGCCTTGGCGGCAAACTCTGCGCGCAGGGCCTTGAGCTTTTCGCGCGGGTCTTCGCGGGCGGTGGTTTTATCGAGGCCCATCTCGGCGATGAAGCGGCTCGGCTGGGCGGCCACCATCTCGCGGCCCTTTTTGCGTTTTTTGGTCCAGCTCACGGCCAGCGTGCGCTGGGCGCGGGTGATGCCCACGTACATCAGGCGCCGCTCTTCTTGCAGGCGCTGCAGGGTGTCGTCGCTGATCTTGTGCTGGCGGCCTTCGTCGTCGTCCAGCTTGAAGGGCAGCATGCCCTCGGTCACGCCCACCAAAGTCACGTGCGGCCACTCCAGCCCCTTGCTCGCGTGCAGGGTAGACAGCGTCACCATGTCCTGGTCTTTCTCGCGCTCGCTGATGGTGGACAAGAGCGCAATCGTCTGCGACACCTCCAGCAGGCTCTTGGTCTCTTTGGCAACCACGGCACCCGAGGTGTCGTCGATCTGCCCGCCCGCGCGCTGGGCCATCCAGTCGCAAAACTCCATCACGTTGCTCCAACGGGCGGCAGCCACCTTTTCGCTGTCTTCGCCGTCGTACAGGTGCTGCTCGTAGCCGATCTCCTTGAGCCAGTCGTTCAAAAACGTGCGGGCGTCTTCGGCGCCGTGCGTGCGGCGGGCGCTGTATTCGAGGTAGTTGATGTAGCGGCCAAACTCGTGCAGCCCATCCATGGCGCGCTTGGGCACCGCCGCAGGCAGCATGCCGTTGAACAACGCGCCGAACATGCTTTGCTTGTGCTGCGTGGCAAACGCGCCCAGCGATGCCAGCGTGGTGTGGCCGATGCCGCGCTTGGGCGTGGTGATGGCGCGCAAAAACGCCGGGTCGTCGTCGTTGTTGATCCACAGGCGAAACCAGGCACACAGGTCCTTGATTTCAGCGCGGTCAAAAAAGCTGGTGCCGCCCGACACCTTGTACGGAATGTTCGCCTTGCGCAGCGCTTTTTCAAACGGCTTGGCCTGGTGGTTGGCGCGGTACAGGATGGCAAAGCCCTTCCAGTCGGGCGGCGGGTTGCTGGCCGCGCGCAGGCTCTGGATGCGGGCCACGGCGCGGTCGGCCTCGTGTTCTTCGCTGTCGGCATCCACCACGCGCACGGGCTCGCCTTCGCCCAGCTCGCTGAACAGCGTCTTGGGAAACAGCTTTGGGTTGGGCCCGATCACATTGTTGGCCGCGCGCAAGATGGCGCTGGTG
>JAUXZO010000148.1 GCA_030692685.1 Acidovorax sp. | reverse complement strand
CCGTCTGCGGCCGCTGGGCCAGCGCCTGCTGATTTACTGGGCGGCCATCACGCTGGTGCCGCTCTTGCTGGGGGCCAGCCTGGCGCTGACTTCGTATGCGCTGTCGGCCTCGCGCGGGCTGGTGGGGCAGATCCCGGGCGGCCTGCGCCTGTTGTTTGATTCGATTGAATTTTTCGTGCTGGCCGCCGGCATGGCGGGCCTCTACCACTATGTACCCAACACGCTGGTGAAATGGCGCCATGCCTGGGCTGGCGGGCTCTTCGTGGCAGTGTGCATGGAGCTGGCCAAGAAAGGGCTGGCGCTGTATGTGGCCCAGGTGCCCACCTATTCGGCGGTCTATGGCACCTTTGCCACGCTGCCCATTTTGCTGGTGTGGATCTATGTGGCCTGGGTCATTGTGCTGCTGGGGGCGGTGGTCACTGCGTATCTTCCCAGCTTGCTGGCAGGTGTCGCGCGGCGCGGCACGGTGGCGGGGTGGACGTTTCAGCTGGCGGTGGAGGTGCTGCAAGAGCTCCACCGCGCCCGCCGCCATGCATCCAGGGGCTTGCGCCCCAGCCAGCTGGCGCAGTTGCTACGGGTGGATGTGCTGCAACTGGAACCCGTGCTGGAGGCTTTGACCACCCTGGACTGGGTGGGCGAGGTGGCAGACGCGGCGACAAGTGCGTCGGACGTTCCAGAGTCCCGCTATGTGCTACTGGCAGACCCGCACAACACCTTGCTGGACCCCTTGGTGCGCAGACTGCTGTTGGACCGGGCCGCAAGCCTGGAACCGCTGTGGGACCGTGCAGGGCTTGGTGGCTTGCACCTGGTCGATGTGCTGCAAAAAGAATAGCTACTAGCGCTTTCTGGGTAAGCGCTAGAGCCTGTTTTGACTAATATTATTGCTCCAGCGACCCGCAACCCGCAAACGGCGATGAGGGGCTCAGCCTCTCAGTCCCGTCTGCTGGTCCGTCGGCGCTATGTTGGGCCCATCAACACCAGGACAGTCGCATCACCCTTGGCGACGCTCTGGCACCGCATCGGGTGGGGTCGGCGCACGTCCGCCCACGCGCAGGTGCAGCGCTGCCTGGGCCATGAGGTTGGCCGACACGGGGGCGGTGACAAACACGAACAGGGTGATCAACAGCTCGGCAAAGCCCATGCGGCCTTCGGCGGCAGCCAGGATCATGCTGGCCAGCAGCACACCGCCCACGCCCAGCGTGGACGCCTTGGTGGGCGCATGCAGCCGCATGAAGAAGTCGGGCAGGCGAACCAGGCCGATGACGCCAACGAGCGAGAAAAAGGCGCCGATCAGCAGCAGCGCGGCGGCCAGCCACTCGGCAATGATTTGAAAGGTCATGGAGGTCTTTCTGGTGCGTCAGAGGTCAGTCACACGGTCATTCGATTACTTGATTACTTGATTACTCGATTACTCGATTACTCGATGACGTCGCCGCGGCTCAGGTAGCGCGCCATGGCCACGGTGGATGCAAAGCCCAGCATGGCCACAATCAGCGCCGCTTCGAACAGCAAGGCCGTCTGCCAGCGAATGCCCAGCAACACCACCAGCGCAACGGCGTTGAGGTACATGGTGTCGATGGCCAGCACGCGGTCGATGGACTGCGGGCCGCGCATGAGGCGCCACGCGCACAGCAAAAACGACAGCGCCATCGCGGCGGTGGTGATGTCCAGCGCCAGGGGCAGGATGCTGGTAGCGGTCATGCGCGGTCTCCTTGGATGGCGGCAGCGGTGGGTTGTACGGCTTCGAAAATGGCCAACAGGGGGGCCTCGTAGCGGGCCTTGATGTCTGCGGCCATCTGCGCCGCGTCGTCGCAGTTGAGCGCATGCACAAGGATCTCGCCGCGTTCCTCGTCAACGGTGCAAGACACCGTACCTGGCGTGGTGGTGATGATGGTGGCCAGCAATGCAATGGCGGTGGGGTTGGTCAATGTGAGCGGCACAGGCACCCAGGCGGGCTGCGGGCTTGACATAGGGCCCAGCACCAGCCGCGCCACGGTGATGTTGGACACCACGATGTCCCACAGCACCACGCCAGCGAGCCGCACGGCCGCGCGCATGTTCAGGCGGCGCGGGTCGGGTAAAAAACCTTTGAGCAGGCGGGGCACAATCAGACCGATCAGCACACCCGAAAGCAGATGAAAGACCGACAAAGAATGCTGCAGCAGAAGCCAGGTGACGGCCAGCAGCACCGACAGCCAGGGGTGCGTCAGCCAGCGTTGTTTTTTGCTCATGGTGTGACCGCCTTTCCGGGTAGCTTCACTTCGCCCTCGCCACCGCGGTAGGGCCGGGTGGTCTGCGCTGCCGATCCGCCCACCGCATTGAGCACGGCGTCGGCATAACCGTTGCGATCCGCCAGTTGCGCGGCTGCAGCGTCGGTGTAGCGCTTGAGGGGGGATGCGGCCACGGCCAGCAGCAGGCTGAGCGCCAGCAGGCTTAATGTCGCCGCCATGAGGCGACCACTGCTGCCCGCACGACGGTCATCGGGTCGGCCCGGCAACACGTTCCAGAACAGGATGGCTCCTGCACGCGCCAGGCCCACCAGGGTCAGAAAGCCTGCACCCAGCACCACCGCCCACACCCACGTGTGGGCAGGTGTGGCTGCAGCGCTTTCCAGCACCATCAGCTTGCCAAGAAACCCTGGCAACGGAGGCAGTCCTGCTGCAGAAGCGGCGCCCAGAAGCGTCATCAAGCCCAGTGCCACGGGCTGGGCCACTGGGGGCGCCGGTTGCAGGTGGTCGCCTGCGGCGCCTCGCTGCGAAGCCACCAGCTCCACCAGCAGAAACAGCGCTGCCATGACCAGTGTGCTGTGCACTGTGTAGTACAGCGCAGCAGACATGGACTCCGGGGTGAAGAGGCCCACTGCGGCCAGGATGATGCCAATGGATGACACCGTAAGGTACGACACCAACCGCGCCAGACTGTGTGCAGCCAGCGCGCCAAAGACACCGAGCACAGTGGTGACCAGCGCCAGGGGCAGCAGCCAGGGCGCGGCCGCAAACGCGGCGTGCCCGGCGCCTTCGCCCAGCATCACAGCGTGCACGCGGATGATGCTGTAGACGCCCACCTTGGTCATGATGGCAAACAGTGCCGCCACTGGCGCACTGGCTGCGGCATAGGTGGTGGGCAGCCACATGTACAGCGGCACGATGGCTGCCTTGAGTCCGAACACCACCAGCAGCACCATGGCACCGGCTTTGAGCAGAGATGCCTGCTCAGGCTCCAGCTGGGTAATGCGCAGCGCCAGGTCGGCCATGTTGAGTGTGCCGGTGACTGCGTAGATGACGGCAAGGCCTATGAGAAACAGTGCCGAGGCGGCCAGATTGAGGACCACGTAATGCAGACCTGCCCGGAATCGATCCCGCCCCTGGCCGTGCACCATGAGCACATAGGACGCGATCAGCAGGACCTCGAAAAAGACGAAAAGATTGAACAAATCGCCCGTGATGAACGCGCCCGACAGGCCCATGAGCTGAAAGTGGAACAAGGCGTGAAAGTGCCGCCCATGGCTGTCCCAACCGCCGGTGGAGTACCAAAGCACGGGCACGGCAATCGTCCACGTCAGTGCCAGCATCAGCGCGCTCAGGCGGTCAATCACCAGCACAATGCCGAACGGCGCGGGCCAGGCGCCCAGTGGGTAGACGGTCATGGGGCCGCTGGCTGCCTCGGTCAGCAGGCGCCAGGCCAGCACGGCACCCAACACCACCGATGTCATGCTGACCCAACGCCGGGCGCGCAACTGTGTGCCTCCGTGGCTGGACTGCCCTCCGCCGTCGCCAATGAGCAGCAATGCCACCGCCGTGAACATCGGCAGCAGCACGGGCAGCACCGGGAGGTGCTGGCCGAAGAAAGAGTTCAAGAGATCTCCGATCATGCCGCCTCATCCCGCTGTGGTGTGGTGGTGCGGTGTCCGGGTTCGTGGCCGTCCACGTGGTCGGTGCCGGTTTCGTGGCGGCTGCGCAGGGCCAGTTCGACCACAAACCCGGTGGTGGCAAAACCGATGACGATGGCGGTGAGCACCAGCGCCTGCGGGAGCGGGTCTGCCACGCGGCCACCTTCCGTCAGGATGGGAGCCGCGTTTTGCCAGAGGCGGCCCATCGCAAAAATGAATACGTTGACGGCGTAGCCCAGCAAACTCAGGCCCAAAATCACCGGCCAGGTCCGGCCGCGAAGGATCAGGTAAAGAGCGGCGGTGGTGACCGCACCGATGCCGGTGGCCACCAGAAATTCAAGGCTCAAGATCATGGTTGGACTCCGTCGGCATTGGCATTTGCATTGGCGTTAGCAGCTGGGGGCGTGCTCGGCTTACCCGCACCCTCGCGGGTGACAGCCCCGAGTGTGGACAGCGTCAGCAGCGTGGCACCCACCACCGTGATGTATACGCCCAGGTCAAACAACGCGGCCGTGGCAAGCGGTATGTCTCCCAGAATGGGGATATGCGGGTGGCCATGGGCGCTGGTCAGGAACGGTTGGCCAAAGGCAAAAGCGCCAACGCCTGTCAACCCAGCAATACCCAGTCCTATACCGATCCAGCGTACAAAACGCCGTCCGCCCTCGGCCCGCAGCAGTGACTCGGCACGCGTTTGGCCCATGGCCACGTATTGCAGCGCCAAGGCAACCGCCGTGACCAGGCCCGCAATAAAGCCGCCTCCCGGCAGGTTGTGCCCTCGCATGAAGATGTACAGCGTTACCACCAAAGCCAGCGGCAGCACCACACGGGCAGCCACGCGCAGCATGAGCGGCTGGGCGCCGAAGGTATAGGGCTCGCCACTGGCATCGGTGGCGGGGCGCCGTGTGCGCATGCCATCCATCAGGGCCAGCACGCCCACCGCGGCAATGCCCAGCACGGTGATCTCGCCAAAGGTGTCATAACCCCGGAAGTCCACCAAAATCACGTTCACCGCATTGGTGCCGCCACCTGCGATGGCGGACTGATTCAGGAAATACCAGGCGATGGAGTCGTGATCGCGTGTCAGCATGACCCAAGCCAGCCAGGCCATGCCCGCACCGCCCAGCAGCGCAATCGAGCCGTCGCGCAAGCGGCGTCCATCAGAAGATTCGCGCGGTGACAGACGTGGCAGCAAGGCCAGCCCCATCAGCAGCAGCACTGTGGAGACCACGTCCACCGTCAGCTGGGTGAGCGCAAGGTCAGGTGCAGAGAGGCCAACAAAAGTCAATGAGGTGACCAGACCAATCGCTCCGGCAACCACCACCGACTGGAACCGGTCATGGTGCTTGAGCATGAGCCAGACACACGCTGCCAGCAGCAGCCCCCACAGTACCAAGGCAACTACGTTGGCCGGGATCAGTTCACGGTTGCCGGTGCCTGGGGTCTGGCCACTCAGCACTGGCACCGCCACGGCTGCGACGCAGGCCATGACCATCCACGCCAGGTAGCGCTGCAGCGATCCGGTCTCCAGCAGCGCCGTGATTCGGCCCGCACCCTCGAACAACCGGTCGGAGCCGCGCGTGAATAAGTTCGATCCCGTGAGCGCGCCAAACCAGTTCTCGGAGGTGAAGCTGTGCAGGCGCTTGCCGCGCGCCAGCCAAAAGTAAAGCAACAGCCCCGCTCCGAGTGCCACCGCGCTGAGCAGGAGCGGCAGGTTGAAGCCGTGCCAGATCGCCAGGTGGAACGCGGGCGGCGGTGTGCCCAGCATCGCGGTAGACGCCACCAGCACCATCGGCCCGGCCACCAGCGATGGCAAGAGCCCTACGACGATGCAGACGGCCGAGAGCAGAGCCACAGGCGCCTTCATGCCCCATGGCGGCTCGTGCGGGTGGGGGTTGGGCAGGTCGCGCGGCGGGCCGTTAAAGAACATGTCGTGCACCAGCCGCGCCGAGTACGCCACGCTGCAAACAGCAGCCAAGGTGGCCATGGCTGGCACCAGCCAGTGCCAGCTGCCCCCCCCTTGCGAAAACGCCACGGCCTCGGTGAGGAACATTTCCTTGGAGATAAAACCATTGAACAGCGGCACGCCCGCCATCGCCGCGGCGGCGACCATGGCGAGCGTGGCCGTCCAGGGCATCAGCCGGTACAACCCGCCGAGTTGGCGCAGGTCGCGGGTGCCAGTTTCGTGGTCCACGATGCCTGCTGTCATGAACAGGGCGGCCTTGAAGCTGGCGTGGTTCAGGATGTGGAACATCGCCGCCACGGCGGCCAGTGGCGAGCCCAGCCCGATGAGGAAAACAATGAGCCCAAGATGGCTGATGGTGGAATAGGCGAGCAACCCCTTGAGGTCGTGTTTGAAGATGGCAATGAACGCAGCGAAGGTAACCGTGACAAGCCCTGCTGTGGATACGATGCCCACAAACAATTCAGTGCCGCCGATGACCGGTGTCAGTCTGGCCAGCAAAAAGATACCCGCCTTCACCATGGTGGCTGAATGCAAATAGGCCGACACCGGCGTGGGCGCGGCCATTGCTTGGGGCAGCCAGAAGTGGAAGGGAAACTGCGCGCTTTTGGTGAAGCAGCCGAGCAAGATCAAAATCAATGCCGCAGGGTAGCGCGCGTCTGCCTGGATCTGCGCGGCGACTGCCGTCATCTGGCTGATCTCGTACGTGCCGGCAATCTGGCCCAGCAGTACAAAGCCCCCCAGCATGGCCAGCCCACCCCCACCAGTGACGGCCAGGGCCATGCGGGCGCCTGCGCGCGCATCGGCGCGGTGGTTCCAGTAGCCTACGAGCAGAAAGGACGAGATGCTGGTCAGCTCCCAGAACACGATGAGCAGCAGCACATTGTCGGACAGCACGATGCCGAGCATTGCGGCCATGAAAAGCATTAGCGTGCAATAGAACTTGCCTGCAGGGTCGTCGGCACCCAGGTAGTTGTGGGCGTACAGAATAATCAGCAGGCCCATGCCGGTGATCAGCAGGGCGAACATGAGCGACAGGCCATCCAGGCGCAGGCCTATGTTCAAACCGATTTCGGGAACCCAGGGCGTGAACTGCCGCAGCACCTCGCCACCCATCACCGCAGGGGCGTGCATCAACAGCAGGCCCAGGCTGGCGGCGGTAACGGCCGCTGCAATCCATGCAGTGCGCGCGCGGTAGCCGGGGTTTTGAACGGCGCCGGACCATCCGGTCAGGCTGGTGCCTGCCAGCAGAGGCAGCAAGATGATGAGCAGCAGCACGGTGTTCTATCCTGTCAAACGAGCGGCCATTCTAGGCAAGCCCTTTCAAGTCCCCGCGGGGCGGGGGGTGAAGAAGAAACGTCTGAAGCGGGCTTTGGCCCGCTGGGAGCGCGGCGGTGGTCCGGCGGGGCGATCAGTGTTTTTCTGCGCCGTTCGACATGAGCTTGTCGGTCAGGGCAATCGCCAGCGCGCTGAGCAGGAACACCACGTGGATGATGGTTTGCCACATCAGCACCTGAAGCTCATAGTTGGCAGCATTGATGAACGTCTTGAGCAAATGAATGGAGCTGATGCCAATGATGGCGGTGGCCAGCTTGACCTTGAGCACGGAGGCGTTGACGTGACTCAGCCACTCGGGCTGGTCGGGGTGGTCCTCCAGGCGCAGACGTGACACGAAGGTTTCGTAGCCTCCCACAATCACCATGATGAGCAGGTTGGAGATCATGACCACGTCGATCAATGCCAGCACCACCAGCATGATGATGGTTTCGTTGAGCGATGTCACCGCAAAATCGCTCTTGTAGCCAATACTGGACACCAGCTTTTGAAGGGCTTCGGTATTGCCAAATACCGCTTCGATCAAGTGCACCAGCTCTACCCAGAAATGGAAGACGTACACCGCCTGCGCCAAAATTAAACCCAAGTAGAGCGGCAACTGAAGCCATCGGCTCGCAAAGATCAGGGCGGGTAACGGCCGCATGGGCGAGGGTTTGGTGGGAATGGGGGAGGACATGTGGAACCGGTTTGGGGGCAGTCAATAAGCGACGGGAGATTCTAGAACCTCCTGACACGCCCATGAGGTGATAGATGCGTGACACATGGGCTATCTTCTGTAAGCTTCGTGCCAGTCAGTGGCCTGTAAGTGCTGCGGCCGACAGTACCGGCAAATTTCATCAGAATCAGGAGACAACACCATGAGTGCCCCCACATCCGCGATCGAGTCCATGTTGGTCGAGAACCGCGTGTTCCCGCCCACTGACACCATTGTCAAAGCGGCCCGTGTATCGGGCATGGCGGGCTATGACGCGCTGTGTGCCGAGGCAACCGATGATTTCGAAGGCTTCTGGGCCCGTTTGGCCCGTGACAACGTGCAATGGACCAAACCCTTCACGCGCACGCTCGATGAATCGAACGCTCCGTTCTACCAGTGGTTCGCTGACGGCGAGCTCAATGCCTCTGCCAACTGCCTGGACAGGCACATCGGCACCGCCACCGAGAACAAGACAGCCATCATTTTTGAGGCGGACGATGGCTCCATCACCCGCGTCACCTACAAAGAACTGCTGGCCCGGGTCAGTCAGTTTGCCAATGCGCTCAAGGCCCATGGCGTGGCCAAGGGCGATCGCGTATTGATCTACATGCCCATGACCATCGAGGGCGTGGTGGCCATGCAAGCCTGCGCACGCATTGGCGCTACCCACAGCGTGGTGTTTGGCGGTTTCAGTGCCAAGGCAGTACAAGAGCGCATCATCGACGCGGGCGCGGTGGCGGTGATTACCGCCAACTTTCAGATGCGGGGCGGAAAAGAACTTCCGCTCAAATCCATCATCGACGAAGCGCTGTCCATGGGCGGCTGCGACACGATCCGCAACGTGTTTGTGTACCAACGCACTGCCACTGCCTGCAACATGGTGGCCGGGCGTGACAAGACGTTTGCTGAAGCCCTGCAAGGGCAGTCCACAGAATGCCCGCCGGTGGCTGTGGGTGCAGAGCACCCCTTGTTCATCCTGTACACCAGCGGCTCCACTGGCAAGCCCAAGGGGGTGCAGCACAGCACCGGCGGTTACCTGCTGTGGGCCAAGCTCACCATGGACTGGACGTTTGACCTGCGCCCTGATGACGTTTTCTGGTGCACAGCCGATATCGGCTGGATCACGGGTCACACCTATGTGGCGTACGGTCCGCTGGCCGCGGGCGCAACGCAGATCGTTTTTGAAGGCATCCCCACGTATCCCAACGCTGGGCGCTTCTGGCAGATGATCGAGCGGCACAAATGCTCTATTTTCTACACCGCCCCTACCGCGATCCGTTCGCTGATCAAGGCTGCGGAAGCCGATGCGGCGGTGCATCCTGCACGCTCAGACCTGTCGAGCCTGCGCATTCTGGGCAGCGTGGGCGAACCCATCAACCCCGAAGCCTGGATGTGGTACCACCGGAACGTGGGCGGCGAGCGCTGCCCCATCGTGGACACTTTCTGGCAGACGGAAACCGGCGGCCATGTCATCACTCCACTGCCGGGGGCCACGCCGCTGGTGCCTGGCAGCTGCACCTTGCCACTGCCCGGCATCACTGCCGCCATCGTTGATGAGGTGGGCAACGACGTTCCCAATGGGTCGGGTGGAATCCTGGTTATCAAGCGCCCCTGGCCCAGCATGATCCGCACCATCTGGAACGACCCCGAACGCTTCAAGAAGGCCTACTTTCCCGAAGAGCTCAAGGGCTACTATCTGGCCGGCGACGGCGCGGTGCGTAGCGCTGATCGGGGTTACTTCCGCATCACAGGCCGCATCGACGACGTGCTGAATGTGTCGGGCCACCGCATGGGCACCATGGAGATTGAATCTGCCCTGGTGTCCAAAACCGACTTGGTGGCAGAAGCCGCCGTGGTCGGCCGCCCCGACGACGTGACCGGCGAGGCCATCTGCGCCTTCGTCGTGCTCAAGCGCTCGCGCCCCACCGGCGAAGAAGCCAAGCAGATCGCCAACGAGCTTCGCGCCTGGGTCGCCAAGGAAATCGGCCCCATCGCCAAGCCAAGGGACATCCGCTTTGGCGACAACCTGCCCAAAACGCGCAGCGGCAAGATCATGCGCCGCCTGCTGCGCAGCATCGCCAAGGGAGAAGCCATCACCCAAGACACCAGCACGCTCGAGAACCCGGCCATTCTGGATCAGTTGTCGGAGACGAACTGAGTTGCGAGGCGCCGCCGGCGTGATTGCTGGTGGCGTGTCGAAATGACCGCTTTTCCCCGATGTGGCACCTCGCGAGTGCTACCGGTGCTTGGCCACTGTAGGACGGTAGCTGAAATCAGAGCCGATTCGCTTTGGTCCGTACCTTCATGCGTTACAACCGCTGCACTGCGTGACTGGCCTTTCAGGCTGGGCGCTCTGCTGACTGGAGTAACCCATGCATCTGCGATCTGTTGTTCTTTTATTGACCGTGCTGGCCATTGCCGCACTGGCTGCCCTCAACTGGCCCACACTGGCCGAGCCCTCGGTGATGTCATTGGGCGTCATGTCCATCGAGGCGCCCTTGGGGCTGATCATGCTGGCGCTCACAGCTCTGCTCAGTATCTTCTTTGTGGCCTATGTGCTTTCGCTCCAAGGCTCTGTGTTGATGGAAACCCGTCGCCACACCAAAGAGTTGCACGCCCAGCGTGAATTGGCTGACCGCGCCGAAGCGTCTCGCTTCACGGAGTTGCGGGCTTTTCTGGAAGCCCAGCACCAGCAGGCCCACACAGCGGTGCTGCAGCGGATGGATGTACTGGAGGCACACCTCGCCGCGCGAGCCCAGGAGACCGACAACACCACGGCCGCCTATGTGGGGCAACTCGAACAGCAACTGCGGGCGCGGGAACACAGTAGTACGCTGACGCCTATCGTGTGATTTTCGCTGTGCCCAATGCGGGGTTGCCTACTCGGCATCCCTGGCGATGGTCTCCAAAACAAAACAGCCGCGGCACAGAAATGTGTCACGGCTGTTTGCCTAGGCGAAGCCGATGCTTCGCAATCGGGACAATTACTTTTGGGTCATCACCCAGGCGGCCAGCTTCTTGGCGTCGGCGTCATTCACCTGGGCATTGGCTGGCATAGGCACGGGGCCCCACACGCCTGCACCGCCCTTGATGATTTTGGCGGCCAATTTGTCCACGGCGTCTTTTTGACCGGCGTATTTGGCGGCGACATCCTTGTAAGAAGGTCCCACCAGTTTTTTGTCCACCGCATGGCAGGCCATGCAATTTTTGGACGTTGCCAGGGCCAGATCGGCCATTGCGGGGGCTGCAACCGATAGCGTCATGGCAAGTGTGATCAGGGTGCGCTTCATGGTGGGAATTCCTGTGGTTGAGTTACAGTGCTTTTAATGGAATTGTAGTGACTTGGGTTGACATGCACTTGTCCTCAGTCAATTAGGCCTTTAACGGTGTTTTCTGGAGATTGCGATGTATCTGCTGGGTCTATCACTCATTTTGCTGGCACTGAAGTACCTGGAAATCGGTCCAGTCGCCACGTGGTCATGGTGGTGGGTCATGTCTCCTTTTGGGCTGACACTGCTATGGTGGGCTTGGGCGGATTCCACTGGGTATACCAAGCGTAAAGCTATGGAAAAGATGGATCAGCGCAAGCAGGACCGCATCAACAAGAACAAGGAAGCTCTGGGTATTGCTCCGCGCAAGCCCCGCTGAACCAGTTGTGAGGGCGTAGCGCTGCAGCGCCTCGTTAATTGAAGCACCGATAAAAAAGCCCGTGGCGTCCTAACGCCACGGGCTTTTTTGCTATTCAACCAAGACCGTGGGCCTGGCTACTTCCATCAATACGCGTCCAAAACCGCACCCTTGCTGGCGCTCGATGCATTGAACGCGAACTTGGCCTGCACGCCGCGGGTGTAGCGCGGGGCGGGGGCCGTCCAGGCGGCGCGGCGCTTGGCGATTTCTTCTTCGCTCACGTTCAGCTCCAGCAGCAGCTGGCGCGCGTCGATGGTGATGCTGTCGCCTTCGTTGACGAAGGCAATCGTGCCGCCTGCCGCCGCTTCAGGCGCCACGTGGCCGACCACCATGCCCCAGGTGCCGCCGGAGAAGCGGCCGTCGGTGATGAGGCCCACGCTTTCGCCCAGGCCGGCGCCGATGAGTGCGCCGGTGGGGGCCAGCATTTCCGGCATGCCCGGGCCGCCCTTGGGGCCCAGGTAGCGCAGCACCATCTCGTCGCCGGCAACGATTTTGCCGGCCAGGATGGCTTCCAGGGCGGACTGCTCGTCGTCGAACACGCGGGCGGGGCCGGTGATGACGGGGTTCTTCAGGCCGGTGATCTTGGCCACGGCGCCTTCGGGGCTGAGGTTGCCCTTCAGGATGGCCAGGTGGCCCTGGGCGTACATGGGCTTGTCGATGCCGCGGATCACGTCCTGGTCGGCACGGGGCACATCGGGCACATCCTTGAGCACTTCGGCAATGGTCTTGCCGCTGATGGTGATGCAGTCGCCGTGCAGCAGGCCGGCGTTGAGCAGCACCTTCATCACTTGCGGGATGCCGCCTGCGCGGTGCAGGTCCACGGCCAGGTACTTGCCGCTGGGCTTGAGGTCGCACAGCACGGGGGTCTGCTTGCGGATGCGCTCGAAGTCGTCGATGCTCCATTCCACGCCCGCCGTGTGGGCGATGGCCAGGAAGTGCAGCACGGCGTTGGTGGAGCCGCCGGTGGCCATGATCACGGCCACGGCGTTCTCGATGGCCTTCTTGGTCACGATGTCGCGGGGCTTCAAGTCCATCTTGATGGCCTCGATCAGTACCTTGGCCGATTCCTTGGCCGAGTTCATCTTCTCGTCGTGCGGGTTGGCCATGGTGGACGAATACGGCAGGCTGATGCCCAGGGCCTCGAAGGCGCTGGACATGGTGTTGGCGGTGTACATGCCGCCGCACGAGCCGGTGCCGGGGATGGCGCGCTTTTCGATCTCTTTGAGGTCAAAGTCGCTCAGCTTGCCGGCGGCGTTCTCGCCCACGGCCTCGAACACGCTCACGATGTTCAGGTCCTTGTCCTGGTAGCGGCCGGGCAGGATGGTGCCGCCGTACACGTAGATGGCGGGCACGTTGGCGCGCAGCATGCCCATCAGGCCGCCGGGCATGTTCTTGTCGCAGCCGCCGACCACCAGCACGCCGTCCATCCACTGGCCGCCCACGCAGGTCTCGATGCAGTCGCTGATGACCTCGCGGCTGACCAGGCTGTACTTCATGCCTTCGGTGCCCATGGCCATGCCGTCCGAGATGGTGGGCGTGCCGAACACCTGGGCGTTGCCGCCCGCTTCCTCGATGCCGGCGATGGCCGCGTCGGCCAGCTTCTGCAGGCCGCTATTGCAGGGGGTGATGGTGCTGTGGCCGTTGGCCACGCCGACCATGGGCTTTACAAAGTCGGCCTCTTCGTAGCCCATCGCGTAGTACATGGAGCGGTTGGGCGCGCGCGACTTGCCTTGTGTGATGTTGGCGCTGCGGCGGTTAATGGGCTGGATCGGGATGATTTTGTTGTCTGCCATGGTGTGTTTTCCTTCGTGGAGCGATTCTTGTGGGGTGAGAAACCTTTCGCAGCCGCAAGTATGCGGTGATTGGCGGGCGCCATCCAATCCATTTGTGGAAGGTGATTAATATGTACGGCATATGAAAGAGCCCTTCATTGATATGCGCTTGTGGCGGCAATTTGCCGCCTTGGCCGAGGAACTGCACTTTGGCCGAGCCGCCCAGCGCCTGCACATGACGCAGCCGCCGCTCACTCAGGCCATCGCCGGGCTGGAGCGCACCTTGGGCCTGAAGCTGTTCGACCGCACCAAACGCAGCGTGCTGCTCACCCCGGCGGGCGCTGCCTTGTTGCCGCAGGTGCTGGATTTGCTTGACCGTGCCCAGGCTTTGCCTGCACATGCTCGCGCAGCCGCAGCGGGCGAAGTAGGACGGCTGCGACTGGCCTTTGTATCGACGGTGGGCTTTGGCATGTTGCCCCAGTGGGTGCGCGCCTTTCGGGCGCAATGGCCCAGCGTGCGGCTGGAGCTGATCGAAGCGACCGGCGATGTGCAGTTGCAGGCCCTTGGGCGTGGCGACATCGATGCGGGTTTGTTGCTGCACACCCGCGGCCAGGCGCCGCCCACGTTGCAAAGCCTGTGTGTGGCACGCGAGCCCCTCGTGCTGGCGATGCCCGACCGCCATCCGCTGGCCGAGCTGCCCGTGTTGCCTTTGCAGGACGTTCTGCCTGAACCCCTGGTAATCTTCCCGCGGCCCATCTTGCCGTCGCTCTACGACGCGATCCTTGCGCTGTACCACCATGCTGGCCGCGAGCCCGTGGTGGCGCAAGAGGCGATCCAGATGCAGACCATCGTCAATCTGGTGTCGGCTGACCTGGGGCTTGCGTGGGTGCCCGCCAGCGTCCAGCAGTTTCAGCGCCCCGGCGTGGTTTACCGTCAACTGGGGGGCAAATCCACTTTGGCTCCGGTGTGCGAAACCAGCTTGGTATGGATGGCGTCGGCGGTCCCGCCTGCACTGGCGCGCTGGATTGACTTTGTGAGCGAGCAGGTCGCTTTGGCCCAAGTCAAACGGCAATGAGGGGAATGCCCAGCGTGCACAATCAGCCCCCATGCTGACTTACCCCCACATCGACCCTGTCGCCCTGCAGATTGGCCCGCTGGCCATTCACTGGTATGGCCTGACTTATCTTGCGGCCTTTGGCCTGTTCATGCTGCTGGGCATCCGGCGCCTTCGGCACCCGCCATTTGCCTCTATCACTGGCCCCGGCGCCTGGTCGCGCAAGGATGTAGAGGACATCCTCTTCCTCGGAGTGGCTGGCGTGGTGGTCGGTGGTCGCCTTGGGTACTGCCTGTTCTACAAACCCGGTTATTACCTCAGCCATCCGTTAGAGATTTTTGCGGTGTGGCAAGGCGGCATGGCCTTCCACGGCGGCCTGCTGGGCGTGATCGTGGCCATGCTGTGGTTTGCGCATTCACGCAAGCGCCCCTGGCTGCAGGTGGCCGATTTTGTGGCGCCGTGTGTGCCCACCGGCCTCGCGGCCGGGCGTGTGGGTAACTTCATCAACGGCGAACTGTGGGGGCGGTTTGCCAGCCCCGACCTGCCGTGGGGCATGGTGTTTGCGCACAGCGGCTCCATGCAGCCGCGCCATCCGTCGCAGGTCTACCAGTTCTTGCTGGAAGGTGTGCTTCTGTTCATCTTGTTGTGGCTGTACGCGCGCAAAGAGCGCCGCCAGGGCCAGGTGGCCGCGGCGTTTCTGGTGGGCTACGGCACTTTCCGCTTCATCGCCGAATACTTCCGCGAGCCCGATGCCTTCCTGGGCATCCTGTCGTTGGGCATGAGCATGGGGCAGTGGCTGTGCCTGCCCATGATCGCCGCGGGCGTGGGCCTGTGGGTGTGGGCCCAGCGCCAGCCGTTGGTGGCATCGCCAAAAAATCTAAGTAAAAATGGCCTCTAGCGCTTTACTGGTAAGCGCTAGCAGCTATAAAAAACATAGTATTTTGCTGCGGCTGCGATCCCGTTAGCTCGCAGTTGCACTTGGGGACAACGTCTACCCCGCGGCTGAATCGCCCCGTGCTGGCCTGCGTCAACCCAGTCCCTTCTTCATGTACGCCAGATAGAACCCCGGCACATAGTCGTCAATGCGGGCGTACTCCGCGTAGCCTTGTTTGAGGTAGAACGCGCGGGCCTGCCATTCGAAGGTTTCCAGCTTGGTGTGGCGCGCACCCAGTGCCATGCCTTGCGCTTCCGCCCAGCGCAACACATGTGAGCCCAGGCCTTGGCCACGGTGATCGTCGGCCACCCACAGCACGTCGGTGTGCATCCAGTTCAAAAACACATAGGCGCGTATCCCGGCAACCAGCCGCCCTTGCGCATCCCGCGCATCCAACCGCACGGGCTGTGAGTCCGGGTACTCATTCACAAAACGGTAGTTGAATTGGCGCAACTCGCGGCCCAGCGTGCCTGCGCGCAAGTCTTCGGGGGAGGGCGGGGCAAAGGTCAGAGCAGAAATCATGGGCGTGGAGTATGAGTGAGTCGATGGACTACCAAGACTGCGGCGGTTACCTCCCAGCAGCATTTGCACTGGTGGTTCGTGTTCTGCCTGGCGCCTGGTGCTTTGCGCCTGGTTCCCGAAGCGCGGTCATGACTTCCCCGCGCTGCACATCAAACGCCCGATTCGCAGCGTGTGGCGCTGTTCATAAGGCGCCCGGTGTTGCGCCACAGCCCCATCGCCCGCCCGTTTATCGGGTGGGAAGTGAATTTCAGGGTTTTCCTCTTGTTATTTTGCGTAATTATGAGAAATTACACATCAGTTGGAGTGATGTTGACGTTTGGCGGCAATTGAAGCCACGTTGACTGCAATAGCTGCAAGCCATTCGCCTGCGCACTTTGATCAACCCCGGAGTTTCATTCGCACCATGCGCCTGGTTCCCAACTCACTGCACCACGAAGCGGCCTCGCGCTTGCGCGAGCAGATTTTTGAAGGTGCGCTGCCGCCCGGGAGCTTTCTGGACGAGGGGGCGCTTTGCGAGCGGCTGTCGATTTCGCGCACGCCGCTGCGCGAGGCTCTGAAGGTGCTGGTGGCCGAAGGGCTGCTTCGCCACGAGCCCCGCCGCGGCTGTTTTGTGGCCCAGATTACCGAGCGTGACCTGGACGACATCTTTCCCGTCATCGCGCTGCTCGAAGGCCGGGCCGTGCACGAGGCTACGCGCAAAGCGGGCGGTGCGGACGTGGCGGCTTTGGAGGCTTTGCACGACCGGCTTCAGCAGTGCGCAGCCGACGGCCAGATCACCGATTACTACGAGGCCAACTACGCCATCCACGAGGCCTTCATCACGCTGGCGGACAACCGCTGGCTGGCCCAGGTGATTGGCGATTTGCGCAAAATTCTGCGCCTGGCCCGCGCGCAAACCTTGCATGTGCCCGGCCGCCTGCAGCAAAGCCTGGCCGAGCATCTGGCAGTGTTTGCGGCCCTCAAGGCCCGCGACTGCGATGCCGCCGAAGAAGCCATGCGCACCCACTTGTTGCGCCAGCGCGATGCGCTGCGTGACGTCGCACGCAACCACCAATCAAGGCTGACTCCATGATCACCACCACCCCTGAATGGATCTCCCGCAGTGTGTCGCGCCTGCGTTCTGCGGCACCCGCCGCCGATAAAGCCTCGGACAAAACTGCAGACAATACACCGGGTAAATCAGCCGAAAAAATGCCCGACAAGCCCGGCGGAAAAACGACCGACAAAGCGGCCGACAAGACCGACAAGACCGACAAGACCGACAACACCACCAAACTCGCAGGTCTCGACAAGACCGTGACCGATGTGGTGGCCAAGGTGGCAGTGCCGCGCTCCACACACGAGCGGCTGCAGGCCACTTTGCGCCGCGGGCAAGAGTCGCTGTCACCCCGCGCACTGCGCCGCCTGCTGGTCGATCTGCAGGAAGTGGTGGCACCCCAGGTCAGCGAACTGGAAGGCGGGCGTCGCGCCCAGGCCGTGGCCCAGTGGTACGCCAAGGCCGAGCCCGAAGAGCGGCGCGACATGTGGCTGTTGATGTGCGAGCAGTTTGCACCCGACGCTACGCGCTTCAAGTCGGCCCGCCAGCGCTACGAGGCCGCGGCGGGAACGGCTGAAGAAGGGCAGGCCGAAATCAGCCTGCGCCGCGCACTGGTGTCGCCGCGCACCCGTTTGCTGCAGCGGTTTTCGGTGTTTCCTGAAGGCATGCGGTTCTTGCTGGACTTGCGGGCCGAGCTGCTGCCCCTGCTCAAGGCCGACAAGCGCCTGCTGGCGCTGGATGCCGAGCTGGAGCACCTGTTTTCGACCTGGTTTGATGTGGCGTTTCTGGAACTGCGCCGTTTGTCGTGGGACTCGCCCGCTTCACTGATCGAAAAGCTCATCAAATACGAGGCGGTGCATGACATCCGCAGCTGGGCTGACCTGAAAAACCGCCTCGACAGCGATCGCCGCTGCTATGGCTTTTTTCACCCCCGCTTGCCCAACGAGCCGCTGATTTTTGTAGAAGTGGCGCTGTTGGACAAAATCTCGTCCAGCATCACCCCTTTGCTAGACGAAGCCGCCGCGCCTTCAGACATCGCGCGTGCCAGCACGGCGATTTTCTATTCCATCAGCAACACCCAGACGGGGCTGCGGGGAGTGAGCTTTGGCGACTCGCTCATCAAGCATGTGGTGGAGACGCTCACGGCCGAATTCCCGCGCCTGCGCACGTTCGCCACGCTGTCGCCGATACCGGGTTTTCGCTCTTGGCTGAGCAAGCATGCGGGTGCGATGCTCGAACGCCTGGACGACAAGCGCCGCAGCGAGTTGGGCCGCGCGGTGGGCTTTGAGCCTCCGCAGGCCACGCACTTGCTCGCCGCGTGCGACAAGGCGCTGGAGCTGGATGCCAAGTCGCCCGTGCGCCAGATGCTGCTGGAGTGCGCTGCAACCTATTTGGGCCGCGAGTTGCAAGAGGGCAAGCCGGTAGACCCGGTGGCCCGTTTCCACCTGGGTAATGGAGCCCGGGTCGAGCGGCTGAATTGGGCAGGAGACCCCTCCAACAAAGGGCAGAAACAATCGTACGGGCTGATGGTGAATTACCTGTACGACATCAAGCGCATCGACAAGCACCGCAGCTTGCTCGCGCAGGGCAAGGTGCCGGTGTCGGGGGACATCGACAGCCTTTGCCGCGACTGACGCCAGCACAAGGCGGCGACCGGGTTTTGGGGTCACCTTCGATTGCTACCATGGGCCGTGGCCTGTGGCGGCTGGTTGAAGGCGTCAACAGCCGGTGGCTGCCAGCCTGCTGATCCATTTTTACAACGACGATGACAGGAGACAAAGAATGAAAGACATGCGAATTCAACGCAGAGACGTATTGCTGGGCGCTGCGGCCGCAAGCCTCGGCCTGGCTCGTGGCCCTGCCTGGGCCCAAGCTTCAGGCTGGCCTACCAAGCCGGTGAATGTGGTGGTGCCTTTTCCGGCAGGTGGAGGCACGGATGCCTTTGCACGCCCGCTGGCAGCGCAGTTTTCCAAGGCCACCGGCAAGACGCTGGTGATCGAAAACCGGGGCGGTGCCGGAGGCACTGTGGGTGCCAGCTTTGCAGCCAAGGCTGCGCCTGACGGCTACACCCTTTTCATGGGCGCCGTCCACCACGCCATCGCCCCGTCGATGTACCCCAAGCTCGACTACGACATCGAGAAGGACTTCATCCCCCTGGCCCTGTTAGCCAACGTGCCGCAAGTGTTGGTGGTCAACCCCAAGGCTGTGCCTGTGAACAACTTTCAGCAGTTCATGGATTACGTCAAGCGCAACCCCGCCAAGCTCAACTACGGCTCGGCCGGTGCGGGCACGTCACACCATCTGGCGGGCGAGCTGTTCAAGCAGCAGACGGGCACCTTCATCACCCACATTCCCTACCGCGGCGCCGGCCCTGCGCTGCAGGACTTGATCGGTGGACAGGTGGACATGATGTTTGACGGTCTGGGTTCATCGGCCGCACACATCAAGGCCGGGCGCATCAAGGCCCTCATGGTGTCGGGCCCCAAGCGCAACCCGGCGTTCCCGGACGTGCCCTGCGCTGCCGAAGTGGGTTTGCCCGACTACACCGTGACCACCTGGTACGGCCTGTGGGCCCCCAAGGGCACGCCCGCCGACGTGCAGGCGCGCATCGTGGAAGAGATTCGCAAGTTGGGCTCTGCCGAAGAACTCAAGGCCATCTGGGCCAACAACGGCGCTGACTACGGTGGCATGACCCAGCAGCAGTTTGCAGGCATGGTCAGCAGCGAAGTCAAGCGCTGGGCGGCGGTGGTCAAGGCTTCTGGCGCAAAGCTTGATTAACCCCCCTGAGGCGCTTCGCGCCTTCCCCCCAAGGGGGGACGCCACCCGTGGCCTGGCAAAGCCAGTTCCACGGTGGCACTGGTTTTTGTGCGCGCCTGTTTCATGGGTCGCGTGTGGTGCTCAACGTGATGGATAACAACCAATATGTCGGGTGAAGTGTTGATGGATGCTGGTGAGCGTGGCGTGGTGCATGTCACTTTGCGCCACGCCGGGCGGCTGAACGCCATGTCGCGGGGCATGTGGCGGCAGCTGCGTGGGGTGTTTGAAGACATCCAGCAACGAAGCGATGTGCGCTGCGTGCTCCTTGCGGGCGAAGGTGATGCCTTTTGTGCGGGGGGCGACATTTCGGAATACCCCGGCTTTCGGTTTGATACGGATGCCTTGCGCGACTTTCATGAGAACGATGTGTGGGGCGGCCTCAACGCCATGCTCCAGTGCGATGTGCCGGTCGTCGCGCAGATCAGCGGTGCGTGCATGGGCGCGGGGGTGGAGATTGCCAGCTGCTGCGACATCCGCATTGCGGGTCACAGTGCGCGGTTTGGCGCACCCATCGCCAAGCTCGGCTTTCCGATGGCGCCGCGCGAGGCGCAGCTGGTGGCGGGCGTGGTGGGCGATGTCACGGCCCGGCAGATGCTGCTGGAGGCCGCCACCTTCAGCGCTGCAGACATGCTGACGCGCGGTTTTTTGAGCCGCATGGTGGATGACGACCGCGTTGCCGCCGAGGCACTGGGCAGCGCGCAGCGCATTGCAGCGCTGGCGCCGCAGGCGGCGCGCATGAATAAACAGACGTTTCGAGCATTAAAAGTGCCTCTAGCGCCTGATGGTAAAGCGCCAACAGCTATAAAAAACATAGTAATTGAATCGCCAGACCCTTATGCCTATGCGGACAGCACTGAGCACCGTGAAGGCATCACCGCGTTTCTTGAAAAACGCACCCCCGTGTTTTGAATGGGTTTAGATAGAACCCTTTGCTGACCTGAACATTTGCAACTTCGCCCCCACTGCCATGAGCCAAAACAACCTCTTCAGCGCACTGCGCGCCGCCTTTCCCGCAGACCTCAGCAGCACCGCCGTGGAAGCCACCGCGGCCGATGGCACGCTGCTGCTCTACACCTGGAGCGACCTGGACCGCGCCAGTGCGCGCATGGCCAACCTGCTCACGTCACTGAAGCTGCCTGAGGGCAGCCGCGTGGCCGTGCAGGTGGAGAAATCGGTCGAAGCCATGCTGCTGTACCTTGCCACCTTGCGCGCGGGCTACGTGTTTTTGCCGCTCAACACCGCCTACCAGAGCGCCGAGATCGAGTACTTCATCGGCAACGCCGAGCCCGCCGTGGTGGTGTGTACCCCCGGCAACTTTGGCTGGGTGAGCAAGATTGCGTTTACCCAAGGCACGCAGCATGTGTTCACGCTGGGTGACGACCGCACCGGCAGTCTGCTGGACCGTGCCGCGCACCATGGCGACGCGCACACGGCAGTGCAGCGCAAGGCCGATGATCTGGCAGCCATCCTGTACACCAGCGGCACCACGGGCCGCAGCAAGGGCGCGATGCTCACGCACGGCAACCTGTTGTCCAACGCGCAGGTGCTCAAAGACTATTGGGGCTGGAAGGCTGGTGATGTCCTGATCCACGCCTTGCCTATCTTCCACGTGCACGGCCTGGTCGTAGCCATGCACGGCGCGCTTCTGAACGGCAGCAAGATGATCTGGTTCAGCAAGTTCGACCCCAAGGCCGTGCTGGCCGCCATGCCGCGCGCCACCGTCTTCATGGGCGTGCCCACGCTGTACGTGCGCCTGCTGGCCGAGCCTGGGTTAAACAAGGAGACCACGAAAAGCATGCGCCTGTTTATTGCGGGCTCCGCGCCGCTCCTGATTGAGACCTTCACCGAATGGCAGCAGCGCACCGGCCACACCATTTTGGAGCGCTACGGCATGAGCGAGACCATCATGCTCACGTCCAACCCCTACACCGCCGACAAGCGCCATGCCGGCCAAACCGAGCGGCGCGGTGCCACCGTGGGCTTCCCGCTGCCGGGGGTAGGCCTGCGCGTGGTGGACGATGCCAACAAGGCATTGCCTGTGGGCGAGATCGGCGCCATCCAGGTCAAGGGCCCCAATGTATTCAAGGGCTACTGGCGCATGCCCGAGAAGACGGCCGAAGAGTTCACCGCAGACGGCTGGTTCAAGACCGGCGACGTAGGCAAGGTGGACGAGCGCGACTACGTGAGCATCGTCGGCCGCAGCAAGGACCTCATCATCAGCGGCGGCTACAACGTCTACCCCGCCGAGATCGAGGGCTACATCAACGACATGCCCGGCGTTGCTGAAAGCGCGCTGGTGGGCGTGCCGCACCCCGACTTTGGCGAAGTGGGCGTGGCCGTGGTGATTGCCAAGCCGGGCGCGCTGCTCAATCCGGAGGCCATCGTGGCTGTACTCAAATCGCAGCTGGCCAACTTCAAGATTCCGAAGAAGTGCTTTGTGGTGGCTGAATTGCCGCGCAATACGATGGGGAAGGTGCAGAAGAATTTGCTGCGGGATCAGTACAAGGGGTTGTTTGCCTAAGTTGCTGCTCGGTACAAAAACACAAAAGGGGCGCGAGGCCCTTTTGCGTATATATCTCTGCCAGCAGGCAGTGTAAGTGCTTCTATTTCGATAGCTAATAGCGCTTATGGAGTAAGCGCTAGAGGCATATTTCTATCAAAATTTGGCGTACGGGTGTGCAGTGAGTTCAGCGCAGCACCAGCACAGGAATGTGCGAATGCGTCAGCACATGTTGCGTCTCGCTGCCCAGCAGCAGGCGCTTGAGGCCCTTGCGGCCGTGTGAGGCCATCACGATCAAATCGCACTTGTGTTTTTTGGCGGCTGAGATCACGGCCTCTGCCACCAGGTCGGACTTGGCGATGACGGCCTTGACCGTCACGCCCTGGGCGCTGCCCTGTGCCTTCACGCCGTCGACCATGGCCTGCGCTGCATCGCCCCATTGGGCTTCGATGCGTTTGACATCGTTCATGTCCACCGGCATGCCACCTTCAAAATAACTGCGCGGGTACCGGGGCACGACCTTGAGGGCCACCACCGTGGCTCCGGTCAGGGCGGCCAGCGACAGTCCATGTTCCACCGCTTTGCCGGACAGGGGCGAGCCATCGGTGGCGATCAGGATGCGTTTGTACATAAAGGTCTCCTCAAAGTGATGAAACAAGCTTAGGATGAATCTTGTCCCGCGACTTGATCCAGGTCAATGTCCTGGGCGGGTCGCATCGATAGGCTTGAACCATGTCAATGTTTCGATCCGGTGCGCCGGCTTCTTTGCCCGAGCACTCGCCCGACATTTCGTTGGCCACAGCGCCAGCCATGCAGTCCACCACGCTGCTACTGGACGACCCGCAGGAGTGGTTGGCGTTTGGTCGCCCTTGTACATCGGCAGGTAGTCCCTTGGCCGCGGCGGCAGCAGATTTGGCAACGCCCGCAGACCCCACTTCGCAGTTTTGGGATTCGCACGTGGTGCTCGAAGGCATGCACTGCGCCGCGTGCGCACTCACTATTGAAGACGCGCTGCGCGCGGTGCCCGGCGTGCTGCAGGCCGATGTGAGTGCGGCCACGCGACGCGCGCGCGTGGTGTGGCACCCCGGGCAGGTGCGCCCCTCGGCCTGGATGGAGGCGGTGCAGAAAGCAGGCTACAGCGCCATGCCGGCCATGGATGCTTTTGCCCGTGGCCAGCGCCTGCGTGAAAACCGCCGCGCGCTGTGGCGCTGGCTGGTGGCGGGCTTTTGCATGATGCAGGTAATGATGTACGCGTGGCCTGCGTACGTGGCGCAGCCCGGTGATTTGACGGGCGAGATGGAGCAATTGCTGCGCTGGGCCTCATGGGTCATCACGCTGCCCATGGTGGTGTTCTCGTGTGGGCCTTTTTTTACCAGCGCGCTCCGCGACATCCGCCTGCGCCGTGTCAGCATGGACCTGCCCGTGGCACTGGGCATGGCCATCACCTTTGTGGTCAGCACGGCGGGCACGTTTGACCCCGCAGGCATCTTCGGCAAGGAGGTGTACTACGACTCCCTGACCATGTTCGTGTTCTTCCTGCTGACGGGCCGGTGGCTAGAGCTGCGCCTGCGCGACCGCACCGCGGGCGCGCTGGAGGCGGTGATGAACCGCCTGCCCGACAGCGTGGAGCGGCGCACTGCGGATGGCAGTTTTGAGCGCGTAGCCACCCGCCGCTTGGTGGTGGGAGACACCATCCGCGTGCTGCCAGGCGAGGCGTTTCCGGCTGACGGGCGCATCACGGTGGGCAACACACATGCTGACGAGGCGTTGTTGACGGGTGAGTCCACCCCGGTGGCACGCCCCGTGGGCAGCACGGTGACTGCGGGTAGCTACAACCTGCAGGCGCCGGTCGAGTTGAACGTAGAGGGCACCGGCAGCCAAACCCGTTTTGCGCAAATCGTGGCGCTGATGGAAAGCGCATCGCTGCAAAAGCCCCGCCTGGCGCAGCTGGCGGACCGCATTGCACGGCCGTTCTTGGTCGCCGTGCTGGTGGCCGCGGTGCTGGCGGCGGTGTATTGGTGGCCGTCGGACCCGGGGCATGCGCTGATGGTGGCGGTGGCGGTGCTCATCGTCACCTGCCCGTGTGCGTTGTCGCTGGCCACACCGGTGGCCATGTTGACGGCTGCGGGCACGCTGGCGCGCCACGGCGTGCTGGTGCGCAATCTGCAGGGGCTGGAGGCGCTGGCCAGCGTGGACACCGTGGTGTTTGACAAAACCGGCACGCTCACCCGAGACGGCATGACACTGCAGGCGGTGCACACAGCGGCGGGGTGGACGGTGGATGAGGTCCTGTCCCTGGCTGCCGCCCTGGCGCGTCAGTCCATGCATCCCGCCTCGCGCGCGGTGGTGGCTGCCGCACCTGCACGCAATACACGCTGGGCCCTCAACGACTTGTGCGAAGAAGCCGGGCTGGGCCTGGTTGCCACCGTGCGTGACCACACCGGCGTGCAGCCGCTGCGCACGGTTCGGCTGGGTTCTGCAGCCCATGCCGGCGTGGCGGCGCAGGACGGCCGTGATGCGTTGCAGGTGGTTCTGGCAGAGCAGCGGGCCGATGGTCAATGCCTGGAGCTGGCCCGCTTCGACCTGGCGGAGCAGCTGCGCACCGAGGCCCCGGCTGCGGTCAAGGCACTGGAGCAAGAGGGCATGGCTGTGCACCTGTTGTCTGGCGACCGCATGGGCGCGGTGAGCCGCGTGGCAAGGCAGGCGGGAATTGCGCACGCACAAGGGGAATGCACGCCCGGCGGCAAGTTGGCGGCCTTGCAGGCATTGCAAGCCAGTGGCCGCCTTGTGGCCATGGTGGGCGATGGGCTGAACGACGGGCCGGTGCTGGCGGGCGCCCATGTGTCTTTTGCGTTTGGCCGCTCGGTGCCTCTGGCCCAGTCACAAGCCGATTTTGTGGTGCTGGGCGACAGCCTGGCGCTGGTGCCGCAAACGATGCTGCTCGCCCGCCGCACGCTGCGCGTGGTGCGGCAAAACCTGTGGTGGGCGGCTGGCTATAACGCGCTGTGCGTGCCACTGGCCGTGGTGGGCTGGATGCCCGCCTGGCTGGCCGGGTTGGGCATGGCGCTCAGCTCGTTGCTGGTGGTGCTCAATGCGGCGCGACTGGCGCGTGATCTGCCTGCACTGCCTGCACTTCCCGCGCACGTGTCGGAAGAATCTTTCGCAGGTGATCGCGCATCGTCCATCGGCCTTTCAAAGTCCACCCTGGAGCCCGTCTGATGGACATCCTCTATCTGCTCATTCCGCTGTCGGTAGTGCTGGTGCTGATGGTGCTCGCGGGCTTGTGGTGGGCGGTGTACCACGGCCAGTTCGAAAGCGTCGAACAAGAAGGTGAACGGATTCTCCGAGACGATTGACTTGCGTCAATGCCCACGAAGCCGAAGCGAAACAAACTCTGACTGCAATACAAAAGAGGTGCCCGATGGATTCTCCAAAAACAATGGCTGCGCACTACAACGATACGGTGGTGAGGCAGTTCTCTATTCTGTCCGTGGTCGTGGGTGTGGTCGGCATGCTGGTCGGCGTGATCATCGCCGCCCAGCTGGCCTGGCCCGAACTCAACTTCGGCATTCCCTGGCTGAGCTATGGCCGACTACGCCCGCTGCACACCAATGCGGTGATTTTCGGGTTTGGTGGCAGCGCGCTGTTTGCCACAAGCTATTACGTGGTGCAACGCACCTGCCAGGTCCGTCTGTTTGCCGGTCCGCTGGCGGCATTCACTTTCTGGGGGTGGGTGCTGGTGATTGCCTCTGCGGTGGTCAGCTTGCCGATGGGCTATACCCAAGGCAAGGAATACGCCGAACTCGAGTGGCCCATTGACATCTTGATCACCCTGGTCTGGGTCTCGTACGCCATTGTGTTCTTTGGCACCATCGGTGTGCGCAAGGTCAAACACATTTATGTGGCCAACTGGTTTTTTGGTGCCTTCATTTTGGCTGTCGCGCTGCTGCACGTGGTCAATGCCGCCGCGATTCCAGCAGGCTTCATGAAGAGCTATTCGGCCTACGCCGGCGTACAGGACGCCATGGTGCAATGGTGGTACGGCCATAACGCGGTGGGCTTCTTTCTGACCGCTGGTTTCCTGGGAATGATGTACTACTTCATCCCCAAACAGGCGGGTCGTCCGGTGTACAGCTATCGCCTGTCCATCGTGCACTTCTGGGCGCTGATCTTTACGTACATGTGGGCCGGCCCACACCACCTGCACTACACCGCGCTGCCCGACTGGACGCAATCGGTGGGCATGGTGTTCTCGCTGATCCTGTTGGCGCCCAGCTGGGGCGGGATGATCAACGGCATCATGACCCTGTCGGGCGCCTGGCACAAGCTGCGCGATGACCCTATCCTGCGCTTCCTGATCGTGTCGCTGTCGTTCTATGGCATGTCCACGTTCGAAGGTCCGATGATGTCCATCAAGACCGTCAATGCCTTGAGCCACTACACCGACTGGACCGTGGGCCACGTGCACTCGGGCGCCCTGGGCTGGGTGGGTTTGATCTCGATGGGTTCGCTGTATTACCTGGTGCCGCGCCTGTTCGGTAAGGACAAGATGCACTCCATCAAGGCGATTGAGCTGCACTTCTGGATGGCCACCATCGGCATCGTGCTGTACATCGCCGCCATGTGGATCGCCGGTGTGATGCAGGGCCTGATGTGGCGCGCCATCAACCCTGATGGAACGCTGACCTACACCTTTGTGGAGAGCGTCAAGGCGACGTATCCCTTCTACGTGATCCGCGTGGCCGGTGGTCTGCTGTACCTGGGCGGCATGCTGGTGATGGCCTGGAACGTCTGGATGACCGTGCTGTCCGGCAAGAAAGCCGATGCGCCTATTCCCCTGATTTCCGCTGCCGCTGCCTGAGGAAGAAACAATGAGCTCCAACACTCCCGAAAAAAAGCCCGGCTTCTCGCACGAGAAGATCGAAACCAACAACCTGCTGATGATTGTGCTGATCCTGCTGGTGATTGCCGTCGGTGGCCTGGTGGAAATCGTTCCGCTGTTCTTCCAGAAATCGACCACGCAGCCGATCACCGGCATGTTGCCCCCGACCTCGCTGCAGGTGCTGGGCCGCGACATCTACGTCCGCGAGGGCTGCTACAACTGCCACTCGCAGATGATCCG
>JAUXZO010000144.1 GCA_030692685.1 Acidovorax sp. | reverse complement strand
GTAGGCACTGCCACTGACAGCCTGGGGTGATTCCGTGGAGTCCATCACCAGGGGGCGCTGGAACTGGTTGCGCGCAAGTTGGGGCGCCAGCGCCGTGTGTTTGGCCTGCAGGGCGGCAGCACCGGTGTCGGCAGCCGCTGCCGGCGACTGCGCATGGACCAGGCCTGCGCCCAGACTGGTGCACAGACAAGCCGACGCTGCCCAGCGTACGATTCTGAAAGTGGGGTTGTGAAGCATCCCTACAGTTTGCCTGCCTTGGGGGCGTGCCATGGCAGGATGCTCTGTCGTCCTACATTCTTGGGCGACATGATGAAGAAAGCCTTGACCTTACGGATCGCTCTGTTTGTGATAGCGCGCAGGCCAAGCCAGTCATGGGCTGAGCAACTTTCTGGTGCGAAACGGGTAGGGCGATCAGGGGTGCTGCCGCTCGGTCCGTGGGGTGGGCAGCATCTCCCGGCGCTGGTTCAGGCCGCCGCGCAGACGCGCCGTGAGACCGGGTGACGGGCTTAATGCCTGCAGGCCGGTGCTCGATCATTACTTCAGCCCTCCGGTGCTTGTCATCGCATGGGGCATGCGTGTCCTGTTCGGTTCGAAGAATGGGGAACACACGCAACCAGGACCGGCACGAGGTGGCCGCGGACTGCGCATCGGTCCGCACTTGTTGCGGCATACCTCCAAGCGGCAGTCCGTGGTCAATACCACCGCATGCTTTGGAGCTTGATGCTTGAGCGGCCAGGACTTCGACGAGCTGAGGTCAGGCGCAAACGCGGGGAAGGTCCATCCAGTCCCATCGGGCAGCCACTACTGATAACCGGCTGCTGATACAGTTCTGAATCACATCCTAATGTTAGTTAACATAATATACATCGTGGAACAAATAAGCAGTTCAGATAATCCGAGCCCGGTGCAACTGAGTCTGGCGATCCAGGCCATCCGGCCCAGCTACCACTTGCCGGTGGCCTGCTTGCTGCGGATAGCGGCCGCGAGCAAGTCGACGGACCCTGTGCGGCTGGCGCGGCGGG
>JAUXZO010000141.1 GCA_030692685.1 Acidovorax sp. | reverse complement strand
CCGTGACCCCGCACACCTCGGCGCGCACCCTGCGCGACGAAAGCATCGCGCAGATCGCCGGCAAGATCGTGGCGCTCTCGCGCGGCGAGCCCATCGCCGGCGTGGTGCACCGCGACCGCGGTTACTGAAAGCGAATCCATCATGAACATCCCCTCCCGCGTCCGTCTCATCGACGTCGGCCCGCGAGACGGCCTGCAGAACGAGAAGCAGCCGGTTCCTGCCGCCACGAAGATCGAGCTGGTGCACCGGCTGCAGGCCGCCGGCCTGAGAGAGATCGAGGTCACCAGCTACGTGAGCCCCAAGTGGGTGCCGCAGATGGCCGACAACCATGAAGTGATGGGCGGCATCGCGCGCCAGGCCGGCGTGGCGTATTCAGTGCTCACGCCCAACCTCAAGGGTTTTGAAGCCGCCGTGCTCGACCAACCCGACGAAATCGTGGTGTTCGGCTCGGCCAGCGAGGCCTTCAGCCAGAAGAACATCAATTGCAGCATTGCCGAAAGCATCGAGCGGTTTGCTCCGGTGGTCGAGGCCGCGCTGGCCGCAGGCATTCGCGTGCGTGGCGCCATGAGCTGCACTGTGGGCTGCCCGTACGAAGGCGACATTGCGCCTGAGCGCGTGGCGTATCTGGCAGGCTTGCTCAAAGGCATTGGCGTGCAGCGCGTGGATGTGGCCGATACCATTGGTGTGGGCACACCGCGCAAGGTGCAGAAGGCGCTGCAGGCCACGTTGCAGCACTTTGGCATCGACGCGGTGTCGGGCCATTTCCACGACACCTATGGCCAGGCGCTGTCCAACACGCTGGCCGCACTGGAACTGGGCGTGTGGAACTTCCAGTCGTCCGTCGCAGGCTTGGGCGGTTGCCCCTATGCCAAGGGCGCGACGGGCAACGTGGCGACTGAAGACGTGGTGTACATGCTGCAGGGCATGGGCATCGAGACCGGCATTGACCTGGATAAGCTCATCGATGCAGGGGCCTACATCAGCGACTACCTGGGACGCCGTTCCGGCTCGCGCGTGGCGGTGGCCGTGCTCACCAAGCGAAACAACTGACGCGCCACTGCGCTCCGCGCGCTGGCTTGATGGCGTGCCTGTTGAGGCAACCGCTGGCGCAACCGTTGGCCGATTTCAATGCCCTTCAATCCGAATGAAAGGCGTGACCGCTACGAGCCTGTTTGGCTTGGTACATGGCCTGGTCGGCGCAGCGAATCAATTCGTTCAATGTGCGGCCGTCCTCTGGGCTGCACGCAATGCCGGTGCTGGCCCCAACGGTAAGCGTCTGGCCCTGAAACTCTACCGGCTGCCGAACGGCGGCATCCAGGCGCCCCGCCAGCGTGGCCAGTTGGGCTTTGGACAACGGTTGCGCGAGCAGAATGACGAATTCGTCACCGCCCAGGCGGGCAACGATGTCGCCGGCGCGAACATGGGCCTGCAGCCGTGTAGCCACGGAGCGCAGCACCGCGTCGCCTGCGTCATGCCCGTGTACATCGTTGATGGGCTTGAAGCGGTCCAGGTCGAGCAGCATCAATGCATGTTCGGCGCCATCGTCGAGAACCCGCGCCGCGCCCTGGGCCAAACCGGATCGGTTGGACAGACCGGTCAACGGGTCGGTGGCCGCGGCTTCGGCCAGATGGGCCGCATGCAGGCGCAGTTCGATCTCGGACGTGCGCATGCCGCTGATGCGGCTGCCCAGTGCAATGGCGAACACCACCATCTCGGCTGCCACGCCAATCTGCAGGCCGTTGGCCAGAAGGAAGGGCGCGTTGATAAGGCCCCAGTTTCCAACCACCACGCCCAGCACCGTCACAAACAACAATGCCTGGCCGCCCAGATACCACCGTGCGGGCCTGGAACCGCGCTGCACCATGACGAGGCCCGCGACAGCGGCGAGCAATGCGCCCGCGCTGGCGATGATTTCGTTCAAGGTCTGGGCTGTCCCAAACAGGCCCAGTAAACCGAGTAGTGCCGTCAGCATCGACAGCACGCCCACGGCCAGTACCAGCCGGTCCAGCCACGGCACCTGCCGCGTGTTGAGGAAACTGCGCGCAAACAGTGTGCCAAAGACCAGCCACAGGCTGGGCAGTACCACATTGCCGCGCTCCTGCCACCAGGGCCACTCACCCCACAGATAGTGGGCTGCGTGGCCGTTGAAGCTGGCTAGCGTCAGCAGCGCAAAGGCGCACTGGCCGATGTAGTAGCCATACGTAGGGTCGCGAAAGATGCCTGCCAGCGCGAGGTTGTAGACCAGCAGCGCCAGCAGGATGCCGTAGCAGATGCCATCGAACAGCCGCTTGTGCTGGCGCCACTGCAGGTATTCGGCGGTGTCCCATACCGACAGGCCCACAAGAGGCGTTGTTTCGGCGAACATCCGGACATAGACCGTGTAAGTACCCGGCCCGGGTAGGTGCAGGTGCATGAGGTAGCGCTCGCTGCCCAGTGGTCGGGTGGAGAAGGGCTGCGAAAGGCCGGTGTGTACTGGCGGGGCTAGTGTCTGGCCTGTGGCATCAAAGGGGCCATAAAAACGCACGTCCTTAAGCGCGGTGGTCTGCGTGGCCAACACCCAGTCGGCATAGGGTTTTGCGCGTTGCTCCAGCACTACCTTGAACCAGTAGGTCTGTGCGCTGTCGCCATGCCGCTGTGTGGGTGGCACGGTCGTGAAGCGGGCGGCGTTGGCGGGTTCACGCACCTGGTCCAGCGTCAGCGTACTGCTGTCGTCCGTGAGCCATAGCAGTTGGCCGGTTTCGGCAAGCGACAGCCCTTGTGGATGCCCGTCAAAAACAACAGGCATGGCCCAGCCACAAGAGAGGTTGCCCAGGAGAAGACACAGGAACAGGAACCGGAACCGGCAGGCGCGAAGCAGCTTCATGGACAATGGGATGGAAGTCCTATCACTGTAACCGTGCGCGCACCGCATTCTTGGGGCGCTGCGTGCCATTGTGGCTGTCGTTGCGCCCGGCGCGGGTCCGGTTTTTTCTGTTTTGCATTGCCTGTCATGAACACCTTCCCCGAGAGTACCGAGCGAGTGGCGGCCGAGCTGCTGCGGTTGTCCCACCCCCATGCGCCCCGCATGCTTGATGGCGCCGCGCGCACGGCGCAGCAGGCAGCCGACCAGTTGGGCGTGGCGCTGGGCCAGATCGCCAAGAGCATCATCTTTCGCCGCAAGAGCGACGACGTGGCCGTGCTGGTGGTTACCTCTGGCGACCGGCGGGTGGATGAAAGAAAGGTGGAAGCCCATGTGGGCGGCAAGATTGGCCGGGCCGATGCCGAGTTTGTGAAAGCGCGCACTGGCTTTTCGATTGGTGGCGTATCGCCCGTGGCGCATGCCACGCCACCCGTCACGCTGATCGACCAGGATTTGCTGCGTTTTGACGTGGTGTGGGCGGCGGCCGGGCACCCGCACAGCGTGTTTCCCCTGCACCCCACCGATTTGCAGCGCTTGACCGGCGCGCCCGTGGTGGACGTGGTGCAGGCGCCCATCGCGGCGCCTGACGCCTTGGATGGAAAGCTGGCTGCATGAATGCTACTGAATTGCTAGCTGCTCGCGCTTTACAGATGGGCGCTAGCGGCCATTTTGATGCTAAAAACACCGAAGCAGTGCCTTCGCCCTGTATCTCCGTGTGCCGCATGTCGTCCGACCGCAGCCATTGCGAGGGCTGCTTTCGCACGCTGGATGAGATCCGTATCTGGTCGCGCGCCGACGCCCACCTGCGGCGCGGTATCTGGCAGCAACTGTTGGAGCGCGCGGGCATTGCGGCCCCCACGCCGACACCCATGCAGACAGACGCGCCGACTCACACGCCAACACTGACACTGGCACTGACACAGACCGCCAAAGCCGAACCATGAAGCGCATCACCTTCTACCTGGACTTTGTTTCGCCGTATGCCTGGCTGGCGTTTGATCGTCTGCCCGAGGTGCTGGAGGGCCTGAGCTACAGCGTGGCTTACCAGCCGGTGCTGCTGGGCGCGTTGCTGCAGCAACACGGCAACCCGGGGCCTGCGGGCATTGCGCCCAAGCGCGACTGGACCTATCGCCACGTCACGTGGCTGGGCCACGCGCAGGGCACCCCGCTGCAGATGCCCGCGCGCCACCCGTTCAACCCGCTGCCGCTGCTGCGCCAGGCGCTGGCCTGCAGCAACGACGGGTTCATCAACCGCTTTGTGGCCGGTGTCGTGCTGCGCCATGTGTGGCAGGGCGGGCACGACGCGCTGGATGCCGACAGGCTGGCCGCCTTGGCTGTTGAACTGGGCGAGCAGGTGCGCAGTGCCGGGCAAGACGCGACGGGCGAGGCGCCCAAGGCGCTGCTGCGCGGCAACACACAGGCCGCGCAAGCCGCAGGGGTGTTTGGCGTGCCTGCGTTTGCGGTGGACGGCAAACTCTTCTGGGGGCTCGATGGGCTGCCGATGTTGCGGGCCTACCTGGACGGAGACGCCTGGTTTGCGGGCGACGACTGGGACGCCGTGCCCAAGGTGCCCTCGGGCCTGGCACTCAAGGCGGGCTGACAGGGCATTCTCGTCCGGGGGCTTTGGGGCGCACCGTTGCGCGGTTTTCGGTGTGGTGTGCAGGCCGCTTCAACTCGGCTGTGAAGGCGGCTGTAAAGGCGGCAGTCAGGGCGGTTGTCAGAACGGGGTCAGTGAGAGCTTGAAGAATGGGCGGGCGTGAGAGATGGTGGCGGGCAAACCCACTACCACCAACGCAACTACAACAATAAGCCGCCCCTCTGGAGACAACCGCCATGGCTGACGCTGCCACCGCCCGCGCCATGACGCGGGAGGAAAGAAAAGTCGTCTTCGCGTCCACGCTCGGCACGGTGTTCGAGTGGTATGACTTTTACCTTTATGGCGCGCTGGCGGCCATCATTGCGCGGGAGTTCTTCAGCCCGGCAGACCCCGGGGCGGCGTTCTTTTTTGCGCTGCTGGCCTTTGCGGCGGGGTTTGTGGTGCGGCCTTTCGGGGCACTGGTGTTTGGGCGTCTGGGCGACATGATCGGGCGCAAATACACCTTTCTGGTGACCATTCTCATCATGGGTCTGTCCACATTCATCGTGGGCATTCTTCCGTCATACAGCAGTATTGGTGTGGCAGCGCCGGTCATCCTGATCGGGTTGCGGCTGCTGCAAGGCTTGGCCATGGGGGGCGAGTACGGCGGGGCTGCTATCTACGTGGCCGAACACGCGCCGCAGGGGCGGCTGGGCGCCTACACCGCCTGGATACAGACCACGGCCACGCTGGGGCTGTTCATGTCGTTGATGATGATTCTGGGCACGCGCACGGTGGTGGGAGACGAGGTGTTTGCCGCCTGGGGCTGGCGCATTCCGTTTCTGGTGTCCATCGTGCTGCTGGTGGTGTCGGTGTGGATCCGGCTGTCGCTCAACGAGTCGCCCGCTTTTCGCCGCATCAAGGCGCAGGGGCGCACGTCGCCGGCGCCGGTGTCCGAATCGTTCGGGCGCTGGAAGAACCTGCGCGTGGTGCTGCTGGCCCTCGTGGGGCTGACTGCGGGGCAGGCGGTGGTCTGGTACACGGGGCAGTTTTATGCGCTGTTTTTTCTCACGCAGCAGCTCAAGGTAGACCCCACCACCGCGCAGCTCATGCTGGCTGCGGCGCTGCTCATCGGTACGCCGTTTTTTATCGTGTTTGGTGCGCTGTCAGACCGGGTGGGGCGCAAGCCCATCATCATGCTGGGCTGCGTGCTGGCGGCAGCCACGTATTTCCCGGCGTTTAAGGCGCTGGCATGGGCCGCCAACCCCGCGCTGACCGAAGCCCAGGCGCGCAACCGCGTGGTGGTGGAGGCAGACCCGGCGGATTGCTCCTTTCAGTTCAACCCCACGGGCAACGCGCGGTTTGCCACTGCCTGTGACCTGGCCAAACAAACACTGGCGGCCCAGTCGGTGAGTTATGACACCGCGCCATGGGAGCCATCCAACGCCGCAGCGACCGCCGCCCCGCCCGGACAAGCGCTGATCCGCATTGGCACCACCGAAATCGTCAGTCCTTCTGCCCACGGCGTACCGGTGGATGAGGCCCGACGCAGTGCCCTTGCCTTCCGCCAGGCGGTGGGCCGCGCGCTCGCAGACAGTGGCTATCCGGCGCGGGCCGATCCCGAACGGGTCAACACGCTGGCGGTGGTGGCTATCCTCAGCTACCTGATGGTGCTGGTCACCATGGTCTACGGCCCCATTGCGGCGATGCTGGTGGAGATGTTTCCCACCCGCATCCGCTACACCTCGGTGAGCCTGCCGTACCACATCGGCAATGGCTGGTTTGGCGGGCTGCTGCCCACCCTGTCCTTCGCCATCGTGGCGCAAACAGGCAACATGTACAGCGGCTTGTGGTACCCGGTGGTCATAGCTGGCGCCACCGCAGTGGTGGGCGTGCTGCTGCTGCGCGAGACCAAGGATGTGGATATCTACGCAGATGATTGAGGCTGCGTTCATCACCCAGCCGTTGAAACCGGCGCGCCCTGATACCAGCGCCACCGCGGAACCGGCTTTGCCGGGCCGCTGGAGGTGTCCCCCTGAGGGGGAAGCGGCAAAGCCGCTCAGGGGGCTACCTCCTGAACCGCCCGTCGCTGCCAATGATCGACAGATCCGAGAAGTCCACCCCGGTGTGGTCTGTGGGACTGAACGACACTTCCAGCCCGCCCACGTCAAACTTTTTGATCCCTTCGAGCGCGGCATGCAGACGCGCACGGTCGGGCTTGGGCCCCGCGCGCCGGATGCCTTCGACCAGCACCTTCGCGGCGACAAACCCTTCCACCATGGCGGGGGTGAGATCGCCAATGTTCTTGGCCCTGGCCAGGTCCATGGCTTCTTTGATGAGTGGATAGTTCATGGATCGCTCGGACGGAAAAACCTGCGTCACCACCACTCCGCGCGCGCTGTCGCCCAGTGCCTTCACAAATCCGCCCGAAGCGTTGTTGGACAGCGTCACGATCTGCGCCGTGACACCTGCCGTGCGCAGCGCCTTGATGCCGTCCACCACCGCCGCACCGGTGCCAATGAAGATCACCGCCTGTGGCTGCTTTTGTGACACGCGGGGTGCAATGGCCGTGTAGTCGGGCTTGGCGCGCTCAAACTTCTCGATGAACAGCGCGTCGATGTTGTTGGCCTTGAATCCAATCAGCGCACCCGCCAGACCATCCGCACCAAACGTGTCGTCCACATGCACCACCCCAATGCGCTTGATGCCCAGGGTGTTGAGGTGGGTGATGGCTTTTTCAACCTCGCGCTGGTAAGTGGCGCGCACGTTGAAGACGTACTTGCTCACCGGGTTGTGCAGCACCACGGCGCCCGTGGAGGGCCCCACCAGCGACACCCCGTGCTGTTCAAGCACGGGCACGATTCCCTGGGTGTGCGGTGTGCCACGGGTCATGAACATCCCGATCACACCCCGTTGCTCGATCAGCGTGCGCGTCTGTTCCAGGGTCAATTTGGGGTCGAACTTGTCATCCAGCGAGATGACTTCCACCTTCTGTCCGCCCACGCCGCCCTTGGCATTGACGCTGTCGATGTACAGCGCCGCGCCCTGCATGGATTCCGCCACGGTGGCGGCAGCCGACCCGGTGATTCCCACCGTTTGCCCGATCAGAATCTGTGCCTGGGCGAGGCCCGTGGTGAGCATCGCCAGCGCAGCGCCTGTGCGTAACCAATGGGTAAATCTCATACGGCCGCCTTGTTCCAGAATTGCATCAATATAGATACAAATTGTGACGAGCAACCCGTAAAAACACGCAGGCCCGGACAAAGCCGGGCCCTTGACAAGGAGATCAAGCTCTGCGTCAGCTTAAAGTGCTATGCGGCGTGGGGGTGACCGCCCGTTGGGCTCGCAACGTCCCAGGTGCAGGCTCAGCGACGGAACCGGCCATCGGTGCCGATGATGGAAAGATCGGCAAAGTCCAGGCCGGTGTGGTCGTCAGCTGCGTAGGTCACTTCCAGTCCGCCTAGGTCAAATTTCTTGATGCTTTCGAGCGCTGCGTGGATTTTTTCTCGGCTGGGTTTGGGTCCTGCGCGCTTGATGCCTTCCACCAGCACCTTCGCGGCGGCATAACCTTCCAGCATGGCGGGGGTGATTTCCGTCAGCCCCTTGGCTTTGGCCAGCTCCTGGGCCTCTTTGACCAGCGCGTAGGTCACAGCCCGTTCGTTGGGGTAGACCTGCGTCACGATCACACCCCGCGCGTTGGCGCCCAGGCTCTTGATAAACCCGCCCGAAGCGTTGTTGGACAGCGTCACGATCTGGGCTGCCGATCCGGCTGCGCGCAGTGCGGCACCTGCGTCCACTACAGCCGAGCCCGACGCCACCATCAGCACGGCCTGGGTGTCGGCTTTGGCGATCTTGGCAACGATGGGGGCAAAGTCAGGCTTGGCGCGGTCAAACTTTTCCAGCACCACCGGGGTGAGCTTGGCTGCGGTGAGACCTTTTTGCGCACCCGCAACGCCATCGGCGCCAAAACTGTCGTCGGCATACATCAGCGCAATGCGTGTGATGCCCATGGAGGCCAGGTGGGTCATCGCCTTTTCGGCTTCGCGCTGGTACGTGGCGCGCACGTTGAACACGTATTTGCGCACCGGCTGGTGCAGCACCATCGCCCCGGTGGATGGCCCCACCAGTGCAACGCCGTGTTTCTCCAGCAGCGGAATGATGGCTTCGGTGTGGGGGGTTCCGCGTGTGAGGAACAACGCCGCCACGTTGTTCTCTTCGATCAGTTTGCGAGCGTTTTCAGCCGCAATCTTGGGGTCAAACTTGTCGTCGAGCGAGGTCAGCTCGATCTTCTGGCCGTTGACGCCGCCTTTTGCGTTGATGGACTCGAGATACAGCAGCGCGCCATCGGTCGTCTCTTTCACGCCTGCCGCCACCTGGCCGGAGAAGCCCGCCGTCTGGCCAATCTTGATCTGCGCATGGCCTGTGCCGCACACCGACAGCGCGAGGGCAGCGCTGGCCCACAGTGTTTGCCATTGCTTCATGGCTGTCTCCTCTTATGAAAAGGGCAGTCTAAACCGATGTTTCGCCAGCGTTCAAAGGGTTTTTTCCGAGTCGAGGTCGGTTGGTGACAAATTTGTGTTGCCTCCAAAGCACCGCAGCGCGGTTCGGGGGTACTCGCAGGCAGTGGGCGGAGCGGCCGATGCATCCCTAGAATGTTCCGCCTCACACCCGAAAGACTGCTTCCATGACCCAGGGACTGATCCGTATCCGCGGCGCACGCCAGCACAACCTCAAGAACCTGGATCTGGACATCCGCACCGGCGAGCTGACGGTGGTCACGGGCCCCAGTGGCTCGGGCAAGTCCAGCCTGGTGTTCGACACGTTGTATGCCGAAGGCCAGCGCCGTTACGTCGAAACCTTCAGCGCCTACGCGCGCCAGTTTCTGGACCGCATGGACAAACCCGCTGTGGACAAGGTCGAAGGCGTGCCCCCGGCCATTGCCATTGATCAGACCAACCCGGTGCGCTCCAGCCGCTCCACCGTGGGCACGATGACGGAACTGAACGACCACCTGAAGCTTCTGTTCGCGCGCGCAGGTCAGTTGTTTGACAAGCAGACGGCCCAACCCGTGCGGCACGACACGCCGGAGACGATATACGCAGAGCTGGCCGCGCGGTGCGCTGCCGCTGGTGACCCGCGCATCGTGTTGACCTTCCCGGTCGAGTTGCCAGCCAACACCAGTGCGGAGCAGGTCGAGCAATGGCTGTCGGCCAGCGGCTTCACCAAGGTGCAGGCCGAGCGCGAGGTGGGCACGCCTACCGGGCCGCGCAAGGTTTTAGATGTGGTGGCCGACCGGTTCCGTCTGGGCAATGCCGAGAAGGTGCGCGTGATCGAGGCCATTGAGGTGGCGCTCAAACGTGGCACCGGGCGCTTGAATGTCTATCGACTCGTGGACGAGGGCGAACCAGAGCTGTGGAGGTTTTCGACGGGCCTGCACTGCCCCGACAGCGACCTGCGCTACAGCGACCCCATCCCCTCGGCCTTCTCGTTCAACTCCGCCGTGGGCGCGTGCGACAGCTGCCGGGGCTTTGGCCGTGTGATCGGCGTGGACTACGGCCTGGTCATCCCTAACGACAAGCTCACGCTGCGCGCTGGTGCCATCAAGACCATCCAGACCCCCGCCTGGAAAGAAGCGCAGGACGACCTCATGCGCCATGCCGAGACCGCAGGTATCCCGCGCGACACGCCCTGGTACAAGCTGACCGACGATCAGAAAAAATGGGTGGTTGGCGGCGCGCCCGGCTACAAGGACGGGCAGTGGAGCAAGCAGTGGTACGGCATCAAGCGCTTCTTTGAATACCTGGAGAGCAAGGCCTACAAGATGCACATCCGCGTGCTCTTGTCCAAGTACCGCAGCTACACACCATGCCCCACTTGCGGGGGTGCGCGCCTCAAGACCGAGAGCCTGCTCTGGCGCATTGGCCGCAAGGAAGACGCCGATGCGGCGCTTGCGCCCGGCAAACGTTTTATGCCTGAAGGGGTGCAGTGGTCACGCGATCAACTCGAAGCGCTGCCAGGCCTTTGCCTGCATGACCTGATGCTGCTGCCCATCGACCGCCTGCGCGCGTTCTTTGCACGCATGCAACTGCCGGTGGGAGACGATGCCAAGGGCGGCGATGCACAAGCCCTGAAACTGCTGCACGAGGAAATCACCACGCGCCTCAAGTACCTGTGCGACGTGGGCATTGGTTACCTCACTTTGGACCGCCAAAGCCGCACGCTGAGTGGTGGCGAGGTGCAGCGCATCAACCTGACAACCGCACTGGGCACGAGCCTGGTCAATACCTTGTTTGTGCTCGACGAACCCAGCATTGGCCTGCACCCGCGCGACATGCACCGCATCACCGAGGCCATGCTGCGCCTGCGCGACGCGGGCAACACGCTGGTGGTGGTGGAGCACGACCCGGCGGTGATGCTGGCGGCCGACCGCATGATCGACATGGGCCCTGGCCCCGGCCGCCTGGGCGGTCAGATCGTGTTTGACGGCACCACGGCTGATTTGCGCAATGCCGATACGTTGACCGGCGCCTACCTGGGCGGGCGCAAGCAC
>JAUXZO010000140.1 GCA_030692685.1 Acidovorax sp. | reverse complement strand
GACCAGTCGCGGCGCAGGCCCACTAGGGCCGTCCAACCCTGCCCGAATTTGATCTGGTCTTGCGCATACAGGCCCGCCACCGTCAGCTTGGCCGGCGCATCGGCAGTCAGCGCCTCGGGGCAGGTTGCCTGCATGCCATAGACGGGTGCAAACAGGTCCAGCGCGCCAATGCGGCAGGTGCGGCTGGCCAGCAGGCTGGTGCCGCTGCGCACATCCAGACCCGTCACCAACTGGTGCTTCACGCCCAGCGCTTCAAAACGCGACAGCAGCGAGGTGTCGGTGGCCAACAGGTCGTAGTCCATGTATTGGCGCGACGCGCTGCGGTTCTGCAGCCGCTGGTTGGCCTGTAATGCCTGGTTGGAGACGAAGTTGCCCGTGCCCTTCTCGGTTTCGTATCGCACGTTCTGGCGGAAGGTCATGGCGTCGGACATCTTGTGCTCCAGCGCATAGCCCACCGTGGTGCTCTCCACGTCGTACACGCCAAAACTCGGGTCGCCCGTGAACATCGTGCGGGACAGCGTGCCATTGCGGTTGGGCAGCAGCGTGCCGTAGGGCGTGATGCCCTGCTGGCGCATCCACTCGCTCTGGCTGTAGGTGGCAAACAGCACCAGGTCGGTCTGCGCACCCAGGTCGATGGAGAGTGAGGGCGCAAACCAGCGGTCCTTGCGGTAGACGAACTGCGTGGGGTCGTCCACGTCGGAGACATGCGCATTGATGCGCAGCGCCGTCTTGCCCGATTCGGACAGCGGCCGGTTGATGTCGGCTTGCAGCGTGCGCTGGCCAAAGCTGCCCACCTCCACGCCCACTTCACTCAGCGCCTCTTTCTTCGGCCGCTTGCTCACCGCGTTGACGATGCCGCCTGGCTGCACCTGGCCGTACAGCACCGAGGCCGAGCCCTTGAGCACCTCAAACCGCTCGTAGCCATAGGGCTGCAGCTTGGCCCACATGCCCGGGCTCTGCACCAGGCCATCGACCAGGATGGATTCGGTGGAGCGAAAGCCACGGATGTTGATGTCATCAAACCCCCGCCGCCCAAAGTTGACCGGGCTCACACCCGCCACGGTCTGCAGCGCCTGCTGCACGTTCACGATCTGCCGGGATTCCATCTGCTCGCGCGTGACCACGCTGACCGACTGCGGGGTTTCTAGCCGCCGCATAGGTGCCTTGCTGGCGGTTTGCGCCTCCACCGGGGCAAAGCCCATGTCCTTTTCGGTACTAGCGTTGATGCGGACTTCTTGGAGCTGAGGGGCCGTGGCTGCGGCCGGGTCTACGGTCGGTGCACTGGTCTGTTGCGCCATGGCGGCCTGGGCGAGGCAAAGGGCCAGTGGGGTCAGGGCGAAGAAGGTGGCCTGCCGGGTCGACGGACGTGAGGACGAACGACGACGGGCGAGCGAAGAACGCGGCGACACCGCACGCGAGGGCTGAGAAGACATTGGAGTCCCGAAGAAGAGAGAGGCGGACATACGCTGGATGCGCTGGCTCGCGTGACTTTTCGGGACGCTGGCTGGCAGGAGTGAGAGATTTTAATGCGAATAGTTATCGTTTGAAACGCTGCTGTAGCTTAATGCCTCCTATAGGGCCTTTGTGGATCTTTGGGTTGGTTTTAGGGGCCTACGTTGCTGAGGCGCATGTGACCGACTATTGTTTTGGCCCGGATTTTTTACCTCGGTGCCGCCCCTCCCTCTCCCCAAACTCCAACGGTCGAATCCCAAACCACACCGCATTCCCCGCACGCTGCGCACCGAACTCGGCCAGCGCTAACTGCACAAAGTGCTCGCGGTCGGCTGGGGGTGCAGACGCAGGCATCTTGCTCTTCACCGCCTGCTCCGTAGGTGCCTCCCCCAGCCGCACGATGGCAGCAATCACTTCTGCGAGCGCCTACCGGTGCTGCAGTCGAAGATGTCCGTCGGCACCAGGTTCTGCTTCACCGCAACGTACTGCTGGCATGACTGCTCGTATGCCCATACAAACACATCGCTAAGCAGGTCCACGCGGTTAAGTTCGTACAACATGCCCAGCATGCCGTCCACATAGGCTTGTTGCGGCACGTCGATGAACGACACGGGGCATAAGTTGTGGCGAATGCAAGGGATGGTGGCGGCCAGGCGCTAGACGCGTTTGTCACGTCCTCAAACCGCTTCAGGTAGCGCAGGTGCACCGTCAAAAGGAAGGCTTCCCCGAATGGGTCGGTGATTTCGGCGGCCATTTGCGTGAGGGTGTCGAAGAGTTCTTCGAGTCGCTTGGGCAAGGCGATGGTCAAGAATGTGCCGAGACGCATTGGAAGACAAGCCTTCGGCGACTGGGAACTATCAGCAAACAGTGCCATTGAACCACCGGGATGGTGACTTCCGCAGCCGATAGTGGCGCTGTGGGAAAAATGCAGCGCGGAGGGGGCGTTGAGGCAGCGTTATCGCAGCGTGTAACGAATTATTCAATCCGTCGTTATCCAATCAGTGTGCCTGTAAATCGGCAGAACAACTTTTCCCGTTATTATCTACTTTCGGGTTTTGGAATTTCTCAGTAGAAATCGTGATAAAGGGGGTAGAGTTCAGATTCCTCCCGTCGAATTCGATCGCCCAGCACCCAGCCAATTTCTTTTAGTCGGCTGGAGAGTTGAATAAAATCAATTTCGTATACTGACTTTTTAGTATATTCGTCGACAAATTCCATAGCTATTCGGCTTATGCCATCCATTTCACTTTTGTATGCACTAACTAGTTGATATACACCTTCATCGTCTTTTAGTTTTTGTCGTAAATAGATGTATAGTTTTACGGCTTCCTTCAGCAAATGAGCGACCAAAAGCGATTTGAATTCGACCAATTTTCTCTTGAAATTTGCCCCGTCGCGATTATTGGCTAATTTGACTAAATCACCATAAACTGCAAGCAAGGCACGGTGGTCTTCGAGCATGTCTTGGATGAGATCAGAATTGTATTGAATGCCGTTGGCCATGTTTTTTGGTATTTTTATGTAGCGCTCGATGGTAATTCCATCTCGCTGGTAAGTATTAATGCGAATACTGGGAAAAACCGTTGCTGGATCTGCAATGAAAATGTTATCTATGGTTTAGGCTGGAACTATTGTGGCTGGATTTAATAGTGACATGAAAAACCCTCGCAATTCGGTAGTGGTGCGGATTGGCAGGGGGTTGATTCCGAGAAGTTACTCGATATTTGTTGCATCAGCGGGGTAAAGTTACCCGGCTGAAGTAGGGTTGACATATTCTCGATTTGATAAAATCCCCCGATTTTCCTGGTGGAAATATCAGCGCGGAATTTTTCGCACCCCGAACAATTGGCGTGCTTCACAACCCTGCCCAGTCTTGAGAGGCTGCCGTCGCGCAGCGTTGAACGAGCCCTCGGATTCCCCGCGTGGGGAGGATCCGTGGAAATGGTTTTCCCAAGAGGGCTCGCTCCAAGTCAGCCGTGCATACCGAGTTGGCATGCGGCAGTCAGCATGAGTGCGTGTTGGTAGAAGGTTATGCGGGGCAGCCGTGAGCGTGGGCGCTGAATGGTGATAGTGGTCGCTACAAAATCAATAGCTATAAAACAATGGCTATAAAGAGGTAGATGTTATTTTGGTTGGGAATCTGCTCTTAGCCACAGCGATTGCTAAGATGCGGGCCGTTCTTCTCGCTTGTAGGCACGGTGCTCATTCATGGACTTGCAGATTTGGCTGGCTTTTTTCGCGGCGTCGTGCCTGATTGCGGTGTCGCCCGGTTCCGGGGCGGTGTTGTCGATGAGCCATGGGTTGTCGTTTGGCGTGCGCAAGACGGGGGCCACCATCTTGGGCCTGCAACTGGGCCTGCTGTTGATCTTGTTGATTGCGGGGGCGGGCGTGGGCTCGCTGCTGCTGGCTTCAGAGCTGGCTTTTAGCGTCGTCAAGGTGCTGGGCGCTTGCTACCTGATTTATGTGGGTTTTAACCAGTGGCGCGCGGGTGATGCATCGCCCATTCAAGGTGACGAAGCGGCCCCGGCGGGCACGTGGCAAAAGCGCTGCCTCACGGGCTTTTTGACCAATGCCACCAACCCCAAGGGCATCATCTTCATGGTGGCCGTGTTGCCCCAGTTCATGACCGACACGCGCCCGCTGTGGACGCAGCTGCTGGTGATGGCCGCCACCACGGTGGCGGTGGACGTGGTAGTGATGCACGGCTACGCTGCGGGGGCGAGCGCGCTGCGCAGTCTGATGCGCAGTGAGCATGCGGTGCGTGCGCAAAACCGCGTGTTTGGTGGCCTGCTGATGGCGGTGGGCGCGGGGCTGTTTTTCGTCAAGCGCGGCGGGCAGCACGCCTGATGCCGCCTTAGTGCATCTGGTAATGCTTTGAATTTGATAGCTGCTAGCGCTTGATGAATAAGCGCTAGAGGCCAATTTGGCTTGTATTTCGTGGATCAGCACATTCCAAGGAGCTCGTCATGCCAGTTGTTGTTGTCGCCAATCCAAAAGGCGGCGTGGGCAAGTCCACGCTGTCCACCAACGTGGCGGGGTACTACGCCAGCCAGGGGCACCCCGTGATCCTGGGCGACACCGACCGGCAGGAGTCTGCCCGGCTGTGGTTGGGCCTGCGCCCACCGGCCGCACGCGCCATTGGGGCCTGGGACGGTATCAGCTCGGACGTGATCAGCCGCCCGCCCAAGGGCACCACTCACGCGGTCTTGGACACGCCCGCGGGGCTGCACGGCTGGCGGCTCAATGATGTGCTCAAGTTGGCCGACAAGATCATCGTGCCGCTGCAGCCCAGCGTGTTCGACATCTTTGCCACGCGCAGTTTTCTGGACCAGCTGGCCGAGCACCGCCGCGCCGAAGGGGTGCAGATCGGCATCGTGGGCATGCGTGTGGACGCGCGCACCAAGGCCGCCGAGCAGCTGCACCACTTTGTGGACAGCCTGGGGTTTCCGGTGCTGGGCTATCTGCGCGATACGCAAAACTACATCCACCTTGCCGCGCATGGGCTTACGCTGTTTGACGTGGCGCCGGGCCGCGTGGCGCGGGACCTGGAGCAGTGGCAGGGGATCTGTACGTGGCTGAATGCATGACGAACAAAAAAGGATGATGTGAAGGACACTGTGACGCTGCTGAACCCAAGGGAAAACACCTGTCACCCTGCAGACAAGGCACGTAAAGTTGCGGGGCTACATTGGCGCGATGAAAATCTTCCGCTCTTATTCCGAAGTCAGCGCCTGTGTGGGTCAAGAGGTCGCCGTGACCGACTGGATCACCATCACGCAGGAACAGGTCAACCTGTTTGCCCAAGCCACGGGCGACCACCAGTGGATTCATGTGGACCCCGAGCGGGCCAAGGCCGGGCCGTTTGGCGCGCCGATTGCGCATGGGTTTCTCACGCTGTCGCTGATACCGCAGTTTTTCGAGACGGGTCTGACCATCGAGGGTGCGCGCATGGGCGTGAACTACGGGCTCAACAAGGTGCGTTTTACGTCGCCGGTGCCGGTGGGAAGCCGTCTGCGGGCTCGCCTGACCTTGCAGGCCGCCGAGCCGATTGCGCCCGACGGCATGCAGATGACCTGGCTGGTGACGGTGGAGCGCGAGGGCGGCGACAAGCCCGTGTGCGTGGCGGAGTCGCTGTCGCGCAATTTCGGCGCGCCAGCCTGAGTCTGGCTGCCGCTGGGCAGGAGGTCTGAACCATGGACCGCCTGCAAGCCATGAAGATTTTTGAGCGTGTGGTGGAGGAGGGCGGCTTTGCCGCCGCCGCCCGCGCCATGGACATGTCGCCCCCCGTGGTCACCCGCATGGTGGCCGAGCTGGAGCAGCACCTGGGCACGCGACTGCTGCAACGCACCACCCGCAAGCTGGCGTTGACGGACGCGGGCGATGCTTATCTGCAGCGCGTGCGCGCCATCCTGCATGAGATTGACGATGCCGAAGCGGCCGCTGCGGCCAGCACGCGCGACCTTCGCGGCACGATCCGCATCGTGGCGTCGCCGGTGCTGGCTACCAACTTTCTGGCGCCCATGGTGTCCATCTGGCATGCACGCCACCCCAAGGTGATGCTGGACGTGTGTGTGGATTCATTTGCATCGAGCCGCGTGGATGAGTTCGATGTCACCATCATGGTGGCGGGCGAAGACTATGACGCCAACATCGTGGCCCGCCCTTTGTTGCAGGGAGAGGCGATCGTGGTGGCAGCGCCCAGCTATCTGGAGCGCCGCGGTATTCCGCGTGAGCCGCAGGATCTTGCAAAACACGACCATCTGCGTGATTCGAGCGCGCCCGTGCGCGCCCAGATGGGGCCGGGCCGCAAGCTGCGCTTGCAGTCGCTGCTGCCCGGGGTGCCTGATGAGGATATCGATGCGTCTCCGGTGCTGCAGTCGGTCAGTACCGAGTTGCTCATGCGTGCGGCAGTCGATGGGATGGGGGTGGTGGTCACCTCACGCCTGCTGGCCGAAGACCATTTGGCGCGGGGCGAGCTAGTGCATGTTTTGCCCAGCTGGATATTTTCTCGTTACACGATTTACGCCGCTTTGCCCTCGGGACGCATGCTGCCAGCGCGCACCAAGGTGTTTCTGGACTTCTTGACCGAGCAAGCTCCGCTGGCGCTTGCGGAGCAGCAGGGGCAGGTCAGTTGAGTTGGGCGAACCCGCTGATGAGGGTGCCTTCGGGCTCCACCATCACTTCGCCGTCGGGCATGGCAAAACTGTTCTGACGCCACGCCTCGAACACGGTCACCGCCACGGCATTGGACAAATTCAGACTGCGCTGACCCGCCACCATGGGCAGGCGCAGGCGTTGTGCTGGCGGGAAGCTGTCCCGCAGTTCGGGCGGAAGCCCGCGTGTCTCCGCGCCAAACACCATCCAGTCACCTGGCAGAAAACAGGTCGAATGCACGGGCTGCGAGCCGTGGGTGGTCATGGCAAACATGCGGGCGGGGTCGGGTTGGGCGTCCCGCAAAAAGGCCGTCCAGCCAGAGTGGCGCTGAACCTGGGCGTACTCGTGGTAATCAAGCCCCGCGCGGCGCATCTGCCGGTCTTCCATCGAGAACCCCAGGGGCTCGATCAGGTGCAAGGTGCAACCTGTGTTGGCCGCCAGGCGAATCACATTGCCTGTGTTCGGTGGGATCTCGGGTTCGACGAGGACAATATGGAACATGTCACTATTGTCATCGCATGAACTGTGAGATGAGCAACCGCTCGTAAACAAAAGTATCCCGCTCAGATGGGCGGGAGCGGCGCCCAACGCGCCGCACGGCGGCGTGCCCGGCTCCTAGTCAAGCCCGGTACGCGCCAGCACGATGGCTGTGATGTGAGCCACCCCCGCTTGTCGCAGCGGCAACGCCGCCGCCTCCAACGTGGCGCCTGTGGTCATCACGTCGTCAACCAGCACCACCCGCTGGCCCTGCAGCGCCGCCGCGTGCCGTGGTTCCACCGCAAACGCCCCGCGCAGGTTGCGCAGGCGCTGCGCACGGGGCAGTGCGCTTTGTGCTTCGGTAGCGTGCAGGCGCAGCAAAATGTTCGAATCGGTCTTGGAGGGTGAAAGCCGTTGCGCGAGCAGCGCAGACTGGTTGAAGCCGCGTGCACGCAGCCGCTCGGTGGACAACGGCACGGGCAACACCATGTCTGCGGCTTCGATGGCGGGCTCCACCCAGGGGGTGCTTCGCAGCAGCGTGGCCAGCGCGTCTGTCCAGCCCGGGTCGCCCCGAAACTTGAACTGGGCCAGCGCGTCGGCCCAGGGGTAGGCATAGTCCACCGCCGCCAGGCATGCGTCCAGGGCGGGCGGGTGGCGCAGGCAGGCGCCACACACAGCAACCCCCGCTGGCACGCGCAAAGCGCAACGCTCGCACCGGGTGGCGGGCTGCGCAAACCGGGCCACACAGGCATTGCACACCCGCTGCGCGGGCCATGCGTGGCATACATCGCACTGGCTGGGCACCCGCGCCACAAGGGCGTGGAGCTGGCGCGAAATCCTTGGCAAAGCCTTGAAGAGCATGAGTCAATATACTCGCGCGTCCTTCTCGATTTCCATGTCTTCAGAGCGTCCTCCCACCATTGATCCCGTTGCGGCCGCTCGCTGGCACGCTGGCGCTCCCGCGCTCTCCCCCTGGTTGCACGAAGAGGTGGCCCGCCGCATGGAAGATCGCCTTCAGTGGATTCGCGAGGCTCCTGAGGCTTGGTGCCACTGGGACATGGTGCGGGGCGGTCAGCAGGCACACGCGCTGGTAAGCACTCGCTACCCGAAGTCGCGCAGTCAAATCTACGAATCCGCCGCCCACTGCGAAGCCGTTGCGCAACAGGCACTGGCCAAGCCTTGGTGGAGCCCTGCCCGCTGGAGTGCCGCCAATCCGCAGTTTGGCTTGCCCGCAGATGCCAGTGTGCAGATGGTGTGGGCCAACATGGCGCTGCACACTGCGGCCGACCCGCAGGCCCTGATCACGCAGTGGCACCGGGCGCTGGGGGTGGACGGGTACCTGATGTTTTCGTGCTTGGGCCCAGACACCCTGCGGGAGTTGCATGGGGTGTACGCGGCGCTAGGCTGGCCACCAGCGGGGCATGCCTTCACCGACATGCATGACTGGGGTGACATGCTGGTGCACGCTGGTTTTGCCGAGCCGGTGATGGACATGGAGCGCATCACGCTGACTTTTGCCACGCCCGAGCGGCTGGTGCGAGAGCTGCGCGAACTGGGCTGCAATCTGCACCCTGATCGCTTTCCCGCATTGCGCGGTCGGCGCTGGCGCGACAAGCTACACCAGGTTTTGTCAGATCGGCTGGCAGACCCTGAAAAGGCAGGTCAGTTGGCACTGACTTTCGAGATCATTTATGGTCATGCCTTCAAGCCTGCGCCGCGTGTGCGGGTGAGTTCGAGCAGTGCGGTGTCGCTGCAGGACATGCGCGCCCTGTTGCGCCAGGGCGGCAAGGAGCGCTAGGCTATAACGGTGTGTCAATGACATGGAACAAGGCACGCTACAATTCAAGGTTATTGAGATTTCGGGCATCTTCCCGCGCAACTTTGCAGGCTGCGCCTGTCACGCCAAGCGCATGACACACTGTGCAGCCAGCAGTCTTGTGAGCACTTCTGGTGACGGGCTTGGTTTTTCGTTTTGCCACGGTGTCGGGTCAACGCATTGACTGGCGTCTCATCCGCAATTGTTCGGTCACTCCTGCGCAATTGGGGTGGATGTATTTGTCGCTGTGCGTGGTCTCGTTAGGTATCGCGACATTCTTCTGGATGCTCGGTGCCCGTCTGGTCATGCCGTTTGCATGTCTGGAAATTGTGGCGGTAGGAATTGCATTCGCCATGTACGGTCGCCATGCGGCGGATGGCGAAAGGATTTCATTGCAGGGCTCACGCCTTGTGGTGGAGCTAGAGACAGCAGGCAAGCTGGAGCGCGCCGAGTTTGACCGGAGCCGGGTTCGAGTTGAGCCCAAGACCGGAGACCGTTCGCTGATCACGTTGTCTGCGCAGGGCCGCTCGGTAGAAGTGGGGCGCTACGTGCGCCCCGAACTTCGACCGGCTCTGGCATCGGAGATCCGCATGGCCTTGCGCGCAGTCTGACCCCACGCAGACGCGCGAAAGGGATTGGTTAAATTGAGGCTTAGAAGTAAGTGAGAACTATGAAGAGCATTTCCAACAAGCTGGCTTCTCTGCTGCTGATTGCCGGTGCATGGGTGGGCTCCGCAGCCCATGCCGTTCAGGACCTTCCTGGAGGCCCGGCAGTCAACCAGCTGAACCTGCATCCCCCAGTGACCAAAATTGCTGAAGAACAGCATTTTCTGCACTGGATGATGCTGATCATCTGCACGGTGATCTTTGTTGCAGTGTTCTCCGTGATGTTCTATTCCATCTGGAAACATCGCCGCTCCAAGGGCGCCAAGTCTGCCAACTTCCATGAGTCTGTGACCGTGGAAGTGGTATGGACCATCGTCCCGTTCATCATCGTGATCCTGATGGCGCTGCCCGCCACCAAGGTTTTGGTGGCGCAGAAGGACACCACCAATGCAGATGTGACCATCAAGACCACCGGCTACCAGTGGAAGTGGGGTTACGACTACATCACCGGTGAAGGCGAAGGCATCGGCTTTATCTCCACTTTGGATAGCAGCCACCGCGTCATGTCCGACAGCGGCAATGTCAAGGATGCGCCTGCCAACTACCTGCTGAAGGTAGACAACCCCATGGTGGTGCCAGTGGACAAGAAGATTCGAATCATCACGACGGCCAATGACGTGATCCATGCCTTCATGGTGCCCGCCTTCGGTATCAAGCAGGATGCGATCCCTGGCTTTGTGCGCGATACGTGGTTCCGTGCCGAGAAGATCGGTGACTACTACGGCCAGTGCGCCGAGCTGTGCGGTAAAGAGCACGCCTACATGCCCATCCACGTGAAGGTCGTGTCTGCAGAAGACTACACCGCATGGGTCGGCGAGCAAAAGAAGATCGCTGCTGCCAAGCTGGATGATCCCAGCAAGGTGTGGGCACTGGGCGACTTGGTGCAGCGTGGCGAGAAGGTATACGCAGCCAACTGCGCCGCTTGCCATCAGGCCAATGGCAAGGGAGCCGGTCCGATCAAGCCGCTGGACGGCTCGGCTGTAGTGCTGGACGAAGACCATGCCAAGCAGATTCAGATCCTGCTCAAGGGCGCTGCCAACGGTGCCATGCCTGCATGGGCCCAGCTGAGCGATACCGATATCGCCGCTGTGGCAACCTACACCAAGAATTCGTGGTCCAACAAGACCGGTCAGCTGGTTCAGCCCGCTGAAATCGTGGCCCAGCGTGGCAAGTAATCACCGCCCCATCGTATTGAGGAATTCACAATGAGCGCAGTTCTCGACAATCACGGGCACGGTGGCGATCACGCACACGATGACCATGGGCACCATGGCCCTACTGGCTGGCGCCGCTGGGTGTACGCCACCAATCACAAGGACATCGGTACGTTGTATCTGTTGTTCTCGTTCACCATGCTGATGATCGGTGGCATTTTGGCGCTGCTGATCCGTGCCGAGCTGTTTCAGCCCGGTTTGCAGCTGGTGAACCCCGAGCTTTTCAACCAGCTCACCACCATGCACGGCCTGATCATGGTGTTCGGCGCCATCATGCCGGCTTTCGTGGGATTCGCGAACTGGATGATCCCGCTGCAGATCGGCGCATCCGACATGGCCTTTGCGCGCATGAATAACTTCAGCTTCTGGCTGATGATTCCTGCCGCGTTGATGCTGGTGAGCTCCTTCTTCATGCCTGGTGGTGCACCCGCTGCTGGCTGGACGCTTTATGCACCGCTGACGCTGCAAATGGGTCCTTCCATGGACGCTGGCATCTTCGCGATGCACATCCTGGGTGCCAGCTCCATCATGGGCTCGATCAACATCATCGTGACCATTCTCAACATGCGCGCCCCTGGCATGACACTGATGAAGATGCCGATGTTCGCCTGGACGTGGCTGATCACCGCCTACCTGCTGATCGCCGTGATGCCCGTGCTGGCTGGCGCCATCACCATGACGCTGACGGACCGCCATTTCGGCACCAGCTTCTTCAATCCCGCCGGTGGCGGTGACCCGGTGATGTACCAGCACATCTTCTGGTTCTTCGGCCACCCCGAGGTGTACATCATGAACTTGCCAGCCTTCGGCATCATCAGCCAGATCGTGCCCGCGTTTGCGCGCAAAAAGCTGTTTGGTTACGCCTCCATGGTGTACGCCACTTCGTCCATTGCCATCCTGTCGTTCATCGTATGGGCACACCACATGTTCACGACCGGCATGCCGGTGACGGGCCAGTTGTTCTTCATGTACGCCACCATGCTGATCTCGGTGCCCACGGCCGTGAAAATCTTCAACTGGATCGCCACCATGTGGCGCGGCTCCATGACGTTTGAAACCCCCATGCTGTTTGCTGTGGGCTTCATTTTCGTATTCACCATGGGTGGTTTCACGGGCCTGATTCTGGCCATGGCGCCTATCGACATCCAGCTGCAGGACACCTACTACGTGGTGGCCCACTTCCACTACGTGCTGGTTGCCGGCTCGCTGTTCTCCATGTTCGCTGGCGTGTACTACTGGCTGCCCAAGTGGACCGGCGTGATGTACTCTGAAACGCGTGGCCAGATCCACTTCTGGTCGTCGCTGATTTTCTTCAACATCACCTTCTTCCCGATGCACTTCCTGGGTCTGGCTGGCATGCCCCGTCGATACGCCGATTACCCCATGCAGTTTGCTGACTTCAACGCCATCGCTTCGGTGGGTGCGTTTGGTTTCGGTCTGGCGCAGGTGTATTTCTTTGTTGCAGTGATCATTCCTGCCATGCGTGGCAAGGGCGAAAAGGCTGCCGCCAAGCCCTGGGATGGCGCCGAGGGCCTGGAATGGGAAGTCCCATCGCCCGCACCCTTCCACACGTTTGAAAACCCACCCAAGCTGGACGCTACGGCAACCCGCGTGATTGGCTGATTCCCATGTCCATGACACCCGAACAAAAAAAGAGCAACCTGCGGATGGCGCTGATATTGGCGTCCGTCGCAGTGGTGTTCTTTGTCGGGTTCATGGTCAAGGTGCTTTTGCAGTCTCGCTAAGCCACCCCTGCCATGAGCCTGCACCGCGAAAACGCCAAAATGGTCGGCAAGCTGGTCGTAATTGCGGCCGGCATGTTTGCCTTTGGTTATGTGTTGATTCCTATCTACAAGCATATCTGCGAAATGACGGGTATCAATATCCTGTCGCTGTCCGAGCGGCAGGTGCCCGGCAATGGCGTGGCGGGCAAGGATGTGAAGGTCCCCGCGAACACGCAGGTAGACAGGTCACGCACCATCACGGTGGAGTTCGATGCGAATGCGCGCGGCCCATGGGACTTCAAGCCCGCACAACGGTCCGTCAAGGTGCATCCGGGTGAGTTGACGACGGTGATGTACGAGTTTCAGAACATCCAGAACCGTCGCATGGCCGCCCAGGCGATTCCCAGTTATGCGCCTCGCCAAGCAGCAGCGCACTTCAACAAGTTGGAGTGCTTTTGCTTCAACCAGTATGTGCTGGAACCGGGTGAAAAGAAGGAATGGCCCGTGGCGTTTGTGATCGATCCGCGGCTGTCCAAGGACGTGACCACCATCACGCTGTCGTACACATTTTTTGAAGTGGGTGGCAAGACGCCTCCCGCCCCCGAATCCACGGCGGCGGTAGATCTGACGCAGCCTTTGGTTCCGCTGCAAAAGGCAGGTTCATGATGAATGCTCCCTCTGGCCAACCATTGGGCAAGCCGCACGAGCGCAAAGGCTCATTGCTGCGCACGGTGCGGGCTGTTGCATGGTCGCTGATTGGCTTGCGCAAGGGCAGCGAGTACCAGCAAGATGTTGAGAAACTCAACCCGCTGCACATCATCGTGGTGGGTTTGATAGCGGTGTTTTTGCTGGTGATCGGCCTCATCGGGCTGGTCAACTGGGTAGTGTGAGTTGATTGTTGGTACACGTACGAATAACAAGTAGGACTTAAGCAAAATAGTGATCCTCACCGGCACATGCCTTGTGGCAGGCGACTTGCCTGGGTCTGTTTTGCGTAAGTCGTGACAAAGCTGAAAACAAAAGATTTTGAGAGTCAGGAGCTGAAATGAGTGCATCAACCCACGGCGGAACCCCCTATTACTACGTGCCGGCTGAGTCGCGTCACCCGGTGATGGCGGCGGCCGGTCTGTTCTTCGTGATTCTGGGCGCAGGCCAATGGATCAATGGCCATGACTGGGGCAAGTATTCGCTGGCCCTGGGGCTGGTGTGGTGGCTGTTCACCCTGTACCAGTGGTTCGGCGATGCGGTTCGCGAGAGCGAAGGCGGCCTTTACGGTCACAAGATCGACCTGTCTTACCGCTGGAGCATGAGTTGGTTCATCTTCTCGGAAGTGATGTTCTTCGGTGCGTTCTTTACCGCGTTGTGGTGGGCCCGATCGCACTCGGTGCCCGCGCTTGGCAGCCTCGAAAACGCTTTGCTGTGGCCTGACTTCAAGGCTGTTTGGCCTAGTTTGGCAGCCGGTGTTACCGCCTCGCCTGCAGGCATTGTCGAGCCCTTCCAGACGGTCGGCCCCTTCTGGCTGCCCACCATCAATACCGCGCTGCTGCTGACGTCGGGCGTGACGTTGACCATTGCTCACCATGCACTGCGTGAAAACCACCGTGGCAAGACGATTGCCTTCATGTGGGCCACCGTTTTGCTGGGTTTCGTCTTCTTGCTGGTGCAGGGGTACGAGTACTACCACCTGTACACCGACCTGAACCTCAAGCTCAACTCGGGCGTGTTTGGCTCTACCTTTTTCATGTTGACCGGTTTCCACGGCTTTCACGTGTTCCTCGGTATGTTGATGTTGCTTGTGATCACCCTGCGTCTGCAAAAAGGCCACTTCACAGCCGACAAGCACTTCGGTTTTGAAGGTGCCGCCTGGTACTGGCACTTCGTGGACGTGGTTTGGCTGGGTCTGTACGTGCTGGTTTACTGGATGTAAGCCACAGCAGTGCGCCCAAAGAAAAAGCGCCTCGCGGCGCTTTTTTTGTTGGGGTTTGCAAGGTTCGCCATTTAGTAAGCGGGCCTCAGATGGCGCTGCAGCTGTCTCCTGCGTGGGCGAACGGAGTTACCGACTGGCAGGCAGCCCAGTGGGCTGGATGTAGCCAAGTTGCCAGGCAATCAAGATGCACACAAACAGCACCACAGACAACCCAACGCGAACAGCAAGCGCTTTGGCCATGTGGTTACCCTTGGCCTTGTCGTTCTTGCCATTGCGCATCATGAAGAACAAGGCCGACGCCAGGCTGGCCAGAATGGCGATGAACGCCATCACAACGAGATATTTCATGGAGCACATTATCCCGTGACAAGCTTTCAAGGTGCTGCAGGGCTGCGTTTTTGGTTGATTGCAGGCGCTGCAGTGGTGGGAATGTTCATCACCGCGTCGCTGGGTCGGTGGCAGCTTTCGCGCGCCGCCGAAAAAGAATCGCTGCAAGCCACGCTGGACGCGCGTGCCGCCATGCCTGCCATCAGCGACGCGGAGCTGCTCGGCGCCAACGCATCTGCCGACAAAACTCCGCATGCCCTGGTACACCGCACTGTGGTGTTGCAAGGCCGTTGGCTGCCGGCCTACACCGTGTACTTGGATAACCGCCAGATGCAGGGACGACCTGGTTTTTTTGTCCTCACGCCTTTGCAGCTGAGTGGTGAGAAGGGCGTCGTTTTGGTGCAGCGAGGCTGGGCACCACGCAATTTTCAGGACCGCACGCAGCTTCCCCCGGTGCAGACGCCCGAGGGGTCGGTGCGTGTAGAAGGCCGCGTGGCCCCGGCGCCATCACGGCTCTACGAGTTCGAGGGAGGGGGCGATAGCGCCCAGGGGTCTTCCCGCATCCGGCAAAATCTAGACTTGGCTGCATTTCGCACCGAGACCGGTTTGGCGCTTGCCCATCTCACGGTGCTGCAAACAGGCCGCGACGACACCTCGGGCGAAGGCCTGCAGCGCGACTGGCCCGTGGTGGGCGCAGGCGTCGACAAACACTACGGTTACGCATTTCAATGGTTCGGGCTTAGCGGCCTGATTGCACTTCTCTATGTCTGGTTCCAAATCGTCCGACGGTTCATTCGCCCACGCAGCCAGCCTGCCGCCTGAGTCCGGCGGAGAGCATCCGCTCGGCCTGACCGTGCATGCGCTGCCTGCGGCCGGAGAGGCCGTCGCCACAGCGCAGCGCGCGCGGCATGGCCGCTGGAAGATGCTGGGCGTGCTACTCATCTGCGCCGCGCCCGTGATTGCGTCGTACTTCACGTATTACGTGGTGCGCCCCGATGGACGACGCAACTATGGCGAACTGATCCAGCCGCAGCGCACCCTGCCCGACCTCACGGTGATGGCACTTGACGGCACCCCCGTCCCTTTGGCTTCGCTCAAAGGCCAGTGGCTACTGGTGAGCGTGGCCGGTGGCGACTGCGATGCCGCGTGCCAGAAGCACTTGTACCTGCAGCGCCAGTTGCGTGAAAGCCTGGGCAAAGAAAAGGACCGCATCGACTGGGTGTGGTTGGTGAACGACGCTGCCACCCTGCCGCCTGAGCTGGCCACCGCCCTGCAAAAAGCCACAGTGCTGCGGGCAGATGCCACTGCGTTGAATGCCTGGCTGGCGCCCGAAGCGGGTCGCCAACTGGCCGAGCACCTGTATGTGGTGGACCCGATGGGCAACTGGATGATGCGGTTTCCTGCCGCAATGGACACCGCAGGAGCGGCCAGGGCCAAACGTGACCTGGAGCGTCTGCTGCGCGCTTCATCATCCTGGGACGATGCGGGGCGACCCGCCAAGCCATGATGGACGCACAACCCCTGTACGACCTGGCACCGCTGGCCCGGCTTATGTTGCTGGGCGTGGTGATTGCGCTGGGCCCGCTGGCCTGGGTCTGGCTGCGCAACCGCCGCAGCTCACCCATGCGGCGGCTGCAGGCGCTGACGGTGCTGACCCTGTTTCTGACTTTTGACCTGGTGCTTTTCGGCGCCTTCACCCGCCTGACCGACTCGGGCCTCGGGTGCCCCGACTGGCCGGGTTGTTACGGCAACGCCAGCCCCGTGGGGGCGCGTTCCGAAATTTCAGCCGCCCAACAGGCCATGCCGACTGGCCCTGTGACCCACGGCAAAGCTTGGGTGGAGATGATCCATCGCTACCTTGCCACGGGTGTTGGTGTGCTCATCATTGTTCTGACGGTGACCTCATGGCTGCAGCACCGGCGTGCGCGCCGTGGTTTGGCCGAGGCGCCGCCGATCAGCCCCTGGTGGGCCACGTTCACCCTGTTCTGGGTGTGCCTGCAAGGGGCGTTTGGCGCCCTCACGGTGACCATGAAGCTCTTTCCCGCCATCGTCACCCTGCACCTGGTCGGTGGGCTGGTCTTGCTGGCACTGCTGTGTGTGCAGGCCGTGCGCCACACGCACTGGGCACAGGGCACACTGCCGGTACGCTTATCGCCTGCGCTGCGCAGGGGCTTGGTCTGGACGGGCATTCTGGTTGCGCTGCAGGTCGTGCTGGGTGGCTGGGTCAGTACCAACTATGCGGTGCTGGCCTGCACGACATTCCCCACGTGCCAGGGCAGTTGGTGGCCCGCCATGGACTTCGCCCAAGGTTTCCAGGTGTGGCGCAAGCTGGGCATGTTGCAGGACGGCAGCCACATCAGTTTTGCAGGCCTTACCGCTATTCACTACGTACATCGGCTGATGGCCTACGTCGTGCTTGCAGCGCTGCTGGCGCTGGTGTGGCGCCTGCGCAAGGCCGCGGTTTTGCCCGTTCCGGCGCGCTGGTTGCTGGCGCTGACGCTGGCGCAATTGGTGACGGGCCTGTCTAACGTGGTGTTGGGCTGGCCTTTGGTGGCCGCAGTGCTGCACACTGGCGGCGCAGCGGCCCTGGTGGTGGTGTTGACCTGGGCCCTGGTGTCCAGCCGCGCGGCGACCACGCCCCAAGAGTTTTCCGCGCCCTCGCGCGCATCGAGAGTGTCCGCATGAGTGTTGCCCCGTCCCTCGTTTCGCCGCCGTCGCGCGTGCTGCAGTTTTACGCACTGACCAAGCCCCGTGTGGTGCAGCTGATTGTTTTTTGCGCGCTGATCGGCATGGTGCTGGCGGTGCCCGGGCTGCCTTCGGGGCCGCAACTGGGCCTCATGGCCTTGGCCTGTGTCGGTGTGTGGCTGGTGGCCGGAGCCGCAGCCGCCTTCAACTGCATCGTGGAGCAGGGCATTGATGCCAAGATGAAGCGCACCGCCTGGCGCCCCACCGCCAAGGGCGAGCTGTCCAACGTGCAGACGCTGCTGTTCTCGGCCGCGCTGGGCGTGGCGGGCTCGGTCTTGTTGTACTTCTGGGTCAACCCGCTCACGATGTGGCTCACATTTGCCACGTTCGTAGGGTATGCCGTGGTGTACACCGTCATCCTCAAGCCGCTCACGCCACAGAACATCGTGATCGGCGGCGCATCGGGCGCCATGCCGCCCGTGCTGGGCTGGGCCGCGATGACCAATGACGTGGGCCCCGAGGCGTTGATCCTGTTCCTCATCATCTTTTTGTGGACGCCGCCCCACTTTTGGGCGCTGGCGCTGTACCGGGTGGAGGACTATCGCAAGTCGGGCCTGCCCATGCTGCCGGTCACGCACGGCAACGAGTTCACGCGCCTGCAGGTGTTTTTGTACACGCTGATCCTCTTTGCGGGATGCCTGATGCCGTTCATTTTTGGCATGAGTTCGTGGATCTACCTTGTGGCGGCCGTGCTGCTGAGCGCCGGGTTCTGCGGCTACGGCTTTGCGTTGTGGCGTAATTACTCCGACGCGCTGGCGCGCAAGACCTTTCGTTTTTCTCTCATCCACCTGAGCGTGCTGTTTGCCGCACTGCTGGTGGACCACTATGCGATGTGAACACGATGCACAAAAGAAACGCTCTTAAATTGATAGCTGTTGGCGCTTTATCCATCAGCGCTGCAGGCATATTAGGCGGTTGTTCTGACAAAAAGACCGAATTTCGCGGTGTGGACATCACGGGGGCCGACTACGCCCGCGATATTCCACTGACCGACCACAACGGTCAAAAGCGCAGCCTGCAGGACTTCCGCGGCAAAGTGGTGGTGGTGTTCTTTGGCTACACCCAATGCCCCGATGTCTGCCCCACCTCCATGCAGGAGCTGGTCGAGGTCAAACAGATGCTGGGCAAGGACGGCGACCGCCTGCAGGGCATTTTCGTCACCGTCGACCCCGAGCGCGACAAGCCCGAGATGCTCAAGGCCTACATGGCCAATTTCGACCCCAGCTTTTTGGCGCTTTCAGGCACCCCCGAGCAGACCGCCGCTGTGGCCAAGGACTTCAAGATCTACTACAAGAAGGTCGATGGCAAAACCCCCACCAGCTACACCATGGACCACTCTGCGGGCAGTTACGTGTATGACACGGCAGGCCGCCTGCGTGTTTACAACCGTTACGGCAGCGGCGCGCAAGCCCTGGGGGCCGATGTGCGGGCGCTGCTGCAAGAGGCAGGCTGACGCGCGCAGCGCGCGCCGGCGTTAACCCCGGTCGCGCATCGCATTGGGCTGTCCA
>JAUXZO010000137.1 GCA_030692685.1 Acidovorax sp. | reverse complement strand
CTGTCGCAGGTCAACGTGGTTTATGGCTCGCTGACCACCGCCATTGTGGTGCTGCTGAGTCTGGAAATCGCGGCGACCCTGTTGCTGCTGGGCGCCCAGGTGATCTCGGAGTACGAACGTATCGACAAGCCGCCCGAGCCGGCGCCGGCCAACCCGCTGCGGGCGGAAGGCGCCGCACCTGATCGCAAAACGCTATCAGATTGATAGCTAATACTCCCCGCCCGCCGGGGGTGGCAGCCCTCCAGCCGATAATATTCACCATCTACCAAGTCACCCCATCATGAAAATCCTGCTCCCTGTGGACGGCTCAGAAGCTTCACTGGATGCCGTGCGCCACGCCCTTGACTTGTATCGCGAGGGGTTGAAGGCCAGTTTTTTGCTTGCAACCGTTCAGTGGCCTGTCCACACTTATGAAATCATTTTTACGCCAAATGACAAGGTGCTGGACCACCTGACCGGTGCGGTCGGCGAACGCGCACTTGTGCGCGCAGAGGCGTTGTTGGTGGAGGCAGGCGTTGCTTTTCAGCGCGAAATCTTTTCGGGTGATCCTGCTGAAACGCTGGTACGCATGGCCGTCCAGCACGGCTGTCAGGCCATCATCATGGGCGCGCGTGGCAGAGGTGCCTTCCACGGCGCTCTTCTCGGCTCGGTCTCCATGGAGGTACTGCAAACCTCGCCCATGCCGGTGACCATCGTCAAACGAATGAACATTCCGGAAAAGCCGGGCTGAACCGGGTTTGCAGCTGTTCGCCCGCGACGCTGCAGTCTTTGGCGTGCGATTGAGCAGGATCAAGATGCGTTGACTGCGCCAGCTGCAAGCTCATTGGGGTGGTGCAGAGGTACTGGCCATGGTGCGCGCCGCCCGGGTGAGGCAAATCGCCTGTGATGAGGGACGGGGCCTCGCTTTTCTGTTGAAGGTTGAAATTTCTTTTTTGGAGAACTACAGATGTACAGACGCATTTTGGTGGCGGTAGATGGCAGTTCGACTTCGAACAAGGCGGTCCTGGCCGCGGTGGAACTGGCCACTTATTCGGGTGGCAGATCGGAGATACGCTTGATCCACGTGCT
>JAUXZO010000138.1 GCA_030692685.1 Acidovorax sp. | reverse complement strand
GTGCGTGTGGCCTTCAGCCTGTTCAAGAATCACAAACGTTTTGACCTCGCTTTGGCCTCTGGCAACGCAGTTAATGCTTGACTGGAACCATAGAACCTCAGCCCGAACGGTGGGTGTGTGGCGCCCCGGCTTCGACAAGGTCAGCCCGAACGGATGGGGTGCGGCGCCCAGGCTTCGACTGGCTCAGCCCGAACGGATGGGGTGCGGCGCGCAGGCTTCGACAGGCTCAGCCCGAACGGATGGGGCGCTGCGCCCAGGCTTCGACAAGCTCAGCCCGAACGGATGGGGCGCTGCGCCCAGGCTTCGACAAGCTCAGCCCGAACGGATGGCGTGCGGTGCCCAGGCTTCGACAAGCTCAGCCCGAACGGATGGGGTGTGACGCCCAGGCTTCGACAGGCTCAGCCCGAACGGATGGGGTGTGGCGCCCAGGCTTCGACAGGCTCAACCTGAACGGGTTTGGGGTGTGAGCCCCAGCTTCGACGAGCTCAGCCCGAGTGGCCAAAAAATATCTAAAACTATAGCTGCTCGCGCATGATGGATAAGCGCTAGAGGTCAAAAACACCAAAAATCACACCCACCCCGCATCCACCTTAAATTCCTGTGCCGTACACATCGCCGCATCATCCGACGCCAAAAAAAGCACCATGCGCGCAATGTCGTGCGGCTGCAGCTTGTCCGGCAAACACTGGTTGCGCGCCAGTTCCTTCTCGCCCTCGGCGTCCAGCCACAGCTTGATCTGCCGCTCCGTCATCACCCAGCCGGGCGACACCGTGTTGATGCGGATGCGGTCTTGCCCCAAGGTCTTGGCCAGCCCGCGGGTCAGGCCGTTCACCGACGACTTGGCAATCGCATAGCAGGGGTAGCCCGTTCCCTTGCCCTGCCAGCCGGTGGACCCGAGGTTGATCACCGAGCCGCCGCCCAGCTTGCGCATGCCGGGCGCTACGGCCTGGATGGCGAAGAAGGCTGGGCGTTCGTTAATGGCCATGCGTTCGTCGTAATAGGCCGGCGTGACGGATTCCAGCGTGTGGCGGTCGTCGCTGGCCACGTTGTTGACGAGCACCGCAAAGTCGCCCAGCTCGGTAGCGGCCTCTGCAATGCAGGTTTGCAGCGCCCCGATGTCGCGCACATCGCAGGCGCGCCACCAGGGGCGCTCCAGGCCTGCGTCGGCCAGCTGCTGCGACAGGGCCTCGCTGGCCTCGCGGGCCACGTCCACAAAGGCGACGCGCGCGCCTTGTTCGGCGAATGCAGCCACCATGGCGGCGCCAATGCCGCTGCCGCCGCCCGTGATAAACACCGAGCGCCCACGCAGGCTGGGGAAGGAGGCCAGATCTTGCGGTGCGCCCGAGGCATCCGTAGAGCGGGGGGAAGGGGTAAAAAGTTGTGACATATTGAAATTGCAATCAATCAAACATAAATAAATTCATTTCAAGCATCAATTGGCGTTGATAAGATGCCGCCCGTCAAGTACCTTGCTGCTTGCAACCATAAAAAAAATCACCGGAGACACGCGTGAACCACCCCGATTCCTCTTCCCCATCGGCAGCCGTCGCCGCCGCCTTTTTTGCGCCCACCCATGGGCCGGTGCGCTGTCTACAAACGCTGGGCCATGAACTGGGCGAGGGGCTGTTGTGGTCTGTGCGCGAGCAGGCGCTGTATTGGGTAGACATCCTTCGGTGTGAGTTGCACCGCTTTGACCCTGCCAGCGGCGCGCACCGTCACTGGGTCTTTGATGAGGAAATCTCGGCCCTGGCTGAACGCGCCGCCGCCCCCGGCCTCATCGTGACCTTGCGGCGCGGCTTTGCGCTGTTCGATCCCGCCACCGATGCCGCCCCGCGCTACCTGCATCAGCCCGAGCCCGAGCGCCTTGGCAACCGCTTTAACGACGGCAAGTGCGATGCCGAGGGCCGCTTCTGGGCGGGCTCCATGGACTTTGCCTGCCAGGCCCCCACCGGCGCGCTCTACTGCTACGACCCGGACGGCCGCTGCACGCGGCACGACGACGGTTTTGCCGTCACCAACGGCCCCACGTGGTCCGGCACGGGGCCAAGCGCGGCCATGTATTTCAACGCCACGATTGAAGGCAGCACCTACCGCTACGACAGCGATCCGGCCATGGGCACCGTGTCGAACAAATCGCTATGGAAGCACTGGCTGCCCGAAGACGGCCTGCCCGATGGCATGACCACCGATGCCGCAGGCCGCCTGTGGATTGCGCACTGGGGTGGCTGGTGCGTGACCTGCCATGACCCTGTCACCACCGCCGAGCTGTGCCGCGTGCGCTTGCCCGTGAGCCAGGTCACCACCTGCGCCTTTGGCGGCACTGAGCTGCGCACATTGTTCATTACCTCAGCGCGTGTGGGCCTGACGCCCCAGCAGCTCGCTGCCGAGCCCCTGGCCGGCGCGCTGTTTGCGGTAGACACCGACAGCCTGGGCCTGCCCGCCCACCTGTTTGGCGGCTGAACAACCCAACGCAACCTCAGCGACGCAACACGGCATGCAACGCATGCTGAATGCCGCAATGCGTTGGGCCCGCTCCGCAATCCCTTTTCTTCACACCCCCATCAAGAAAGCGCAACCACCCATGACCGAGGCTTCTCATTCCATCGTCTGGCTGCACCACGCCGGGCAGCATCTGGGCCTGGTGCCCTCTCTGGGCGGCAGCGTTGCGGCTTGGCAGATCGACAGCGCGGGTACTTCTCAGGCACCCATCGACCTGTGGCGGCCGTGGGATGGCGCCACGCTCGACCTGTACAAGCTGGCTTCGTTTGCCATGGTGCCGTGGTCCAACCGCATCAGCGGCGGCGGCTTTGCGCACGGCGGGCAGTTCCACCCCGTCGCGCCCAACCGGGCGGGCGAGCCGTACCCCATCCACGGAGACGGCTGGTTGCAGCCCTGGGAGCTGTCGCAGCCCGCGCCCGACACGCTGGCGATGACGCTGCGCTCGCGCTGTTTCGATGGCAACCCGTACGACTACGAGGCGGTGCAAACCTTTCGCCTGGTCGATGGGGGGCTGGACCAGGAGGTGCTGGTGCGCCATTTTGGCGAGCAGCCGCTGCCCTATGGCATTGGCTTGCACCCGTGGTTTCCGCGCACGCCCGCCACACGCATCACCGCGCCCGTGCAGGCGGTATGGCTGTGCGGCGATGACCCGCTCCCCACCGAACACACCCCACAGTTTCCGCCCGGCTGGGACCTGAACCAAGGCGCGTCAGCGCACGGCGGGCTCATCGACAACGGCTACACCGGCTGGGGTGGCACAGCCCAGATCGACTGGCCAGAACGGGGGCTCACGCTGACCGCCCACATGCCGTACTTCGACCAAGACGGCGGCGCTGACCAGCACTATTGCCTCGTCTACCGCCCGCCCCACGGCCCTGCATTTTGTTTCGAGCCCATCACCCAGCCGATTGACGCGTTTCACCTGCCGGGGCAGCCGGGCCTGCGGGTGCTGGCGCAGGGCGAAAGCTGCGCACTGCGGGTGCAATGGCGGGTAAGTGCCTTGCCGTGACTACGCCCGCAGGATGTTGCGGATGCCGACCCCAAAAACACAGCCGCCAGTGCACTGAGTCAGTGAAACTGGCTGTGCCTACGCTGAGAATTTCTGTACTTTCGCCTCAGCGGCTTCGGGTCTTTGTTGTACTGGCGGATGTAGCGCATGGGCTGCTTGCCCAGGTCTTTGAGCGAAGTAGAAATGCCTCGGTTGATTTCGTCGCGCTCGATACGTGAGAACCAGTCGTCAACCTGGTTGAGCCACGATGACTAGGTGGCGATGCGTGGATCAGCACCTTGGGTGCGCTGCGAGAAACTCCTGCATCAGCGCGGTCCTGTGGCTGCTGATGTTGGCGCAGATGGCATGTGTCTCGCAGCCCTGCGGCTGACTGCCGATGACATCGGCCGCAGGAATACTTTGACTCCAAAACTTCAAGCCAAAGGCAGCTTTAGCCCCACCCTCAACCCCTGGGGCTCCACAGACTCGGCCACCGTCTGTCCCCCATGCCGCAACGCGATCTCTTCCACGATCGACAACCCCAACCCACACCCCCCCGGCTTGTCCGATCCGCGCCAGAACCGCGCAAACAACTCCGTCAAGTTGGCGCGCGACACCCCCGGACCGTCGTCTTCCACCACCAGCAATGCATGGCGGCTTGGCATGGTGGTCACGCGCACGGTCACGGTGGCGCCTTCGCCTGCGTAGTGCAGCGCGTTGTCGATGAGGTTGTTCAACGCCTCGCGCAGCAACAAGGGCTGGCCTTGCAGGGTCAGTTGTTCGTCGCCTTCGTACCCCAGGTCCATGCCCTGGGCAACGGCGCGCGCTGCCCATTCGCGGGCGACCTCGCGGGCCAGGGCGGCGAGGTCGATGGTTTGCATCTCCACGCTGGATTCCGAGCGCGCCAGTTGCAGCAACTGGTGCACCAGGTGAGCGCTGCGTTGCGCAGCGGACAGCACCTTTTTCAAACGCTCCTGCACAGCGGGTTCGTGGCTTTCGTGCAGGGCCAGTTCGGTCTGGCCGATGAGGCCGGCCAAGGGTGTGCGCAACTGGTGCGCCGCGTCGTTCACAAAGCGTTTTTCCTTTTGCTGGCCACGCGCCACGGCTTCGAGCAAACGGTTGATGGTGCTGGCCAGCGAATGCACTTCCTGCGGTGCAGACGTCAGCTCGATGGGCGTCAGAGGGTCGGTACCGCCCTGCGGGCGGGCGCCTGCCTGTTCGATCTGCGTCTCCAGGCGCTTGAGCGGTTGCAGGCCGCGCAGTACGCCGGCGTACACCAGCGCGCTCAGCGCCAGGCCCATCAGGCCCATGGGCAGCAGCATTTGTTCGAGCAGCTCTTGTGCAATGCGCTCGCGCACGGTCAGGCTTTGCGCCACCTGCACGCGCAGCCGCTGGCGGGTGAACGCGGTGCCGTAGTCCACGTCCAGCAGCGCCACCCGCACGGGGCGGTCGTCCACGCGGGCGTGGTACAGAAAGGGTTCATTCACCACCACATCCACCGGCGGGGGCGGCGGCAATTGCGCATTGCCCAGCAAGAAGCGGCCGGGCGGGGACGACACCATGTAGGTGATGCGGTCGGCCGGGTCCTGCTCCAGGATGTCCTGCGCGGCCTTGGGAAAGTCCACCAGCAGCCCGTCGCCAATGGGTTTGATCTGCCGGGCCAGCGCGCGCACGGATTGGGTCAGCGTCTGGTCAATGCCTTTTTCGCCGTTCTGCAACGCAATGCGCCATGCCAGAAACCCGCCCGACAGCCACAGCACCAGCTGGGGCAGCAGCAGCCACAGCAGCAGCTTGCGTTGAAGGGAAACCCCGGGGACTTGGCGCATGAATGGGTTGCGAAGGGCGAAAAAGGGTGAAGAGAAGAAGGTCAGTCCGCCGGTTTGGCCAGCATGTAGCCCAAGCCGCGAATGTTGCGGATGACCAGATTCGGCGAAACATCCAGTTTTTTGCGCAGACGGTGCACATACACCTCCAGCGCATTGGAGTTGAGCGGAGGCGCGGCGGTTTGCCCCGGCTCGGGCGGGCTGGCGCGCCAGGCGGCCAGCACGTCGTCGCGGGTGACGACCTCGCCACAGCGGTTTACCAGCAACTCCAGCAATTCCCACTCGCGCTGCGTCAGGTCCAGTGGCTCGCCGTTCAGGGCGGCGGTGTGGCTGGCATGGTCCAGCAGCAGCGGCCCCAGTGCGGTGCTGGGCCCGCCAGCGGCGTTGCTGGCCTGCGTGAACGCAGGCTGGCGTGCGCGGCGCAGCATGGCCTGCAGGCGGGCCTGCAACTCTTGCATGTTGAAGGGCTTGGTGATGTAGTCGTCGGCCCCGGCGTTCAGACCCCGTACGCGGTCATCTACGCCGTCGCGAGCGGTAAGGATCAGCACCGGCAAGCCGGCAATGTGGGTGCGGGTCCAGGTCAGCAGATCCAAGCCGTCGGCGTCGGGTAAACCGAGGTCCAGAATGATTCCGTCCACGGCCTGCGTTTGTAAAAGGGCGGTGGCCTCGGCCACGCTGCAGGCCGTGCAGACACTGAATTGCAGTTGCTGCAGCTGCCCGGTCAGTGCGTCCAGCAGCAGCGCATCGTCTTCAACTATCAGTATCGTGGCCATGCGTTTGAGCATAGCAAAGCTGCAGTGAAGCCCCCCTGAGACGCTTCGCCTCTTCCGGCAGGGCGGACACGGCCAGGGGGCGTGGCATAGCCAGTTCCCCGGCACCCGGGTAGGGGTGCGCGCCAGTGGTTTGTGCCCTGCCCGGTTGAAAATGCTGTGCAACGGGCTCAGGGAAAGCACCGATAAGACAATTAATTATTGTAATTAAAGTACCAACTGCGCTGAACGGCAGCGGGTTCACGGTGCACAACCGGATTCATAACATCGAGGAGACAAGGGTATGTGGAAGATGACAAAGATCGCCGCCTTGGCGGTGGGACTGGCGGCTGCAATGTCCGCCAGCGCGGGGGAGGTCGAGGTTCTGCACTACTGGACTTCGGGCGGCGAGGCCAAGTCGGTCGCCGAGCTCAAGAAGATCATGCAAGGCAAGGGCCACACGTGGCGCGACTTTGCGGTGGCTGGTGGCGGCGGCGACAGCGCCATGACCGTGCTCAAGAGCCGTGTGATCTCGGGCAACCCACCCTCGGCAGCACAGACCAAGGGCCCTGCCATCCAGGAATGGGCGTCCGAAGGCGTGCTGGCGAACATGGACGCCCTGGCCAAGGCCGAGAAGTGGGACGAGCTGCTGCCCAAGGTCGTCGCCGATGTCATGAAGTACAAGGGCGCCTACGTAGCGGCTCCGGTCAATGTGCACCGCGTCAACTGGATGTGGGGCAGCGCCGAGGCGCTGAAGAAGGCCGGTGTGACCGCCATGCCCAAGACCTGGGACGAGTTCTTCGCTGCGGCCGACAAGCTCAAGGCTGCAGGCCTGGTGCCCGTGGCCCACGGTGGCCAGAACTGGCAGGACTTCACCACCTTTGAGTCGGTGGTGCTGGGTGTCGGTGGCCCGCAGTTCTATCAGGACGCCTTGATCAAGCTGGATGCCAAGGCCATCAACAGCGACGCCATGAAGAAGTCGCTGGAGACCTTCCGCCGCATCAAGACCTACACCGACCCGGGCGCACCCGGCCGCGACTGGAATCTGGCCACGGCCATGCTGATCCAGGGCAAGGCGGGCTTTCAGCTGATGGGTGACTGGGCCAAGGGCGAGTTCCTGGCCGCCAACAAGGTGCCGGGCAAGGACTTCATGTGCGCCGCCGCACCGGGCACAACCACGTCCTACACCTTCAACGTGGACTCGTTCATCCTGTTCAAGCTCAAGGACGCCGCCGCCCAGAAGGCGCAGAGCGACCTGGCCAGCGCCATCATGAGCCCTGCGTTCCAGGAGGTTTTCAACTTGAACAAGGGCTCGATCCCGGTGCGCGCCGGTCAGCCGATGGACAAGTTTGACGATTGCGCCAAGGCATCGGCCAAGGACTTTGTAGACACCGCCAAAAGCGGCAGTCTGCTGCCCAGCGTGGCCCACGGCATGGCGATTGCACCCGCCACCGAAGGCGCCATCAAGGACGTTGTCAGCCAGTTCTGGAATGACGACAAGGTCAGCGTTGCGGACGCGATGAAGAAGATCGCGAACGCAGCCAAGACCAAATAGGCCGAGTAAGCCAAATAAACCAACACCACTGAGGGAATCATCATGAAGACAAGAAACCGCCTTACGGCGGTGGCTTTGGCCGCCGCATGCGCGAATGGTGCCTTTGCTATGGACGTAGCAGGCTTTGAGTTCAACGGTTACTCACGGGGCGGCCCGGTGTTCAACCATTCCGACGGCGTCAAGGGCAACCTGGCTCTGGGTGGCGAGCTGCAAAAATTCCGCCTGGGCAACGAGGGCGACAACGGCATCGAAGTCAATTTTGCACGCGGGTTTGAGACCAACGGCATCAAATGGAAGGTCAACTACATGCCCGCCAAGTGGGGCAGTGGCGACATCAGCACCGAGCAGGCGTTTGTGGAAATGAGCGGCTTCTCGTTCTCGCCCGAAGCCAAGTTCTGGGTCGGCCAGCGCCGTTTGCGGATCCAGGATGTGCACATCGTCGATTACTTTTTGCTCAACTACGGCGACAACATCGGCGCGGGCGTGACCGACATTCCGGTGGGCGGCATGAAGCTGGGCCTGGGCGTGTTCACGGGTGACAAGTTTGATGGCGGCCTGCCCGACAACGTCAAGGCGCACCGTTTCAACGCCGACCTGTCCGAGATCAACACCAACCCTGGCGGCAAGCTGCGGGTGTTGTTGACGGCGGTGGGAGGCAAAGGCCAGGTCAACGGGGGTTCGGGCTCGGGCATCTCCTTCATGCACACGCAAAAGGAATTTTTGCTGCCCAGCATTACCAACACCGCGTACCTGCAGACATCGCGGGGCCATGCGCGCATCGACGGCGAGTTCGAGTCCATCGAAGGCACCCGCGCAGGCAAACGCGCCACGCGCATTGCCGATTCCATCAACTGGCAAAGCGGCCGTTTCGGTGGCCAGGCACTCATTGGGTATCAGACCAACAAGGCCGACCTGACCGGTGTGGAAACCAAGGACTTCTCGCTGGGCGGCCGTGGCTCGTATGCCTTCACCCAGAACGTCAAGGGCCTGGTGGAAGTCTCCACCACCACCCGCAAGGGCAACACGGGCCCCGACCAGCGCCTGTCCAAGGTGACGCTGGCCGCCGCGCTGGCCCTGTCGGAAGACTTCTGGTCGCGCCCCGAGTTGCGTCTGTATGTGACCAAGGCCAACTGGAACCAGGCGGCTGCTGTTGCGAATGCAGCCACCTTTGGTGCCAACGGCAAGACCTCGCGCACGCTGGTGGGTGTGCAGTACGAGGTGTGGTGGTAAGTGGGAGAGAGTGAGTTAGCGAGTTAGTGATCCAGAGGTTACTTTGTTCTTTGGGGGGCACTCCGTGCCCCCCTTTTTTTCATATGCAGGCACATGCCAAAAATTTTCCGCAACCATGAGCAAAAACACCCTTGAAACATGGTTGCCCAAGCTGGTCGTAACCCCGGCCTTTGTCCTTGGCTTCGCTTTCATCTACGGCCTTATGGTCTGGAACGGCGTGCTCAGCCTGACCGTATCGCGCATGCTGCCCAACTACGAGTGGGCAGGGCTTGCGCAGTACGAACGCTTGTGGGAGATGGACCGCTGGTGGGTCGCCCTCAAGAACCTGGGCATCTTTGGTGTGGGTTACGTGGGCGGCTCGCTCGCCATCGGTGTGGTGCTGGCCGTGTTGCTGGACCAGAAGATTCGCGCCGAAGGCGCACTGCGCACCATTTATCTGTACCCCATGGCCCTGTCGTTTGTGGTCACAGGCACGGCCTGGAAGTGGCTGCTGAACCCGGGCCTGGGCATTGAAAAAATGGTGCGCGACTGGGGGTTTGAAAGCTTCAGTTTTGACTGGCTGGTGGACACCGACATGGCCATCTATTGCGTGGTGATCGCAGGCATCTGGCAAAGCGCCGGGTTTGCCATGGCGCTGTTCCTGGCGGGCCTGCGCGGCATTGACGACAGCATCATCAAGGCAGCGCAGGTCGATGGCGCGTCGCTGCCACGCATTTACTGGCGCATTGTGTTGCCCGCACTGCGGCCGGTGTTCTTCTCTACCGTCATGGTGCTGTCGCACCTGGCGATCAAAAGCTTTGACCTGGTGATGGCGCTCACCGCCGGTGGCCCCGGTTTTGCCACCGATGTGCCGGCAACTTTCATGTACACGATGTCGTTCTCGCGCGGCCAGATTGGTTTGGGCGCGGCCAGCGCCACCATGATGCTGGCCACCGTGGCGGCGCTGGTGATTCCTTACCTTTACAGCGAACTGCGCAGCAAACCCCATGACCGCTAACAAGCCCTCGATTTTCCCGTCACTGGGGCGTTTACTGGTGTATGGCGTGCTGGCACTGGCCACCGCGTTCTTTCTGCTCCCGCTTTACGCCATGCTGGTCACGTCGTTCAAAGACGCGGAAGAAATACGCACCACGTCGCTGCTGGCTTTGCCGGGGGCGCTGAACTGGTCGGCCTGGGGCACGGCATGGTCCAGCGCCTGCACCGGGGTGGACTGCAACGGCCTGCGTCCGTTCTTCTGGAACTCGGTGGCCATGGCCGTGCCCGCGGTGATGATCTCTACCGTGTGGGGCGCGCTCAACGGCTACGTGCTCAGTCTGTGGAAGTTTCGCGGCAGCGACGTGCTGTTTGGCATGCTGCTGTTTGGCGTGTTCATGCCGTTTCAGGTGGTGTTGCTGCCCATGAGCCAGGTGCTCGGCTGGCTGGGCATGTCCAGTTCCATCTCGGGGCTGGTGCTGGTGCACTGTCTTGCGGGCCTGGCAGGCACCACGCTGTTCTTTCGCAACTACTACGCGGCCATTCCGAAGGAACTGGTGAACGCGGCGCGCATGGACGGCGCCAGCTTTTTTCAGATCTTCTGGCGCATCGTGCTGCCGCTGTCTACGCCCATCATCATGGTCACGCTGATCTGGCAGTTCACCAACATCTGGAACGACTTTTTGTTTGGTGTGGTGTTTTCGGGCACCGAGTCCAAGCCGGTGACGGTGGGGCTGAACAACCTGGCCAACACCAGCAGCAGCGTGAAGGCCTACAACGTGGACATGGCAGCCGCCATCATCGCGGGCCTGCCCACCATGGTGATCTACGTGCTGGCGGGGAAATTTTTTGTGCGCGGGCTGACGGCCGGCGCGGTGAAGGGATAAGGAATCATGGCGTCTTCATTGGACATAGTGGGCATCAACAAGCGCTTTGGCAAAGGCGACAAAAGCGTGGAGGTGCTGCGCAAGATCGACATCCACGTGGCACCGGGCGAGTTCTTGATCCTGGTGGGCCCCTCGGGCTGCGGCAAGTCCACGCTGCTCAACATCATTGCGGGGCTGGATGAGCCCACCGAGGGCGAGATCCGTATTGCTGAAAAGAACGTGGTGGGCATGCCCCCGCGCGACCGCGACATTGCCATGGTGTTCCAGAGCTACGCGCTGTACCCCACATTGAGCGTGGCCGACAACATCGGCTTTGCGCTGGAGATGCGCAAGATGCCCAAGCCCGAGCGCAAGAAGCGCATCGACGAAGTGGCCGCCATGCTGCAGATCACTCACCTGCTGGACCGTCGGCCCAGCCAGCTGTCGGGCGGCCAGCGCCAGCGCGTAGCGATGGGTCGGGCGCTCGCGCGCCAGCCGCAGCTGTTTTTGTTCGACGAGCCGCTGTCCAACCTGGACGCCAAGCTGCGCGTGGAGATGCGCGCCGAGATCAAGCGCCTGCATCAGGCCAGCGGCATTACCAGCGTGTACGTCACGCACGACCAGGTCGAGGCCATGACGCTCGGGTCGCGCATTGCCGTGATGAAAGGCGGCGTGGTGCAGCAACTGGGCACGCCCGACGAGATCTACAACCGCCCAGCCAACACCTACGTGGCAACCTTCATCGGGTCGCCCACGATGAACCTGCTGCGCGGCACGCAGGCGGCTGGGCACTTCGCTGTTGAAGGTGCCTCGCTCGACCTGGCGGCGCCACTGGCCTCCGCCGAAGTCGTGCTGGGCGTGCGGCCAGAGCACTTGGTGATGCAGGACAGCGCGCCGTGGCGCGGTACCGTGAGCGTGGTTGAGCCCACCGGCCCCGACACCTACGTGATGGTGGACACCGCTGCAGGCAGCGTCACCCTGCGCACGGACGCACAAACCCGCGTGCAGCCGGGTGACAACGTGGGCCTGACAGTGGCGCCCGCGAACGCCCACTGGTTTGATGCCAAGTCCGAGGAGCGGTTGGCGGGGTGATCCCGCGGGCCATGGGCCATGGGTGTGTATGCAGTGGGGTCGCTGCATGCAGGGGCTTTGGTCTTTGCTTGAACACGAAATTCAGGTAAAAAGAGGCTCTAGCGCTTATCCATCAAGCGCTTATAGCTATACAGATAATAGCGTTAGCGCTCCACCTGCCGCCGTCTGACCGCCTCTGTCTTCCTCTGTGCGGTGTTGAGACAGCGAACGGCCTCTGGCCCATTTTTTGTCTATGCATTCTCCTCAGCGCCTTCTCGCCGACATCGGCGGCACCAACATCCGCCTGGCTTGGCAAGCCGCTGGCGACGACACGCTGCACGACACCCGCGTGCTGCAGTGCGCCCAGTACCCCACGGTCGATGCTGCCATTCACGCCTATCTGGGCGAAGTGGGCATTGCCGCACCGCAGGAGGCCGCCTTTGGCATTGCCAACCCCGTCACGGGGGATGCCATTCGCATGACCAATCACAGTTGGAGCTTTTCGCAAAAGGCGGTGCGTGAAGGCTTTGGTTTTGCGCGGCTGGTGGTCATCAACGATTTCACCGCGTTGGCCTTGGCGCTGCCCTTGCTCACGCCCGATTTGCTGCGCCAAGTGGGCGGTGGGCAAGCGGTGCCGGGTGCCGCCGTTGGCCTGGTGGGGGCGGGCACGGGCCTGGGGGTCTCCGGCCTGGTGTTTCCGCCCGAGTCGCCTGCCGGGGTGCCGCTTTCGGGCGAAGGCGGCCATGTGACGCTGGCTGCGGAGAGCCAGCACGAGTTCGACGTGCTGCGTGTGTTGCAAGAGCGCTATGGCCACGTATCTGCCGAGCGGGCGGTGTCGGGCGCGGGGCTGGTGGATCTGTATCACGCCGTGCGCACCGTGGTGCATGCGGGTGGCGCCGAGGTGAACTCGGCCGCCCAGGTCACCGAGCTGGCCTTGCAGGCCCACGACCCGCTGGCTTTGCAGGCGCTGGAGCTGTTCTGCGGGTTTCTGGGCAGCGTTGCGGGCAACCTGGCGCTCACGCTGGGTGCGCGTGGCGGGGTGTTCATTGGCGGCGGCGTAGTGCCCCGCCTGGGCACCTGGTTTGACCAGTCGCCATTTCGCCAGCGCTTCGAGGCCAAGGGGCGCTTTGCACCCTATCTCGCATCCATCCCGTGCTGGATCATCGACCCCAGCGCCACGCCCGCGCTGTACGGCGCATCGCGTGCGTTGGATATTGCCGGTTCTACACAGGGTCCAACATAGGGTCCGACATAGGGTCCGACATAGGTCACGACGAGGGGACCGTGGTCGATCCGGGATCCCGCTGCCCGCGACCGTGCGGGCCGGTCGGCTCGAACCGTCGGATCAAACCGTCGGCTCAGCTGTTTGTCGAGTAGGTCGGAACGACCTCCACCGCGTTGTCATACACATCCTTGCGCTTGTCGTACAGCGGGATGGTGGTGCCGTTGACGCGGTTGCTGACCAGCTTGGCCAGGTCCACGTCGGCAATGACCACCTGTTCCATGTTGGGCACGCCTTCGGCAGCGATGCCGTCGCGCGCGAACGGAAAGTCCGACGGCGTGATGATGGCCGCCTGCCCGTAGTGCAGCCCCAGGCCCTCCACGGCCAGGTTGCCCACCGTGCCCGTGACAGCCACGTACACCTGGTTTTCGATGGCGCGCGCGTGGCAGCAGTAGCGAACCCGCCAAAATCCCTGGCGGTCATCGGTGCACGACGGCACAAAAATGATGTCGGCCCCTTGCTCGCACACCATGCGCGCCAGCTCGGGAAACTCGATGTCGTAGCAGATCAGGATGGCAATGCGCCCATGCGGCGTGTCAAACACCGTCAGCCGGTGGCCCGGGTCGCCCTTCCACTTTTCTTTCTCCCAGCGTGTCAGGTGGATCTTGTCCTGCGTGAACACCTTGCCCTGCGGGCTGAACAGGTAGGCTGTGTTGAGCAACTGCCCGTTGGACAGCGTGGGGTGGCTGCCACCGATGATGTGCACCCCCCAGCGCTTGGCCAGGTCGGTGAAAAGCTCGATATAGCGGTCGGTGAACTCATCCATTCGGCGCACCGCGCTGCGCAGGTCGGTCGTATCCATGAACGACAGCAACTGGGTGGTGAAAATCTCGGGAAACATCACGAACTGCGGCTTGTAGTCGCCCGCCGCTTTCATGACGAAGCGCACCTGGTTTTCAAAGCCGGCCCAGTCGTCGATGGAGCGCAGCAAGTACTGCACCGCCGCGATCCGGACAATTCCCTGGCTGGGGCTGAAAACAGGGTGCATGTTTTGTACGTTGGCCGTCATGGGGTTCCTTGTGGCTGGAGTGGAGCTGCAGATTGCAGGACCGTTGGGCGCGACGGGTCGTGGTCCGGGTTGATCCATACGATCAGCGACGCTTGGCCGCAAGATTCGCGGTCTTCGGGCAGGTAGTCTTTCATGATGCCGCAGTAGCGAAAGTCCTCCCGCAGCTGAAAGCTCAAGACCGGGTCTGTGAGGTCACCCCAGATAACTTTCTTGGCATATTGTTCGGCCGTCAGGTCCGGTGCGTACTTGTGATATCCCGGCAGACGACCACAAGCAATGATGCGACGCAGGTTGAGCGACTGGCACAACTGCCGGCGGCCTTGATACAACCCATGGCCAATCTGCCGACCACGCATCTCGGGGTCCACGAAAACTTCTGCACCGTATAGCGTGCGCCCTTGCGTATTGTGTGTACTGAAAGTGCCCTTTGCGGTGATCTCTTGCCAAGTGTGTTCGTCAGCCCACTCGTCCCACAAAATCACAAGCGAACTGGCGCAACCGACGATCCGACCGTCTATCTCAGCGAGCAATTGGCCCTCTGGGAAAATCGCCAGCTGATGCGCCAAATGGTCCCTGTGCCAAGGGTCAATAGCGGGATAGACGCGATCTTGAAGCTTTAGAAGTTCATCGACATCGTTGTGGGTGGTGGTTCGTATGAGCATGTCGTCCATGGGTGCCAGGTGCGCGCTTGCGCGGCATGCTGAAAAAGGGTTTGGGGGGAGTGGCGTGATGGTCGCGCGCTGCGTGCTGAATAGTTAGGACTGCGCGTGGGGCGCTGGGCAGATCATCACTGGCATGGGAGCCCGAGATATCAGACCCGGAATGATGTTGCCAGTCAGCAAGCGAACGACGGCGTTGGCACTAGAGGACGCGACCAGGATCAAGTCGCATCCCTGGGTCACCGCAGCCTCGGCTACATAGCCCGCTGACGCATTGCCAGGAGCAATGGTGCAGGCGCTGCTAACTCCGGCGACCTCGGCTGCCGCTTGTGCGGCCTGCAGTACCTCAGATGCCTTTGCCTGGGCTTGCTGTTCGAACTGCTCCGCAGTGTGAGAGGCAAAGGCCGCCATTCCGCCGCCGGGCATATCGACCATGGGGAACGAGTACGCCGGAGGCACATACAAGTAGACGGCCGATGCGTGATGGACGCCAGCCAACTCAATCCCCTGGTGAATGGCGGCCTGTGACGGCAATTGGTCGTCAACCAGGATCATGATTTTCTGGAACATGTTTAACGCCTTTCTGTTGGGGCCTTGGGCAGTTCGAAAAATGGGCGTCCAGCGTTCGGGTGCTGCGTTGGGGTGCTGCGTAATCGGGCGATACCGTTTTCGGGCAAGTCAGCATTGGCTGAATTGCCTCTACGCCAAAGTCCTGTACGAAGGTGCAAAACCTTCATAGCCCTGCTTCATGGGGCTGACTTGAAAGTGCTTAGGTTTGGCTGCGAGTGTGTGGATCTTGCTGACAATCACGCCCCGAAAGTGGGCCTACTACACCGGTGTGTGAATCGTAGGCGCCAGCTTGCAAGGGGCTCGTGGGTTAGTGGCGGCTGTTGCTGTAGGTCTTGGCGCCGCCGCCCGGCCGCACGTCTGCGTTCACACGACCGCACCGGCAGTGCTATACCTCTTCGCTCCAGCAATATCCATCCCGCGCAATCATGGCGCTGGCAGCGCTGGGCCCCCAGCTGCCCGCCGCGTAGGGGCGCGGGCCCAGCGCATCGTTGCGCCAGTGTTGCAGGATGGGCTCTACCCAGCGCCAGGCTTCCTCCTGCTCGTCGCTGCGCACAAACAGGTTCAGGCGCCCCGCAATCACATCCAGCAGCAGGCGTTCGTAGGCGCCCACGCGCTCGGTGCCAAAGCGCTGGTCAAAGTCCAGGTTCAGGTGCACTTGCGACAACGCAGGCTCGGCCTGATGCTGGGCGGCGCCCTGGGCCAGCAGGTGCAGCTCCAGTCCATCCTTGGGCTGCAGATTGATCACCAACCGGTTGGCGGCACCTGCAGGGGTTTTGAAAATAGGGTGTGGCACGGGCCGGAAGTTGACGACGATGTGCGCGTCACGCCCCGCCAGCCGTTTGCCGGTGCGGATGTAGAACGGCACGCCAGCCCAGCGCCAGTTGGAGATTTCGGTGCGCAGCGCCACAAAGGTCTCGGTGGTGCTACCGGTGGCCACGCCTTTTTCCTGCAGGTAACCGGGTACTTGTGTGCCGTGCACCTTGCCCGCCGCGTACTGCCCGCGAATCACATGCTGGCCGATGGTTTCCATGCTCCAGGGCTTGAGCGACTGCAGCACCTTGAGTTTTTCGTCGCGGATGGCGTTGGCGCTGGAGTTGATGGGCGGCTCCATGCCAATCGCGCACAGCAGTTGCAGCGCGTGGTTTTGCACCATGTCGCGCAAGGCGCCAGTCTGGTCGTAGAACGCGCCGCGCGTTTCCACGCCCAGTTCTTCGGCAATGGTGATCTGGATGTTGGCAATGGTCTCGCGCCGCCACAGGGGCTCGAACAGCGCGTTGCCAAACCGCATGGCAAACAGGTTCTGCACCGATGGTTTGCCCAGGTAGTGGTCGATGCGGAAGACCTGCTCCTCCTTCAGCACACGGCGCAGTGTGTCGTTGATGGCCTGGTTGGACTTGAGGTCGTGGCCCAGGGGCTTTTCCAGCACCACACGGGTGGTGGGGCCGTTCAGGCCCACAGCGGCAATCTGCTCGCACACATTGGTGAAAAGGCTGGGCGCGGTGGCCACATACATCACCACCGAGTCGGCATTGCGCTCGTGCAGCATGGCGGCCAGGCTGGCGTAGTCCTCGGTTTTGGACAGGTCCATGCGCAGGTAATGCAGCAGCGCGCCAAAGCGTTCGAACTCATCCGGGGTGGGGCGCTTGGCAAGTTCCACGCTGTCAAAGCGGGACTGGATCAGGCTGCGGTATTGTTCGTGGCTCAGCTCGTCACGCGCCACGGCAATGATGCGGCCTCCCTCGGGAAGCGTTCCATGGCGAAACGCCTGAAACAATGCCGGCATGAGCTTGCGCCAGGCCAGATCACCTGTTCCACCAAACAGGACAAGGTCAAAACTCATGGGGTCTCCGTATCAGGGTGTTGTAGGCCGCGCTTGTGCGCCAGAAATTGTAATCTCGTTACATCAAATTGGGTAGGGCGAGCGTAGGCGCGCAGCCTGAAAACGCATTTTCACAATTCAAATGCAAGAAAGTATTCGTCGGTTTTGGTAATCAAGTTACCATTTCGGCCGCGTTCTCCACTTCCAAGACTGAACCCATGTCCCTTCGCTGCGACCAAACCCCCGAATGGCCCTTGCTGCAGGCCCATTTTTCGTCCGTTGCGGGCCAGCAGGATCTAAGGCAGTCCTTTGCTGAAGACGCACAGCGGTTTGCGCATTTCAGCCAGTCGGCACCGCATGTGTTTGCCGACCTCTCCAAAAACCTGTGGAGCCGCGACGTGGAGGCGCTTCTGCTCGACATGGCCCGCCATGCGGGGGTGGAGCAGCACCGCGATGCCATGCTGGCCGGCCAACCCATCAACAGCACCGAAGGCCGCGCCGTGCTGCATACCTTGCTGCGACGCCCGGCGGGCCTGAGCCAACCTGGGGGCCAGAGCAGTGTGGCGGCCGACCTCGCGAACGTTCACGCCACGCTGACCGCCATGCTGGCCTATGCCGAAACCGTGCGCGCCGACGATGGCATCACCGATGTGGTGAACATCGGCATCGGCGGGTCTGACCTGGGGCCGCACATGGCCGTACTGGCGCTGGAAGAGTTCCGCCTGCCGGGCAAGCGTTTCCATTTCGTCTCCAACGTGGACGGCCACGAGCTGCACCACGTCATGCGCGGGCTTCGGGCCGAGAACACGCTGTTTCTCATCGCCTCCAAAACGTTCACCACCGCAGAGACCATGACCAACGCCCGCTCGGCGCTGGCGTGGTTTTCCGACAGCGGCGGGCGCGATGTGGCGCGGCACTTTGCAGCGCTCACTACCAATGTGGACGCCGCCAAGGCACTGGGCATTACCACCACGTTCGGGTTCTGGGACTGGGTGGGTGGGCGTTACTCGCTGTGGTCGGCCATCGGCTTGCCCATTGCGATCGCGATAGGTTCAGTGGGCTTTCGCGATCTGCTGGCCGGTGCCCACGCCATGGATGAACACTTTCGCACCGCGCCGCTAGAGCAGAACCTGCCCGTGCGCCTGGGCCTGCTGGACATCTGGTACCGCAACTTCCATGGCTTTACCAGCCGCTGCATTGCGCCCTACCACGCAGCATTGCGCCGCCTGCCGGCCTACCTGCAGCAGTTGGAGATGGAGAGCAACGGCAAGCGCGTGGGGCTGGACGGGAAAACGCTGCCCTACGCCACGTCGCCCGTGCTGTGGGGCGAGCCGGGCACCAACGGTCAGCATGCGTTCTTTCAGATGCTGCACCAAGGCACCGACGTGCTGCCGCTGGAACTCATCGCCGTGCGCCAGCCCACGCATCCGCTGCAAGGCCACCACAACAAGCTCTTGGCCAACGCCCTGGCGCAGGCCCAGGCACTGATGGTGGGCAAGGCCAGCGAAAACGGCCACCGCCACTTTCCGGGCAACCGGCCCAGCACCTTCTTGTTGCTGGATGCGCTCACCCCCGCATCGCTCGGCGCGCTGATCGCCTTGCAAGAACACCGCGTCTTTGTGAGCGGCAGCCTGTGGGGCATCAACAGCTTTGATCAGTGGGGCGTGGAGCTGGGCAAGGTGCTGGCCAAGGACATCGAGGCGCGCCTGGCCAATGGTGATGTGGCGGGGCTCGACGGCTCGACCGCAGGGCTGCTGGAACGCCTTCGCGCCCACGCCTGATACCCAACCAAACGCATACGCACCACCCAAACCCGAACGGTTCAGGAGACTCCCTGCCATGACCGCGCCCCTGCCGGACTTTCGATCCCCCGCCTTCCTGCGCCAGCACCTGCAGGACACCATGGCGTTCTACGACCCCGTGGCCACCGACGCTAGCGGCGGCATGTACCACTTCTTTCTGGACGACGGCACGGTGTACGACAAGCGCACCCGCCACCTGGTCAGCGCTACACGCTTTGTGGTCACGCACGCGATGTTGTTTCAGACTACGGGCGAGGCGCGCTACCAGGCGGGCATGCGGCACGCACTGCAGTTTTTGCGCACGGCGTTTCTTGACCCGGCCACCGGCGGCTACGCCTGGTTGATCGATTGGCAAGATGGCCGCGCCACCGTGCAAGACGCCACGCGCCACTGTTACGGCATGGCCTTTGTGATGCTGGCTTATGCCCGCGCTTACCAGGCCGGTGTGCCCGAAGCGCGCGAATGGTTGGGCGCGGCATTCGACACCGCCGAGCAACAATTCTGGCAACCCGCCGAAGGCCTGTACGCCGACGAGGCCAGCCCCGACTGGAAGCTCACAGGCTACCGAGGCCAGAACGCCAACATGCACGCCTGCGAAGCCATGATCTCGGCCTATCGCGCCACGGGCGAGCGCCGCTACATCGAGCGCGCCGAACAGCTTGCGCAAGGGATCTGCCAGCGCCAAGCCGCGTTGTCCACTGCAGCCCTTGCCCCTGCCGCCGAAGGATGGGTGTGGGAACATTTCAACGCCGATTGGTCGGTAGACTGGGACTACAACCGCCATGACCGCAGCAACATCTTTCGCCCCTGGGGCTACCAAGTGGGCCACCAGACCGAGTGGGCCAAGCTGCTGCTGCAACTCGATGCCTTTCTACCCGCCGCGTGGCACCTGCCGTGTGCGCAGCGACTGTTCGACACCGCCATGGAGAAGGGGTGGGACGCCGAGCACGGTGGCATCTACTACGGCATGGCGCCCGACGGCAGCATCTGCGACGACGGCAAGTACCACTGGGTGCAAGCCGAAAGCCTGGCCGCCGCCGCCGTGCTGGCCGTGCGCACGGGTGATGAACGCTACTCGCAGTGGTACGACCGCATCTGGGCTTACTGCTGGGCCCACTTTGTGGACCACGAACACGGCGCGTGGTATCGCATCCTGTACCGCGACAACCGCAACACCACCCGCGAGAAGAGCAATGCGGGGAAGGTGGACTATCACAACATGGGGGCGTGTTTTGATGTGTTGGGGGTGGTGGGGAGGCGTGAGTGAGAATTGCGACTTTGGTCCAAAAGCTAACACTCGCGGGAGTTCGAAATCACGTTATCGACTTTTTTTGTTATCTCACTATTGATCTGGGTTCTCGTTGGCGCGACCTGGCTTCTTCCGCAGAAACTTGCACTTCTAAGGCGCAGGGGAAATCTCACAAACGCTCAGATGATCGACTTGGCAAAGGCCGGTGACATGGAGATTCAGACGCTTCGGCGTAAAGGCCAGTGGTATTTGGGAATTGGATTGGCATTGCTACTTCCTCAAGTTCTGTTGATTCAAATTCTTAAAGTATCTGTTCAGAGTTGATTTGTGTAGACGACTGGCTGCGTGAGTCGGCTGAGAGGTAAAAACCTCCAAACCTCGCATGTTCAGAATTTGAAGAAATTCACTGGCAGCCCCGGCACCTCCACCCGCATGCTGAACAACGACCCCGCAGGAACAGCAGCCGCCTGTTCCTCCACCGGCCTCCCCGCCCGCGCTGACGTGACATATAGCGTCCGCAAATCCTCTCCCCCAAAACACACCATGGTCGGGCACTGCACAGGCACTTCAATGCGCCGCAACACCTCACCCGCTGGTGACAACTGCAGCACACAAGCCCCTTCATACATCGCCACCCAGTAGTTGCCCTCCACATCTACGGACGCGCCATCCGGCCGCCCGCCGTAGGGCTGGCCATCCCCCTTGCCGTCGAACTGCACCCACGGCCGGCGGTTGCTGATGGCGCCGCTGGTGACATCGAAATCGAAACGGTCAATGCGGTGTTCTGGCGTATTCGACCAGTACATCGTGCGGTTGTCGGGGCTGAACGCGAGGCCGTTGGCGGTGAAGTTGTCGCCCGCCATGTAGTGCACTTCGCAGCCACCGTGGGCGTTCGCTTGCAGGCGCCACAGCGCCGCGTCGGGGGCAGTGCGGGGGGTGATCATGGAACCTGCCCAAAACCGGCCCGCAGGGTCACAGCGTCCGTCGTTCAAGCGCAGCATCTGGGGGTTGTGTTGCGCGGGGGGCAGCAGCGCCAGGCAGTTGAGCGCTCCGGTGTGTGTATCCAGGCGGTAGAAGCCATCACGTAACCCAATTACCAAATGCCCTCCCTCCGCAGGAGCGCAACAGCCAGGCTCGCTGGGCATTGGCCACTGCCGGTGCGCGCCGGTTGCCGGGTTCCAGGAATGTACCGAAAATCCCTGGATATCGCACCAGTACAGAAGGTGTTCGCCAGGGTGCCAGAATGGTGATTCGCCCAGTTCGGACGGCGGAAGTGGCAAGGTCTGGAGGGTCATGGGTTGAAGTGACATGGTTATCGAGTTACATTCTAGGGCACTCAAACAGTGGCCCATAAGCCGTTCAGGTCCAGGGCCAACCCACCGATGGAGCATCCCATGCATTCAGTCGTAGCGCGCGTGACCGAGCGCATCATCCAGCGCAGCACGGACACCCGCGCCGCCTATCTTGCCGGCATCGACGACATGCTGGCCCGCAAACCCACCCAGGAGCGCATGGGCTGCGCCAACCTGGCCCATGCCTACGCTGCGCTCCCCGGCGCAGACAAGTTCAAGATCACGGTCGAAAAGGCGCCCAACATTGGCGTCGTCACGGCCTACAACGACATGTTGTCGGCCCACCAGCCGTACCAGAGTTACCCCGCCATCCTGCGCGATGAGGCGGCCCAGCATGGCGCTACGGTGCAGGTGGCCGGTGGCGTGCCTGCGATGTGCGATGGCGTTACGCAGGGCACGCCCGGCATGGAGCTGTCGCTGTTCTCCCGCGATGCCATTGCCATGGGCACTGCGGTAGCGCTGTCCCACGACGTGTTTGATGGTGCGCTGCTGCTGGGCGTGTGCGACAAGATCGTGCCGGGCTTGCTGATCGGCGCGCTGCACTACGGGCACCTGCCCTGCGTGTTTGTGCCCGCAGGCCCCATGGGCACGGGCCTGTCGAACAAAGACAAATCCAAGGTGCGCGAGCAGTACGCGCAGGGCTTGGTGGGCCGCGAAGAGCTGCTCAAGGCCGAGTCGGCCGCGTACCACAGCCCCGGCACCTGCACTTTCTACGGCACCGCCAATAGCAACCAGATGCTGCTCGAAGCCATGGGCCTGCACGTGCCCGGTGCGGCGTTTGCGCCACCCGGCACCGACGAGCGCGAGGCTTTCACGCGCCAGGCGGTGCGCACCGTGCTCGACATTGGAAAGCGCGGCCAGCGCTTTACGCCGATCGGGCATGTGGTGGACGAGCGCTGCATTGTCAACGCCATGGCAGCCCTGCTGGCCACCGGCGGCTCTACCAACCATTTGATCCACTGGGTGGCGATAGCGCGCAGCGCAGGCATCCTGATCGACTGGTCGGACTTTGACGAGCTGTCGTCCGCCGTGCCGCTGCTGGCCCGCGTGTACCCCCATGGCGACGCTGACGTGAACCAGTTCCAGTCCGCAGGCGGCCCTGCGTGGATCTTGCGCGAGCTGCTGTCCGGCGGCTTCATGCACCCCGATGTGATGAGCGTGAACGCGGGCGGCATTGCCGCAGGCGGGCAGGGCGCTCCCACCGTGTCGGGCGACGACACCGTGCTGCGGCCGGTCACCCAGCCTTTCTCGCCCACCGGCGGGCTGCGCCTGCTGCAAGGGCGTCTGGGCCGCGCGGTGATCAAGGTCTCGGCCGTGCCCGAAGACCGCCACATCATCGAAGCGCCCGCGCGCGTGTTCGATTCGCAAGAGGCTTTGCTCGCCGCCTTTGCTGCGGGTGAGGTGCAGCAGGACATGGTGGCCGTGGTGCGCTTTCAGGGCCCGCAAGCCAATGGCATGCCCGAGCTGCACAAGCTCACCCCGCCGCTGGCCGTGCTGCAAAACCAGGGCTTCAAGGTGGCGCTGGTGACGGACGGCCGCATGAGCGGCGCCTCGGGCAAGGTGCCCGCCGCTATCCACGTCACGCCCGAGGCGCTGGCCGGTGGCCCGCTGGCCAAGGTGCTGGATGGCGACATCGTGCGTGTGGATGCTGTCGCAGGCACGCTCGATGTGCTGGTTGATGAAGCCACCTGGGCCGCCCGCCCCGTGGCGCCCTACACCGCACCCCCCGCCATCGGCTTTGGCCGCGAACTGTTTACCAACTTTCGCCGCCATGCTGGCGGTGCCGAACAGGGCGCCTGCACCTGGCTGTAGGCAGGGCGCTCGGCACATCACTAATTAGGAGCAATTGAATGAACCCTCTCGATATCGCCAGCCACAGCCCCGTCATCCCCGTCATCGTGATCGACCGCGTGGAAGACGCGTTGCCCCTGGCTGAGGCCCTGCTGGCCGGTGGTGTGAAGGTGCTGGAGGTCACGCTGCGCACCGCTGCGGGCCTGCCCGCCATTGAAGCGATTGCGCGCCAGTTGCCTGAAGCGGTGGTGGGTGTCGGTACAGTGCTCAACGCCGACGACGCCCGCCGCGCCAGTGAGGCGGGTGCGCGTTTTGCGGTGAGCCCCGGCTACACGTCCGAGGTCGGCCATGCATGCAAGGCGCTGAACCTGCCCCTGCTGCCCGGTGTCGCCACGTCGAGCGAAATCATGGCGGCCCTGGCCGATGGGTTCACGTTCCTCAAACTGTTTCCGGCCGAAGCGGTGGGCGGTATCCCGCTGCTCAAGTCATGGGCCAGTCCGTTTGGCCAGATCAGCTTTTGCCCCACGGGTGGCATCACCAACGCCACAGCGCCTAACTACCTGGCACTGCCCAATGTGCGCTGTGTGGGCGGCTCGTGGCTGACGCCTGCGGACGCGGTGCGGTCCGGCGACTGGGCGCGCATCACCGAGCTGGCGCGGGCCACGCAGGCGTTGCGCAAGGTGGGGTGACTGGTTAGTTAAGCATCAAATTGGCCGTTAGCGCTTATCTGGTAAGCGCTAGTAGCTATTAAAAAGATAGTTTTTGAAGTTTTTTGTCCAAAACAAAACCCGCAGGCCGTGAGGTCTGCGGGCTTATTTTTTTGGGGGCTGCGATCAGGGCAGCGTTGGGCCCCAAGGGCGGGATCGGCTCACACCTTTAGCGAGCGCTCAATGTCCGTCAACTTGTAGCGTGCCAGAGCCAGATTGCCCTTGGCCTTGTCCAGCACCAGGTACAGAAACAGACCGAGGTTGTTAGGCACCAGGCGAATCAGGTGGTATTGGTCGCCCAGCGTGATCAGAATGTCCTCGATGCCCCGGCGCAGGCCCAGCGCTTCCATCGTCTTGATCTTCGCGCGCACCACTTCGGTGTTGCCGGCTGCGGCCAGGTCCAGGTTCATTCCGCCGCCCGCTTGCGCAAGGCACATGCCGCTGCGGTAGTCGACCAGTGCTACTGCGGTTGCGCCATCAATGGTCATCGCGGAATCCATGCATTGCTTCAGGTTGGAGCTCATATCGTTTGTTTCGTTGGGGTTTCGGGTTTGCTGAAGGGCCAGGTCATCCATGACACTCAGCTTGCTCAGCTGCTCCATCAGAATGAACCACAGGGTTTGGGGGTTGCTGTCGGGCAGCTGGTAGACGTGGGTGCGTGCCATCTGCGCGGGCGGGGCGGCCTTGAAGATCGACTCTTCCATCACTGCGTTGGGCATCAAAAACGCCCAGACCACTGCAGGGTTGTGCGGCGCTAGCCATTCGAGCGTGGAACGCACCAGATTCACCGAACCCGGGCCCATCAGCAGAATGACGGCAGCGCTGTGGGGCGACGGCAGGCGCAGCTCCTTGGCGTTGGCAGGGCGAAGCCAGTCCACCAGCGGCGCCACGGTGCCGTCTGCCAGCGGAATCTGCAGCCAGGGGCCCGGCCCAGAGGTGTTGGCAACGCCCAGTTGCGCCAGGGAGTGAAGACCCAACCGAGCGGTCAGGTCGAGAACGGTGACAGTAGGAGGTGTGAGCGCCATGGAAGTCTGAGGGAGAAAAAGGCTCCTCGACGGGGCGCTATGGAAAGGCCGTCAGCTAACCCCTTCAGATGCTGAAGGGGCAGGAGCGCGGCGAAGTGTATCCAGATATGACGGGGCGGGTGTTTGCTGCTGCAATGCCTGATAAAAGTAAGATGGCTTATTAATTGTTATGAAGCGTTAACTGCAGATATCGCCTATACGCATCACGAAATATCAGTTTGTGTCATCCCCAAGTGCCATCTGAGCGGCGCGCCTTTCAACTTGGGTGGCCGACATCCTGGTGGCCAAAGAGCCGGTGCGGTACGCCGTCTGCTCCCTTGCCTGAAGCCCAATGGCCGCCCGCCCAACCAATAAAAAACCCCGCAGGCCTTGCAGCCTGCGGGGTTTGTTTTTTGGCGTTACCGGGTGGGCTTGCAGCCTGCCCGGTACGGGCCGGGCAATTACATGCCCATGCCGCCCATGCCACCCATGCCGCCCATGTCAGGCATGCCGCCGCCAGCGCCGGCTTCGTCCTTGGGGGCGTCAGCCACCATGCACTCAGTCGTCAGCAGCAACGAGGCCACAGACGCTGCGTTTTGCAGGGCCGTGCGGGTGACCTTCGTGGGGTCCAGAATGCCCAGTTCCAGCATATCGCCGTAGCTGTCGTTGGCAGCGTTGAAGCCAAAGTTGCCCTTGCCGGCCAACACAGCGTTCACAACCACCGAGGCTTCGCCGCCGGCGTTGTTCACGATTTCGCGCAGAGGCGCTTCGATGGCCTTCAGCACCAGGGCAATGCCGTGGTCCTGGTCAGCGTTGTCACCCTTGATGGAGGTGCCAACCGCTTGCTTGGCACGCAGCAGGGCCACGCCACCACCGGCCACAACGCCTTCTTCCACAGCTGCGCG
>JAUXZO010000133.1 GCA_030692685.1 Acidovorax sp. | reverse complement strand
GCCTCCAGCACCAGGCTCTTGACCCGCAGTCTCTTGTCGCTGCCCAGTGACACCAGTTCGTCGCCCGGCTGCAGTTCCTCCACGCTCACAAACCCTTGGCCCTGCACGTAGAACGGGTGGCCGGGGGTGACCAGCAGGTCTTCGGTTGTTGTTTGGGTCTGCGTCTGGGACTTTTCTCCGCTGTCGCCGGTTTGCACCTGCTCCACGCTCAGGCGCAGGATGGGCCGGTCGTGGCGGATGTGGGTGGCTGTCACCGGGGCCAGGAAGGCTTCTCCTGTACCGTCTTCCAGGCGTGTCCACACGCGTTCTCCCACCTGGATGCTTTCGATGGGGCGTTCGCCCGCTTCGGTGGCTACCAGGGTGCCGGGGGCGAAGCAGCAGGGTTCGCTGGGGGTGGCCCGTGCGGTTTTGCTCACCGGCACGGTTTCTCCGGTGGCCCTGATCCTTGGCCCTTCTGTGACCAGCGTGGGGGTGCTCTCGCCTACGGCGGGGCGTACCGACTCTGGGCCTACCGTGGGTGTCTTGGCCGCCAGCGCTGGCTCAGCCGCTTGCAGCTCTCGCGCCAGGGCTCTTGCGGCTGTCCGGTTCTTGGCTGCAGCGTTGCCTGCTGCGGCCAGGCCGGTGTCTGCCAGGCTGGCTGCGCTTCTTGCGGCCTGGGGCAGCGCCGCTATGGCTAGTGCAATCTCGCCAGCGTAGTTGCCGCGCAGCATGGCAGCGGTGAAGGTGTTGCCCCCTGCGTCTTCGGCCTGCGCTTTGTCGTCGATGTTGACAAGCGCTCGCCCTATGGCGGCAGGGATTTGGTCGGCGTTGTCAACGATGCCGTTGATCAGGTCCAGGCGTTCGCTGTTTCTTCTTTGTGCGGCTTTGCTGCCCAGCACTCCAAGGTAGCCGTCGGCCACGAACTGGAGTGCGTCCAGGGTTCCCTCTACGGCTTTGACGGCGGTTAGACCGATGCCGCCGACCACGCCTCCGGCTGTCTTGATGCTGCAGTCGCTCAGGCTGTCGCAGCGGCCATTGGGGTCGTTGTACCGATAAGGGCTGTACCTGCCGTACTGGTACGCCCCCCAGGTGATCGGCAGGTTGGCTTCGCCCTCTTCCGGGTCCCGGCTTACGAACTGGCCGCTGGCCGGGTCGAAGTACCGCGCTCTTGCATACAAGAGCCCTGTCTCTGGGTCTGCGTAGTAGCTGCCGAAGGTGTTGCCGTTGCTTGTGAGGCCCGTGCCTGCGTTGCCGCTGGCCTGGCTGTCGATGAGCCCGTAGGGGCTGTAGTGCAGCAGGCTGTTGGCTTTGGGCGATCCTGCTTCGCTGACCACGGTGGCGATCAGGGTGCCCTGGCTGTCTGCGTGCAGTTGTGTGGTGCTGCTGGCGCTGCCCAGGCCGTTGGCGTACGTGGTGCGGTTGAACAG
>JAUXZO010000130.1 GCA_030692685.1 Acidovorax sp. | reverse complement strand
TTGTTCAGTCCACCGTCCAGTTGATTTTGCGATGAGGGCTTGACTTCTTCGTCCCAGGTCAACATAGATTTTCCAGTGTTCGGATTATGAAAGCAGTGCTGCAAAAAGAAAAGCACTGAAGCGTTGTGCAGCAACGTTTTGTTGCTTCACAGCACATGCGCGACGTCTCAAATGCATGCGAGCCGTCGCGCGCGAAGTTTTTATTGGCAGGCTTCGCAGCCTGGATCGTCGATGGGAGAAAACTGAACGTCTGTGGCGGGCACCGCTGCGGCTACTTCCATCGCGTGCTGTTTGCTTTGCGCGGGCGCTGACGCACTGATTGTTGGGTCGTCATTTCCCGATGAAACCGAGTTGAGCTGGCGTGTGTTTACCGTGCTCATCTCGACGTGCGTGGCGCTTTGCGTGCGCAGGTAGTACGTGGTCTTGAGGCCGCGGAGCCACGCCAGTTTGTAGGTGTCGTCCAGCTTCTTGCCTGACGCGCCCGCCATGTAGATGTTCAGGCTCTGCGCCTGGTCAATCCACTTCTGGCGACGCGATGCTGCTTCGACCAGCCACTGCGCCTCGACTTCAAATGCGGTGGAATACAGGTCCTTGATGTCTTGCGGCACGCGGTCGATGGGGTGCAGCGAACCCTTGAAGTGCTTGAGGTCCATGATCATCACGTCGTCCCACAGGCCCAGGCGCTTGAGGTCGCGCACCAAGCCGCCGTTGATGACCGTGAACTCTCCCGACAAGTTGGACTTGACCGAGAGATTGCCGAACGAAGGCTCGATCGATGCGTCCACACCGATGATGTTGGAGATGGTGGCCGTGGGGGCGATGGCAACGCAGTTGGAGTTGCGCATGCCGTCCAGTGCAATCTTCTTGCGCAGGGCATCCCAGTCCAGCGTGATCGAGCGGTTCACTTCGACATAGCCGCCCCGTGCTTTGGCCAGCATGTCCAGAGTGTCGAGGGGCAGGATGCCCTGGTCCCACAGCGATCCCTTGTAGCTTGCATACTGGCCCCGCTCCTTGGACAGTTCGGTAGAGGCCCAGTAGGCGTAATAACAAATGGCTTCCATCGACCGGTCGGCAAATTCCACGGCTTCTTGCGAAGCGTAAGGAATGCGCAGTTCATACAGGCTGTCCTGGAAGCCCATCAGGCCCAGGCCCACAGGCCGATGACGCAGGTTGGAGTCGCGAGCCTTCGTGACGGCGTAGTAATTGATGTCGATCACGTTGTCGAGCATGCGCATGGCGACCTTGATGGTCCGCTTGAGCTTGTCGTGGTCGAGCTGCCCGTTCTTGATGTGCTGCAGCAGATTGACCGAGCCGAGGTTGCATACGGCGGTTTCTGTGTCGCTGGTGTTCAGCGTGATTTCCGTGCACAGGTTGGACGAATGCACCACGCCAGCATGCTGCTGGGGTGAGCGCACGTTGCAGGCGTCCTTGAACGTGATCCAGGGGTGCCCCGTCTCGAACAGCATGGTCAGCATCTTGCGCCACATGTCGGTGGCCTGCACCGTCTTGGCGGGTTTGATTTCGCCACGAGCGGCCTTTTCTTCATAGGCTACATACGCCTTTTCGAATTCAACTCCGAACAGATCGTGCAGGTCGGGGACATTGTTGGGCGAGAACAGTGTCCAAGTTCCTTTTTCCATCACGCGGCGCATGAAGAGATCAGGAATCCAGTTGGCGGTGTTCATGTCGTGCGTGCGGCGGCGGTCGTCGCCGGTGTTCTTGCGCAGTTCCAGGAACTCTTCGATGTCCA
>JAUXZO010000115.1 GCA_030692685.1 Acidovorax sp. | reverse complement strand
AGCAGACGTGGGGCGCTGTCGTGAAACCCCGACTTCATCCGCGCGAGGTGGCCACCGTTGAGCGCGAAATCCAGCTGGCGTTTTCTGAGGTCACCGCTGACATCCAGGCCGCGAGCAAGATCCCTAGCGACCGCGATCTTGTTCCTGAAGACTTCTTGGCCACCTGCCAGTATTCATTCCAGACAATTCTGGAGCCCTGAACCCCATTCATCCACATCCGAGGAGCAAACAGATGAAATTGAGCCCCGAGCAGATGGTCACCGGCCGCGAGCGCTTTCTTGATGCGCACCCCCAGGTCAGGTCCCAGGTACTTTCGGTGTCTCAGGCTGTGGCAGACGCCTTGGGTGTCGAACTGGCAGAGATCCACCAATCGGATACTGACAAGGCCATCGCTGAGAAGGCAGAACAGGCGGGCGAGGACGCCGATGACTATTTCCTGCGCTACGCACTGGACAGCGAGGAAGAGCGCCAGGAATTCATTCAGGCCCGCCGAGACCACGCACTGCGAGCCATCGGCTTGGCGTGGGATGACACGAGAGAGAAATGAAATTTGACCACCCATAGACGGTGACCATTCCTCCTGAAAGCGTTGTCCAGCTTCACTTTTCAGTCCGAATACATGACCTTGATCGTCTGTGTTTTCGGTTGTCATCCTGCACTGTGAGGCTTACCAATGCTCCACGAGATCGACGATGAGTTCCTGAACGACGAGCGGCGCGGCGAAGGCACCACTACCTACCCGCTGCATGGGGAAATCGTGGCCGTGGACGAGAGTGCTGGCAGGATTCAGATCCTGCGCCCCCGTACTGCACATTCCAGTGATGATGACCAGTCAGTCCTGCACCGTGAACACCTGCAGCATATATCCCCCATCAACGACCGCAAGAGGCCAAGAGCGGAAGTCAAGAGCGTCGTTGCAGCAAGACAGTTGCCTTAATTGCCGGTGGTCTTGATGAGCGACCAGCTGGGGCATAAGTGCTGTCATCCCCACAGCGACCCGGCATCTCCGCCTGGCTGCCTTTTCGGATCGCAGCAGAAATTGGGGGGGAAGCCCAATCATCAATTTCTTCTCGACCATTGAGGACCGCAGTACGGTAGTGGCCGGGTTTTGTCTAGGAGATGTGGAATCAGTGAACCATTCGTGTGAGGCTCGGTATAGCAGGGGGTATGCGGTTTATTGGCGAGTGGTAACGGCTGTGACCCGCCCATTTTCGAGATACACAAATCTTCCACCGCCAAATACCCACTGCTCGCGGCTACCGCGCTCAGTGACTGTGCGGTTTCGCTCGGAAGGTTTGCCCCATAGGGTATTTGAAGCGTCGTATTCGCTCATGCCGACCTTGGGTTCGCTTTCGATGGCTTGCTGGCTACTCTCCGAGTTTGTCGCTGGATTCTTTAACACCTGCTGAACTGCAGCTGCGCGCTCTCGCTCAAGTTTTTCCACCCGGGCGCGCTTGGCCTCGGCCGTTTCTGCGGTCACCGCATCGACCAATGCTCGACACTTTTGCATCTCTGAGCTGCCTGCGCAGCGCGCATACTTTGCCGGGTCTCCACTTTGGGACACCGCTGGCATTGCCAAGAACAAAGTGGCTACAGCGAACAGTTGTTTCATACCTACCTCCTATCGGTTCACTGCCGCAATGATGGCAGCAGTTCGATGCTTGTTCTCTCGACCGCTTCTTGATACCTGATCGGCCGTCCTACCTGTGCATTGGGCGAATTCTCCTGCCAATGCGCCCAGCTTTTCCCTGTGCTTGGGTCGTACACGAGCTTGAACACTTGCGAAGGTACAGCAACTCGGCCAGCACCAATCGTCTTGGCTCCCGGCTGGAAAACCGGCCCGGTGATCACGTACACGTCGCCGCTGGCGCGCATCACGTATTTGCGGGTGTCCTCTTCGATCTTGGACCAGGGCCCACCGTTCTGCTTTGGGTCCTGGGGGACCATGTTGGCCAAGCTGAAAGACTGCGCCTTGCCTTCCTCGGTTGGCATGTCGCCAGCAGGAGCCATGTGCCCGCGTGACCATCCCGATCCTTTGTAGTCTTCCAGCTCCGCACGCTCTGCCGATGGAAGCCTCGCCTCAGCATAGAACCGATCTTTGCGCTTGATGCCCTGTCCATCCAGCAGCATTTTCCGGTTCAGGCGCTGAGCCACATAGACCGGCGTCTTGGTGTTTCCCGAGTGCAGAACCGCGAAGTCGTTGAAGCACAGTTCTCGCAGCTTGGGCGCAGCTGGCGTGATCGGTGGCTGCCCACCGGCGAAGTGCTGGGGACAGGCCTTGAAGTTGGTCGGCGCACCGGAGGAAGGTAGGGGCCGAGTCTCCGCTGGACCGAAGCCCGTGAACCCGTAGCTGGTGACATGCAGCCCGAGCAAACCTGCCGTGAAGACCGCTGCTAGCACGACCTTGGTGCTGTCGGGCCGCAAGATTGCATATGCGGTGACTGGGGTTTGGGAGTTCTGGCGCTTATTCATTGGGCGCCGAGTCTACCGGGCGCTGGCGGCACCGCTAGCGGGGGGCCGCAACGGAATTTGCTGCCTATTTCTTTGCAAACAACCTACCCAGCGAGCGACCAAAAGCAACGGCTCCAGCTCTTGGCGCGCGGGCGGTTTGGACACTTGCCGGTAAATGATTTTTCGATAGCTCCCGACCAATGGGTGAATCGAGCGGCACGAGGTTTGCGCTTGAGCATTTCGGACAGCCGTCATAACGCGATCCATGGCGCCATGCTGTGTAGAACATGCCCGGTAAAAGCAGGCACAGCCACAACAGAATTTCGGTGCCAAGCGACCCTTTGGTGATGGTCACTGGCTCGGCTACGGTGCCACAGTCCCTGCATACTTTCTCGATCATCCATATCTCCTGTAGCCGTTTCAATAACTGTCGCGAAGTCTGCCAATTTATTTTTGTAAGACTTTAGCGCAACCTCAAAAATCACCAACCTCACTGACCAACGAAATGCCACGGGCTGCTTCTGGCCGGATGCTGCCCTTTGAGGAGCGCTTGCGCAGGGATGTTGGCAACCTGTCATCGGAGTAGGCAGAGTGGTCAGGTCAAATGGACTCAGTGTTCAGGTGCTTCCGGAATACGCAGCCGCACGGATCGACTGTGCCTTCAAGCTTGCATTGCCTGCGCAAAATGGCCGGGGGGCAGCACCATCCATTTCACCTCCAGCTTCGTGGCGAGTTCCTCCAGATCATCTGGGAGCTGCTTTTGCACCACCAGCACCGCCTTGACTTGGATCTCTGTGCCCGCAGGATCGTGGATTAACGCCTGAGCGCGCATGACGGCCTGGTACTTCACGCACTGGTAGATGCCGCGTTCAAGGTCGTCGTATCCCGACCGGATGGATTTGACCTCGACGCCGACCCAAAATGCCTCCGTTCGGAAGAATGCGTCCAGGCGATCACCCGACAGGAGCGGGTACTCCGTGTCTGAGAAGAGCGTGTTCTTCAGGTCGAACAACTCCGGCCTGGCCAAGACATCGAGGCGCAGCTGCTTGTGCTCCTCTGACTCGCCTCCACCCCAGCCGTAGCGTTTGTCTTTGCCGTTTGCTGAATCGGGAGCTGCCGGCGTCGGTGGGGTGCCAAGGCCCACACTTTCGAGGACCTGGAGCCATCGATCACCGTAGGCCTGGATGCGGTCGAATTCATCCCGCACCTTTGCCCGCTTCTCAGCCGGTGTCAGCGCCTCGAATCCGGGCCAGTAGTCCTTGACGCCATCGCTGGGGAGACCAGCTGTGGCCCCCGATTTGGCGACCACAATGGAGGTGATGTGAGGGGGGCGAAGATCCTCAGGCCAATCGCGCGTGCCAGCCTCAACCAGACGGGTTACTTCACCCAGGACTTTTCCGATCCCCTGAGCGTAGGCATTGCCATCGGCTTTCATGCGGCCCAGCATCTTGGCCACGTCGGAGTAGGTCAGAGGCTCGATGATTCCATCGGTCTGCCTGCGGACGTGCTCTACCAAGTAGGGCAGCACGATGCGCGCGGCCTGCTCATTGGCGCGAAGCTCTGCGGCACCGTCAGCCCCCACAGCAGGCGCAAGCAAGGGGTTCCAGTCGGCACCGGGCACATTGCCAGTGGCATCCACCAATTCGAAGAGAGTCGCTGCATCGAGCGCATCAACGTCCGGGCTCCTCCAACGGGCCCGAAGCTCCATTTCCAGGCCCAGGCGCTCCCGTGGGTTATCGGCGGCGAGTCCGAAGTGAGGCTTGAGGATAGAGACATGATCGAGGTTGATGTGCTTCACATGGCGAGTCATGTTGGCGGGATCGTCACCAGACGCCACCGCGCGGAAGCCAAATACTGGCACGCGCGACGTCACCGCTTCACTGATGGCGACTTCCGCTTCACGACCCCGCTTGACCGCCCCGCCCTTCCACCTTGTTGATCTCCCGCCGAGCATCACGAAGCTGCGGGCCCGGTTGTCGATGGGATCAACGACCTTTGCAATTTGGTCTTCCCAGACCGTGCACACCAAAGCGCTCCGATCCGCCGTGAAGGCGACCCATGGTGTGTCGTTGCGAGCATTCCCAGAACCCCTGGCGTGGGTGTCGATTGCGCACGTCGCCATCCAGAACTCGCGCGTGTTGCGCGTTACCCTCTCTTTTGCACTCACTCAAGCCTCCCGATCAATGCCAAGTCCAGGCTTTGGCCTGCAAACCACGGTGGTGATCCTATGCCAGAAAATTACTGGCCCCGGACGACAGAGGGTTACCCGCCGACATGTCCGAGCCGATCATGGTGGCAAACCAGCCCAAGTCGAGTGTTTGTGTTCAGACGCAGGTGCCAACCTGCGCACTGCTCAAAATTCCGGCACGGTACCTGGGCTCAACAGGGGCGTGATTTCCAAGCGCCTGAACGGGCAGTTATCCACAGATTTTGTTACCAACTCTTGGAGCAATGAGCTGTGGATAGCCGGAGACTCAGGCCGCTTCGTCCGCAAACAGCGTGCGCTGCTTCACGAACACACCAGGTGTCGATGGCTTGGGAAGATCGAGCGGCGGCGCATCATCGCGGTCGTTTCGGATCTGCGCCCGGATCTCCTCAGGCAGATGCCCAACCAGGTGAAAAAGGCCCTTGGCATTCTTGAGCCCCGCACGCTTCACAACCTCCGGCACCGGCACACCATCATGGAGCCAGAACACCAGCCGACTGTTGCGGATGATCTGGGGCCCCAAACGCGGTGGCGGCGGTTGCCCAGCCGCTGCGGCGGCGGCGATAAGGTGTTTGCGAACGAGCACCAGGAGGTTTTCGTCGGTCATCGCCCCGCCCCGGCGCGAGCTGAAAAGCACGTCGCCCTTGCTGTGGCCAACCGTTCCCGCACGGACAGACACCCACTCGTGCAAAGCGGACAACAGCTTGCCCTGCAGCGGTAGCTTGCGAGGCCAGTTCACATCCTCTCCGTCCACCTCCAGATAACCGCCCTTCCCTGTCCAGGGATCGCACAAGGTCAACCGGTCAAGCGTCAGTCCGCGCACCTCAGCGGGAGTGAGCCCCAGCTCGAACAAAACAAGCAGCAGAGCACGGTTGCGCAGATCCAGCGGATCTGCATCCTCCTCCACGACCTCCAGCACTCTCGTTGCGTGCGTCCACACGCTCAAAGTCATGACCGCGCCGATGGGGTTTTCGGAGACGGGCTTTTTGGCGAGCGCTGCCGCAGGGTTGCTTTCGATCCAGCCGTTGTCCACGGCGAAGGAATAGATGCGATCAAGGAGCCGCCAGTAGCGACGTTTCGTAATCTCGCTGACCCCGGCTTTCTTCTTGCGCTCGCTCACGCCGCTGGCAAGGAAGTTCTCGATATCGACGGCGGTCACGTCCTGCCACTGAATCGCAGGCCTCGGCAAATCTTCGCCAACGAGAAACTTCTGCCAGGTACTCCAAAAATGGCGATATGACGGCTCCCCCAACACGATAGGCGCACGGTCGTCGGCCGCGCAATGGACAAGCCATCGCTCAAGCAGTTCTTCCGCAGTGATGCAGGCCAAATCGGACATTTGAAGTTGATTCAATCAATGTTATTGCGATTGTAAATTAATTGACCAATTTTTCCAGTTCAGCTGTGCGACGGCTTGCCCGACTTTGCGAGATATCCAACTTCAGCACTCCTGTTTAAGAAAGAAAGTTATCTGATATGTGGGATTTTTATATTCGAGGCACCCCCCTTTTTTGATTACATTCTCTAACTTGATCCGAGCACCCGACATGTAATCCAAATAGAATTATGCGACAATGGCGCTTGGACTCCAGTGGACGAACAATCAAGAAGTAAGGATGTCCACCCGCCTGCCGGTGTTAGTTCTAGAGAGCACACCACCGCTTGAAAAAAATATCGATGCCTGACCGCATTGAGAAGTTGCGCTCAAGATAAAGAGCAACAGAACGAGCCCGCTGGAGTCGAATATCGAAATTGATTAAATGGTTCCCCGGCGTGTCGGCGAAATCCACGATAGCAACCTTTGGTAGACGGGATATGGGCAAATTAGCCATTGATATTGAAAATCGCTCCACCAAGACTTCTTCTGACCTGCGGTACGCACTACGCCGCCTGAATCAAAGCCGTCTAGTGAAACCAGTTGATGTGGCAGTCGTTAGTTCATTGAGCCGGCGCTGCGTGGTCGTCGAACAGCATCTCGTGACCTTGGCTCGGGTGCGCCACCAGCCAGAATGCACGGCTCGCGCATAGCTTCAGCTGCGACGCCTGCATGCGGTAGTGGCTGCCGCGTCTAGGGCAAGGCTGGGCGCATCGCCAACGGTCTGTTGAGCATGGATTTGGTGATCCTGGACGAACTGGGCCACCTGCCGTTCAGCCAGGCGGGCGGTGCGCTGCTATTCCACCTGCTGTCCAAGCTTTACGAGCACACCAGCGTGGTGATCACGACCAACCTGGACTTCGCCGAATGGTCGACGGTGTTCGGGGACGCGAAGATGACGACCGCATTGCTCGACCGCCTCACGCAGCACTGTCACATCGTGGAGACAGGAAACGAGAGCCATCGGTTCCTGCACAGCAGCGCCACCGCGAAGAAGCGCATCAAGGCCAGAGAGCAGACCCGCAAGACAGGCACCAAGGCCGATCCACCAGACGCCACCGATTGACGACTACCGCTCGTGGCAAGGCAAGGCATACACTTATCCACAGCCGACCATCACAGCGTCGGCTTCCACCCCTGGCTCACGATTCAAGCGGCGCGGTGGCTCAGTTCTACTTCGGCGCGGACACAGGAGGATAATGCCGCTTGGTCAAAACAGGCAAAAGGAGTCACAAAATGACTGTCGAAATTGAAGTTGGCAGCATCAATGTGTACGCCGACCTGGGCTATTCAGACGCCGCAGAAATGCAGTGCAAGGCTACTCTGGCGGCAGAATTAGCGCGGGCAATCAAAGCCCTAGGCCTGACCCCAGAAGCCGCAGCAACCTTGCTGGGAATCGACCAAGCTAAAGTTTCCAAAATCACTCGCGGCCAATTCCGTGGAGTGAGTGGAGCAAAGATGCTTGAGCTAGTTGCAAGGCTTGGTCACGATGTAGCCATCATCGTGGGCCAGTGCCGATCTCCAGAAGAGACAGGCACCGACCCCAGACGGCTTAACGCCCGTAGGGGTTAATAATGCAGAACAAGCCCTACTGAGTTCCCACAGATGACTCCTGGCTTCGAGGTTGATGAAATCGGATTACCCAACTTTCAGAAGAACGCGTCCAAAGGCCTCCATTGGACCCCAAGGCCGGATCTCACGCTGGCAACACATCGCCTCGGCCGCTAGACCAACCAGAGAGTTCGGTCAAGATCAGACCAAACGCCTCCTGGCTGATGCTCGTGTATTGAAAATCGAGCTCTTGTCTAAACGCCATGCGCAGGAAGGCCGCTCGTAGGATTGGGCAAGCTTGCTAGTCAGCGTTGGTTTGTTCTAAACCGTTTGTCCAGAAAAAAACAATAAGTTCAGGGGGTTCTTTGGGTCCGCTACGACGCGCGGACATTAGCGTCTCGACCATTCACGAGCTGTGTCAGCCGTGGGTCAGTCGCACAGAGTGTCAGCACGCGGCCATTCAGAAGAATAGTCGTTGGACCGCCCGCTTGGACGTTCTTGGCAACTGCGTCGCGAACAGCCTTCTTGGCAAGATCGGCCAGTTGGGCGGTGTTCAAACCGAAAGCCGTTGCTTGTGCGTTGCTCATGCAATTTAGAGTAAGCCGTTTCGGCCTCCTGGTCAAGAGATGCCTCTCTCAAGAATGTGAATCGCCCCGGGTTTCGCGGAGGCTCAACACTCTGACAGGGATTGAGCCATGAAGAAGACGAACAAGTTCTCGCCTGAGGTGCGTGAGCGCGCGGTGAGGATGGTGCAAGAGCAGCGCGGGGAATACCCATCGCTGTGGGCAGCCATCGAGTCCATCGCCCCAAAGATTGGCTGCGTGCCGCAGACCCTGAACGAATGGGTCAAACGCGCCGAAGTGGATGCCGGCACGCGAGAAGGTGTCACCACGGCCGAAGCCCAACGGGTCAAGGAACTGGAGCGCGAGGTCAAAGAGCTGCGCCGGGCCAACGAGATACTGAAGTTGGCCAGCGCGTTTTTCGCCCAGGCGGAGCTCGACCGCCGTCTGAAGTCCTGAAGGGCTTCATTGATCAGCATCGACAAGCCTACGGGGTCAAGCCGCTCTGCAAGGTCCTGCAGGTCGCTCCGTCGGTTTATTGGCGCCATGCAGTATTGCAGCGCCAGCCTCACAAGCGCTGCACCAGAGCCAAGCGCGACGAGGTGCTGATGCCGCAGATTCAACGCGTCTGGCAGGCCAACATGCAGGTCTATGGCGCCGACAAGGTATGGCGGCAACTAAGGCGTGAAGGCACGACAGTGGCCCGCTGCACTGTTGAGAGGCTGATGCGGCAGTTGGGCTTGCGCGGGGTGATGCGCGGCAAGGTCGTGCGAACCACCACCAGCGACAGCAAAGTACAGTGCCCGCTGGACAGGGTCAACCGCCAGTTCAAGGCCGATAGGCCCAATCAACTGTGGGTGAGCGACTTCACCTACGTTTCGACTTGGCAGGGTTGGTTGTATGCGGCCTTCGTCATCGACGTGTTTGCCAGGCGCATCGTTGGGTGGCGTGTGAGCAGTTCGATGCGCACAGACTTTGTGCTCGATGCCTTGGAGCAAGCCCTATATGCCCGTCAGCCCGAACGCGACGGCAGCTTGGTCTGTCACTCCGATAGGGGCTCGCAGTACGTCAGCATCAGGTACACCGAGCGGCTAGCCGAGGCGGGCATCGAGCCTTCGGTGGGCAGCAAGGGCGACAGTTACGACAACGCCCTGGCCGAGACCATCAATGGCCTGTACAAGGCTGAGTTAATCCATCGTCGGGAGCTGTGGAAAACCAAGGAAGCCGTGGAGTTTGCGACGCTCGAATGGGTGTCCTGGTTCAACCACCATCGCCTGCTCGAACCCATTGGGTATATCCCGCCTGTTGAGGCGGAGGCAAACTACTACCGGCAACTACTCGCCAGTCAGGGCACCTAGGTGGTGGTCTGACTTAAACCAAACAGCCTCCGCAAAAACCGGGGCGATTCAGTGTCCCGTCATAGCCGCTGGGCCCGCCGCAAGATGCCCATAGGCTCAGTTGGAATGCATTTTTGCAAAACTATTCTTTTCGAGCCATTTGCTACAAGCTGATGACTGATCGGCCGGCTCACCCTATCGATGTTTGATAGGTGAAGACACTCCAGGTTGAAACCCAGTTATTAGTAAACGGTTGATTGCAGAACAAATGCGCAGTGCAGATGCCCGCGCAAGAACTCATTTGTTATTAAATGTGTTCGTGTGTTTCTGTCGGTGACATGTTGTTTTGACCGAACTTAGGTTTGGCGTCGTTCAAAGATCTATTTTAGATTTCCTTTGGCATTCGCCATTTATGGGTCGGAGAAATATGTTTATGAAAAAAATTTCAAGTAAATCTATATATGCTGGTAATTTGCTGCTATTGAGTATTCTTTCTGCATGCGGAGGGAGCGGAACCGAGGAGGGCGCGTCCGCCCGGGTTAGCGTGATTGAATCTAGCGACGACGCAGGGATAAATGACAGGGCCGAGCAATTTGAAGTCAGCGAAGGCTCAACCGTTAGTTCTGAAGACAATCTTGAGGTTCCGACGACACCACGGTCCTTGAATGCACTAGCCAATCAAGATGGTACCGTCTCGGTCATTTGGGCGAACAGCGACAAAGAAGTTAATCTCCAAAGCTACAATCTCTGGAGGGATGGTCAACCTTTGCACTCGGTAAATGGTTCAGTTTCGACCTATATTGACGACGCGGTCGGAAGTGGCGTCCGATACACGTACCAAATCAGCGCGACCGGCAAAAATGGTAAAACATCACCACTGAGTACCGAACGTTCCGTTAAAACGCTCGAAGTGGCGCAAGAAGATGTGCAGGAAAAAATATCGGTTGATGTGGGACTATTAAACCAGTCGACTGCGGCGGCTAAAGCCGGTCATATGACGAAAGCGGGGGCAGATGTACTACCGCCGACGAGTCCAACGGATTTAGTTGTGGGCGTGCGAAGCAGCTCTAGCCTTACTCTTAATTGGCGAGAGAGCTCAGACAATGTAGGCGTGGTCGGCTACAACGTTTATAAAAACTCTACTTGGGTGGGTGGAACCTCAGCACGCGATTTCGTATTCAACTCGCTTACCCCCGGCGTGCGGTATGACCTATCAGTTAGATCTTATGACGCTGTCGGCAACCAGTCACCGCCCAGTAAGGTAACAGCAACGACGTCGGGTGCAGCGGTGCCAGTCGACGTAGTATCTCCAACAGTTCCTTCTGCGCTTACTACAGGTGCCGTATCCTCCTCTTCGATTGTCATCAAATGGAACGCAAGCACTGATGCCTCAGGCGTTGCGGGCTACGAACTATATTTAAATGGAGTATTTGTAGGAGACGTAACGCGTCAGCTGTCATACACCTTCGGCGCACTAAAACCCAACACAAGATACCAATTCTCGGTGAAGGCTTTTGATGCGGCTGGGAATAAGTCGCCACTAAGCACGCCGATCTTTGCGAAAACAGCAGCCGCCTCCTCTGCGATGACCGCTAAACTGAGCGCGGATAAAATAGTGATCGAAGGAAAAAATCCTTGGACTGAGAATCCAATGATGTTCTGGGACGACGTCAGCGCTGCTTTCCAAGCCTCGGGGTTGCCGCTTGGGTCAGAGGTACCTGTAGGTCCTGGTCAAATGTATCGTGCTGGAACTCCATCCCTCCCGAGTTTGATGACATCGCACTTTAAATATCAGCGGACTAGTGAGACTCGATCTGGTGAAGTCGGCGTTGTATATGCGGGTGTTGGCCCAAAGCCTATTTTAAGTTACCCCGAGTATAATGGGCCGGCGCGGACATTCAATAAAATGTACGTTTCGTGGTGGTATAAGCCGTCTATCTCACCCGGAGCGGAGGGCGCTTCTAATAAGTTCGTTCGTTTCTGGGACGACGGCAATGGCAAAGGCACCCGTGTGTCTTGGACGCAAATGCACTTGACATGCACGGTTCCAGTGGACTACGAACCGGAGGTGAGTTGGGGCACTTGGTGGGAGAACGGGGGGATTGCCGGAAAGTGGAACCGGCATGAAGTTGAACTCGATCTTTCAGTACCGCGGGTCCGGAATTGGGTGAACGGGGTGGCAGGTCATAACCACCCGTGCGTTAAGCATCCCGCGTACTCGGAGAAACCTATCGCTCTTGGCCTCATCGGGTTCGACCATGGTGGGTACGACAACGGTGGCGGAGACAAAGGGTATAACTACCAAACCATGAAGACGTCGATAGACGACATATACATCTCTAACAGTCCTGCGCGAGTGGAACTTTCTGATAGCCCAACTTGGTCCGGAGCTGGTCAGCGTGAGGTTCTGCCGGTTAAGAGCTGGGCGCCCACAAAGATCGAGCTTGGTCAAGTCCGGGGCGTACTTAAAGCTACGACGAAGCTCTACGTCTATGTTGTTGCGCCCAATGGAAGTGTGAATGCCAACGGCATTCCTCTGAATTGAAGCAACATAATCACAGCGGATAGTTTCTATGGGAAGAAGCGTGGACGGATATGCCGTCCACGCTTCTCCATGAATCCTGGTTATCTAATGGCGTACGCGGTGGACGGCGAGGCCCCTTATATGAATGAGCTTCTTTTACGGCTCTAACAAGCCTAGCAGCATCGCATCCGTGGGCCTGCAAGGCGAATTAGCTGAACGTCCTCGAAGGTCGACGCCAGTCTTCTTTCGCCCGGCAAAGGTTCGCTCAGATCAACTTCTCGAGGTCAGTTCAAATCCGGGGCGATTCACTATGAAGTCAGTTAGCCAACAGCTGAAAAAGTTTGCCGCCGTGAATATTCGTGGTTGCTATTGAAGGAAGGGATTAGGCAACCTGCCCCCGCCCCGAAGCCTTCGCTATATAGAGTGCCGCGTCTGCGCGCTCCATAAGCTCTCGCCATTTGTTTTCGGTTGCACACGCGACGCCCACACTTGCGCCAATGTGGCAAACGCGACCGTCAAGTGCGAACGGATCGGAAGCCGCAGCCACGACTTTTTCACCAATCTTTCGCGCCACCGCTGAATCTGAGACACCAACCAAGACCATCACGAATTCATCCCCTCCAATGCGCGCGACTAAGTCTACGGATCTGACCAGATCGCGAAACCGCCCCGCGACGGCTTTGAGCAGCAGGTCTCCGATCGGATGCCCGAAAGTGTCATTGACGGCCTTAAACCGATCGAGGTCTATGTAGAGCACTGCTACTGCCTGGGCTTGCGAACCAAGCGTTGCCTGCAAGCGACTTTCGAGACCGTGACGATTTAGCAGTCCTGTCAAGGGGTCACGCTGACTAAGCTTGATCAAGCGAGACTCACGTTGCCTCTGATCAGTCACATCGCCTAAGGCTACGCTGAACAAGCCCTCGAAATTTCCCGCGCGAACGCGGAAGACGCCATTTTTTGGATTTTGTGGCCTCTTGCGCCGCCCATTTGGGCCGTTCGCAGGGCCTTGAGGCCCGATTTCCACCCTTACGGGCGCACC
>JAUXZO010000114.1 GCA_030692685.1 Acidovorax sp. | reverse complement strand
CGGCGACGCCAGTGTCGAAGGCCCTGCCGAGCGCCACATCATTGACTGCAAGCGCGTGCGCGCCAGCGCCGATGTGGCCCGCGCCCTGGGGCTTCGCACAGGCGACCCGATGGTGCAGGCGCGTCGCATCCTGTCGTTCAGCGGCGTCCCCACCATCTTGGAAGACATCTGGCTCCCCGGCCAGGCCTTCAAGGGCCTGACCGCCGCCCAGATGGCCGGCTACCCCGGGCCGACCTACGCCATGCTGGAACTCGATTTTGGCGTGCGCATGGTGCGCGCCGAAGAAAAAATACGCGCCGTACTGCCCGACGCCGACCAGGCCCGGCTGCTGCAGGTGTCGCCCGAAACCCCCTTGCTGAGCGTAGAGCGCATTGCCTACACCTACAACGATGTTCCCATGGAGTTACGGCGCGGGCTGTACCTCACAGATACCCATCATTACCGTAATGAACTGAGCTGACGCCACCCTGGCACCCGAGCGGAACTGTCGATCTTTACGCGCAAGGGCGACCCTCCTTGTTGCGTTGCAATAGAATTTTGTGTTCTTTGCATCTTCAAATTACAAAGCAGTTACATCCACGAAAGCACACAACATGACAGAACTCGCCAAAAAACGGCCTGAATTCCGCAACATCAATGCCTTCAAGGACCTCACCACCTACCGCATGACCCCCGCCGCATGGGTGTCGATCCTGCACCGCGCCAGCGGGCTGATCATGTTTTTGCTGCTGCCTTTCATCATCTGGATGTTTGACACCTCGGTGTCGTCCGAGATCTCCTTCGCCAAGTTTGCTGCCGCATTCAACATTGGAATCGGCTTTGTTCCCGGTTGGTTCATCAAATTGGTGGCCCTGGCCCTGATCTGGTCGTACCTTCACCACTTCACCGCCGGCCTGCGCCACCTGTGGATGGACGTGAGCCACAGCGCCGTGACCAAGGAATTCGGCAAGGCCTCGGCTTTTACCGTGCTCGCCATCAGCATTGCGCTGACTCTGGTATTGGGCGCCAAGCTTTTCGGCCTGTACTGATCGAACAACAACCAAATCATAAAAAAAGCGGTGATCGCTGCCATCCCGTAGCAAACACCGCCGCACAAGAGGAAAGCACCCATGTCCGTCAATTACGGTTCCAAGCGCGTCGTCGTCGGCGCCCACTATGGCCTGCGCGACTGGCTCAGCCAGCGTGTCACGGCAGTCCTGATGGCCCTGTTCACCCTGGCCCTGCTGGCCCAGGTGATCTTCTCCACCGGCCCCATCGGCTACGACAAATGGGCGGGTATCTTCTCTGCCCAGTGGATGAAGATTCTGACCTTCTCCGTGATCATTGCGCTGGCCTGGCACGCATGGATCGGCCTGCGCGAAGTGCTGATGGACTACATCAAGCCCGTGGGCCTGCGTCTGGCACTGCAGGTGTTCAGCATCGTCTGGCTGGTCGGCTGTGCTGGCTGGGGTATCCAGGTTTTGTGGCGTCTCTGAATCCCGCGACTGAAGGCAAAAAATAATGAGCTACACCAACGCTAACATCACCCGCCGCAAATTCGACGTCGTCATCGTCGGCGCAGGCGGCTCCGGCATGCGTGCCGCGCTTGAACTCTCCCGCGCCGGCCTGAACGTGGCCTCGCTGTCCAAAGTGTTCCCTACCCGCTCGCACACCGTGGCGGCACAGGGCGGCGTGAGCGCAGCACTGGGCAACATGTCTGAGGACAACTGGCACTACCACTTCTACGACACCATCAAGGGCTCGGACTGGCTGGGCGACCAAGATGCCATCGAGTTCATGTGCCGCGAAGCCCCCAAGGTCGTGTACGAGCTTGAACACTTCGGCATGCCCTTCGACCGCAACCCGGACGGCACCATTTACCAGCGCCCGTTCGGCGGCCACACCGCAAATTACGGCGAAAAACCTGTACAACGCGCTTGCGCCGCAGCTGACCGTACCGGCCACGCCATGCTGCACACGCTGTACCAGCAGAACGTGAAAGCCAAGACCAACTTCTTCGTTGAATGGATGGCGCTGGACCTGGTCCGCGACGCCGACGGCGACGTAGTGGGCGTGACCGCGCTGGAGATGGAAACTGGCGACCTTTACATCCTGGAAGCCAAGACCGTGCTGCTGGCCACAGGTGGTGCAGGGCGTATCTTTGCGGCATCGACCAACGCCTTCATCAACACCGGCGACGGCCTGGGCATGGCCGCCCGCGCTGGCATTGCCATGCAGGACATGGAGTTCTGGCAGTTCCATCCCACCGGCGTGGCCGGCGCTGGCGTGCTGCTGACCGAAGGCTGCCGCGGCGAAGGCGCGATTTTGCTCAATAGCAATGGCGAGCGTTTCATGGAGCGCTATGCGCCCACCATGAAAGACTTGGCGCCGCGCGATTTCGTGTCCCGCTGCATGGACCAGGAAATCAAGGAAGGCCGCGGCTGCGGTCCCAACAAGGACTACATCCTGCTCAAGCTCGACCACCTGGGCGCTGAAACCATTCACAAGCGCCTGCCATCGGTGTACGAAATCGGTGTCAACTTCGCCAACGTGGACATCACCAAGGAACCAATCCCTGTGGTGCCCACCATCCACTACCAGATGGGTGGCGTGCCAACCAACATCAGTGGCCAAGTGGTTTCGCAGGCCAACGGCATCAACAACCAAGTGGTCAACGGCCTGTACGCCGTGGGCGAATGTGCCTGCGTTTCGGTGCACGGCGCGAACCGCCTGGGTACCAACTCGCTGCTGGACTTGCTGGTGTTTGGCAAGGCTGCCGGCCGCCACATTGTCGAGTTCAACAACAAGAACAAGGAGCACAAGCCCCTGCCCAAGGATGCAGCCGACCGCACCCTCGCGCGCTTGAACCAACTCGACAGCTCCAGCGAAGGCATCTACGCACAAGACCTGGCTGGCGAAATCCGCGCCACCATGCAACAACATGCGGGCGTGTTCCGTACGCAGGCAAGCATGGACGAAGGCGTGCAGAAGATTGCCGATATCCGTAGCCGCGTCGCCCAGGTGGCCTTGAAGGACAAATCCAAGGTGTTCAACACTGCCCGCATTGAAGCGCTGGAAGTGGACAACCTGATCGAAGTGGCCCAGGCCACGATGGTGTCGGCCGCAGCCCGCAAGGAATGCCGCGGTGCACACACCGTGTACGACTACGAGCACGCTGCCGATCACGCCGACTTCCCGCTGGGCCGCAATGACCAGGAGTGGATGAAGCACACGCTGTGGTACAGCGAAGGCAACCGCCTCGACTACAAGCCGGTCAACCTCAAGCCCTTGACGGTGGACAGCGTGCCCCCCAAGGTCCGTACGTTCTAACCAGTAGCCCCACGAGAGAAGAACCATGCAAAAACGCACATTCCAAATCTATCGCTACGACCCGGACAAGGACGCAAAGCCCTACATGCAGACCATCGAGATCGAACTCGACGGCCACGAACGCATGTTGCTGGACGCGCTGATGAAGCTCAAGGCGCAAGACCCTACGCTGTCGTTCCGCCGCTCGTGCCGTGAAGGCGTCTGCGGCTCCGACGCCATGAACATCAACGGTAAGAACGGCTTGGCCTGCCTGACGAACATGAACACCCTTCCGGGCACCATCGTTCTGAAGCCCCTGCCCGGCCTGCCCGTGATTCGCGATCTGATCGTGGACATGACGCAGTTCTTCAAGCAATACAACTCGATCAAGCCGTACCTGATCAACGAGCAGATTCCGCCCGACCGCGAACGCCTGCAGTCGCCTGAAGAGCGTGACGAGCTGAACGGCCTGTACGAGTGCATTCTGTGTGCCAGCTGCTCCACCAGCTGCCCCAGCTTCTGGTGGAACCCTGACAAGTTCGTGGGCCCTGCCGGTCTGCTGCAAGCCTACCGGTTCATCGCCGACAGCCGTGACGAAGCGACCGCCGAGCGCCTCGATAACCTCGAAGACCCGTACCGCCTGTTCCGCTGCCACACCATCATGAACTGCGTGGATGTGTGCCCCAAGGGCCTGAACCCCACCAAGGCCATTGGCAAGATCAAGGAACTGATGGTGCGCCGCGCCGTCTGACCTCGTCCAACGCCAAGACCAGACCACCACGTCATGGGTGACACCGCCTCCACCGCAACGGCAGCAGCCTCACCGCTGCTGACCGAGCGCGAACTCAGCAAGCTGCACTGGCGTTGCCGGCGCGGCTTGCTGGAAAACGACCTGTTCATCGAACAGTTCTTTGTCCGTTTCGAACCCGAGCTGAATCAGCGCCACGCCCAGGGCATGGCGGCTCTGATGGACCTGGCAGACAACGACCTTCTGGACCTGATGCTGCGGCGCAAGGAGCCTGAAGGGGCGCTGGATGCCCCCGAGGTACATGAAGTGCTTGGCATGCTGCGGCAAAGCGGCGGCACCCCCGCGCTGGTGCACTGAGCGAGCGCTTGCGCGCTTGGTTCAGCCCCACCAGCCTCTCACGACCGGATGATCATCGGCAAACCTAAGGAAAGTAACAATGAAGCTAGCTGACAACAAAGCCACCCTGTCCTTCAGCAACGGCAGCCCCAGCGTGGACCTGCCGGTCTACCAGGGCAGCATTGGCCCGGAAGTCATCGACATCCGCAAGCTGTACGCGCAAACGGGCATGTTCACTTATGACCCGGGCTTCATGTCAACGGCTGCAACCCAGTCGGCCATCACCTACATCGATGGTGACAAGGGCGAGCTGCTGTACCGCGGTTACCCCATCGAGCAGTTGGCTGAAAACTGCGACTTCATGGAAACCTGCCACCTGCTGTTGTACGGAGACCTGCCCAACGAAGCGCAGAAGACCGACTTCACCAGCCGTGTGACCAACCACACCATGGTTAACGAGCAGATGCAGTTCTTCCTGCGTGGCTTCCGCCGTGATGCGCACCCCATGGCAGTGCTGACCGGTCTGGTAGGCGCCCTGTCGGCCTTCTACCACGACAGCACAGACATCAACAACCCTGAGCACCGCGACATCTCGGCAATCCGCCTGATCGCCAAGATGCCTACGCTCGTGGCCATGTCATACAAGTACGGCATGGGCCAGCCCTACATGTACCCGCAGAACCACCTGAGCTACTCGGGCAACTTTTTGCGCATGATGTTCGGCACGCCCTGCGAAGAGTACAAGGTCAATCCCGTGCTCGAACGCGCACTCGACCGCATCTTCATCCTGCACGCAGACCACGAGCAAAACGCTTCGACTTCCACCGTACGCCTGTGCGGTTCGTCGGGCACCAACCCGTTTGCAGCCATCGCTGCGGGCGTGGCCTGCCTGTGGGGCCCCGCACACGGTGGCGCCAACGAAGCAGCGCTGAACATGCTGTACGACATCCAGGCCCAGGGCGGTGTGGAAAAGATCGGCGACTTCATCAAGCAGGTCAAGGACAAGAATTCCGGCGTCAAGCTCATGGGCTTTGGCCACCGCGTGTACAAGAACTACGACCCCCGCGCCAAGCTCATGCAAGAGACCTGCAATGAAGTGCTGGCTGAGCTGGGCCTTGAAAACGACCCTCTGTTCAAGCTGGCCAAAGAACTGGAAAAGATCGCCCTGGAAGACGAATACTTCGTCTCGCGCAAGCTGTATCCCAATGTGGACTTCTACTCCGGCATCGTGCAGCGCGCCATCGGCATCCCTGTGAACCTGTTCACGGGCATCTTCAGCCTGGCCCGCACCGTGGGCTGGATCGCCCAGCTGAACGAGATGATCGGCGACCCTGAGTACAAGATCGGCCGCCCGCGCCAGTTGTTTACAGGCTCGGTGCGCCGCGACGTGCCGCCGCTGGCAAAGCGCTAATGGAATGGCGGCGCAGTTTGCGTCGCCCACTTCGCAATCTCTCAAAGCCCGCAGGCCTTGCCTGCGGGCTTTTTTCGTTTCGACGCTCAGCTTATGCAGCCCTCAGTGCGACGTTGAATGAATCTTGAGCCCGTGAAAGTAGTGACGTGTCGCGGGGGCCGCTCAGCCATTGCTACGCGGCCTGCGTTTGGGGCGCGCGCATTCATCGCAACGTCCATACAACGTCAATTCGTGATGTTCCACCTGAAAACCCTTCGGTGCCAGGCTATCGAGATTTCCGGGGCATTCGTGCACATCGAAAACGCGCTTGCATTCGTTGCACTGGAAGTGGTGGTGATGACCCTGTTGGACGGATTCGAACCGCGGACTCTCACCAGGCAGGACGACTGCCGTGATCTCTTGCGCTTCCACCAACTGTTTTAGGTTGCGATACACCGTGGCAATGCCCAGACCGGGCACCTCTGCCTGGGCGGCATCACAGATTTCATGCGGGGATAAGGGCCGACCCGCGGTGTCGATAACGTTGCGGATGGCAGTTCGCTGTCGAGAAAAGCGTTCCATACGATTGGGGAGCTCATTGAAGAATTGCGCTGGGCACTCAATTGTCCCATGTTACGATACTGATAATCCATTATCGTTAAATGCCAGTGTGGCTTGCCTTTTTCCATCACCAACCTGTCGATTGCCGTGGCCTCGCACTTGCATTTCGACGTCTCAAATTCAGCCGACGCAAAGTTTCGAAAGAGCCACATAGCGCATGACCGCCCCATCTCCTGCCCCATCAGCAGACTACGTCCAGTGCAGGCACTGCGGAGAGACGGATTGCGGGACCACCATCATCCCGGACATTGCAGCAGCTCGCATCGCAGCGCGGAGCGATATCGCTGGACAAGACACCGAACGATTCATCCGGCTGTACGACAAGGCGCACTGTCGGCGCGTGATTGGCTGGTTCCGGTTGGCCCTTGCAGGGCCGGCATTTGCGCAGTCAGCCCAACCTATGTAATGAGAGCAATTTATATGGCACAGATCCCCGTCACCATCCTCACCGGCTTTTTGGGCAGTGGCAAAACCACGCTGCTCAATCGCATTCTGCAAGAGTTCCATGGCCAGCGCATCGCAGTCATCGAGAACGAATTCGGCGAGGCCGGTATCGACAACGAGTTGCTGGTGCAGGACGGCGACGAGCAGATCGTTGAGATGAACAACGGCTGCATATGCTGCACGGTGCGGGGAGACCTGGTCCGCATGCTGGGTGAATTGGCTGACAAAAAGGCCTCCGGCCTGCTCAAATTCGACCGGGTGATCATCGAAACCACCGGCCTTGCTGACCCGGCACCAGTGGCACAAACCTTCTTCGTCGACGAGACAATCTCCGAACTCTATCTGCTCGACGCCATCGTAACGATGGTGGATGCGAAGCATGCGCCTGCTCAACTGGACATCCACCATGAGGCACAAGAGCAAGTAGGCTTTGCCGACCGCTTGCTGATCACCAAGACTGATCTGGTCGATGCGACCGCGGTGAACTCGTTACGGCAGCGCCTGAGGCGCATCAACCCCCGCGCGCCAATCGCTGAGGCGCGCCATGGTGTGGCGGCCGTCCATGACCTTCTCGATATTCGCGGCTTCAACCTGAACGCCATCCTCGAGATCGAGCCTCAGTTCCTGACCGATGTGAGTCATGAACATGACGATGATGTCTCTTCGTTTGTTTTTCGCGAAGCGCGCGCGCTTGACTTAGAGCGGATGGAGGATTTTCTGGGCGCCATGGTCCAGATCTACGGCACCAGGATGATGCGCTACAAGGGCGTTCTCAGCATCCATGGACAAGACCGTCGGGTGATTTTTCAGGGGGTTCACATGTTGATGGGAGCCGACTTCGGCGTGGCTTGGAAGCAGGGTGAAGAGCGCAGTTCCAAAATCGTTTTCATTGGGCGCGACCTACCAAAAGACGTCTTGCTCGGCGGGCTATATCAATGCGTAGCCGACGCGCACCAGGCGAATGCCGTCAGCCCTTGAACGGTGGGACATGTGTGATTACACAGCGCAAACGGGGATCCGTCACCGCAACAGGTTTCGCCAAGCCGGGGAGCCACCGCCCCTACACACATGTCTGCAGCACCGCGCCGTGGCCCAACAAAACCAAGGACTCCGTAATGCATCTGCAAGAAGCCGTTAATCACCTGGGCAATGCGCAGCCGCGACATGGGGGCCGTCGCCCCCAGCCTGAACCCTCCGAACGATTTGGAGGCGCACTGCAAGAGGAAGCCTCCACGGGAGCGATGCTCCCGCGCTTTCCGCTCAAAGGACTTGCGGTCGCACGTTGGCGCCGAGTCATAGGGGCCAGCTTGGCAGTCGCGACCACTGCGGTGGCGGCGCAAGAAGCGGAAGCCACCCTGCCCGCCCTAACGATCACGGGCAAGAAGACCATCTCCACAGCAACGCGCATGGAGGCTGACCCGCTGCGCCTGCCCTTCGCAACCACAGTCGTTGATCGCGGCCAAATGGACGCCGTGGGTGCCATTGCGCTTGAAGACACAATGCGCACCGTTCCGGGCCTTCAGTTTGGAACACAGGGCAACTACTACACCCGCTTTGAAACGCGCGGACTGCGCGACACCCAGGATGTGCTGGTCCTGATCGACGGCGTGCCGCTGCGCGTTCTGCAGGGCAACGCAGATGTGACGCTGATCGCGCCAGACCTGATCGATCGCATCGAATTCATCAAAGGCCCGGCGTCAGCGCTCTATGGAAAAAATGCAATCGGTGGGGTTGCGCAGTTCTTCCTCAAGCCCGAGCGCGCCGGGGGCGACATCACGACCACCCTTGGCAGCTTCGGCCGCACGGACGCCAGCGCGCGCTACCGCTGGGATTTAGAGCGAGGCAATTTCTACGCTGGCCTTTCCAGTGGGCACTACAACGGCTTTCAACGGAATGCCGGCCGCAACCAGGCTGCCGTATTGCTGGGCGGTGACTTCGCTGTCACGCGCGACTGGATCACAGGCTTTCAGTTTTATGACTCGAAGGTGCAGGCTGACCGAGGCTCCATCGTGCCGCTGCAAAACGGCAAGCCGATGTTTGGCATCACATCGCGCGACAACTACGGCATTCCTGGCTCCCATGTCACGGGCGCATACCAGTCACTCTCGTGGAAGAACAAGGTCGATTTTGGTGGCGGCTGGTCGCTCAACCATCTGACGAGCTTCGCGCGATACGACCGGATGTTTGCTGGCGGGATCACCATTGTTCCGCCACCAGCAACTGTCACCAAGGGCTACGCCGAGACAGACACTGCCGACCGCGGCATGTTCCACGACCTGGCGCTGACACACCTGACGACTGGCCGCGGATGGACCCAAGAACTGCAAGTCGGCATGAACCTGGAGCGCAGCTGGCAAGACCAGGCGTCGCCAGCGTTCACCCACGCTCCCACCTACCGTGGCCCTGACTACGACGTGCCAGTGGGCAATGTAAACAATGACCCGCGCGGGGTGCGAGGCGCCATCACCACATCCCGGTTCAACCAGGAGGTCCGCAGCCTCTATCTGCAGGACCGCATCGAGTGGGGTGCAGTCGGCGTGACAGCGGGGCTGCGGCACGACAGATTTGAGCAATCGCTGGCGCGATCCAACACGTCTGTGATTTCTGCCCAGGAGGCCAGCCGTACCAGCCCGCGCATCGGCATCGACTGGATGTTTGCCAACTCCGGGACGTCCGTGCACACGGCATTTGTCAATGTGTCAGAAGGGTTTCGTCCCCAGGCCGTGGCACTGAACACGCGCGGCGGAGTCGTGGCGCCAGACATCCTGCGGCCCGAGCGCACGCGCAGCAAGGAAATGGGCATCAAAGGCCGCGCCGGCAGCGAAGCCTGGGCCTATCAGATCAGTGCTTTCCAGGCCGACAAACTCGATGGACAACGGGCTTACCGCAACGGACCAGACTCCTTCGTGTTCAGCAACGCTACGCTGCGCGTGAAGGGTGTCGAATCGCAGTTGCAGTGGCGCATGTCGTCACGCTGGGTCGGCTATGCCCACTACACCTGGCAAGACGCCAAGCTGCGTGACTTTCAGACCTACACCGACACTGGTGCACCCAGCACCAATTTCGGAGGCTACCGCGTGCGCATGTCAGCGCGCGATATTGCCGGTGCCGGTGTGACGTACAGCGCTGGCCGTTGGGGCGCGAGCCTCAACGCCAACTATGTCGGCACACGCTTTTTGCGCGACAACGTCGTCAACCCGCAAAAGCTACCGGGCTACCTGCTCGCCAACGCCGCAGTCAGCTACCAGGCCACACCGTCGCTCACACTGCAGGCGGGCGTAAACAACCTGAGCAACAAGTACTACATCGGCGACGACCTGTCGGCGCAAGAGGCTGGCAACGCAGGTGCGCCGCGCACCATCTTTGCGCGCGCTCGCTATACCTTTTGACGAATGAAGCGTCGCTCAGCACTCCTTGGCATGGCAAGCATCACCCTCAACCCGCCCGCATGGGCGACCAGCGAATTTCCGCGCGAAGTTGTGGATGCGATGGATCGGCGTGTGCGCATTGCCAGCGCACCCCAGCGCATCGTCGTCGTGTTCCCCAGCAACGTCGAACTGTTGTGGGCCCTGGGCCTGCAAGACCGGGTGGTGGCCATCGGTGGCCGTGTGCGCTGGCCCGAGTCGGCACGTGCCAAACCCAGCATTGGCGGCAGCTTGGGCTACTCGGCCGAGGCGGTGGCGGCCCACCGGCCAGACTTGGTAGTGGTCACGCCATCGCACCATTCGGCGCTTACCCTGGTGGATGCGTTCGAGCGCGTGGATGTGCCCGTCGTCGTTCTGGCGCATCCGGATTTGCCCTCCGTGCTGCGCAATATCGACCTGCTGGGGCGCGCTACCGGAACGGATGACGCGGCGCATGCGCTGCGCGCAGACCTGGAAGCCCGCCTTCACGCCATAGCGCGTCGCGTGGCAGGTGCACCGCCCTGCAGCGTGTACCTGGAGACGGCCGCCGCTGCGCGGGGCGCCTTTCAGACCATGGGCAGCGGCCACTATGCGAACGATGCCTTGGGCTGGGCAGGCGGGCGAAACGTCTTCGCCGACCTGAAGGGGTCACAGCAGGTAAGCGCCGAGGCCATCTTTGTGCGCGACCCGGACGTGATCATCTCGCTGCAGCAGTCGCCCAAGGACCCTGCGCAGATTGCGGCCCGGCCTGGCTGGCACAGCCTGCGCGCGGTCAAGGCCGGTCGCGTGGTGGTGCTCGAACGCGGGCACAAACTCATTCCCGGGCCACGGCAGATCGACGCAGTGGCCGAGTACGCCCGTGCCCTGCACCCGGAGCGCTTCGCATGAGCGGCCATCACAGTCGCAGTCGCGAGCGCGTGTCGCCCGCCGTGGCGTGGGCAGGATTCGCATTGCTGGGCCTTGCGGCCACTGTGCTGGCGCTGAGCGTCGGCGCAGCCACGGTTTCGCCGCTTGCCTGGTGGTCGGGCAGCGGCGTCGAGTCAGAGTTGGTGCGTGCGTGGCGCGCACCGCGCGTGGCCGCCGCGTTCTTTGTGGGGGCATGCCTGGCGCTGGCGGGACTGGTGTTTCAGGGCGTTTTTCGCAACCCGCTGGCCGAACCATATTTGCTGGGCAGCGCAAGCGGTGCCGCAGTGGGGGCGGCTGTGGCGTTGCTCATACCGGCTGTTGTTCCGCAGTCGTGGAGCCTGCCTCTGCTGGCCTTCGCGGGCGCCTGGGGCGCCAGCTGGCTGGTACTGTTGATCGGACGCCTGGGTGGCGAATGGCAAACCGGCAGGCTTCTTCTGGCTGGTGTTGCGCTGGCCGCGATCCTGGCCGCGCTGCGCAGCCTGCTGATGATGGTGTATGGCGACGAGTCCACCAATCTGCGCGCCGTGATCTCCTGGCAGTTGGGCGGGGTACAGACACCCACACCGGGAGAACTGGTGTGGCTGGCGCTTGCGCTGCTGGTGGTGGTGCTGCTGGTGCGATCGTTGGCATTCGGGCTTGATGCGCTGGGCATGGGCGAGGACACCGCGCACAGCATGGGCGTGCGCGTGGCGCGGTTTTCGGCATGGGCCGTGTTGGTGGCATCGCTGGCCACTGCGCTGGCCGTCAGCTGGGGTGGGTTGATTGGTTTCGTCGGCCTGATCGTGCCGCATGTGCTGCGCTGGTGCATCGGGCCCCTGCATGCGCGGCTCGTGCCAGCGTGCGCGGTGGCAGGCGGGATTTTGCTGGTGCTGGTGGATGCGGTGGCACGCTCGGCGCTGGCACCCAGCGAGATACCCGCAGGCCTGTTGACCGCGCTCATCGGCGGCCCGTTCTTTTTGGCGCTGTTGCTGTGGAGGCGGCCATGAACGCCCCGGCCCTGACGCTGGAGAACGTGTGCGTGCTGGCGGGCGCACGGCGCCTGCTTGACGGCGTCAGCCTCAACGTGCCCGCGCGCGGGCTCGTGGGCATCGTGGGGCCCAACGGGTCGGGCAAAACCAGCTTGCTGCGCACGGGGCTTGGCCTGCTGCCATGTGCATCAGGCCGGGTAGTCATCCAAGGGCGGCCCTTGGCTGACTGGGCTGCGCGAGATCTGGCGCGCCACGTCGGCTACATGGGCCAGCAGGCGAGCAGCCACTGGGACCTTACCGCGCGCGAGTTGCTGCAATTGCAGGCACCCCACTTGCCCGACGACTTGCTGCAGCGCTGCGAACTGGCGCCGCTGCTTGACCGCCGCTTTGCTTCGCTGTCCGGCGGTGAAAAAGCGCGGGTCAGTGTGGCCCGGGCGCTCGCGCATGGGCCGCAGCTGCTGCTGGCCGACGAGCCCGCAGCGCACCTGGATATTCCACACCACCACCGGTTGATGGCCCTGCTGAAAGAAACGTCGCGCGACAAAGCGGTGGTGGTGGTGCTGCATGACCTGCATGTCGCCAGCCTGTATTGCGACCACCTGGCGTTGATATCAGGCGGAAGGTTGGTGGCCTATGGCGCGTCGGCCCAGGTCTTGACGCCCGGGCGCCTGGCCGATGCCTATGGCGAACCCGTCAACGCCCATGCGGTTCACGGTCTGCAATTTTTTACGGGCAACCAAGTTGCCAAGGCGGTCGCATGAGCTTTCAACGCATTGATCTGGCGGGTTGGTCGCGTGAGGCGACGCAAGGCGACACCCGCGCCTTCCTCGCCATTTTCGAAGCCGCTGAGCGGTTGGGCTTTGACGGCGCGTGGTTCCATGAATTTCGGTTGCTAGACGACTCGGGGCCTTATCCCTCGCCCCTTCTGCTGGCCGCCGCGCTGCTGGCGCGCACCGACCGCTTGCGGGTGGGCACGTCAGCCCTGGTGATGCCGCTGCACCAACCGCTGCTGCTGGCCGAGGAGCTGACGCAACTGGCCTACCAGAGCGGGGGCCGCATCGATGCGGGCGTGGGTCGGGGCACCGACCCGCAGACGTTGCACTTGCTGCAGATCAGCGCTGCCGAAACGCGCCAGCGATTTGAGCGTGGCTGCACCGTGCTGCAGCAGCAGGCCCCCCAGGTGCCGCTGTACGTGGCCGGGTCAACCGCCGACACGCTGGGCTTCGCGATCGAGCGCGACATCCCCCTGCTGCTCAGCCTGGAGCCGCCGGAGCAAGCGCAGCTCGCGCATGTCAACGCCATCCTCACGGGGCAGCCATCGACATTGCTGGCCCGCTCCTCGTTGTCGCGCCACATCTGCATTGGCGCCAGCGCGGACGCGGTGCAGGCGATGCTTGAGTGCCTGTGGCCGAAGTTTCAGGAGCGGCGGGCTTTCTTTGCCGCGCGCCGCGGCATCGCGCCCGACCAGGTGCCCCGGATCGACCCCCAGCAGATGCTGCGAGAGCAGTTCATCTACGGCGACCCTGCGCAGTGCCACGCGCAAATCGTCGCCCTGCACGCCCGCAGCGGCATCAATGCGTTGCGCTGCGTGTTCAACGCCAACGGCCTGCTCGACAACCGCCACGCACTGGCTGGCATGACCCTGTTCGCGCAAGAAGTGATGCCCGCACTGCGCAAGCCTGGGTTGCCCAGGTAATAAGCACAAGACGGGCACGCCGCGAGTCGGCGGCGTCCATTGCACGCCCGATCAGCGGCCGGTTGGGCGCGCCCGCGCGTGCTGTTGCTGCCGCTACTGCTGCTACTCCTGTTGTTGCTGCTGCGCTGGCCCCTGCTCGGTTGCGTCCGCTTGCGCTTGCGAAGCGTGGCTGCCCCTCACCCCGACCCGACCCAACCGAACCCAACCCAACTCAACCTGAGCAACACCTTACTGGGGGCGTTGCAACGGCCTGGTGGCTACTCAGCGCGCGGGCGCCGCCTGTGGCGCATCTGACCTATACTCCCCCCAAGTAACCAGGCTTTTATGACCTGCAGCGCTTTACCCATAAGCGCCACCCTCTTATACTAATCCCGAGTATCGATCACTCAACCCGTCGACCGACGCCTCACGGTGTCGGCGTCGCCCGATTCCATGCCCCATTCTGCCGAAGACAAGCAACGTGCCGTCACCCGACTGCGCCGCATCAAGGGCCAGGCCGAGGCGCTGGAACGAGCGGTGCTGGCCGGCAAGGATTGCGCCCCCATCCTGCAGCAGCTCGCCGCCATGCGCGGCGCGGTGCACGGGCTGATGGCTGACTTGCTGGACGGACATGTGCGCGAAATCCTGGCTGAAAAGCCTGCGCCGTCACAGCAGTCCGTGGACGAAACGCTGGCGTTGCTGCGCTCGTACCTGAAATGACCGCCTCGAACCACCTTCGGTGCTTTCTCCCCGGTGCGACCACACGCCCAGTGCAGGGCGGCCCTTGTTTGGTATCCCGCACCTTGACCGCGCCAGTTCACTTTCGTTGGCCCAGGTCCAGCAGACTGCAGAACCAGCCATTTTCCCCACCCATCCCCCACCCTTCGCAAAGGACCACCCCATGAAATCCCGTGCCGCCGTCGCCTTCAAAGCCGGAGAACCCCTGCAGATCGTCGAGATCGACGTGGCCCCGCCCCAAAAGGGTGAAGTGCTCATCCGCATCACCGACACCGGTGTATGCCACACCGACGCATTCACCCTGAGCGGTGACGACCCGGAGGGCCTGTTCCCCGTGGTGCTGGGCCATGAAGGCGCGGGCATCGTGGTCGAAGTGGGCGAAGGCGTCACCAGCGTCAAGCCGGGCGACCATGTCATTCCGCTGTACACCGCCGAATGCGGCGAGTGCCTGTTCTGCAAGAGCGGCAAGACCAACCTGTGCGTGGCCGTGCGCGCCACGCAGGGCAAGGGCGTGATGCCCGACGGCACCACGCGCTTTAGCTACAACGGCCAGCCCATCTACCACTACATGGGCTGCAGCACCTTCAGCGAATACACCGTGGTGGCCGAGGTGTCGCTCGCCAAGGTCAACCCCAATGCCAATCCCGAGCAGGTCTGCCTGCTGGGCTGCGGCGTGACCACGGGCCTCGGCGCCGTCAAGAACACCGCCAAAGTGCAGCCCGGTGACACCGTGGCCGTGTTTGGCCTGGGCGGCATTGGCCTGGCCGTGATCCAGGGCGCCAAAATCGCCAAGGCGGGCCGCATCATCGCCGTGGACACCAACCCCAGCAAGTTTGACCTGGCCCGCACCTTTGGCGCCACCGACTGCGTCAACCCCAAGGATTTCGACAAGCCGATCCAGCAAGTCATCGTGGAGATGACGACCTGGGGCGTGGACCACAGCTTCGAATGCATTGGCAACACCAACGTGATGCGCGCCGCGCTCGAATGCGCTCACCGCGGCTGGGGCCAGAGCGTGATCATCGGGGTGGCGGGCGCGGGGCAAGAGATCAGCACCCGCCCCTTCCAGCTGGTCACCGGCCGCAAATGGATGGGCACGGCGTTCGGCGGCGTGAAGGGCCGCAGCGAGCTGCCCGGCATGGTCGAAGACGCGATGGCGGGCAAGATCCAGCTGGCGCCATTTGTCACGCACACCATGGGGCTCAAGGACATCAACGAAGCATTTGATTTGATGCACGAAGGCAAGTCGATCCGCTCGGTCGTCAAATACGCGGCGGCCTGACCTCTGCAGAGCAAGAGCAAGGGCAAGAGCAACCAACGTAAGAGGGCGCCTGAACGAACCCTCACCCGTTCGGGCTGAGCCTGTCGAAGCCATCGCACTCCTGCCGACCGGGTAGAAACGCAGCGCGGCGCTTCGACAAGCTTAGCGTGAACGGATGTTCATCTTTCAACGCAGATCGCATCCGATGCTCGAAGCCACCCCACCCGTTCGGGCTGAGCCAGTCGAAGCCAGGGCTTGTCCAGTGACCAGCACTTCGACAATCCCAGGATGAACGGTTTCGTTCTCACAGCACCGAAATTTCAAGCCAAATCAGCCTCTAGCGCTTATCCACTAAGCGGTACAAGCTATCAATACCAGAGCATCCACCATGACCACTCCCCTGGACCTGCAAAGCACCCTCATCTGCTTTGGCGGAGAGCAGCGCTTTTACCAGCACGCCTCCACCGAGATCGGGCTGCCGATGAAGTTTTCGGTGTTTCTGCCGCCCCAGGCGCAGCACGGCTCCGTGCCCGCCCTGCTCTTTCTCGCGGGGCTGACCTGCACTGAGGAGACCTTCATGGTCAAGGCGGGCGCGCAGCGCCTGGCCGCAGAGCTGGGGCTGGCGCTGATCGCACCCGACACCAGCCCGCGCGGCGCGCATCTGCCCGGCGAGGGCGACAGCTGGGATTTTGGTGTGGGCGCGGGCTTTTACCTTGATGCCACGGCCGCGCCATGGTCGCGCCACTGGCGCATGGAAAGCTACCTCATGAATGAGCTGCTGCCGCAAGTGACCACCCAGTTGCCGATTGACGCAGGGCGCATCGGCATCTCGGGCCACTCCATGGGCGGGCATGGCGCGCTCACACTGGCGCTGCGCCACCCGGGCCGCTTTCAATCGCTATCGGCGTTTGCGCCCATTTGTGCGCCCACCCAGTGCCCTTGGGGCGAAAAAGCCTTCACGGGCTACCTGGGCGCAGACCGCTCGGCCTGGATCGAACACGACGCCACCGTGCTCATGCAAAACCAGCCCTTGGCCCCCTACCCTCAGGGCATCCTCATCGACCAAGGCCTGGCCGACAAGTTTCTGCCCACCCAGTTGCATCCGCACCTGTTCGATGCAGCCTGCCAGGCCATCGGCCAGCCCCTCACCCTGCGCCAGCATGAGGGATACGACCACGGCTACTACTTCATTCAGACCCTGATGGCCGACCACCTGTCGCACCACGCCAAGGCACTCAGCGCCGGCGGCTAAACCTGCGCACATGGGGGGACACGGGTGCCGCCCCCCAAGTTATCTGCTTTCATGCCAGATGAACTCAACTACGAGAACATATTTATCAATTAAATATGATAAATATGCTTGATAAATCTCTGCATATGCTCATAATAGGTGCCAGGGTGCGCTGATGCACCAAGCGGCGGTTGCTCCGATCTCACGGGGGGACGTCAGCCCCACCAGGAGGAATGCATGACACAGAGCGCTTCTCGACCGACCGACGCACCCTCTGCCAAAACGGCTGATGGCACAGCGGACTGCATGAGTGTGGATGTTCTGAAGCGGCAGATCTTTGACGCCACGCCCATGGGCTTGTGTCTGCTCGTTCACGGCGTGCCCCAGCTCATCAATGCCAGGTTTGCCGAGCTGCTCAGTGCGCAAGCCGACGATGCCAATCGCCCCGCGGCATGGCTGCAAGCGCAATGGCCCGAACTGTGGCCACAACTTCAAGGATTTGGCCGAGGGCAACGGCATGTCAGCTGTACCAACCACGTGGGCGGTGTATTCGACGGGCGCGCCTACACGCGCGCCCTCCCCTCGCTCGGCGCAGGGGCCCAGCTGACCACCCTGGTAGACGACCCGCAGCGCGCACAGATCGCTTTTTCTTCGGACTGGCGGGCGCGAATGCTCGAACAAACCGAAACCATGGGTCGAAGCGGGTCTGCTGAAATCGATCTGGACGACGGTAAAGCCGTGCTGTCAAAAGGCCTGTACACACTGCTGGGTCTGCCCTTTGATCCCGATGCCCGCCACAGCTGGAGGCTGCTACGCTGGATGCCCGCCAAAGAACGCGGCTATGCCGCGTCCATCTGGCGCGGTGCCTTGCCTGACGAACCCTTTGAATTTCAGCATCGGCTGGTGCGCGCCGATGGCACGCGGCTGGAGGTATTGCAGCGCGGCATGGTAGAGACCGACGCCACCGGGCGCCGACACGGCTACCTCATCATTCAAGACATCACCGCCCAGCGCGAGGCAGAGCAGCGCATCCAGGAGCTGGCGAATCACGATGAAGTGACTGGCCTGCCCAATCGCACCCAGTTGCTGGACCGCATTGATGCGGCGGTGCACAGCGCAAAGTGGAACCCACAGTCGTTCTTGCTGCTGTCGATACAGGTCGATCAGGTGGACCAGCTCAAGCAGGCCATGGGCTACGGGGCGGGCGATGCCATGGCCATGGCCGTGGCTGCGCGCCTTTGCGCGCTGGCCGAATCGGGCGACACCGTGGCGCGCATGGATGGCGGTGAGTTCGCCATTTTGCTCAGCCCAGAAAGCAGCGAACTCGACACACAAGGCCACCACCATGCACGCGCCGTAGTGCAATCTTTGGCCAAGGCAGAGCGCTTGGGTGCGGCCGAGATCGTGCCCGGCGCACGGGTGGGTGTGGCCCGCTTTCCGGCCGATGCACAAAACGCAGGCGACCTGCTGGAGGCAGCGCAAACGGCGCGCATGGGCATCGACTCACGGGGTGAGCAGGTCGCCATCTTCACCCCGGACACCCGCATCGCCGCGCTGCGCAAGCTGGCCATTGAATCCGGGTTGCGGCACGCCGCCGAGCGCGCAGAGCTCAGCCTCACCTACCAGCTCCAGGCCGACCTCAAGACTGGGGACATCGTAGGGGCGCAACTGACCCTTTGCTGGCACAGCCAAGAGCTGGGAGAAATACCGTCTGCCGAGTTTGTCCCCATCGCCACCCAAACCGGGCTCATCGTGATGCTGGGCGACTGGAAGCGCGAGGCCGCGTGCCGCCAGCTGCGCACCTGGGAACAAACGGGCGTGCGGCCTCCGCGGATCGTGCTGCGCATCTCGCAGCTGGAACTGCAGCAACCCGATATGGTGGACAAGTTGCGCCGCAGCCTGTCCAGCAATGGGCTCGCGCCGCAGTCCCTGGGCATTGAAATCAGCGAACAGGCCCTGTCCAACTCAGCCCCCACGCTCGTGCGCACGCTCACCCAAATGCGCTCATTGGGGCTGGAAATCACGCTGGGAGATTTCGGTTCGGGCTCTACCAACCTGGGCCTGCTGCGCAGCCTGCCGATCGACGTGATCAAGGTGCATCGGTCCTGTGTGCCCGACGTGACCGCCGCCACCGGCGACGTATCGCTTACACGCGCCGTCATCAACATGGCCCACAGCCTGCAGATGAAGGTGCTGGCCGACGGGGTCGAAACCACGGGCCAGCTCACGCTGTTGATCGCCAATGGGTGCGACCGTATACAGGGCACCGTGCTGGCCGATTCGGTGGATGAAGCTGCGCTGACCCAGCAACTTGCCAACCGAATGCGACTGCCCGACAACCTTTTGACGCGGCGTCGCGAACGCACCTTGCTGCTGGTGGACGACGAGCCCAACATCGTGTCTGCACTGCGGCGCCTATTCCGCCGCGGGGGATATCGCATCGTTACCGCCTGCAGCGGGGCAGAGGGCTTGCAACGCATGGCCGAGTACGAGGTGGACGTGGTGCTGTCAGACCAGCGCATGCCTGGCATGACCGGTGTGGAGTTTTTGCGCCGTGCCAAGGAGCTCTACCCCGAAACCGTTCGCATGGTTTTATCGGGCTACACCGAACTGCAGTCCATCACAGATGCCGTGAATGAAGGCGCCATCTACCGATTCTTGACAAAACCCTGGGACGATGAGCGACTTATCGTGCACGTGCAGGAGGCTTTTGCACACAAGGAGATGGCCGACGAAAACAAACGCCTGGCCTCCGAAGTCATCACCGCCAGCGAAGCACTGGCTTCGGCCAATGACCGGCTGGAACTCGTGCTGAGCAACCAGCAACATCAAATGGACCAGGAGACCGCACGAGCCAACTCGGTGCGCGACCTGGTGGACATGCTCCCCGTGCCGTTGTTGGGCATCGATCCCGATGGCACCATCGTGCTTGCCAACAAAGAAGCCCAGAGGGCGTTGGGCCAACGCACCGCCCTGCTAGGCGAGCCCGCCAGTGCGGTCTTGCAACAAGACTTGCCACCCTCACCGGTCGATACAGACGCCGGGGAGGACAAGCCCAGCGTTACCCATGGGCTTTTGCAACATTGGCAGGGCCCGCACTGGAACATGGCCGTGCGCGCCCTCGACCAGCACCCGCCGCGCGGGCTGCTGGTGGTGCTCACACACCGGCGGGGCATCCCCATCCAGCCCCAGCCAGACCCAGCCGTCCACCCTACAGCGCAACCCCATGCATAAGGCCTCATTTCCGCAAGTCGCCACCACAAGCCAACGCCCAGAAGGAAAAATCATGGAAAACACTTTGCTCACTTTGGGTCCCGGCCAGCGGCTTGACGTCATTGGCACGCCGCCTGCCAACGATGAGGGCGACGGCGCGGTTGTGCCCTCAAACGCTCAGGATGCAACAGCGCAACGGCTGCACTACTTGTTCAGGCGTTCGCAGCACGAAGACCACGTGTTGAAACGCGCTCTTTTTGAATACCGTGGAGTCCCACTTTCATGAAGGCCGCCCCATCGCATATCACCCTCACGCTGGACCGTGAGGCTCTGGCGCGCGACATCCGCTCGCTGCCCTCGCTTCCGACCGTAGTCCACGAACTGCTCTTGCTGGTCCATAAAAACGAGGTTCAACTCGAAACCATCACCAACACACTGCGGCTAGACCAAGCACTTTCCATCAAGGTGCTACAGCTGACAAACTCTCCCTTCTATGGACTGTCTGGCCGCATCGATTCGGTGCGTGATGCGATCAACATCCTGGGCATGCGCCAGCTGGGCAGCATGGTCATTGCCGCAGCGCTCACCGTGCAGTTTGAAAAACTTCATGGTGAATCTCTGCACATGGACGCCTTCTGGCGCCATGCCATTGCTTGCGCCGCCGCGGCGCGCCAGCTCGCACAACGTGTCGGTCTGGATGAGCCCGCCGCTTTCACCGCGGGCTTGCTGCATGACGTGGGCCGCCTGGTGGTGGACAGCCACTATCCCGACGAGGCCGCGCAGGCCATCAGCTGGGCCACTGAAAACGACACTTCCTACCGCGAGGCAGAGCGGCTGCTGCTAGGCATCGACCACACCGAAATCGGCGCCTGGGTGTGCCGCCACTGGCGCTTCCCCGCCGAAGTGATCGAAGCAATCGCGGGACACCACCAGCCCCCTGACGCAGGGCCCGCCTCCCTGATCGATGTGGTTCACGTGGCTGATGCCATCGCCCATGCATTGGATGTGGCAGGTGCCAGCACCGAGTCAGTGCCGAACATCCACGCCGCCTCGTGGACACGCATGGGCCTGCGGGATCACGAGTTGCCCGCGCTGCTGGGCCGCATGGAGAGTGAGTTCAACGACCTGCAGGCCGTGCTGAGGCCAACCAAGGAGATGGCATGACCACGACCGAAGTATCCCCAAACCCGCAAGAGGCGACCCTCGCAGAAATGTCTGATGTGCAGATTCGCTCCATCGTCGGCGAGCTGATCAAGGCCAATAGAGATCTGAAGGACCTCAACACCAAACTGTCGGACGCGCAGACCAAGCTCATGCAGTCTGAGAAGCTGGCTTCCATCGGTCAGTTGGCTGCGGGGGTGGCGCACGAGATCAACAACCCCATCGGGTTCATCTTCTCGAACTTCGGCACCCTCGAGCAGTATCTGCAAGACCTGTTTCAAATGCTGCAGGTTTACGAGGAAGCAGAAGCCAGCGTTGGCGACGAGACGGCAGTGGCGCGCATCCGCAACCTGCGGGCTGACCTGGATATCGACTACCTCAAGGACGACATCCCCAACCTGATGCGGGAGTCACGTGATGGCATCCAGCGAGTGCGCAAGATCGTACAGGACCTCAAGGACTTCTCGCGCGTCGACGCCCGCCAGGAGTGGGAACCTGTGGACCTGCACGCGGGAATCGACTCCACACTGAACATCGTCAACAACGAGATCAAATACAAGGCCGATGTGGTGAAGAACTACGGCCCATTGCCCGAGGTGCAGTGCCTGCCCTCCGAAATGAACCAGGTTTTCATGAACCTGCTGGTCAACGCAGCGCACGCCATCACCGCCGAGCGCGGCACCATCACCATCACCACCGGCGTGCAGGACGCCAGCGTTTGGGTGGAAGTGGCGGACACGGGCATGGGCATCGCAGCCGAAAACCTTCAGCGCATCTTTGATCCGTTTTTCACCACCAAGCCCGTGGGCCAGGGCACCGGACTGGGCCTATCGCTGTCCTATGGCATCGTGCAAAAGCATGACGGTCGCATGGAAGTTACCAGCGAAATTGGCGCAGGAACGCGCTTTCGTGTCACCATTCCCATCAAGCACGAATCCGCCCAAGAGGCAGAACAAGCACACTGACCAGCATCCAACGGACCCTTTTTTAACGGCCCACCCCTCAAGACCACTCTCTAGCCCTTATTGCCATGGACATCGTTACACCGCCTGCCATCGACCATGCAACCGAGGCCGCCGCCGAACCGCAGAACGTCACCCCTCTCGCACCCACCGACGCTCCCACCATCGGCCCCGTCCCCACGCCAACGACCCAGGCCGCCCCCAACAAGGGCACGTGGACGGTGCTCTGCGTTGACGACGAGCCCAGCATTCTTTCCGCACTTAAACGCGTGCTTCGTGCCGAAGATTGCAAGGTCCTCCAGGCGGGCAGCGGCGCGGAGGCACTTGCAATGCTGGATCAGGAGGCGGTGGATGTGGTGGTGAGCGACATGCGCATGCCTGGCATGGATGGCGCCCAATTACTGGCCCAGGTGCGCGTGCGCTGGCCCTCTACCGCACGCATTTTGCTGACCGGCTATGCAGACATGAAGGCCACCGTGGCCGCCATCAACGAAGGCCAGATCTACCGGTACATCAACAAGCCGTGGGATGAAACCGAGCTGCGCCTGACAGTGCGCCAGGCCTCGGAGCGCAGACAGCTCGAACGCGAACGCGACCACCTGCAGGCGTTGACCACCACGCAGAACGAAGAGTTGAAATCACTGAACACCGGGCTGGAAGGCCGGGTGCAGGAACGTACTGGCGAACTGCGTCTTGCCAACGACCAGTTGCGGCGCAACTACCTCACCAGTATCAAGATATTTTCCAACCTCATGGAGCTGCGCAGCGGTGTGCTGGCGGGCCACGGAAAACGGGTCGCCCACTTGGCGCGGCGCGTGGCCAATGCCATGGAAATACCCGAAGACGACGTGCAGGATATCTTTGTAGCTGGGCTCTTGCACGACGTCGGGTTCATGGCGCTGCCCGATGCCATCCTGAGCAAGCCGGTCGGCAAACTGATGGCGCAGGAAATGGCCGTCTACCAGCGCCACTCGCTGCTGGGGGCGCAGTCGTTCATGGCGCTGGATGACCACCAGACGGTCGCGTCGATCATCCGCTCGCACCACGAACGTTTTGACGGGACGGGGTTTCCCGACCAGTTGCAGGGCGCTTCCATTCCTATCGGCGCGCGGATCCTGGCAGTAGTGGACACGTTTGACGACCTGACGCATGGCCACCTCACCGGGTCTTCGCTCACCGAAGCCGAAGCCCGCACCATCTTGCAACGGGGCCGTGGAACGCAGTTCGACTCCGAAGTGGTGGATATCTACCTGCACGTCACCCAGGTCGAAAAGCCCAAGCAGGTGCGAATGCAGGCCATCACCCCCGAAAACCTGCAGCCCGGCATGGCGCTGGGCAAGGACCTGCTGTCCAAGGAAGGCGTTTTGCTGCTTTCCGCCGGCCACAGCCTGTCTGCAGAAATGATCAGCCGTATCCGCAAGTACGAAAAGACTGAAAGACTGACCCTCGCGCTGGACATACGGATGCCAGCCGAAGACTGACAACATCGCCAACGCTGCGGCATGGGGCCCGGCGTTGGGTCAGCTGATCTGCGGCAGTCCATCTTAATGTTGCTTTAAGTGCGGCGTCGAACAATGGGTGGATGCCACTCCTATTGCAACGGCTGTTGCCCTTTTATGTCCGCCCGACCTCCCCCGACATTGCGCAGGGGGCCCCGAACGCTGCCATGCACCCAGGTTGGGTGGTGCTGTGGACCAGCCTGTGGATGGCTACCGTCTGCAACCTGCCCCTGTGGCGCGAAGTAGCGCAACTGCCCGGCCAAAGCAGCCTGCGCGTTTGGGGGTTTGCCTTGGCATTCGCGCTCATCGTGGCGGCAGGCAACGCTGCATTGCTGAGCCTGTTGGCCTGGCGCTGGACGCTCAAACCCGCCGCCACCCTACTGATGGTGATGGCCGCATTCGGCGCATATTTCATGCTGGCCTACGGCGTAGCCATTGACGCGAGCATGCTCACCAACGTGCTGCAAACCGATGTGCATGAGGCGGGCGACCTGCTGAACTGGCGCATGCTGGGCACGGTGTTGGCGCTGACCGTGCCGCCGCTTTGGTGGCTGCTGCGCCGCCCCGTGCAGCGGCTGCATCCGCTGCGCCAAGTGGCGCACAACGGACTGCAGCTGGCGGGCGCTGTCGCCGTTATCGTGGTGTGCCTGCTACTGGTGTTTCAGGACTTTGCGTCCACCATGCGCAACCACACCAAGCTGCGTTACCTCATCAACCCGCTCAACAGCGTGTATGCCCTGGGCAACATCGCCACCAAACCGCTGCGCATGGACACCCACAAGCTGCTTCCCATAGGGCGCGACGCACAACTGGGCGCCAGCTACGCGGGTCAGGCCAAGCCCTCGCTTTTGGTGCTGGTGCTGGGCGAAACCGGCCGCAGCGGCAACTTTGGCCTCAACGGGTACGCGCGCGACACTACCCCACTGCTGTCGGCCCGCACGGATCTGGTGAGCGCACACAACGCCTGGTCGTGTGGCACCAGCACCGCCGCATCGGTGCCGTGCATGTTCTCGCACCTGGGGCGCACCGGCTACGAGGCACGCGCCGCCAATTTTGAAAGCCTGATCGACGTGCTGCACCACGCAGGCCTGGCCGTGCTGTGGGTGGACAACCAGTCTGGCTGCAAGGGCGTGTGCGACCGCGTGGGCGAAACCATCACCAGCAAAAACACAGATTCCACCCTGTGTCCCGGCGGCGAATGCCTGGACCGCGTGATGCTGCAAGACCTGGATACCCGCATCGCCGCCCTGCCCGCCGAACAACGCGAGCGCGGCACGGTGGTGGTGTTGCACCAGATGGGCAGCCACGGTCCGGCGTACTACAAACGTTCGGCGCCTGACAACAAAAAGTTTGGCCCTGAATGCACGTCCACATCGCTGCAAGAGTGCGATCGCCAACAGGTCGTCAACGCTTACGACAACAGCGTGGTCGAGACAGACTTCTTCCTCGATTCGGTCCTCAAATGGCTTGCAGCGCAGGACAGCAAAGCGCAGACAGCGATGGTTTACGTAGCAGACCACGGCGAATCACTCGGCGAGAACAACATCTACCTGCACGGCCTGCCTTACAGCATTGCGCCCGACGTGCAAAAGCATGTGCCATGGATCACCTGGCTGTCGCCCAGCATGCAAAACCGCACCCACATCGCCACCGACTGCCTGCAGCACGACCTGGCCGAGCGCCGCATCACACACGACAACTACTTTCACTCGGTGCTGGGGTTGATGGATGTGAAGACCGGCGCGTACAGCACTGAGCTGGACATGTTTGCGGGGTGCAGGCAGGTGGTCGGGTCGGGCAAGCCAGCGGGCTGACGCGGCGGGTGCGTGGCGGTGGAGTTTTGGCGGTAGGCGATACTCAAACGCATCCCTCACCGACCCATTGATTTCGCCATGCCGCACACCATCCAGCACCAGGAACAGGACGCCAAGGGCGCCTTCTATATAGAGACACACGGCCAGCGCCTTGCCGAGATGACCTACAGCCGCACCAACGCCACGATGATCATCGTGGACCACACCGAAGTGGACCCGTCCCTCAGCGGGCAAGGTGTGGGGCGCGAACTGCTGGGCGCGCTGGTGCAGTGGGCCCGGGCAACTGGCACCAAGGTGATGCCGCTGTGCCCGTTCGCCAAGGCGCAGTTCGACAAGGACCCGACCCTTCGGGACGTGCTGGTGTAGGCCATGCCGAAGGCTAGCGGTGTGTCAGCCATACCACCGCATTGGCTATGTGGACCCTAAATACTATTTATTTGATAGCTATCAGCGCTTTATGGGTAAGCGCTAGACCCCTATTCTTATCAGAATCGGGGTAACGGCAGGGGCCTGCGCCCCAGGGAAACACAAGCCTGCTCATGCACCGACAGGGTGGCGCTGCGCGGGCCACGGCACGGATGCTGCTTCGTCCCAACAATGCGCATTTTTGGGGCCTTTCGGCCGGTATACATTCCAGACATATTGCATGCGCAAAATGCTCGCTTCCGCGCTGATCCGCTCCCGAACGGCGCCGAGCCTCGCGTCCACCCGTCTATCCAGACCCCAGGCCCCACGCGCAAATCCATGCCACTCACACCCGTTTCAACTTCCGTCCCGCACCAGGCGACCACCACAACCCCGTCGATTTCCCCCAACCTCATTCGGCAAACCGGTACATGGTCCCGGGCATGGATCGTGATGGGAACTGCCGCGCTTTTGCTGTCCGCCTGCGGCGACAAGAAAGCGCCCAGCGCTGCCCCTGCAGCTCCGCCGGTGGGCGTACTGACGGTGGTGGCGCAATCGCAGGGGCTGAACACCGAGCTGACGGGCCGTACCAAGGCCTCCCAAAGCGCAGAAGTGCGTCCCCAGGTGTCGGGCATTCTTCAAAAGCGTCTGTTCACAGAGGGGGACACGGTCAAGGCAGGTCAGCCGCTGTACCAGATCGACGCCCGCACGCTCGAAGCCGCAGCCAAGAGCGCAGAGGCTGCGCTGGCCAAGGCGCGGGCCTCGGCACAGACCGCCCGCACTAATGCCGAGCGCAATGCCGAACTGGTGAAGATCGACGCCATCAGCCGCCAGGTATTTGATGAAAGCCAGGCGCAGGTTGCACAGTCGGCCGCCGATGTTGCGGTGGCGCAGGCGGCGCTTGACAACGCCCGCATCAACCTGCAGTTCAGTCGCATCGTCGCGCCCATTGGCGGGCAGATCGATCTGTCGGTGGTGCTGCCCGGCTCGCTGGTCACCGCCAACCAGGCCCAGGCACTGACGACCATTAGCCAGCTCGACCCCATCCATGTCGACATCACCCAGTCCAGCGCCGAACTGCTCGGGCTTCGACGCCAGTGGCAGGCCGGAGTGTTCGGCAAGGTCGACGTCAGCGGTGCCCCAGTGCGCTTGGCGCTGGAGGATGGCAGTGCGTATCCGCATGCCGGCAAGCTGCAGTTCACTGGTGCCACCGTCGGCCAGAGCACCGGGGCCATTACCCTGCGCGCGGTGTTCCCCAACCCCGACCGGTTGTTGATGCCCGGCATGTATGTGCGGGCACAGCTCGCTACGGGTGTATCAAGCGATGCCATTGTGGTGCCACAGCAGGCGGTGCAGCGGGACCCTGCGGGCAAACCCAGCGTGCAGCTCATCAATGCCGACAACAAGATTGAAAAACGCCCCGTCCAGCTGGGCCAGGCCCTGGGCGCGCAGTGGCTGGTGCTGGGCGGCCTGAAGGCCGGAGACCGCGTGATGGTGGACGGCTTTCAAAAGGCCCGCGTGGGCCAGGCCGTGACGCCGGTGGCGATGCGCGTGGACGGCAACCGTGTGGTGGAAGCGCAGGGTTCAGCACCCGCAGGACAGGCGGCGGTCTCCGCCCCACCCAAACCCTGACCCCAGGCCACGGGGCCGCGCCGACGAACCGGGTGGCCCGGATGGCCCGCGCAATACCCGACAAGCCGGGTGACCCCGTCACTTTTTGAGCCCCCAGAACTCCCCACGCTGCACCATGGCCTATTTCTTTATCCACCGTCCGGTTTTTGCCTGGGTGTTGTCCATCGTCATCATGCTGGCGGGGGCGATGTCGATCTTCACCCTTCCGCTGGAGCAGTACCCCGACATCGCGCCCCCGCGGGTGTCGATCAACACCACCTACACCGGCGCCTCGGCCGAGACGGTGGCGGACTCGGTGACGCAGGTGATCGAGCAGCAGCTCAAGGGCATTGACAACGTGCTCTACATGAGCTCGACCAGCGACTCCGCAGGCCGCTCACGCACGCAGCTGACATTTGCCCCGGGCACCGACATCGACGTGGCCCAGGTGCAGGTACAAAACAAGCTGCAGACCGCGATGAACCGGCTGCCCGAGGCGGTAAAAAGCCGCGGCGTGTTTGTCAACAAGGGCGGTCAGGACAACCTGATGACCTACGTTTTCACCTCGTCCGACCCCACGGTCACACAGGTGGCGATTGGCGACTACATCACAAGCAACGTGGTGGACGTGATCTCGCGCATCGACGGCGTGGGCGACGTCAACGTGTTCGGCACCAGCTACGCCATGCGCATCTGGATGGACCCCGGCAAGCTCGAGCAGTTCGCGCTGATGCCGTCGGACATCGTCTCGGCGCTGAACTCGCAGAACGCCCAGGTGTCTGCGGGGCAACTGGGTGCGCTGCCAGCCGTGAAGGACCAGATGCTCAACGCCACCATCACGGCGCGCACCAAGCTCAAGACGGTCGAAGAGTTCCAGGGCATTGTGCTCAAGGCCGCCACCGACGGTTCGCTCGTCACAGTGGGGGATGTGGCGCGCGTAGAGCTGGCGGCCGACAACCTGACGGTGAAATCTCGCCTCAACAACCAGCCGGGCGCGGGCCTGGGGGTGGTGCTGGCTGACGGCGCCAACGCCATGGCAGTGGCCACCGCCATCAACACCAAGATGGCCGAACTGGCGCCGTTTTTTCCGGATGGCATCACGGGCGTTATCAGCTCGGACAGCACGCCTTATGTACGCGCGTCGATCAAGGAAGTGGCCATCACCCTGGCAGAGGCCATGCTGCTGGTGGTGATCGTGATGTTCATCTTTTTGCAGAACCTGCGCGCCACGCTGATCCCGGCCATCGCGGTCCCGGTGGTGCTGCTGGGCACTTTTGGCGTGTTGTCGGCGCTGGGCTACTCCATCAACATGCTGACCATGTTTGCCATGGTGCTGGCGATTGGCCTGCTGGTGGACGACGCCATCGTGGTGGTCGAAAACGTGGAGCGGGTGATGCACCAGGAGGGCCTGCCCGCCAAGGAGGCGACGATCAAATCCATGGCGGAGATCACGCCCGCGCTGGTGGGCATCGGCCTCACGCTGTCGGCGGTGTTCATTCCCATGGCGTTCTTCTCGGGCTCGGTGGGGGTGATCTACCGGCAGTTCTCGGTCGCCATCGTCTCGGCCATGGCGTTCTCGGTGCTGGTGGCGCTCACGCTCACCCCGGCGCTGTGCGCCACCCTTCTCAAGCCCACGGAACACCTGCATGAGGGTGCCCCCGCCCGCAAAGGCGTGATGGGCTGGATGGATCGGTTCTTCCGCTGGTTCAACACCAGTTTTGACCGCAACTCCACCCGTTACCAAGGCGCTGTGCGCCAGTTGCTGCTGCGCGGCAAGCGCGTGATGCTGGTGTTCCTGCTGGTCATCGGCGGTGTGGTGCTGCTGTTCCAGAAGCTGCCCACGTCCTTTCTGCCGGTGGAAGACCAAGGTTTCCTCATTACCAGCGTGACCATGCCCAGCGGATCGTCGGACGCGCAGCTGGAGTTGGTGCTGCAAGACATCACCCGATATTTCAACGCCCAGCCGGACATCCTGCGCGTGTTCTCTGTGGCGGGCAACAGCGGCAATCAGAGCTCGGGCAACCTTTACGTTCGCCTCAAACCCTGGGACGAACGACCAAACGCCGAACAAAGTGCCGAGTCCATTGCGGGCAAAGCCACTCGCGATCTCTCCCGCATCCGCTCGGCCCGCGTCTTCGTATCCCAGCCCCCTGCCGTCCGCGGCCTGGGCTCAGACGCTGGTGTGAACTTCATGCTCAAGGACATCAATGGGCTGGGGAATGACGCCTTGAGGGCCGCCAAAGACCGCTTGATCCAAATGGCCGGACATCGCGCGGAGCTGGCCAACATGCGCACCACCGATTTCGACGTCACTTCGGAGCTGAAGGTGGTGATCGACGACCGCAAGGCGGCTGCACTGGGTGTGGCCACCGCAGATATCAACAACGTGATCTCCAGCGCGGTGGGCGGCGCGTATGTGAACGACTTCGTGCACAACGGCCGCGTCAAGCGCGTCTACGTGCAAGGCGATGCACCGTTTCGCATGCTGCCCAAAGACATTGGACAGTGGACGGTGCGCAACCGCACGGGCGACATGGTGCCGCTCTCGGCATTCACGTCGACCGCCTGGACCAGCAGCGCGCCCCAACTGCTGCGCTACAACGGATCTCCAGCGATGGAAATGATCTCGAACACGGCCCCTGGCGTCAGCTCCGGTGCTGCGATGCGCGCCGTGGAAGAAATCATGCGCGAGATGCCGGTGGGCATTGGTTATGAGTGGACGGGGGCTTCCTTGCAAGAGCGCCAGTCCGGCGCGCAGGCGCCCTTGCTGTACGCCATCTCCATCCTGTTCGTCTTTTTGTGCCTGGCGGCGCTGTATGAAAGCTGGAGCGTGCCGTTCTCGGTCATCCTGGCCGTGCCGTTGGGCATCATTGGCGCCTTGCTGGCCACCTACTTTCGCGACATGTCCAACGATGTGTACTTCCAGGTCGGCCTGTTGACCACCGTGGGCCTGGCCTCCAAAAACGCCATCTTGATTGTGGAGTTTGCGGTGCAACTGCAAGACCAGGGCAAGAGCGTGTTCGACGCCACGCTGGAGGCCGTGCGCCGACGGTTGCGGCCCATCTTGATGACCTCGCTGGCGTTCGGTTTCGGCGTATTGCCGCTGGCCCTGGGCACCGGCCCGGGCGCCGCCAGCCGCCAGGCCATCGGCACGGCGGTGCTGGGCGGCACGGTGCTGTCTACCCTGCTGGGGCTGTTCTTCGTGCCCGTGTTCTTCCTGCTGGTGCGCAACTGGGTCAACAGAAAACGGCCCAAAGAGACCCCGCCCACACCCGGGGTGGCTCCTTCACTCTCGCACCAGGGAGAACCGTGATGCACCGGTCGATTGTTTCTTCCATCAAACCCCTCGCAGCTGCAGCTGCAGCGCTCATCGTGCTGCTGGCCGGATGCGCCCAGCAACCGCCCGCCAAACCCGACGTGCAGAGCGTGGTCGCCCCCACGCTGGGCCAGCCGCTGGCGGTTGCCGAGGCCAGTGCGGCGGCACTGCAAACCTCGCAGAGGCTTGCCTGGGTGCAGCACCCGGGCTTGCGCCAGGCGATTGCGCAGGCGCTGACCCACAACCGCGACCTGCGCGTGGCCTTGTTCAACATCGAGCGGGCGCGGGCGCAGTACGGCATCACCAGCGCGGCGCAACTGCCCACGGTCGCCGCCGCAGCGCAGGGCAGCCGCAGCCGCACCGCGGCGGATCTGTCTGGTACCGGCCAGGCCGTCACGTCCAGCCTGTACAGCGCGCAACTCGCCGCCACCAGTTTCGAGCTGGATCTGTGGGGCCGTGTGCGCAACCTCAACGAGGCAGCGCTTGGGCAGTTTCTGCAGTCAGAGGTGAACCAGCTGAACGTGCAGATCATGCTGGTGGCCGATGTGACCAACGCGTGGCTGAACCTGGCCGCCAACGAATCCCGCCTCGCTCTGGCGCGCGATACCCTGGTCGGCCGCCAGAAGGCGTACCAGCTTACCGAGCGCATCCACCAGCTCGGCGGCACGTCTGGCCTGGTGCTGGCACAAAACCGGGTCACGGTGGAAACCGCGCGCGGAGATGTCGCCGCCTTCACCGCCCAGGTGGCCAAAGACCGCAACGCGCTCGACGCACTGGTGGGCAGTGGCTTGAGCCCCGACTGGTTGCCCACCGCCGACACCCTGCGCGGCGAAGCCGCCGCAGCGCCAACGGCCCTGATGGCGCTGCCCGCCGAGTTGCCGTCCAGCCTGTTGCTGGCTCGCCCCGACGTGCGCGTGTCTGAATACAACCTGCAGGCCCTGTCGGCCAACGTGGCGGCAGCGCGCGCCGCGATGTTCCCCACCATCACGCTGAGCACCAGCATTGGTTTTGGCAGCCGCGAGCTGGGCAACCTGCTGGGCAGCGGCAACAACACCTGGAGCTTCGTGCCCCAGATCCGCTGGCCCATCTTCGACGGCGGCAGCGCCCGCGCGGCAGTGGATGTGGCGCAGGCCAACCGCGACATCGCCGTGGCCCAGTACGAAAAATCCATCCAAACCGCCTTCCGCGAAGTCTCAGATGCCCTCGCAGAGCGCGCGCAGTGGCAAGAACGCCTGTCGGCGCAGCAGGCCGTGGTGGACGCCAACGCGCGAGCGTTCGAGCTGTCGGAGGCGCGGTTCACTTCGGGCGTGGACAACTACCTCACGGTGCTGGATGCGCAACGCAGCCTGTACGCCGCACAGCAAGCGCTGATCGGCCTGCGGCAATCCGAGCAAGCCAACCGCGTGGCGCTGTGGAAGGTGCTGGGCGGGCAACTTGCGTCTGCCGCCGAAGCGCCCCGCTAACTACGCTGGCGACTCTGTTTTCTGCGGGGATTAAGCTATAAATAGAATAGCTAATAGCGCTTTATGGATAAGCGCCAGAGGCCAATCTGGCTTGATTTTTCATGATCAATGCCACTGGAGTCACGGGACACGGCTGAAGGTGTCCTTCTAGACCGTCGGAACCGTACTGCCATCGATCACGTGCTCGGGGCCCGATATCGCGCCTGCCCGCGTGACGGAAGACAAATGATCAGGTCTGCCACCTCCTGCGGCTTGACCGGTCGGCCCAGCGGGATGCCGCACAGCGACTGCGTGATGATCTGCTTGCCACCCCCATGGTCGGTGTCTGCCTGGGTGGCCGGCGCCATCCTTCACCGGCATTGACGGCTTTTATCGACTGCCTGCCGGACCGCGATCTGCACGCAGCTTCGAAAGGGCCCAGCGCACATCCCCAACCGCGGGCGCCCAACGGAACGCGGCGGGCCTGACGCGCTGACGTGAACCCGACGCCACCCAGCGACAACCCACGCAGCAGCCATCGTGGGGGCCGACGCAAACCCAGGGATAACAGTGGCGACGCAAGCAAGCGTGGCGCAACAGCGGAGATCTCCATCATGGTTGGGCGTGGTCGCAGACGAGGGCTTTAGCGACAGCTGCTTGCGTCAAATCCCAATGGCGAATCATTGCCCCGTAAATTTGCTGCTCCCCACCGGTCACCTCACCGTCCGCCCGTATGACTGCTTGGGTCAGGTGGCAGACGCGCAGGCGTTGCAAGGGATCCCGGATTGCGTGCAGCGACGTCAACAGGTGTGATCGATCGATCAACCGCAACCAGTACGTCTCGCTCAAAGACGGCCCAATCTCTCGCAGCGCAACCTGGGCCAACTCCAAGAAACAGTCCCGATCGACCCCGATCAGTTGATAAGCGCCGAGACGGTCCAATTCAGCGACCTCGCGCGGGTCAACGCGGCCATTGGCGGCGACTGCCATCGCCAGCAGTGACGCAGGCGGACTTGCTACAAGGCACTTCATCGCGTTCATCGTCTCTGGTCCTTTTTCAGGCTCATATCAAAGATGATCGGCTACGAATTCATTCTCAGCCCTGTCCCAGATCAAGCTTCGTTGGGTGAAGCGGCCTTAAGCTGACTGATCCTCCGGGAGAAGGCTCATTCCCCGGAAAAGATGCAGAACACGCTCCGTCGAGTGGTGCATCCTGCACGCGAGGTGCAAACACCAACACCCATATCTACAGGTGCTGAATGGCCTTTCTTTTGTTGCTGCCATCAAGAATGGGAATACAAATGCCCGCAGAGAAGACTCCAATGACGGGAAATAGCCGCGAAAAAAAGAGAGATGGCAATGGCGAAAGCACCCAACCTGCTGCCATTGCAGCGATGTCCTGGCATGTGGGTCCAGCCTCCGAGGTTCTGCAGGTGCTGGGGTCATCCCAACAAGGTATCGGGCAGGTTGAAGTCGCTCGAAGACTGGAAATTTATGGGCCAAATCGTCTGCCTGAAGCCGTGCAAGCGAGTCCGCTGGCCCGGCTGGTACGCCAGTTCAACAACCTGCTGCTGATTGTCCTGATGCTGGCGTCGGTGGTGACTGCCGCGATGGGCCACTGGATCGACAGCGGGGTGATCGCAGCCGCCGTGCTGATCAATGCGGTTGTGGGCTTCGTTCAGGAGGGAAAGGCCGAACGCTCGCTGCAAGCCATCCGTCGACTGCTTTCACCGCGCGCGGTAGTGCTGCGCGATGGGCGCCAGCACGACGTGGATGCGGCTGACCTTGTACCTGGTGACGTTGTACAGCTGGCGTCTGGAGACAGCCTTCCGGCGGACGTTCGGCTGCTGCAGGCGCGCAACCTGCACATTGACGAATCCGTCCTCACAGGCGAGTCCGTGCCCGCAGCCAAGCACAGCGACCCTGTCGCTGACGACGCGGCGATTGGTGACCGCCGGTGCATGGGCTATGCGGGCACACTGATCACGCAGGGCCAGGCGCGGGCCGTGGTTGTCGCAACCGGTGCAGCCACCGAGATGGGGCGTATCGGTCGCATGCTCGCCTCAGTGGAGCAAGGCACGACGCCGCTGCTGGCAAAGATGAATGTCTTTGGACGCCGCCTGACGGTCGTGATCCTTGCAACGGCAGCGCTGCTCTTTTTGTTCGGTACCTTGCTGCGCGGGATGTCAGCCTCAGAGATGTTCCTGGCTGCGGTGGGCCTGGCGGTCGCCGCGATTCCCGAAGGGCTGCCGACCATCTTGACTGTTACGCTGGCAATTGGCGTGCAGCGCATGGCACGACGCCACGCCGTGATCCGCCGCCTGCCCGCTGTCGAAACCCTCGGGTCGGTGACGGTCATCTGCTCGGACAAGACCGGCACCTTGACCCGCAACGAGATGACGGTTCAGTCGGTAGTGTGCGCCGGGCTGCCGCTCGAAGTCGAAGGTGCAGGCTATGCACCGGTGGGCACGCTGACGCTGGACGGCCAGGCCCTGGAAGCGGCGCATCTGGCGCAAACTGCACCCGTCGTGCTAAGGCTGGCACAAGCTGCAGCGCTGTGCAACGACGCCAGTTTGCATGAGGACGACAAGGGGTGGCAGCTGGCTGGGGACCCGACCGAGGGCGCCCTGCTCACCCTGGCCATGAAAGTCGGCGTGAACCCGGTCGCGCTGAAAATCGAACGCGCGCGGCTGGACGTGATCCCCTTCGAGTCCGAGCACCGATACATGGCCACGCTCCATCGCAGCAGCAACGGCAACGGCAACTTACTGTTGGTAAAAGGCGCGCCCGAGCGGGTTCTCGCCATGTGCGCGCAGCAGGCGGGTCGCGACGGCCGTGCCGAGCCGATGGACACCACAAGCTGGCGCGCCGCGATCGATGCCCAGGCCAGGGCCGGACGCCGCGTGCTGGCGCTTGCCGAACGCGAACTGCCCACCGGACCAGATCTTCAACAAAGCGATGCAGAGCACGGGCTGACGCTGCTGGGCATTGTCGGCATCATTGATCCACCCCGCGCGGAGGCGATGCAGGCGGTAGCCCAGTGCCGCAACGCGGGTATCCGCGTCGTGATGATCACGGGTGACCACGGCGTGACGGCCAGCGCCATCGCGATGCAGCTTGGCATGGGCGACGACCACCAGGCCATCACCGGGCCCGAGCTGGAGGCCATGGACGACGCTGCCCTGCGCGAATCCGTGCGCCACGCACGGGTGTTCGCGCGCGCCAGCCCCGAACACAAGCTGCGCCTGGTGCGTGCCCTGCAAGCCAACGGCGAGATCGTGGCGATGACGGGTGACGGGGTCAACGACGCACCTGCGCTCAAGCAGGCCGACGTCGGCATCGCCATGGGCCGCAAAGGCACAGAGGCTGCCAAACAGGCAGGCGCGGTGGTGCTGGCCGACGACAACTTCGCATCGATTGCGCACGCCGTGGAAGAGGGGCGCACCGTCTACGACAACCTGAAGAAAACGGTGACCTTCATGTTGCCGGTCAACGGCGGGGAGTCGTTGTCGCTGCTGCTGGCGGTGCTGCTCGGCGTGGCATTGCCCATTCTGCCGGCGCAGGTGCTGTGGGTGAACATGGTCGGCTCCGTCGCGCTGGCGATGGTGCTAGCCTTTGAGCCACCCGAACCGGGGGTCATGCAAAGGCCGCCCCGCCCGCCCGGCGAACCGCTGCTTTCACGCTTTCTGGTCTGGCGCATCGTGCTGGTGTCCACGCTGTTCCTGGCGGGCATCTTCGGCATGTTCGAGTGGGCGTTATGGCACGGGGCCAGCGTGGAGGCGGCGCGCACCGTGGCGGTCAACACGCTGGTGTGCATGGAAGTTTTCTACCTGTTCAGCGTGCGCTATCTGAAGGCGCGTTCCTTTACCTGGCAGGGCGTTCGCGGCACGCCGCGCGTGCTGGCGGCCGTGGGCGGCGTTTTTGCAATGCAGTTGCTCTTTACGTATGCACCGGTAATGCAACAGCTGTTGCGCACCGAGGCGCTGCCCCTGACGTGGGGGTTGCGCATCGTGGCGGTGGGCTTCGCGCTGCTCATCGTCCTGGAGTTCGAGAAGGCCTTGCTACGCCACTTCGGGGGATCACCGCAAGGCGCATCTCCAGCGGAAAACCCCTGACCGGTTCGGGCAGAGCCAGCTGCGGTCCGCACGGCAGGAAAGATCGGCGCCCGATTGATCTTCGTCAATTGCTGCAACTCAAACCGAGCGACATTCGGGCTTAGCCGACCCAAGCCCTCTCACCAGAGACAGGAGAAGTTCATGCCCAAGATGAAAGCAGCCGTGTTTGTCGAGCCGGGACGCATCGTTCTCGATGAAAAACCAGTTCCAGACGTGGGACCGCTGGACGCGCTCATCCGTGTGACCACGACAACGATCTGCGGCACCGACGTGCACATCCTTAAGGGCGAGTACCCGGTCGCCAAAGGCTTGACGATTGGGCATGAGCCGGTGGGCGTTATCGAGAAGCTAGGCTCCGCGGTGCGTGGCTACAAAGAGGGTCAGCGCGTGATCGCCGGTGCGATTACGCCCAGTGGCTGGAGCAACGCCTGCCAGTGCGGGTGCGCCTCGCAGGACGGTGCGGGCACAGCCCACGGCTGGAAACCGCTGGGCGGGTGGCGTTTCGGTAACACCATCGACGGTTGCCAGGCGGAGTACCTGCTCGTTCCGGACGCAATGACCAACCTGGCCGTGGTGCCCGATGACCTGACTGACGAACAAGTTCTGATGTGCCCGGACATCATGTCGACGGGCTTCGGCGGCGCTGAGAGCGGCGGCATCCGCATTGGCGACACAGTGGCTGTCTTCGCTCAAGGGCCGATCGGCCTGTGCGCCACCGCTGGCGCCAAGCTCAGCGGCGCGACCACCGTGATCGGGGTGGACCGCATCGCAGGACGACTGGACATAGCGCGCCGCATGGGTGCCGACGTGGTCATCGACGCGAGCCGCCAGGACCCTGTGGAAGAGATCATGCGCCTGACCGGCGGCCGCGGCGTAGACGTTGCCATTGAAGCGCTTGGCATGCAGGCTACGTTTGAAGCGTGTTTGCGCGTGCTGCGTCCGGGCGGTACTCTGTCCAGTCTTGGCGTGTATTCCGACGACTTGACGATCCCGCTCGGCGCCTTCGCTGCGGGGCTGGGTGACCACAAGATCATCACAACGCTGTGCCCTGGAGGCAAGGAACGCATGCGCCGGCTGATGTCGGTGATCCAGGCGGGGCGGCTGGATTTGGCACCGATGGTGACCCACCGATTCAAACTCGATGACATCGAGAAAGCCTATGAGCTGTTCAGCCACCAGCGCGATGGCGTGCTGAAGGTGGCGATCACGCCGTGACGGTGTCCATCCTTCCCCCCGATAGCCCCTCACTGATGAACCCGCTGAACATTCTTGTTGCCGTTGATGACACAGAAGCCTCCCTCCACGCTTGCCGCCTGGTGGCAGCGTACGGCGGCGACTGGTCCACTGTCCGAGTCATTCTGCTGAACGTGCAACGGCCGCCATTGCGCCTGGCCCCTGGCTCTGGCGTAGACCACGCCACGCTGGAAGCGGCAGCGCATGAGCTGGGTGGGAAGGCGATTGAGCCAGCGCGCGCGCTGCTGCTGGCGAGCGGGCACAACCCGGAGCTGCTGGTCCACATCGGCCCGCCTGCAGACACGATCCTTGATGTGGCGCAGCGCTACGAAAACTGCGTGTTGGTGATGGGCAGCGGCAGACACGGCCCGCTAGGAGGTTACGCGATGGGGTCGGTGGCCTTGCGCGTCGCTCCGGCCGCCCACTGCCCCGTGGTGCTGGTGCGACCCGGCGTTCAAATCCCCTCCGCGCTCGGAGTCACCCTGCGGGTGGTCGCCCCGGTAGACGAATCGCCCGCATCTTTGCAAGCCGTGCAGCGCCTTGCAGAATGCTCTGAGCGGCTGGGGCATGTGCATGTGGACCTGGTCCATTTCCGACCCGGCCTGACGCTGGCGGCGGCAATTCTCCCGCCCCACGATGACGTGCTGCAGGAATGGAGCGGCCGACAGTCCGACGCAGTGCTGGGGCGCGCGGCGGAGATCCTCGCAGCCGCAGGCATCTCCCATCAGGTGCACGGTCTCGTTGGCGACCCAAAACCCGGCATTGCCCAGTTTGCACGCCGACAAAAGGCTGACCTGATCGCGATGGCCACCCGCGGGGCTGGGGCCATGCACCACTTGCTCATTGGATCCGCTGCTCTGCAAACCGCGCAGCTCAGCGACGTTCCGGTTGCATTCATCCGGTGACTAGCGCCATCGGCAAACACTTGCGCCGAGGACGGTAACAGCCATTCATACCAGGGACCGCGACCCTCAGGGCGGCTACCTTCCCGCCATCCACCCGTCCACCTCACCCATCAAATGCCCCCGAAACACCTCCGCAATCGGTGACAGCTGTTTGCCCTTGGGCCAGACCAGGTGCCACTGCGACTGAATGGGGAAGCCCTGCACATTGAGCACCGTCAGGCCGTCGTGATGGGCGCCCAGCGCGTGGCGTGAGAGGATGGACACGCCAAGCTGGCCTTCCACCGATTCCTTGATGGCCTCGTTGCTGCCCAGCTCCAGCACGGCGCCCGGGGCAAAGCCCAGCTGGCGCAGGTGCGCATCGGTAGCCATGCGGGTGCCAGAGCCTTTTTCTCGCAGGATGAAGCGTTCGCTCTGCAATTGCGCCAGCTTGACGCGCTTTTTGTCGGCCAGCGGGTGGCCTGCGGGGGCGATGACAACCAGGGGGTTGGGCATGAGAAGGTGGTCCTCCAGCGGCAAATCGCCGGGCGGCACGGACATGACGTAGAGGTCGTCCAGATTGCTGCGCAGACGGGTGATGACGTGGTCGCGGTTGAGCACTTCGAGCGAGATGTCGATCTGCGGGTGCAGCTTGCAGAAGCTGCCCAGCAGGCGCGGCACAAAGTACTTGGCGGTGCTGACCACGGCAACCTTGAGGTGGCCGCTGGTAAGGCCCTTGGCGCCAGACACACGCTGCGCAAACGCATCCCATTCGCCAGCAATGGCACGCGCGGTGCGGGCCAGGGAGCGGCCTGCATCGGTAAGGTGCACGCGGCGAGATATGACTTCGTAGAGCGGCAGACCCACGGCCTGCGTCACCTCTCGCAGCTGCATGGAGGCGGTGGGCTGGGTCACATGCATGACCTTAGCCGCGGCACTGACGCTGCCGGTTTCGGCCAACGCGAGAAACAGGCGCAACTGGCGAAAGGTGATGTTCATAGAATTTTCTCTATAGATAAGTCGATTCAAATCGATTTTACTTTCTGACCTCCTCCCCCTAGCATCGGGCCCCAACAAGGAGTTGAACGATGCAAAGCTTGCTGGACCCTGCAATTTTGTTTTTTGCCCTGGGGGTGTTTGCATGCTTGGTGCGATCGAACCTGGAGATGCCTGCGGCGATCTCCAAGTTTTTGTCCATCTACCTGCTGATGGCGCTCGGGCTCAAAGGGGGTTTCGCGCTGGCCGCGTCGGGCCTGACGCCCAGCGTGGTGAGCAGCCTGGGGCTTGCAATGTTGCTGGCCGTGGTGGTGCCGCTGGTGGGCTACGTACTGCTGCGGCGCGTGTTGTCGGGCTTTGACGCGGCGGCGGTGGCAGCCACGTATGGGTCAGTCAGCGCGGTCACGTTTGTAACGGCCACGCAGTATCTGGAGTCGCAACACATTGCCTACGGCGGCTACATGGCCGCAGCGATGGCGCTGATGGAGTCGCCCGCGATCATTCTGGCGGTGATGCTGGCCAATGCGCAGCGGCAGCGGATGGCGGCAGCGGCTACGGCGCCTCACACGCTCCACTCTCCCCACGCGCTACCGGTGCTGGCCGTGGCTGCACCCGGCGTGGGCGGGGTGGCACCAGCCGCGCCACGGGCGGGGCATGGCGGGCCGGGCCTGTCGATGGGCAAGATCCTGCACGAGTCGTTTACCGACGGCACGCAACTGCTGCTACTGGGCGCGATGGTGATCGGGCTGGTGACCGGCGACGCGGGCAAGGCTGCCATGCAGCCTTTTTCGGGCGACCTGTTCAAGGGCATGTTGTGCCTTTTCTTGCTGGACATGGGGATTGCAACTGCGCGCAACCTGCCAGCATTGCGCTCGCAGTCGCCCTGGCTGCTTGCATATGCCGTGGTGGGGCCGCTGGTGCATGCCAGTTTGGCGCTGGGGCTGGCATGGGTGGCCAAGGTGCCCGCAGGCGATGCCGTGCTGCTGATAGTGCTGGCCGCCAGTGCGTCGTATATCGCGGTGCCTGCGGTGGTGCGCTACGCCATCCCCGAGGCGGACCCTTCGCTGTATGTGAGCCTGTCGCTGGGGCTCACGTTTCCGCTGAACATCGTGCTGGGGATTCCGCTGTACACGCAGGTGGTGCAACGGGTGTGGGGTGCGTAGCGCTGAAGAGAACGCACTGCGAAAATATTATTTTTATAGCTGCCAGCGCTTTATGGATAAGCGCTAGAGGCCAATTTGACTCATATTTTTGCTACTCAACCCGTCAGAACAAGCTGCTCTGCCCCTGCAACAGTCCGGGCCGAAACTGCGACAGGTCCAGTTCCACCCGTTCGCGGTTCAGCCCCAGCCTGCGGCAGGTGGTGGCAAACCGCTGGCGCACCAGGTCGGCCCACAGGCCACTGCCTTTCATGCGGGTGGCAAAGTCGCTGTGATAGGTTTTGCCCGCGCTGCGCTGGGTGTCGCTGAGGTTGTGCAGGTCTTGCACACGCGCCATGACGCGGGCTGCACGTTGCGGGTAGTGCACCTGCAGCCATTCGCGAAACAGGGTGTCCAGCTCCCACGGCAGGCGCAGCACGGTGTAGAAGGCGCTGCGCGCACCGGCGTCGTGTGCGGCCTCCAGCACCTGTTCCATGTCTTCGGTGATGAACGGGATTTGTGGCGCCACGCTCACGCCCACGGGCACCCCGGCATCGGCCAGCGCGCGGATGGTGCGCAGGCGCCGGTGGGGCGCGGCGGCACGGGGCTCCATGCGGCGGGCCAGGGCCGGGTCGAGCGTGGTGATGGTGATATACACCGCAGCCAAATTTTGCGCGGCGAGCGGCGCCAGCAGATCGAGGTCGCGCTCGACCCCGCTTGATTTGGTGATGAGCGAGAACGGATGGCGCGCGTCGCGCATCACTTCAATAAGGCTGCGGGTGAGCTGGAGTTCACGCTCCACGGGCTGATAACAATCGGTGGCCGAGCCGATGTTGAGCAGCCTAGGGACGTAGCGCGGCGCGCACAACTCGCTACGCAGCAGCTGGGCAATGTTCTGCTTGGCAATGATCTGCGTTTCAAAATCCAGCCCGGGCGAGAGGTTGAGGTAACTGTGCGTGGGCCTGGCGTAGCAGTAAATGCAGCCATGCTCGCAGCCGCGGTAGGGGTTGACCGAGAGTTCGAAAAAGATGTCCGGCGAGTCGTTGGCACAAAGGGCGCTGCGGGCGGTTTCCAGGTGCACGCGCGTGGCCAATGCCGGGGCTGTTTGCGCAGCGTCTGTGCCATCTTCTTGCCAGGGTGGGTGGCTCCACCCGTCGTCCACCACCTCGCGTGCATCGCGCACAAACCGGTGCGCCATGGCCGTCACCGAACCCCGACCGCGCACGGCCTGCAGGGGGATGCGAACCTCTTCAGGAGGTTGCGGGACGTCGGAAGCGTCGGTGTAAATTTTTATCATAACTGTACAAATATAAGGGGTATCTATTTAGCTCCAGCAGCCCCATTGATACTGTGATTTCATCCAGTAATAGTATCCGATTGCCTATCCCCTGTGTTCTTGTTCACGACATCCGCATATGTCACCGGGGGCGTGACCACCGCTTGCTGCAG
>JAUXZO010000111.1 GCA_030692685.1 Acidovorax sp. | reverse complement strand
GCGTGCTGTATCTGCCTCCACAGCCAAAGCTTGCATCCGGACATCAATCTCACCTTGGCGCGCGCTCAAAGCACTGGCAAGGTCGCTTTTCCCGGTACGGTAGGTGGTGAGCGCCGCTTCGACGCGTTGCCTGGTGGCCGGTATCAGTTCGCTGCGATACCTCGCGACCCTTTCCATGCCGGTCTGCCAGTCGTTGAACGTGCTTCGCACCTCGGCTTCACGGGTGCGCAGCATGTCTTCGTAGCGAGCCTTGGCCTCCTCAACCAGTGCCAGCCTCGATCCCACTTCGCGGTCCTGCCGGTTCTTTTGGTCCCACTGCAGCGGAATGGAAACCCCGATTGAAATCATGTTGGAGTAGGCGGGACCGCGTTGGGCGTAGCTTGCCTCGACGCTCCAGTCCGCCTGTTTGTTGGCTTGGGCAAGCCGTGCGTCGGTTTCCAGCGCATCAATCTCGGCAGCCATTGCCAGGAGTTCTGGATGTTGCTTGAGCTGTTCTACAGAGGCGCCTCCTGGCAGGGGCGGACTGTTCCAGGGGGGCACTCCAGTTGGAGGCCGCGCGGCAGCGGGCTGGCCCACCCAACGCGCCAGCATCAACGTGGCGCTGCGCGCCTGCTGGTCGATCTGGCTGATGCGGTCCTGCAGCGAAATGGTGGCGGCGCGGGCCGCAAAGATGTCCGCCTGGCTTCCACGGCCGGCGCGGAAGGCGATATTGGCGGCCTCGGTCTGCTGCTGGGCTTCTTCCACCTGCTGCTGAATCAGCTCGCGCATGGCCAGGCTGTAATAGCGGTCCAGCCATGCCAGCGCGGTGTCGCGCTGCACATTGGCCTGGGTCAGCTGGCGCTGTGCCTGCACGCGCAGGGCGTCTTGTTCGTATCGTTCGGATCTGAGCCGGCGCTTTTCGGCCCGCGGCAACTCCTGCATGATGCCGATGCGCCGCATGGTCATGAAATCCCGCGTCAGGCTCAGTTTGTCGGGACCGTTCGCCGGCAGGTTGTCCAGGCCGAACTTCAGGACAGGGTCCGGTAGTTGGCCGGCCGCCACCGCCTGCTCCTTGGCCGCGATGGTGAGTGCGTCCTGGGCCAGCAGTTGCTGGGAGCGGCTCACCGCGATGCGCTGGGCCTCCAGCAACGTGATGGGATCCGCTGCCACGGCGGGAAACGCCGCAGCCGCGATCAGGACAGAACCGGCCGCCTGACGAATTAAAAAGCGAATAGACATAAAACCTCCAGAACGCGAACAACGACATGCCGGTGCAGTCGAGTTGCACCAGACAGAAGCAGGCGGTTCGGGAAGCTAGAGGCGGAAGCAGCAGTGCCGGATGGCCACGGGCGGGGCCGTGGTGCGCATCAGGTGAGGCGCCTGCATGGGCGCCCCTTGCAATACCGGTGCAACGACCGGCATTAAGAAATCGGGGGGAAGGGCGGTCAAGGCGACCGGGGCAGGTAATTCGTACTTGTCAGCAACTTGTTGGCCTGCTTGACAATGCGCCTTGCACAGGTTGGGCTGCTCCTCGTCCATGTTCACCGTCATGGACTGAGCGCAGGGCATGCCTGCCTCCGCCATTGCAGATATGGCGGCTACTTTTGATTCCGCACCGGGACACGCGTAGCTCGCCACTGCTAACTGCATGAACAGCAGACTGAACAGTGCGAAAAGCACTGTGATCAGACGGTGGCGACGGTTTCGGGTCATAGACTGAGTTTAGTGGAGGTGGGACCCCAAGCAATGAAGAAAGTTCTCAACTGCAGCAATTCGCCAAAACGCCTCTGTTCTGGATGGGTGGGCATGGCATGGTTCCGTATGAGCAAAAAACGCAGCAATCCCCTGGTTTCGGCTTCAGTACCGTGTGACATTGTTCGCACTCGTAAAACCACTGGCACGCGTCTTCCGGCATTAGTTCTGCTTTCTTTTGGCCACAACTCGGGCATGTCAGGGTGGACTCCAAAACGACCTGCTTCATGGAGACACCCCGACCACTTGCGAGGGAAAGCCTGCATCCGCAGTGGCCCGTGTGAGCGCCGCAGTGCTTGTTTTCGCATCGTCGAAGAGGACGGTGGCTTGTCGTTTCTCGTAATTTACGTTCGCTTGCGAGACGCCAGGGGTTTTGATCAAAGCAGTCTTGACAGTAATAGGGCACGCCGCACAGGTCATACCAGGGACTGACAAGGTCACCGTCTTGGGAGCAGCCCAAGCGGGAGCGGCAAGGAGCGCGACCAGTATGAGCAAAAGGATGGGGTGTTTCATGGGCAATTCCTTTTCAATAGAACAAGGGTAAGACGTAGGGAAACGCGAGCGCGACCAGCACCAAGGTCACAACCGTCCAAAAGGCGACGTTGTAGAGGACGCGAACTCGCGGTAGCGCACAGAGTTCGCCGGGAGAGCAGGACTCAGCAGGGCGGTAGAGGCGCAGCCCAGCCAAACACAACGCCAGCAGGGCAATTCCAATAAAGAAGGGTCGATAAGGCTCTAGGAGTGCCAGGTTGCCAATCCAGGCGCCACTAAATCCCAACAGAATCAGCACCAGTGGGCCGAGGCAGCAGGCGGATGCGAGAAAGGCCGCAACACCGCCGGTAATTAGGGCGATGGGGCCACGCTGTTTCCGCTGTTGCGTGGCGACGAGTTGGTCTGTGGTAATGCATTTCATGGCGTAAGATTACTTCCGTACTTAAGTACGGAGTCAAGCACATGGAGAAAATTGTGAGCCAGCTAACAATTGGCGAGTTTGCTGCCGCAGCTGATGTCAATGTCGAAACTATTCGGTTTTACCAGCGCAAAGGATTGTTGACCGAACCGGAGCGTCCGTATGGCAGTATTCGACGTTATGGGGACGCAGAGGTAAGCCGAGTGAGGTTTGTGAAATCTGCACAGCGACTGGGCTTTAGTTTGGACGAAGTTGCGGAACTACTAAGGCTGGAGGATGGTGCTCATTGCCAAGAGGCCAGAGGCCTGGCGGAGCACAAACTGGTGGACGTTCGTGAAAAACTGAATGATCTTCGCCGCA
>JAUXZO010000108.1 GCA_030692685.1 Acidovorax sp. | reverse complement strand
CACGGCCTGGAGGCCCACCGCCAAGGGCGAGCTGGGCAATGCGCAGACGCTGCTGTTCTCCGCCGTGCTGTGCGGCGCCGGCTCATGGCTGCTGTATGTGTGGGTCAACCCGCTGACCATGTGGCTGACCTTTGCCACCTTTGTCGGCTATGCGGTCATATACACCGTCATCCTCAAGCCGCTGACGCCGCAGAACATCGTCATTGGTGGCGCTTCCGGCGCGATGCCCCCGGTCCTGGGCTGGTCATCGATGACGGGCGATGTCGGGCCCGAGGCCCTTATTCTGTTCCTCATCATATTCCTGTGGACGCCCCCGCACTTCTGGGCACTGGCGCTGTACCGGGTGGAAGACTATCGCAAGTCCGGCCTGCCCATGCTCCCGGTCACCCATGGCAACGAGTTCACCCGGCTGCAGGTGTTTTTGTACACGCTCATCCTGTTCGCGGGCTGCCTTATGCCTTTCATCTACGGCATGAGCTCATGGATCTATCTGGCGGCCGCCGTGGTGCTGAGTGCGGGCTTTTGTGGCTACGGCTTTGCGCTGTGGCGCAATTATTCCGACGCGCTCGCGCGCAAGACCTTCCGCTTTTCACTCATCCACCTGAGCGTGTTGTTTGCCGCGCTGCTGGTGGACCACTACGTGTTGTAAGACCATGCTCAAAAGAAACGCTCTTAAAAAAATAGCTGTTGGCGCTTTATCCATAAGCGCTGCAGGCCTTTTTACTGCATGTTCTGAGAAAAAAGCAGAGTTTCGGGGTGTGGACATCACCGGCGCCGAATACGCGCGCGACCTCCCGTTGACGGACCACAACGGGCAAGCCCGCCACATCAAGGATTTTGCCGGCAAGGTCGTGGTGGTGTTCTTCGGCTTCACGCAGTGCCCGGATGTCTGCCCTACGTCGATGCAAGAGCTTGCAGAAGTGAAGAAGATGCTGGGCAAGGATGGCGACCGATTGCAGGGCATCTTTGTGACCGTCGACCCCGAACGCGACACGCCCGAAGTGCTGAAGGCCTACATGGCCAACTTTGACCCCAGCTTTCTGGCCTTGTCGGGCACGCCTGCACAGCTGGCAGCCGTCGCCAAAGACTTCAAGATCTACTACAAGAAGGTCGATGGCAAGACGCCCACCAGCTACACCATGGACCACTCGGCCGGTAGCTACGTTTACGACCCGGCGGGCCGTTTGCGTGTGTACAACCGCTACGGCAGCGGTGCCCAAGCCTTGGCGTCGGATGTGAAGGCCTTGCTGGCCGAGGCGGGCTGAACCCGAGCGCTGGGTTCACTCTGTCAAAACGCTGACCCACGAACCCCGTAGGAGCATCGCCCGTCGTTGCAACAACGCAGGGTGAGCGATGCGGCTTTTTATTCGGCCTTGATACCGCGCATGGCAATCACGCCACCCAGCAGTGCGGTGTCGGCCTTGATGCGGTTCGCCAAGCCTTCGGGAGATGTGCCAACGACCTGCCAGCCCTGCTGGAACAGCTTGCCCCGCACGTCCTGGCTGCGGGCGATTTCACTGATCAACGCGGCCAGCTTTGCCTGGATGGGTTTGGGCATGGTCGAGGGTGCGGCAAATGCGTTCCAGATCTCCAGATCGAAGCCGCGAATCCCTGCTTCGCTCAGACTGGGGATGTCCGGTGCCAGGGGGCTGCGCCCGGCGGACGTGACGCCGATTGCGCGCAGCTTGCCTGCGCGGATTTGGGCCTGCGCCAGCGCTGGCGGCATCAGCGCCATCTGCAGTTGACCGCCCAAAATAGCTGTGGCCACGGCGGGGTAGCCCGGGTAGGGAATGTGCACAGGGTTGATGTTGCTGCGGGACTTGAGTAATTCGGTGCCGATGTGGCCCACCGTGCCCACCCCGGGCGTGCCATAGCTCCACTTGTCACCGCCGTTGCGCGCCGCCACAAAAAAATCGCGGGCATCGGCGTTTGCGGGTACGCCAGGCTGGCTGATGGGGGCGGTCAGTACCAGGGGCGAGGTGCCGATCAGGCTCAGCGGCGCCAGGTCCTTGAGCGGGTCGTAGGGCACGGCCGGGTTCAGCATCTTGGCAATGGTCATGTTGCCGTTGATCAACAAACCGATGGTGTGGTCATCACGGGCCTTGGCCACCACGTCAGCACCGATATTGCCGCCAGCGCCCACCCGGTTTTCAACGATCACCGGCTGGCCGAGGGCCTTGGACAGGGGCTCAGAGAACGTGCGTGCCGTCAGGTCGGGCGAGGTTCCGGCCGGGAACCCCACGATGATCCTGATGGGCTTGGTGGGCCAGGCCAGCGGGGCCGAGGTGGCTGCGGCTGGCTTGTTGGTCTGGGCCAGGGCCCAGGGGGAGGCGGCTGCCAAAGCAATCAGCAAGGACGCGCGGCGCGAAAGGTTGCGGGGCATGAGGACGGGTCTCCTTTGGAATAGTTGGGCCTACAGCAAGGGCAAGTGCGAGGGCCAAAACGACACAGGGCCCCAGAACTGGGGCCCTGTGGGGCAACTTCTGCAGAGGGGAGATATTAACGCGCCCCCGCGCAGGCTCAGGCGAACTCGGCCAGCGCCTTTTTCATCTTCTTCATGGCCGCCACCTCGATCTGGCGGATGCGTTCGGCGCTTACGCCGTACACGGCCGCCAGGTCGTGCAGGGTCATGCCGCCCGATCCGTCGTCGTTGACCTTCAGCCAGCGCTCTTCCACGATGCGGCGGCTGCGGTCATCCAGGCTATCGAGCGCGGTGGCAATGCCATCGGTGGCCAACGCATCGCGCTGGCGTGACTCGATCATGGCGGTGGGCTCGTGGGCTGCGTCTGCCAGATAAGCGATGGGGCCAAAAGCCTGCTCGCCATCGTCCGATGGAGCGGGGTCCAGCAGCACATCGCCACCGGACATGCGGGTTTCCATCTCGATGACGTCTTCGCGCTTCACATTGAGCTTCTCTGCCACAGCGTCGATCTCGCGTTCAGACAAGGTGTCGCGGTGGGTGGCTGCGTCGGCTGCGGCCGCATCGGCCTTGAAGCCCTGCTTCATCGAGCGCAAATTGAAGAACAGCTTGCGCTGTGCCTTGGTGGTGGCCACCTTGACCATGCGCCAGTTCTTCAGGATGTATTCGTGGATTTCGGCCTTGATCCAGTGCATGGCGTAGCTCACCAGACGTACACCCTGGTCGGGGTCAAAACGTTTGACGGCTTTCATCAGGCCCACGTTGCCTTCCTGGATCAGGTCGCCGTGTGGCAAGCCGTAGCCCAGGTACTGGCGTGCAATGGACACCACCAGACGCAGGTGCGACATCACCAGTCGACCGGCAGAGTCCAGATCGTTGTTGTCCTTGAGCTGGCGTGCGTAGGTCTGCTCTTCTTCGTGGGTGAGCAGGGGCAGGCGATTGACGGCCGAAATGTAGGCGTCCAGGTTGCCCAAGGGGGGCACCAGCGCCCAGGGATTGGCAGGTGCCAAAGTCGTCGTCGCGGTTCCAGTTTGAATGTTCATTCCGGGAATCCTTTCCTCTAGGCCATGATATTAGCACTCTCTGTGATCGAGTGCTAAGGCCATAGTTCCCGTTGGGTTGTAGGACTTTGTTGATCTCCAAACTTTGGATGAAAACCGCCTCTGGCTCTTATCTATAAAGCGCTAGTAGCTATCAATTTGATACTAATGAGCGGTTGTTTTCTGATGGCGCTACGCCCAACGCTATGGCAGACTCCGGTCCCCCGCAGCCCTTGGGAGACGCGCATGACCGATGCCATTGCCCTCCGCGATATCCAATTGGTAACCACTACGGTGGCCACCGAGCCCGAAGCCCGGCGGTTGGCCCAGGCCGTGTTGCAGGCGCGCCTGGCAGCCTGTGTGCAGGTGGAGCCCATCACGGCCTACTTTCGCTGGCAAGGTGCCTTGCAGGAAGACCGTGAACTGCGGGTGGTGTGCAAGACCATGCCGCGTGCGGTGCCTGCGCTGCTGGCGCTGCTGCGCGCCCAGCATCCTTACACCCTGCCGCAAATGGTGGTGCAAACCGCGCAGGCTTCCGTCGAATACGGCGCCTGGGTGGACGCGCAAATGGCCGATGCGGGCGTGGTGACGGTTTGAGAAGGCGCTGGCTGTAGCGCGCCGCCTCATCCGCTGATGGCTGCGCCTACACGCTCAGGTCCATCTGCTGCACGGTGCCCACACCGCCGTCCTCGCGCAGGTAGACGCTGGTGGAGAGCACGGCCCCCAGACTGGAGTTGTCGGCGGCGCGCAGTGCAAACGGGCTTGCCACAGACGACAGCTGCACGGCACCGACGCCCAGTTCCGCCAGGGTCTGGAGGCTGCCGGTGCCGTCACCAGTGGGCGTCCATACGCGCAACTGCTGGTAAATGGGGTCGGATTCGTCGATCCAGCCGTTGTGGTCGCTGTCATGGCGCGCCAGTTCGGCAAACCCGTTGCCCGTGCCAGGGCCAAACAGTTCCAGTCCGTTGTCGATGCGTTGGTTCTGGTTGATGTCCAGCGCCAGGTAGCCCCGGTTGCCGGCCAGCAACGGCACGTTTTCGGTCTGGCCGTCGCCGTCCAGATCAAAGGCAAAGCGCAGGTTTTGCAACTGGGCGGCCGTGCCGTCAAAGTTGATGACCAGCGGGTCCACCACTGTCGCATCGCCGAGCCGCAGGCTGACCGATGACTCTTGCCGGTAGTAGCGCTGCATGTCCAGCTGCAAGGTAAACGCGATCTCACGGCCGTCGGCGGTGCGCACCGTGCCCGCCGCGGCAAACTGGGTGCGCTCGGTTTCCTCGATCACCTCACGCTGTTCGTAGATCAGACCAAACCCCGCCCGGGGCGGCGCTGCGCTGGATGTACCCGCCGCTTCCGGCTGGCGGGGCAGATCGTTGGGGGGCGGTGCTGTGGCCTCGGTGCCGGTGTAGACGCGCACCAGCACACCGGTCAGGCGCTCGATGAGGTCGCGGATCATTGCCAGCTGGGGCGTGAGACCCTCGTCGCGGTTCCGCTCAGGGGAACTTTCTATGGATTGGGCTGCCGCCTCGGCCAGCCGCGCCGCGCTCGATATCTGCACGGCGGGGGTTGGGGGGGGCGGTCGGGGCGGAGCGTTGTTGGGGCGCACGCCCACCCACATTTCCAGTCGGCTGGATTGGGTATGCACGCGTGTAGCGGCGTGCTGTGCCTGCATCTGCAGGGCGGATGATTCAATGCGCATGGGACACCTCCGCGGTTTCCACCCCACGTTATCGGCATCTCTGAGGGGTGCCTTGAGCACGAATTGCGCCCATGGCTCTACAACGCATGCCGCTGAATGCTGAGTGTCTGTCAGACCGTGGCGGGCGGGACCGCATGCGGGGCCTGCAACGCCCTCTGCTCAAAGTCCTGCAGCGGCAAGGGGCGCCCAAACAGATACCCCTGAAAGGCCTTGCAGCCATGTTCCAGCAAAAACTGCAGGTGCGCGCCGGTTTCCACCCCTTCGGCGATTACGTCCAGCCCCAGGCTGCCTGCCAACGCGATGATCGACCGCGCAATGGCGGCGTCGCTCGGGTCCAGCAGCACGTCGCGCACAAAACCCTGGTCGATCTTGATCTGGTCCAGCGGCAGGCGCTTGAGGTAGCTCAGGGACGAATAGCCGGTGCCAAAGTCGTCCAGCGAGAAGCCCAGCCCGCGGCGTTTGAGCGCGTGCATGGTGGAGATCACGTTGTCGACGTTGTCCAGCAGCAGGCTTTCGGTCAGCTCCAGCTTGATCTGGGCCGGGTTGGCGCCGGTGCGATCCAGCAGCGCCAGCACCTGGGCCACAAAGTCGTCCTGCAAAAACTGGCGGGCGCTGACATTGATCGCCAGGCTCAGATGGGCCAGTGCCGGGTCCAGCCGCCACAGCGCTTGCTGGCGCAAGGCGGTTTCCATCACCCAGTGGCCCAGCGGCAAGATCAGGCCTGACTCCTCTGCCAGCGGGATGAATTCTGACGGCGGCACCATGCCCTGCACGGGGTGCTGCCAGCGCACCAGCGCCTCGGCGCCCGTCACGTGCCCTTCGGCATTGACCTGCGGCTGGTACAGCAGCAAGAACTGCGACTGGCGCAGCCCGTTGTGCAGCTCGGCCTCGAGCAGTGCGCGGCGGTTCACGGCCTGCTGCATGTCGGGGTCAAAAAAGCGCAGGGTGTTTCGTCCCGCGTTCTTGGCGCGGTACATGGCCATGTCCGCTTGTTTGAGCACCTCGTCCACCGTGTCGCTGTGGTCGCGCAGCAGCGTGACCCCGATGCTGGCCGTGAAGTGGTGCTCGTGTCCGGCCAGGTCATAGGGCTGGCGCAACTGCGCCAAGATCAATTCGCCCAGGGTGCGGGTCTGCGCGGCGGCCTCGGGCGCGTCGCTGCTCAGGTTCTGCAGCACCAGCACAAACTCGTCGCCGCCCAACCGCGCCACGGTGTCCTGCTCGCGCACGCAGCCGCGCAGGCGCTGGGCCACTTCTTTTAGCAGCAGGTCGCCCACCTCATGGCCGCGGGTGTCGTTCAGGGTCTTGAAGTTGTCGAGGTCGACAAACAGCACAGCGGTGGTCAGGCCCGATCGCGCACTGTTGGCCAGCACCTGCTGCAGCCGGTCTACCAGCAGGCGGCGGTTGGGCAACTGGGTGAGCGCGTCATAAAACGCCAGGTAGCGCGCTTCGTCCTCGGCCGCCTTGCGGCCCGAAATGTCGATGTCGATGCAGAACATTTCCGGCGGATGGCCCGGCACCTGGATGTAGGCGTGGCTGGAGAACACATCCACCAGCGTGCCGTCCTTGCGCCGCAATTGCAGCTCGCCGGCCGGGACCAACTCGCCCGTGGCAAACATGTGGCTCACATGGGCGCGCACCGCGTCGCGCATGGGGGTCGGGATGATCAGGTCCAGCAAGTTGCTGCCCAGCGCCTCTTCGGCGGTGTAGCCATACAGATGTTCCGACGCCTGGTTCCAATAGCTGGTGGTGCCGTCCTCCAGATAGCCCTGCACCGAGATGGACGGAATGTTGCGCAGCAAGGATCGAAAGCGCAGTTCGGATTCGCGCAGGGCACCTTCGGTCTGCTTGCGCTGGGTGATGTCACGGGCCAGAAAAACCACGGCCGCCTGTCCGCTGACCTTCACGTCCAAAGGTTGGGCGCGCCCCTCAAAGTGTCGAAGTCCGGAACGGGTTTGAATTTCGTATTCGATGCTGTGTGTCTGGCCGGACAACAACGTTTCGCGGATCAGCTCCATGAACTGGTTTGCCTGTGCCGGGGGCAACACGTCGTCTAGCCGTTTCCCCAAAAGGTCGGAGGCGCTGGACACCAAGGCGGCGTCGTTGATGGACAACACTTCGACATAGCGTCCATGGCTGTCCAGTACCAGCAACACATCGGGGATGGCCCGGGTGATGGCATGTAGCCGCGCGGCCGTGCCTTTGAGCGCTTGTTCGGTCGCGAGCCGGGCTTCCACATCGCGCAGCAGCAGGCCCAGAACCACCGTGGCGGGGGTGAAGGTCAACAAAAACGGCAGGGTTAATGTTTGGTTGACGCGCATCACCACCTCGGCGGGCAGCAGCTGGAAGATGCCGACCACCGCGGTGTGCAGCAGCAGGCCGAACAGTGCCAGCGTGAGGGGCTCCACGCCCAGCCGCCCGCGGGCGCGGCCTTCTCGGTAGAGCAGGCCCATTGCGGTACATAGCGCAATCACCATCAGGCCGACCTCGACGCCTGCGCCGCCTACCCACAGCCTACCCATCACCGCCATGGTCGCCGCAATGCCGGCCACCAGCGGGCCCCCAAACAAGCCGGCCATGCTGAGCACCACCGAGCGTGCGTCAAAGATCACTCCCGGCATCAGCACCACCGGGGTGAGCATGCCTACCACGCAGATGCCGCCAAAAATCAGCCCCGAAAAAGCCTGGCCAACCAGAGGGCGCTGCCGCCACGCACGCATGTTGAATCCGTGCAAAAAACACAGCGCCAGCAGCAGCGCAACACCTTTGACCAGCTCAATGAACATGGCTCTTCCGTGCCTTTTGAAAGGGGAGGACCCATCATGGGGGAATTGTTGCAGTTCGTAAATGCGCAAATGGCCCCGGAATGGAGCCATTGTGTTGAACTTCGAACGGGACTCTGGCAGACGATGCCAGCGCTGATGGACGCCGATGAGGCGCCGATCAGCAGGGAGATCAGGTCAGCAGCGCCTGGGCAAACTCACGCGCGTTGAAGGTTTCCAGGTCTTCCAGCTTTTCGCCCACGCCGATGAAATACACCGGAATGGGGCGCTCCTGCGCAATGGCGGCCAGCACGCCGCCCTTGGCCGTGCCATCGAGTTTGGTCACGATCAGCCCGGTCAACTGCAGCGCATCGTCAAACGACCGCACCTGCGCCAGCGCGTTCTGGCCGGTGTTGCCATCAATCACCAGCAGCACCTCGTGCGGGGCGGTTGCGTCGGCCTTGGTCACCACGCGGCGGATCTTTCGCAGCTCTTCCATCAGGTGCAGCTGCGTGGGCAGGCGCCCGGCGGTGTCTACCAGCACCACGTCCTTGCCACGGGCCTTGCCTGCGGTCACCGCGTCAAAGCTGACGGCGGCGGGGTCGCCGCCTTCCTGGCTCACGATTTCGACCGTGTTGCGGTCAGCCCATACGCCCAGTTGCTCGCGCGCCGCTGCGCGGAAGGTGTCGGCAGCTGCCAGCAACACCGCAGCGCCTTCGTCTGCCAGGTGTTTGGTGAGCTTGCCGATGGACGTGGTTTTGCCCGCGCCATTGACGCCCGCCACCATGATCACGGTGGGCGTGTGTTCGCCAATGACCAGGGATTTTTCGAGAGGGCGCAGCAGGTCGGTCAGCGCGTCGGCCAGCAGGCCCTTGACGGCGGCGGGGTCGGTGGTCTTGCTGTCTTTGACGCGGCGCTTGAGGTCAGCCAGCAGGTGGGTGGTGGCCTTGACGCCGGTGTCGGCCATCAGCAGTGCTTCTTCCAGCTCTTCGTACAGCGCATCGTCAATCTGCGTGCCGGTGAAGACCGTGGTGATGGAACTACCGGTTTTGCGCAGACCGTTTTTAAGCCGGTCGAGCCAGCCCTTGCGTTCCGCGGGCGCTGAGGGAGCAGGTACAGCGGCAGTGGGAATGGCGACAGGAGTGATCAGTGCAGCGGGCGCTGGTGGTGCCACGTAGGGGGGCGTGGCAACAGGCGCAGGTGGTGTCTCCACTGCCTCCGGCGCCTTCGGCGCAAACGGGTTGCGCATCCAGCCAAACGCGGCGGGCGCTGGGGCGGGCGAGGGCGAGGGCGAGGGCGAAGGAGTTAGAACTGCGGGCCCTGCAGTCAGCGGCGGGGCCGGGGCGGTAACCGGGGGATGTTGCGGCGGTGGCGCTACCTCCGGTGGGGTCGCGGGTGGTGGAGATGCGGGCGCAAGCCCTGGCGCAGGCGCTGAGATGGCTATCGACAGAGCCGGGCGGGGCTCATCGGCAGGGACTGGCGCGGGGGTGGGCTTTTTCTTGAAAAAACTGAACATTGGAGGGTTCTTAGAATCAGCCATTCTATGAAACGTGCTTTCACCCTACTGGGCCTGCTGGCCTGCCTCTCGTGTGGGGCTGCCTTTTCGGCAGCGCCTCCCGCTTCTCAACCCCCCGCAACACCTCCTGCCTCCACGCCGTCCACCACGGCCTCTGGCGCGCAGCAGTTCACGCTTAAAAACGGCATGCAGCTCATCGTGCAGCCCGACCGGCGTGCGCCCACAGCGGTGCACATGGTCTGGGTGCGTGTGGGCTCCATGGACGAGGTGGACGGCACTACGGGCGTGGCCCATGTGCTGGAACACATGTTGTTCAAGGGCTCCAAAACCGTGCCGCCTGGCGAGTTCTCGCGCCGCGTGGCCGCATTGGGCGGGCGCGAAAACGCGTTCACCAGCCGCGACTACACGGGCTATTACCAGCAAATCCCGTCCAACCGACTGGAAGACGTTATGAAGCTCGAATCCGACCGCTTCGCCAACAACCAGTGGCCGGACGAAGAATTCAAGAAAGAGCTGGAAGTCGTCAAGGAAGAACGCCGCCTGCGCACCGAAGACCAGCCCCGCGCCATGCTGGCCGAGCAGCTGTTTGCCGCCACCTTCACCGCGTCGCCCTACCGCCGCCCCATCGTGGGCTGGATGAGCGACCTGGACGCCATGACGCCCAACGACGCGCGGGATTTTTACCGCCTTTGGTACACGCCCACCAACGCTGCGGTGGTGGTAGCGGGTGATGTGGACGTGGCCAAGGTCCGCGCCCTGGCCGAAAAGTATTACGGCAGCCTGCCCACCCATTCGCTGCCCGCGCGCAAGCCCCGCACCGAGCCCGCGCAGCAGGGCCTGCGCCGCATCGCCGTCAAGGCCCCGGCCGAGCAGGCCTATGTGGCGCTGGCGTTCCGCACCCCCAGTCTGGACCGCGTGGACACCCTCACCGACACCGACCGCGATGCCCTGGCGCTCATGGTGCTGTCCGCCGTCTTCAGCGGTTACGACGGTGCCCGCCTGGACCGCGCGCTGACGCAAGGCGCAGACCGCGTGGCCGACAGCGCCAGCAGCTCGGCCATGGTCACGGGTCGTGGGCCCAGCCTGTTCATGCTCAGCGGGGTGCCTGCTGCGGGCAAAACCGCCCAGCAGGTTGAAGACGCACTGCGCGCCGAGGTCACCCGAGTGGCCAAGGAAGGGGTGAGCGAGGCCGAACTGACACGCGTCAAAACCCAGTGGATCGCCTCCACCGTGTACGAGCGCGACTCCGTGATGAGTCAGGCGCAGGAACTGGGCGGCAACTGGATCCAGGGCTTCCCGCTGGACGCCAACGAGCGCCTGCTGGAACTGCTGCGCACCGTGACACCCGCCCAGGTGCAGGCCGTGGCCGCCAAATACTTTGGCGACGACCAGCTCACCGTAGCCACCTTGCTGCCGCAGCCTCTTGATGCCCCACGCGCCCGCCCCACGCTGCCGCCGGGCACCGCCATCCGTTGAACCCGCACGGGGCACAAAACCATGAATACTCTCAAAACTATAGCTACTCGCGCTTTACTGATAAGCGCTGGAGCCATTTTTTATACAAATTCTGCCTGGGCGCTGCTGCCCATCCAGCACTGGACGGAACCCAGCGGCGCCAAGGTCTACCTGGTCGAAAGCCCGGTCATCCCCATGGTGGACGTGCAGATCGACTTTGACGCCGGCAGCCGCCGTGACCCGTCGGGCCAATCGGGCTTGGCGAGCGCCATGGCCGCCATGGCCAGCAAGGGCGTCAAGGCCATTGGCAATGATCCAGCGCTGGACGAAAACGCCCTGGGCGAAGCTTGGGCCGACCTGGGCGCCAGCTTTGAGGCAGGCGCCGACAACGACGCGCTGCACTACTCGCTGCGTTCGCTGACCGACCCGCCGCTGCTCGACAAAGCCGCCCGCCTGGCCGCGCGCCAGATCGGAGAGCCCAGCTTTCCCGCCGACGTGTGGCCCCGCCACCGTGCTCGGTGGAGCGCCAGCATCAAAGAGTCGCTGACCCGCCCGTCCACCCTGGCCAACCACGCGTTTGAAGCCGCCGTGTATGGCAGCCACCCCTACGGCGTGCAGACCACCGCAGACACGCTGGCGCGCATCAACGTGCCTGACATGTTGGCGTTCCACACCCAGCACATCAGTGCCTGCCGGGCCAAGGTCAGCATCGTGGGCGCGGTCTCGCGCGCACAGGCCCAGACGCTGGTGGCCACGCTGCTGTCGCGCTTGCCTGCGGCATCGGGCTGTGCACCGCTGCCCCCCGTGGGGGAAATTGCCGCATTGGCGGCGCCTGCGGAGCAGAACATTCCTTTCGGCTCCGCGCAGGCGCATGTACTCATCGGCCAGCCCGGTTTTCAGCGCCGCGACCCCGACTTTCTGGCGCTGCTGGTGGGCAACCACATCCTGGGCGGCGGCGGATTTGTCTCGCGCCTGACCAACGAAGTGCGCGAAAAGCGCGGCCTTTCTTACAGCGTCTACAGCTACTTTGCGTCGGGCCTGCACGCTGGCGCCTTCACCGTGGGCCTGCAAACGCGCCCCGACCAAGCGGCCCAGGCCGTCAAGGTGTCGCGCGACGTGATCGCCCGGTTTGTGGCCGAAGGCCCCACCGAAGCCGAGTTGCGCGCCGCCAAGGACAACCTGATCGGCGGTTTTGCGCTGCGCATCGACAGCAACAAAAAACTGCTGGGCAACGTGGCCAACATCGCCTGGAACGACCTGCCGCTCGACTACCTGGACCAGTGGTCCACAAAGGTCGAAGCGCTGACCCTGGCCGACGTGCGTACCGCCATGGCCAAGAAACTGCAGCCCGAACGCATGGTGACCGTGGTGGTCGGGGGCAAGCCGTGAGCGTTGCTTGCGTCTGCATCGGTGTCAGCATCGGGTACGCTGGCACCACAACCACAATCACCCCCCAGAACAAGAAAGCTAATTTATGAGCAGATCCACCCTGCGCCCCGAATCCCTGCCCGGCGGCCGCCTGGCCCGCGCTGCCAAGGCTGCGCCGACACCCGCGGCAGACAGCAAGCCTGCCAAGAAGACAGCGGGCCCCGCTGCGTCCAAGGGCTCGGGCGAAATCCGCATCATCGGCGGGGCCTGGAAGCGCACCCGCCTCCCAGTCGCCCAACGCCCAGGCCTGCGCCCCACCCCCGACCGTGTGCGCGAAACCCTGTTCAACTGGCTGGGCCAGGACCTGACCGGCTGGCGCTGCCTGGATGCGTTTGCGGGCACCGGCGCGCTGGGGCTGGAGGCCGCCTCGCGCGGTGCGGTCGCCGTGCAACTGGTCGAAAGCGACCCGGCGCTGGTGATTCAGCTGCACACCCTGCAGCAGCGGCTCAAGGCCACGGCGGTGCGGGTGCAGCGCGGCGACGGCGTTGCGGCCCTGAAGCAGGCGGCGCCCGCCAGCCTGGATCTGATCTTGCTGGACCCGCCGTTTGAAGGGGGCCTGTACGAGCCCGCGTTGCAGTCCGCCGCCCGCGCTGTGGCGGCCGGGGGGTTTATTTACCTCGAAGCGCCCGCCCTGTGGACCGACGAGCAACTGGCCCCCTGGGGCCTGGTGGTGCACCGGCACCTGAAGGCGGGTGCGGTGCATGCCCATTTGCTGCGCTTGGGTGTAGCTGCTGAGCCGCCGGCTTTGTGATGGGGTGCTGATTTGCTATTTTTTGTATAGCTATCAGACCTTGTGCAGATTGCGCTGACGGGGGTTTTTGTATCGAATCGGTCTGCAGGCTGCGGCGTGATTTGGGCCATGTTGCAGTGCACTGCATAATGCGCCCACGCGGCCCGGGCGGCCTTCAAGGTGTGTTGACAGCACCTTTTGACGCCCCGGGCCAACGACCATTCCGCCAGACAGGAGACAACCAGCCATGGCCCAGAACGTGCTCGCCGTTTACCCCGGAACCTTTGACCCCATCACCTTGGGCCATGAAGACGTGGTGCGCAGAGCCACCCAGCTGTTCGAACGCGTGATCGTGGCCGTGGCGGCGGGCCACCACAAAAAGACCCTGTTCAGCCTGGAAGAGCGAATCGACATGGTCCGCGAGGCCGTCAAGAACTACCCGCAGGTGCAGGTCGAAAGCTTTGCAGGCCTGTTGCGCGACTTTGTGGTGTCGCGCGGTGGCAAGGCCATGGTGCGCGGCCTGCGTGCCGTGACCGACTTTGACTACGAGTTTCAACTGGCGGGCATGAACCGCAGCCTGATGCCGCAGGTGGAAACGGTGTTCCTCACCCCCAGTGACAAGTACCAGTTCATCAGCAGCACCTTTGTGCGCGAGATCGCGGTGCTGGGCGGCGAGGTGACCAAGTTTGTGTCGCCGTCGGTCGAGGAGCGGCTGGCCGTCAAGGTGCGCAGTCTCTCGCCTCCTTGAATCTTCCCGGTTTTGAGTCAAGTTGCCTGATGGGCTCCTGCTTCAAATACCGTGCGCCCTGAATCTGTAGAAGGGCCGTTCGCGGGGAGCGCCTTGGCTTCGACAGGCTCAGCCCGAACGGTTGGGGGAGATCGATGAGAGATCCCAAAAAATTAAGTCAAATTGGCCTCTAGCGCTTAATGGTAAAGCGCTCGTAGCTATTTAATTGATAGTGTTTGAGGTGTTTGAGGTGTTTGAGGTGTTTGAGGCAGTGCCTGCACGCCTGCCACTGCGAGCTGTTGCGCCAGCTGTTGCCTCACCTGCGTAGCCTGTTCCCGCAACGCCTCCAGCATGGGCGCAACCTCGGGCAACGGCGGGCGGTACAGCGGCAGCAGCGCGGTCACGCTGAACGGGATCGAAAACCCCAGGCGCCGCAGCACCAGCCGGTCGTTGGCGGCGGCCAGCGCCGTCACCGGGTTGACGATGGCCACACCCAGACCTTGCTCCACCATTGCGCACACAGCGGCGGCGCTGTGGGTTTCAACCCGCAGGGTGCGGGCCACGCTGGCCTCTGCAAACCGGGCGTCGATGATTCGGCGGTAGGGGTCTTCGGCCGAGAGGCTGATAAAAAATTCATCCGCGAAATCGGCCAGGTCCAGCACGGTTTTTTGCGCCAGGGCATGGCCTGCGGGCAGCACGGCCACTTCGTCCAATGTCAGCAGCACCTCGGCCCGTGTGCCCGGGGGGGCGGTGGCCTGCTCGCACAGGCCCAGGTCAAAACGCTGGGCGCTCATCCATTCTTCCAGCAGCGGCGATTCTTGCGGCGTGACGGACAGGCGCGCGTGGGGGCTGGCCTGCATCAACCGCGCAGCCGCACCCGGCAGCAGCGCGTGCGCCAGCGCAGGCAGGCACAACACCGACAACTGCACCGCGTCAGACCGGCCCAGCGCCACCGCGCGGTCCACCACGCGCTCCAGCCCCTGCCAGGAACGTTGCACTTCGTCCCACAGCGCCAGAGCGCGCGCGTTGGGGCGCAATCGGCCTTGCACCCGTTCAAACAGCGCGTAGCCCAGCAGCGACTCCAGCCGCGCCAGTTCGCGGCTGACGGTGGGCTGCGAGCTGTGCAGCAGGTCGGCCGCGCCGGTGGCACTGCTGGCAGTCATCACGGCGCGGAACACCTCGATGTGCCGGTGGGTGATGCGGTGGGCTAGAGGGGTTTCAGTGGTGCCGGTCATGGGCGGAGCATATCCATATTGAATGGATGATGGAAACAAAAGCATTCGACCAAATACCCAGACCGGGGCATCATCCGGGCTTCCATCCCGTCTTGTGCCTTCGGAGCCTCCTATGTCCAACCCCTTTTCGCCCGCCCAGCTGTGGTCCCTGGCCGACCAGTTTGGCACCCCACTGTGGGTGTACGACGCGGCCACCATCCGCCAGCGCATCGCGCAGGTGTCCAACTTCGACACCATCCGTTTTGCGCAAAAAGCCTGTTCCAACATCCACATCCTCAAGCTCATGCGCGAGCAGGGCGTGAAGGTGGATGCGGTGTCGCGCGGCGAAATCCTGCGCGCGCTGGCGGCAGGTTTTCAAGCCGGTGGTGAACCCTCGGAGATCGTCTTCACCGCCGACCTGTTCGATGCCGCCACGCTGGATTGCGTGGTGGAGCAGGGCGTGCCCGTCAATGCGGGCTCCATCGATATGTTGCACCAGCTGGGCGCACGCTCGCCGGGCCACAGCGTGTGGTTGCGCATCAACCCCGGCTTTGGCCATGGCCATAGCAACAAGACCAATACGGGCGGCGAGCACAGCAAACACGGCATCTGGCACACCGACCTGCCCGCCGCGCTGGCCGCCATCGCGCAGCACGGTTTGAAGCTGGTGGGCCTTCACATGCACATTGGTTCGGGCGTGGACTACAGCCACCTGGCCGAGGTGTGTGGCGCCATGGTCAACCTGGTGCGCACGGCGCACGCGGCGGGGCACGATCTGCACGCCATCTCTGCCGGGGGCGGCCTGTCCATTCCCTACCGCGCAGGCGAGCCCGTCATCGACACCCAGCACTACTACGGCCTGTGGGACGCAGCGCGGCAGCAGGCCGAGGCGGTCGTGGGCCACAAGCTGGGCCTGGAGATCGAGCCGGGCCGGTTTCTGGTGGCCGAATCGGGCGTATTGCTGGGCGAAGTGCGTGCCACCAAAAACGCAGGGAACAACCACTTTGTGCTGGTGGACACCGGGTTCAACGAACTCATGCGCCCGTCGATGTATGGCAGCTACCACGCCATGAGCGTGCTGCGCCGCGATGGCGCCACCGCCGCCGAGCGCCCCACGGTGGTAGCCGGCCCGCTGTGTGAATCCGGCGATGTGTTCACGCAAGGCGACGGCGGCGTGGTGCTGCCCCGTGACCTGCCTGCCGCAGAGGTGGGTGACCTGCTGGTGATTCACGACACCGGGGCCTACGGCGCATCGATGTCGTCCAACTACAACTCACGTCCGCTCATCGCGGAAGTGCTGGTCGATGCAGGCCAGGCTCGCCTGATCCGCCGCCGCCAGACGGTGGATGAACTGCTGGCGCTGGAACTGGGGCTTTGAGGTCTCGGATAGCGGTTGTCGGGGGCGGGTTGCGCTCCGACATCCGGTAGGTACACGCCTACGGTCAGGCGCAGCGCTGGCGCACACGGGCGGGAAAAGAGCAGCGATACAGTGAAATCACTTATCCACTTCAACCCTTCTCAGGAGATCACTATGCCCATCATTGCTTGGCTACTCGGCGTCCCAATTTCTGTTGTTCTGTTGCTGATGCTGTTCGGCGTGTTTTGATTTCGCAGCAACCAAAAAATGCCGCAGAGTGTTCCCTTCGAGGGAGCCACTTTGCGGCTTTTTTTATGCCTGCCTCGCAGTGAGGGATGTGTGGGCCGAACGGGGCTGGCTAGATCAGCTCGGACGCAGGCCCCCGGCCCATCAGCAACGCCACGGCATTGGCGGGCGTGAGCTGGCCGTCCAGCAAGGCCACCACCGCACGGGTGATGGGCATGTCCACTCCCAGCACCTGCGCACGCTGCGCCACGGTGCGGGCGCTGTAAACGCCTTCGGCCACGTGTCCCAGCGATTCGACAGCTTGTTGCAGGTTTTTGCCTTCGGCCAGCAACATGCCCACGCGCCGGTTGCGCGACAGGTCTCCAGTGGCCGTCAGCACCAAATCCCCCAGGCCTGACAAGCCCATAAAGGTGTCCGGCCGTGCGCCCAGCGCCAGCCCCAGGCGGGTCATCTCGGCCAACCCTCGGGTGATGAGGGCCGCCCGGGCGTTCAGCCCCAGCGCCAGGCCATCGCACAGGCCGGTGGCAATGGCCAGCACGTTTTTCACCGCGCCCCCCACCTCCACCCCCACGATGTCTTCGTTGGCGTACACCCGCACGCTGGAGCTGTGAAACGCGCTGACCAGCGCATCGCGCACTGGGGCATGGGCACTGGCCGCCACCAACGCGGTGGGCTGGCCCAGGGCCACTTCTTGCGCAAAGCTGGGGCCGCTGAAGACTCCTGCTATCAGTTCAGGAGCTACCAGCGCTTGCACCTCGTGCGCTAGCAGCCCAAAAGACTCAGATTCTCCGGCAGGCACCGCCTCAAAGCCCTTGCACAGCCACGCGACGGGCGCCGTGCAACCGCGCAGCGCCTGCAACATGCTGCGCAAAGCGGCCATGGGCGTGGCGACGATGACGAGGTCGGCGCCGGGCAGCAGAGCACCCAGGTTGCCATCGGCAACGGCGAGAGACGTGGGAAAGGTGATATCCGGCAGATAGCGCGGGTTTTGGCGCTCAGTGCGCATGCTGCCCGCCTGGGCCGCATCGCGCGCCCACAGCGTGACCGCATGGCCAACAGGGTGCTGGGCCGCGCTCAGGGCGAGCGCTGAGCCCCAGGCACCGGCACCTAATACTATGATTTTCATAGCTGTTAGCGCTTATCCATCAAGCGCTAGAGGCCTAAAACATGTTGAAATTTGAGGGCGAACTGCGCTAAGCCCTTCTCGCTGCCTCTGGACATGGCGCGGCCCGGGCGAGGTAGCCGCGGAACTGGCTTCGCCAGGCCGCTGGCTGCGTCCCCCTCCCATAGCGCGCAGCGCGTAGAGAGAGGGGCAAGGCGCGAAGCGACTCAGGGGGCGTACTCTTACTGCGTCAGGATGGACGAAGGTGCGCCAGCCGCTTGGGCTTGCTGCTGCTCGTACATCGCCTGGAAGTTGATTTCCGTCAGGTGCACGGGCGGGAAACCAGCGCGGTTGATCAGATCAGCCACGTTGCCACGCAGGTACGGGTACACGATCTGTGGGCAGGCGATGCCCATGATGGGGCCCATCTGGTCTTCAGGCACGTTGCGGATTTCAAAGATGCCGGCTTGTTTGACTTCGACCAGGAACACGGTCTTGTCCTGAATCTTGGTCTGCACCGTGGCGGTCACGGCGACTTCGTAGATGCCTTCGGCGACGGGCGTGGCTTCTACACCCAACTGGATGTCAACGCTGGGCTGCTCTTGCTCGAGCAGGATGCCGGGGGAGTTGGGTTGCTCCAGCGACATGTCCTTCAAGTAGACACGTTGGATCTGGAACACGGGATTTTCTTCGGTTGCCATGGTGAAAAGTCTCTCTGCAAACTAGGGTTTCAGCAAAACGAAACCCGCCGGGGAGCAGCTCCCGCAGCGGGCACATGGGGCTGCATTATGCAGCGCCTGTGATGGGGGTCAGGCAGCGCCCAGCAGGGGCATCAGCTCGCCGCGGCTGTCCAGCGCCACCAGATCGTCATGTCCGCCCACGTGGGTGTCACCGATGTAGATCTGCGGCACCGTGCGGCGCCCTGTGGTCTCCATCATGTGGGTTCGGGCGACAGGGTCGATGTCGATGCGGATCTCTTCGATCTGCTCCACGCCCTTGGACTTGAGGATCTGCTTGGCCCGGATGCAGTAAGGGCAGACAGCGGTGGTGTACATCTTCACGGGTTGCATGGCGATCCTCCTGGAAGCAACGGGGTCAAAAAGGGGCAGATTTGCCGTGTAGCCACATCAGGTGGGGACGCTTTACGCTTTTTCCACTGGCAAGCTGGCTTCGCGCCAAGCCTTGAGGCCACCGGCCATGGCCTGGGCGTTGTCGTAGCCCAGCTTTTTGGCAATTCCCACGGCGCGGTTGGCGCGGGCACCGCTGGCGCAGACCAGCACCAGCGGCAGGGCCTTGTTTTTGACCACGGAGGGCAGGCGCTCTTCCAGCTGGCCCAACGGCACGTTCTTGGCGCCGGTCACGTGGCCCGTGGCGAATTCTTCGGTCTCGCACACGTCGATGACCACAGCTTTTTCACGGTTGATCAGCTGCACGGCCCGCGCGGGCGTCAGCGAACCGCCACTGGCATTCTTGAGGACCGGCCACAGCAACATGCTGCCCGAAGCCAGTGCCACGATGAAGAGATACCAGTTGTCGATAATGAATTTCACAAAGATTCCTTGGGTTGGCGAACAGCGTAATTTTAGAATGCTTGATTTTGACCCGCCTTTCCGAGGGAACTCATGCACAAGCTCGTTTTGATTCGCCATGGTGAATCCACCTGGAACCTCGAAAACCGCTTCACCGGCTGGACCGATGTAGACCTCACGCCGACCGGTGTGTCCCAGGCCATGTCGGCGGGCAAATTGCTCAAGGCCGAGGGCTACGAGTTTGACCTGGCGTTCACCAGCGTGCTCAAGCGCGCCATCCACACCCTTTGGTACACGCTGGATGAAATGGATTGCACCTGGCTGCCCGTGGTGAAGGACTGGCGCCTGAACGAACGCCACTACGGCGCCCTGCAGGGCCTGAACAAGGCGGACATCGCCAAGCAATACGGCGACGAGCAGGTGCTGGTGTGGCGCCGCAGCTATGACACCCCACCGCCAGCACTGGAGGCGACCGATGCCCGCAGCGAGCGCAGTGACCGCCGCTATGCGGCCCTGTCGGAGGGCGATGTACCGTTGACCGAATGCCTCAAGGACACCGTCGCCCGCGTGCTGCCGTTCTGGAACGAGGCGATGGCGCCTGCCATCCGTTCGGGCCAACGCGTGGTGGTGGCGGCGCACGGCAATTCCATCCGGGCCATGGTCAAGTACCTCGACGGGATCTCTGAATCCGACATCGTCGGCCTGAACATTCCCAACGGGATTCCACTGGTATACGAACTGGACGCCGACCTCAAACCCATCCGCCACTACTATCTGGGCGATGCAGAGGCGGCTGCCAAGGCTGCGGCGGCCGTGGCATCGCAGGGCAAGGCATAAAAATCAGGTAAAGGCAGGGAAATCCTGCAATTTCTGTTCGCCCAGCGAGCGCCCGTGTGGAACTGCAACGGGTTTGGCCCTTCTAATAGCGTGTTTGCCGCTTCTTTTTCAAAAGCGTGCGGGCAGGGTCGGTCGGTTTATATTGATTTGAAGCGGTAAAGGTGTTGTATGGGCCACAAACTCAAAATTGCAGGGTGGGTATCGATTGGCGTGGTGGCCGGTGCGCTCACCACGGTTTCCTTGCAAACAGTGGCGCGCGGCGCCATGACGCCTTTGCCTCTGGAAGAAATCCAGCAGCTGTCGGCGGTGTTTGGCCTGGTGAAGACCGACTATGTGGAGCCGGTGGACGACAAAAAGTTGATCACCGACGCCATCACCGGGATGGTGGCCAGCCTGGACCCGCACTCCCAGTATTTCGACAAGAAGTCCTTCAAGGAATTTCGTGAAGGTACTTCGGGCCGCTTCGTGGGCGTTGGGATCGAGATCACCCAGGAAGACGGGCTCATCAAGGTGGTTTCGCCCATCGAAGGCTCACCCGCTTTCCGCGCGGGCCTCAAGACCAACGATTTGATCACCAAGATCGACGAAACGGCCGTAAAGGGCCTCGCGCTCAATGATGCGGTCAAGCGCATGCGCGGAGAGCCCAACACCAAGGTCACGCTCACCATCTTCCGCAAGGAAGAAAGCCGCACCTTCCCCGTCACCATCACGCGCGAAGAAATCAAGACCCAGTCCGTCAAGGGCAAGGTCGTGGAACCTGGCTATGCCTGGATCCGGCTTTCGCAGTTCCAGGAGCGCACGGTCGACGACTTTGTGCGCAAGGTGGAAGAGGTCTACAAGCAGGAGCCCAACCTCAAGGGACTGGTGCTGGACCTGCGCAACGACCCGGGCGGCTTGCTCGACGCTGCGGTGGCCATCTCGGCGGCCTTCTTGCCTGCAAACGTGACCGTTGTATCCACCAATGGCCAATTGGCCGACAGCAAGGCCACCTACAAGGCCGCGCCCGATTTTTATCAGCGCCGCGGCGGTGGTGATCCGCTGCGCCGCCTGCCTGCTGCACTGAAGTCTGTGCCGCTGGTGGTGCTGGTGAACGAAGGCTCGGCCTCTGCCAGCGAAATCGTGGCAGGTGCGTTGCAAGACCACAAGCGTGCCACCATCATGGGCAGCCAGACCTTTGGCAAGGGCTCCGTCCAGACGGTGCGCCCTCTGGGCCCGGACACCGGCATCAAGCTGACCACCGCGCGCTACTACACCCCGAGCGGCAAGTCGATTCAGGCCAAGGGCATCGTTCCCGACGTGATGATCGACGAATCTGAAGAAGGCAACATCTTTGCGGCTCTGCGCATGCGCGAGGCAGATCTGGTCAAGCACCTGGGCAGCGGCCAGGGCGAAGAAAAGAAAGACGAAGCCCGTGAAAAGGCCCGTGAAGAAGCCCGCAAGCGCATGGAAGAAGAGGCCAAGAAGCCTGTGGCAGATCGCAAGATTCCAGAGTTTGGATCAGACAAAGATTTCCAGTTGGTGCAGGCGCTGAACCAGCTCAAAGGCCGCACCGTGCTGGCCAGCAAAACGCTGACCGAACGCAAGGACGAAAAGAAAGAGAATTGAGCTTTCGCGCTCTCTGCTTCAAAGGCCGGATTTTTTGCGAAATCCGGCCTTTTTTGTGCGTGTCTCCGTTCGCCCCCACGCAGACTTTCCGCTTGGTGGGCTGCTTTTGCACTTGATACTTCATGACCGACGACCAGCTCCTGCGTTACTCCCGCCACATTCTTCTGGACGAAATCGGTATCGAAGGCCAGGAGCGCGTGCTGGCCTCGCATGCGCTGATCATTGGCGCGGGCGGGTTGGGCTCCCCTGCCGCGCTGTACCTGGCATCGGCGGGCGTTGGGCACATCACGCTGGTGGACGATGACGTGGTGGACCTCACCAACCTTCAACGCCAGATTGCGCACACCACCGCGCGTGTGGGGGTTCCCAAGGTCGAATCGGCGGCGCAGGCAATAGCAGACATCAACCCCGAGACCCGGGTGACTGCGCTGAAAATGCGCGTGGATGCAGCGTCATTGCAGCCTTTGGTTCAAGCCGCCAGCGTGGTGCTCGACTGTACTGACAACTACGCCACACGGCACGCAGTCAACGCTGCGTGCGTTCGCCATGGAAGGCCACTGGTAGCGGGTGCAGTCATCAGGTTTGACGGGCAGATCACGGTGGTCGACCCGCGCAGCGCGCAGGCCCCCTGCTACGCCTGCATCTTTCCACCAGCGGCAGATTTTGAAGAAGAGCGTTGCTCCACCCTGGGCGTGTTTGCGCCGTTGGTGGGCGTGGTGGGTGCCATGCAAGCAGCCGAAGCACTCAAGCTGATCGTGGGCATTGAGCCCACGCTGGCGGGACGGCTTTTGATGCTGGATGGCAGAGCCATGGACTGGAGCACGATGCGAGTACAGCGAGACCCTGCGTGCGCGGTGTGTGGCAGTGTTGTTAGGTAGGAATAATCCTACAGTCCCAGCGTGCAGCCGCTGGCAGAATTCACACCTCTGAACGTCTAAATTTGAGGTTCGAACCGCGCACCCTGCAACGTTCGCAAAAGTGGACCCCGTCTGTGAAACTGCGCACCTACATTGTTGAAGACAACGCGACCATCCGTGAGAACCTGATTGGAACTTTGGAAGAGTTGGCGTCTGTAGAGGCCGTGGGTATTGCAGAAACAGAGGACGAAGGCAAAGAGTGGCTGTCGGCACACAGCGACCAATGGGACTTGGCCATCGTGGACCTTTTCCTGCGCCAGGGCAGTGGCTTGGGTGTATTGGCTGCATGCCGCACGCGCCGCCCAGGCCAAAAGATGGTGGTGCTAAGCAATTACGCCACGCCCGATGTCCGCATGCGCTGTGCGCAGTTGGGGGTGGATGCGGTGTTCGACAAATCCAACGAGATTGATGCGCTGGTGGACTATTGCATTCAGCACAGTAGCAGTCCCAGTGCGACGGACGCTGCGGCTCAGGGTGCGCCGGTGTCCGGTTCATCCATGTGATGTCCGCTGCACCGTGTTCGCGCAAGCGGGCACTCCCATTGCTATTTCATAGGCCCCTCTGGCTGATCTGCCCCGGTCCGGCCGCGCCAGACTGAGGCAGCCCTTGTATGTCAGTCAATCAGGCGGTTCTTGAGCGCGTAATAGGTCAGATCGCTGTTGGACGACAGGCTCATCTTTTCCATCAGACGCGTGCGATAGGTGCTCACCGTCTTGACGCTCAGCGACAGCGCCTTCGCAATGTCGCCCGCCGTCTCACCCTTGGCAAGTTTGAGGAACACCTGAAACTCACGCTCAGACAGCTGTTCGTGGGGTGGGGCGTCGTCCTTGCGGTTCAATTGCTGGGCCAGAAGTTCTGCAACGGCAGGTGTCAGGTAGCGGCGGCCCAATGCAATGGTGCGAATGGCTTCGACAATTTCCGAGGGCTCGCATTCCTTGTTGAGGTAGCCGCTCGCGCCCTGGCGAATCAGGTTGATCGCGTAGTGCTCTTCAGGGTAGCCGCTCAAAATGAGAATGCCCATGTCGGGTGCCTTGGCGCGCAGCATGGCCAGTGCGTCCAGTCCGCTTTGACCCGGCATCGACAGGTCCATAAGCAGGACATCGATTTCTTTGTTGCGCACCAGGTCAATGGCTTCGCGGCCATTGGCTGCTTCACCTTCGACCCGCAGATCCACATGCTCCGACAGGAACTGCCGGAGCCCGGAACGAACAATCGCGTGGTCATCCACAATGCCAATCTTGATCATTGATCTTTCTTTCGAGGGAGCGGCGTTTCCGCCCCCGGTGTGTGTTGATTTCAAAGTGGGCCGGCATGGCAGTCCATTGGCTGCACCACTTCCAGATGATCAGCCATTATCCAGAATAAGCGTATGAACCTCAAAGAAAACACCCGGCGCTGGTTGCCAAAGGTCCGCAAGATGGCGTTGAGCCTGCCCATGGCGCTGCTTGCGGCGATGGTCCTGGTCGGTATTAACGAAACCGGCCACATGCGTTCGCAGGACGCCGTCGAGCGGATGACACATGGACAGAGCACGCGCAGCGCTGTCAATACGCTGCTGCAAAGCATGCTTGACGCAGAAACAGGTCAGCGCGGTTATCTGCTTACAGGGAACGAGGCGTATCTCGAACCTTACGACAAGGCGGTGGCCACGGTGCAGACCAATCTGGACCGGTTGCGCAACCAGTTCATGGACTCGCCAGACGACATGCAGGAGTTCGCTTTTCTGTCGCGCCAGATCTCTCGCAAACTCGCCGAAATGGAGCTGAGCCTGCGGTTGCGCCGACAAGGCAATGAAGACGCGTGGAAGTTCATCTTGCATACCGATGTGGGCAAGGAGCACATGGAGGCGATACGCAAGCATGCGCTGGAGCTCATCGCGCGCAGCGACCAGCGGGTCGAGTATGGCAAGCAGCAGATCGAACAGTCGCTCATGCTGTCGCGCATCGGTATTGCGACGGTCACGGCCATCGGGTTGCTGGCGTTTTACATGTACCTGCGCCAGGCGCAGGCGTTGCAAACCGTGAGCCATCGGGAGCAGACGCTGCTCGAACGCGAGCGGGACCGACTTGAAGGTCTGGTGCGCGACCGCACCGCCACGCTATCTGAGTTGGCCAACCATTTGCAAGAGGTGCGCGAAGAAGAGCGCGGCCACCTCGCCCGCGAGCTGCACGATGAACTGGGTGCGCTGTTGACGGCCGCTAAACTGGATGTGGCGCGGCTCAAATCGAAAATTGATGCCACTGCGCCCGACATTGCCGAGCGACTGAAGCACCTGACGGAAACCTTGAACAGCGGCATTGCGCTCAAGCGCCGCATCATTGAAGACCTGCGTCCTTCGTCGCTTTCCAACCTGGGGCTGACAGCAGCCCTTGAGATCCTCACGCGCGAATACGCTGAACGGGCTGGCATTGAGGTCGAGACGAGCCTGGAGGCAGTCAAGCTGCCAGATGCCACGCAGTTGACCGTCTACCGCATGGTCCAAGAGGCGCTCACCAACATCGGTAAATACGCCCAGGCGCACAAGGTGCTTGTGTCCGTGCATTCTCATCCCACCCACGTGGCCGTACAGGTGCGCGACGATGGCGTGGGCTTTGATCCGTCCACAGTGCGGACCACATCGCACGGGCTGGCGGGCATGCGCCATCGGGTGGAGGCGGCTGGCGGGCGGCTTTCGCTCACGTCGCGCCCTGGTGATGGCACGTTGTTATCGGCAGTGCTGCCTTTGCAGCGCGCGACTGGCGAAGTACCCAAAATCGAAGGTCAGAGCGCTTAAAGCCTGGCTTCGAGGCGCTTGCCGCTTTGCTGCGAATTTACTAACAGCAGAATCAGTTTGCTTGTTCCCTCCATGTGGTCGGAGCGATGGCTAGCGCGCATGCGCGCTGTATGCGGCCGGTGCTGGCGCAGCCATCTGCGTGGTCGAGTAAGGCACAGGTAGATCTCGTCTTCGCTCGCAAGTCACGGCTTTTTCTTAGTCTTTCTGGTGTGGTAGATAGCGCCGGGGCGTGATGTCCTACACAGCCCCCGCAGAGCTGCCGACACGCTTGCGCGCTGGCTACCGGCATCTTCTACACACGGTGCTGTCTACAGTGGACCCCAGGCGCTGAAGTTTTCTCGCCACTCAATCTGCCGACACACTGGCCCCGACAAAAGGAGATGGAAATGTTGCACTACGCAGTGGTTTTTCTGGTTATCGCGCTGATCGCAGCCCTCTTCGGCTTTGGCGGCATTGCTGCTGGTGCCGTGGGCATCGCCAAGATTCTGTTCTTCGTGTTCGTGATCATGGCCGTGGTGACCTTTGTGCTGAGCCTGCTGAAGCGGCGCTAACCGCCACAGATAGCCGCCACAGCCACCCACGCCGCCTAAACGCTTCACGCATCTCACAACCCGCACCCCAAGGAGTTACTTCATGAACATCCAGACTGCTACCGATAAAGTCGCCAACAGCGCCCACAAGCTTGCCGACGATGTGCTGCAGAGCGCCCAAGACGCTGTTCAGTCAACGCGCAGTGCTGCCAACAATACGCTGGAGCGCGCCGAAGACGGTGTGCGCGCATTGCGCGGCCGCACTGACCCCGCCATTGACGATCTGGCCGCACGTGCGCAGGAACTAGCCTCCCGTGGCATTGATTACTGCGCAGAAACCAGTGCACGTGCTCGGCGCCAAATGCACCAGGCCGCAGATGCCACCAATAAGTATGTGGCTGAGCAGCCCGGCAAGTCGCTGGTGATTGCTGCAGCATCGGGCGCTGCGCTGGCGACGCTGATGTTCTGGATGTCTCGCCGCCGCGGTTCTTACTAAGAACAGCATTTTCGAAGTGATGAGAGCAAGATCAAAACCTTGCTCTTTGAAACTTCAATCCCACAGTCCGTCGGTCGCGGAGGGTGCAACAGACCGGCAGATTGAAGTTTTCCAGCACCCGCGTTCCCAACCATTTTCAACAAGGACAAAACCATGAAATACGCACGTGCCCTCGCTTTCGCCGCTGTCGCCGGCATCACCATCGTGACAGCCACTGGCTGTTCCGTGGCGCGCAACCAGCAAACCGCTGGCGCCTATGTAGATGACGCTGGCATCACCACCTCGGTGAAGGCAAAGATGGCCGAAGACAAAACAGTGTCCGCAACGTCCATCAGCGTGGAAACGCTGAATGGCACGGTTCAACTGTCTGGTTTTGCCAAGTCGCAAGCCGAAAAGAACCAAGCCGAGTCCATCGCACGCAACACCAAAAACGTGCGCGAAGTACGTAACAGCATTGTTGTGCGTCCCTGATCGGATCGCTTGACGATGGTTCTGGCGGGCATTGGCCTACCGGCCACCGGTAGTCAACACCAGAGCAGACTCGGGGCCCGTCCTTGAGCCTGCTCTTTTGCATTGGGCCGCACAAAGCAGTCATCTTTCGGTCTGCAAGGCTTTTGAGAGGCGGGTGACCCTTCGCCCCACCTCTCATTGGTCTTCGCTGCCCCTACTGGGTATAAGCTCAACACCATGCGCGTATTCAATTGCGACCATTGCGGTCACCTGGTTTTTTTCGACAGCGTGCAGTGTGTGCACTGTGGCAGCACACTGGCATTTTTGCCCGATGCGCTCACCATGGCTGCCTTGGCCCCCGCGCCTCAGGATGGCGCGGGTCTGTGGCGGCGCATGGGGGGGCGAGGTACCGCTCAATACAGCGGGCGCTTGTACCGGCTGTGCCACAACCATACTGAACACCAGGCCTGCAACTTCGCAGTGCCTGCCAACGATTACGACGAGTATTGCGTCTCCTGTCGCCAGACCCGGGTGTTGCCTGATCTTTCGGAGACCGCGAACCGAGGGCGCTGGATGCAGATTGAAGCTGCCAAGCGTCGGCTGTTTTACACCTTGGCCCGATTGGGGCTAGAGCCCGCGCCAGGGCGTCCCGGGCCGATTTTTGAGTTTCTGGCCGACCTTCCGGGTGGGCCTTCCATATTGACGGGCCACCGTAGCGGAACCATCACGCTGAATGTGGCCGAAGCGGATGATGATGAACGTGCGCGCCGCCGTATCGCGCTGGGCGAGCCCTACCGCACCCTCATCGGCCATCTGCGCCATGAATCGGGTCACTTTTATTGGGACCAACTGGTGCGTGACGGGGGGCGGCTGGAGGCGTTTCGCAGCATGTTCGGTGACGAAAGCCAAGACTACACAGCGGCGCTCGACGCGCACTATGCCAAGGGCAATGACGTGGGTGACTGGGCGGAGCGGCATGTGAGCGCGTACGCCGCCGCCCACCCTTGGGAGGACTGGGCCGAAACCTGGGCCCATTACCTGCACATGATCGACCTGCTGGAGACCTCGGCCAGCTACCGCACTGAGATCACGGTCCCCGGTATCTACGGCGCGCAACGCAGCTTCGCGTTAGACCCCTTTACCAAACCCGCACCGGACTTCGACACCATGCTGCTGCAACTGGTGCCTTTGACGCTGCTGCTTAACAGCCTCACCCGCAGCCTGGGCCAACCGGACGCGTACCCGTTCGCATTGGCCGGAGAGGCGCTGGACAAACTCCGGTTTGTGCACGACATGGTGCGTGAAGCGGCCAACCGGCCCGCGGTTCCTGCAGCAGCCACTGCAACTGCACCGTTGCCTAAAGCAGCAGCAGCACCGGAGTCTCCAGGCGTCCCGGCACCGGCATCCGCACCGATTGCAAAAAAATCTATCAAAAAAATAGCAAACTAACCATTAGCGACATACGCTAGAGCCTGTTTTCATGCAAATTCTGCGATCGATGTCTCTCCGTTGAGTCGCCGGGGTCGTGCGGCCTGGAACTTGCTTGAAGTCGGGTAGGAGGTTGACTCTTATGCAGACCTACACCAGCGTTTTGTCGAACAACAATCTTTGTAGGGCTCAGTTCGTGCAGGGTTCTGCGCCTGGGGAGCTCGCATGCTAAGCCGCACCGCCGACCACCTTTTCTGGATGTCCCGCTACACAGAACGGGCGGAAAACACCGCCCGCATGCTGGACGTGAACTATCAGAGCGCGTTATTGCCGCAGTCGCCAGAGGTTGCCCTGCTGGGTTGGCAGGGCCTGCTGTCCATCAGCGAGTTGTTGCCCAGTTACACCGAAGCGCACGGAGAGGTGACTCCTGCGAAGGTGCTGAACTTCATGGTCAAAGACCCGGCCAACCCCTCGTCCATCGTGGCGTGCCTGCAGGCCGCGCGAGAGAACGCGCGAGCGGTGCGCGGCGCGCTGAACACCGAGGCCTGGGAGATCCAGAACCAGACATGGCTGGAGGTGAACCGGCTTATTCAAGAGGGGGCTCTGGAGAGCGATCCGGCGCGGTTCTTCGAATGGGTGAAGTTCCGCTCCCACCTCTCGCGCGGGGTGACGGTGGGCACCATGCTGCAGGATGAGGCGCTGCACTTCATGCGCCTGGGCACTTTTTTGGAGCGTGCCGACAACACGGCGCGGCTGCTGGACGTGAAGTTCCACGCTGTACAAAGCGACTTTTTTGGCGCCGCCATTGCGCAGGACCAAGACTACGACTTTTACCATTGGAGCGCGGTCTTGCTGAGCGTCTCAGGCTTTGAAACCTACCGCAAGGTCTACCGGGATGTGATCACCCCCGAACGCGTGGCCGAACTGCTGATCCTGCGCGCCGACATGCCGCGGTCGCTACATGCGTGCATGAAAGAAGTGATGGGCAACCTGGACATGCTGAGCAGCGGCCGGTCGGCCGAAACCCAGCGCCACGCAGGGCGGCTGTTGGCGCACCTCAAATTTGCGCACATCGATGAGATTTTGACCAACGGACTGCATGCCTACCTCACGCAGTTCCTTGAACGCGTGAACGACCTGGGCGGGCGGATCAGCCGGGATTTTCTGGTGCCGTCGACGGCGTGAGCGGAGTGGCCTCAGCCGATGCGGCAGCGGTTGCTGGAGCTACTGCGGGCGTCGCAGCGGGCTCCACAGTGACTGCTACCTGCAGCACGTGGTGATCGCCGCCATGGATCACGCCGCGCACGGGCGAGACATCTGAATAGTCGCGCCCGATGGCCAGGGTCACATAGTCTTCGCCCGCAGCGCGATCGTTGGTGGGGTCCAGATCAAACCACTCCGTGTGTCCTGCCGGGTCATTTTCTTCGCCCTCAACGTCTTGAGGGGGTGACCACACCGACACCCAGGCGTGTGAGGCGTCGGCCCCCACCAACCGGGGTTGGCCGGGGGGAGGTTCGGTCAGCAGATAGCCGCTCACGTACCTCGCCGCCAGGCCCATGCTGCGCAGGCAACCGATCATCACGTGGGCGAAATCCTGGCACACCCCGCGGCGCAGCCGCAGGGATTCAAGTGCGGGCGTGCCTGCGTCGGTGGCGTGGGCGGTGTATGCGAAATCGGCGTGAATGCGCGACATCAGGTCGCTGGCCGCTTCCATCAGCGGGCGCCCAGGCGCAAAGCTCGGCAGCGCATACGCCACAAATTCAGCGTGCCGCGGAATGTAGGGTGAAGCAAAGCCAAACTCCGCCGCGGGCTGATAGGGCAGCCCGCTCCGGTAACAAAGGCGCTCGCGCACGATCTCCCACGGCTCTCCGGGTGGTGCAACCGGTGGGTTGCTGGTCTCCAGCAGGCTTTCGGCGCGCACACGCAACACATCGTGGGTGAACGGCAGGCTGAAGAACGCGCGGGTGTTGCCAAACACGTCCTCAATCGTGTGGCACTGGGTTGGTGCTGGTTCCACCTGCAGCGAATGGGTCAACACACGCTGCACCAAGTCGGTGCGCGGGCGAAGGTGGGCCATGTGCTGGGCGTTCTGCACCGCTGGTGTGTAGTGGTACACCGTTTCGTGAATGACGCGTAGCTTCATAGGCCCCCAAACGTCGAAAGCGACGGCAGCGTGCAAAACCGGCGCGGCCCGAGCGCGAGGCGCCGAGCAAGGGCCGCCCCGCAGCGAGGGCGTCGTCCCCCTTGAGGGGGAAGGCGCCGAAGGCGACTCAGGGGGGGCTTCACTTCATGCTCCCACGCTGTGACGCAACGCGTCGGCAGAGTGTGTGAAATAGCGTGTGGCCAGCACATCCGACAGCCCCTGCACACCCTGAACGCAGCCGTTGAGGTACTGCTCCAGCGCCACATACTGGCCTGCTGCATCCTGTGCGCACAGAGACGTCAACGACAGGTCCGACGCATCCGGAATGCCCAACCCTGCGGATTCCCCAAGTGTGCCCGCCGCAGCTTCGATTTTGGTGATGCGCCCGCGCAGGGTCTGCGCCACCCAGGCCAGTGATCGCGGGTTGTCCCGGTCGATGACCAGCAGATCGAGCAGGGCTGGCATATCGCGCCGTTGTTGGTATTGCGCGTGAAAGGTAATGGTGCTGTCGAACAACCCCAGCATGGCCTCAAAGCCACTTTCGTCTGACACGGAGCCGGTCTGGAGCCCGCTTTCCAGCGTGGCCGCCAGAAATCCCAGGCGCTCCAGATGCCGTCCGATGGACAGCAGGCGCCAACCGTCGTCGCGCGTCATGCGGTCCGTCTGCTGGCCCGTCATTGCGGCGGTGCGTCCACTCAGCGCTTCGAGCTGTCGCAGGGCTTCCAGCGGTGAGTAGTCGGCGTCTTCGGCTGTGCCCGGGCGCAGCGCAAAAAATTCTGCTTCTGCGCCCACGATCAGATTCCAGTGCTCTTGCGACAGGCGGTCGCGCACCGCCGAGGCGGCCCCCATGATCCCGCGCAGGTTGTAGCCCACGCTGGTGACCTGCGCGGCATTGGTCAGACCGGCAATGAGCGAGCGCTCAAACACCCGCCGTGCCTGTGTTGCGGGGGGCACGGTGGAGAGCACCAGGCCCTGGCCCACGGTCATGGCGCTCAGCCAGGTCAGCAGCGGCTGAGACGATTGGTCCTCCCCGTTCAAGCACTGGATGGCGATGCGCGCGAGCCGGGTCGCGTTCTCGGTGCGCTCGGTATAGCGACCCAGCCAAAACAGATTTTCGGCGGCACGGCTGGTCACCCGGCGGCTGCGGTGCACCACCGCAGGCGCACTCTGGTTGTGGGCCAGCAACGTTGTCTTATCTACAGGGCCATCGGTCAGCACCCAGACATCGGCACTGCTGCCGCCGCGCTGCATGGACGTGATTTCGCGGTCATCGTTGGCGATGCGTGCCAGCCCACCGGGCAACACGCGCCAGGAGTCAGGGCCATCGCACACTGCAAACACCCGCAACATCACCGAGCGGGGCGAGATGTGGCTGCCCCGATGGTCCGTGCGCCAGGTAGGCATCTGCGACAGCGGCAAATACGCCTGCACGGTGTATTCATCGCCCTGGGCCTCAATGCGCTGGGACCACTCTTTGAGCGCCTGCGGAGGCAGCGCCCCGCCCAGCACCGGGGCGCGTTGTGCCGTAGGCCAGGTGGGGCGAATGACGCTCTGGGCCAGTTCGGGCAGCACCTCCTGCATGGCCGCCTGCTCACCGCACCACCAGGTGGGCAGGGCAGGCAGCACAAGCTCTTCGCCCAGCAAATGGCGCGAGAGGGCGGGCATAAACCCCAGCAGCGCCGACGACTCCAGGAACGCCGAGCCCGGCGCATTGGACACCAGCACGTTGCCCGCACGGATCGCCTGCAACAGGCCGGGCACGCCCAGGCGCGAGTCGCTGCGCAGTTCCAGCGGATCCAGAAACTCGTCGTCCAGCCGTTTGAGGATGCCGTGCACCGGCTGCAGGCCGTGCAGCGTTTTGAGGTACAGGTGGTCGTCGCGCACTGTGAGGTCGTTGCCCTCCACCAGCGTCAGGCCCAGGTAGCGGGCCAGGTAGGCGTGCTCGAAGTAGGTCTCGTTGTACGGGCCGGGCGTTAGCAGCACAATGCGGGCATCCTGCCCCGCTGGGCTCATCTGCCGCAGTCCGTCAAGCAGGGCCCGGTAAGTGGCGGCCAGGCGCTGCACATGCATCTGGCTGAAGGCTTCGGGGAACAGCCGCGAGATCAGCAGCCGGTTCTCCAGCAGGTATCCCAGGCCCGATGGCGCCTGCGTGCGCTGAGTCACCACCCACCAGTCGCCCTGCGCGTCACGCGCCATGTCGAAGGCTGCGATGTGCAGGTGGTTGCCGCCCACCGGCTTTACGCCATGCATGGCGCGCAGATAGCCCGGGTGGCCCTGTACCAGCGCGCTGGGCAGCAGCCCTTTGCGGAGCAGCTCTTGCGGGCCATACACATCTGCCATCACCCGGTCGAGCAGCCGGGCCCGTTGCTGTACGCCGTGTTCAATGTGGGCCCAGTCGTCTTGCGAAAGGATGAGCGGGAAAAGATCCACCGACCAGGGCCGCTGCGGGCCGTCCGCGTCGGCGTACACGTTGTAGGTGATGCCGTTGTCGCGCACCTGCCGTTGCAGGCTCTGGGTGCGCCGGTCCAGGTCTTCAAACCCCGAACGACCCAGGTGTTCAAAAAACTCTCCCCAGGTACTGGAGATGCCGTTTTCGATGGGTGACGAAGCAGGGGGCGCTGAATCGACCGAAGCCGCATTGCCCAGTTTTCTTTCACCATCGCTCTGACTCTGACTCTGACTCTGACTCTGACTCTGACTCTGACTCTGACTCTGACTCTGACTCTGACTCTGACTCTGACTCTGACTCTGACTCTGACTCTGACTCTGACTCTGACTCTGACTCTGACTCTGACTTCGAGTGTCTTCGCCGGGATTGGCATCCGGCGCAAGCTTGCTTTCCTGCAGTTCGTCGAAATGCCCGGTCGCGGCATGCGGTGTCAGGTCGCGGCCACGCAGCTCGTCAAAATGGCCGGTTGCGGCGGCTGGCGCCAGGGCCGCGGCCATACCGGCGGCGGTGTCCTGTGCATCCAGGGGAAAGAGGGTGTCGTTCAATGGTTCCACTGCGCTGGATTCTCGGGCATTTAGTCTCCAGGACTCTGCGGGTTACCCACCTCTGGCGAAACCGGCGCGCCCCAGGCCCGGGACGCCAGGCAAGGGCCGCCCCGCCGCGAGGGCGTCGTCCCCCTTCAAGGGGGAAGGCGCCGCAGGCGACACAGGGGGGGTTACCTCATCTTGCGCCGCAAGTCCAGCGTGAACGGAAACTCCCGGCTGCCCGGCAGATCGATGGTGGCGGGGGGCACGGCCAGCCTGCCCGGCGTGTGCCCCATGCGCGAGAAGCGCGTCAGGCGGCGGCTTTCTGCCTCATAGGCGTTGACCGGAAAACTGTCGTAACTCAGGCCGCCCGGATGGGCCACGTGGTACTGGCACCCACCTACAGAGCGGTTCATCCAGGTGTCGACGATGTCAAACGTCAGCGGCGCGTGGGCGCCAATGGTCGGGTGCAGGGCTGAGGGCGGGTTCCAGGCCTTGTAGCGCACACCGGCCACAAACTCGCCGGTGGTGCCTGTGGTCTGCAGTGGCAGCGGTTGGCCGTTGACGGTGACCACGTGGCGGCTTTCATTGAGGCCCGTCACGCGCACCTCGATGCGTTCGAGCGATGAATCCACGTACCGTACGGTACCGCCCGCAGAGCCTTCTTCGCCCATCACATGCCAGGGCTCCAGCGCATTGCGCAGGGTCAGCTCGACGCCCATCGACTGCACCGTGCCGACCATGGGGAAGCGGAACTCGAACTGCGGCGCAAACCACGCGGCATCGAACGCATAGCCCGCTTCGACCATGTCGGCCACCACGTCGCGCATGTCCTGCTGAATGAAGGTGGGCAGCATCCAGCGGTCGTGCAGCTCCGTGCCCCAGCGGGCTGCCGGGGCGCGGTAGGGCGTCTTCCAAAAGCGCGCAATCAGGGCGCGCAGCAGCAGCTGCTGCACCACGCTCATGTGGGCATGGGGCGGCATCTCGAAAGCCCGCAGTTCCAAAAGGCCCAGGCGGCCGGTGCTGCTGTCGGGCGAGTACATCTTGTCGATAGAGAACTCGCTGCGGTGCGTGTTGCCGGTGACGTCCACCAGGATGTTGCGCAGCGTGCGGTCTACCACCCAGGGCGGCATGTCTTGTCCGTAGGTCGCGCGGTTGGTCTCGATCTCGCGCAGCGCGATCTCCAGCTCGTACAACTGGTCGTTGCGCGCCTCGTCCACACGCGGCGCCTGGCTGGTGGGGCCAATGAACAGGCCGCTGAACAGGTAGCTCAGCGATGGGTGGTTGTGCCAGTACAGCAGCAGGCTTGCCAGCAGCTCGGGTTTGCGCAAAAACGGCGAGTCGGCAGGCGTGGCGCCGCCCATCACAAAGTGGTTGCCGCCCCCGGTGCCGGTGTGGCGGCCGTCGGTCATGAACTTCTCGGCCGACAAACGCGTCTCCCACGCGGCCTGGTACAAAAATTCTGTGTGGTTCACCAGCTCGCGCCAGTTGCTGGCGGGGTGGATGTTCACCTCGATCACGCCCGGATCAGGCGTGACCTGCAGAATCTTCAGGCGCACATCGCGTGGCGGTGGGTAGCCCTCCAGCACAATCTTCACGCCCAGGTCGTGGGCCGTGGCCTCCACGGCGGCCAGCAGGTCCAGGTAGTCTTCCAGGCGCTTCAGCGGCGGCATGAACACATACAGCACGCTGTACTTCTCGCCCACCTTCTCGGCCTTGGGACCACTGGCGCGGCGAGGGTCTCGCACCTCCACACACAGGGCCGTGCGGGATAACCCGGCGGCCGATTGAAACCGCTTGGGCGGCTGCAAATCCGCGTGAGGATCGGGCTGGCCGGTCTGGCGCGCGTGGTCACCGCCTGCGGTGCCCTGCGCTACACGGCGCGCTTCGCCGGGGGTGGTAGCGCCTGCCAGGTAAGGCAGCTCGCGGTGGCTGACCTCTGCGGCGACCGGTGCGCTGGCATACCGTGCGCGCAAAGCGGAGGCAGCCTGCAGCGGGCCTTGGGGAACGGTCGGGTCTTGGGGTATGAGCTGGTCGGTGTCGGCTGCGCTCAGCCAGGGCAAAGCATCCAGCGGCAAGCGGTACCCCATGGACGAGTCGCCTGGGGTGAGGAACATGCGGTCACCGCGGAAATACCACGGGCTCGTGCTCCAGGGGCTGCCTGCTTGCGCGCCGGCTTCGTCAGGGTCGATGGCGTGAAGCGGCACCACATAGCCCACCACGGTGTCGAGCTTTTGCTCAAACACACGGCGCAGACGGTTGCGCTCCAGCTCGTCGTCCAGGCGTGCGTCAAACGGGTCTACGTTGACGGGCAGGCGCCGCTCGCGCCACAGGTAATAGAAGGTGTCCTCGTAGCCAGGCCGGATGAATCGGTCTGTGATGCCCAGCTTGCCCGTGAGGTGGTGCACAAAACGCTGGGCGTCGTCGCTGGTGTAGTGCGACGGTTCCCGCTCATCGGCAAACAGGCTGGGGTTGGTCCACGCGGGCTGGCCGTCGGCGCGCCAACAGATCGACAGTGCCCAGCGCGGCAACTGCTCGCCGGGGTACCACTTGCCCTGGCCCAGGTGCAGAAAACCGCCCTGGCCATATTCAGCGCGCAGCTTCAGCATCAACTCGGTGGCAAAGCCGCGCTTCGTCGGCCCCAGGGCGTCAGTGTTCCACTCCGCTGCATCGCGGTCACCCACGGCCACAAAAGTGGGTTCGCCGCCCATGGTCAGCCGCACATCGCCCGCCACCAGGTCGGCATCGACCTTGTCGCCCAGGGCCAGCACGGCCTGCCATTGGTCGGCGGTGTAGGGCTTGGTCACGCGGGGCGATTCGTAAATGCGCGTCACGCGCATCTCGTGGCTGAACTCCACCTCGGCTTCGTCGACGCCGCCCTCAATGGGCGCGGCACCCGAGGGCTGGGGCGTGCAGGCCAGCGGGATATGGCCTTCGCCCGCCATCAGGCCACTGGTGGCATCGAGGCCAATCCAGCCTGCGCCGGGCAGATACACCTCGCACCAGGCGTGCAGATCGGTGAAGTCCACCTCGGTGCCGCTGGGGCCATCGAGCGCCTTCACGTCGGGCGTTAGCTGGATCAGGTAGCCCGACACAAACCGCGCCGCCAGCCCCAGGTGGCGCAGCAGTTGCACCAGCAGCCAGCCCGAGTCGCGGCACGAGCCGCTGGCTTTTTGCAGCGTCTCTTCGGGCCCTTGCACGCCCGGCTCCATGCGGATGAGGTAGCGGATGTCGTTGGCCACCTGCTGGTTGAGCTTGACCAGAAAATCAATCGTGCGCTGCGGGCTGCGGTCTACCTTGTCGAGGTAGGCCTGAACCAGCGGGGTGATCGGGTCGGCCGCCAGATAGGGCGCCAGCTCTTGCTGGACCTCGTCGCTGTAGTTGAACGGAACCTCTTCGGCGTCTGGCTCCAGGAAAAAGTCGAAGGGGTTGTACACCGCCATCTCGACCACCAGATCGACCGTGATCTTGAAACCGCGCGTCTTTTCGGGGAACACCAGGCGCGCCTGGTAGTTGGCGAACGGGTCTTGCTGCCAGTTGATGAAATGCTGCTCGGGCTCGACCTTGAGCGAGTACGAAATCACGGTACTGCGGCAGTGGGGTGCAGGTCGCAATCGCACGGTTTGCGGCCCGAGGCCGACCAGCCGGTCGTATTGGTAATGGGTGACGTGGTGGAGCGCGGCGTGGATGGGCATATGCCGGGCATGCTAGCAAGTCCCGAGCCATCGCGGGTAACTATTCCCTGGCCTATGCTTTTTGTTCATGGTTTGTTCACAATCTGCGCTGCGGGTTTTGAAACTGTTCAGTCCGACGAGCGCCTGCCCACATTCCACTCATAGCACCATCTTGGTGACAACACGGTCTCTCCGCCATGCCCCTGCAACCCCAACTTCTGCTTTTGCCCGGCCTGGCCGCCGATGAACGCATGTGGCTCGGCATGCTGCCGCTGTTGCCCGCTGCGCTGCGGCCCGAGGTCACCACAGCCCATCAGGACGTGGCGCTGCACACCATTGAGGACTTCGCCGCGCGGGTGTTGGTGTTGCACCCAGGCCCCCTCGTGCTGGCCGGGGCGTCCATGGGCGGTATGGTGGCCATGGAAGTTGCACGCCAGGCGCCAGATCGCGTGGCGGGGCTGGCCTTGCTGGGCACCACGGCGCGGCCCGAAACCCCGGACATGCGCGCCCTGCGGGAAGGGGCGATGGAACTGTTTGAAAAAGGCCGCCTGCGCGAGGTGATCGAGCCCAACGTGGCGCTGGCGTTTCACCCGGACAACACCACCCGGACCGGGCTGGTGCAGGCTTACCTGGACTTTGTATTGGACGCCGGTGCCGCCCACCTGGTGCGCCAGAACCGCGCCGTCATTCACCGGCCCGATGCGCGCCTGCATCTGCCCCGCGTGGCCTGCCCCGTGCTGGTGGTGTGTGGCGAGGCCGACCAGCTCACCCCGCCGGAATGCTCCGCCGAAATGGCAGCACTGGTGCCCGGCGCCGACCACCATCTGCTGCCGGGCTGCGGCCACATGCTGACCATGGAGCAGCCCGACGCCGTCACCCGCGTGCTGGTGCAGTGGCTGGCCCGCAGTGGGTGGATCTAAATTGAGTTTTTGAGTGGCGGATTCCAGAACGAAGTGCACCAAGCAATAGGGTGGGCCAAGAATGCATAGGATGCGTTCTTGTTGACCGGCCAGTCGCAAAGGAAGCACTTCGAACTACACACACTTGACCCGAGAAGAACGATACCAAATCCACGCATTGCGCAGCCAGAGGGTAAGCATTGCAGCCATAGCAGCACACCTTGTCCGCCATCGCAGCACCATTGATCGTGAGCTGGCACGCAATGCCTGTGAGCAAGGCTATGACCCGGCAAAAGCCCACAGCCAAGCCAAGGCGCGTCTGAGCGGCCCCGGCAACGTACGCACCATCCCCGGTCAAACCTGGGATGTGGCTGATCGGTATTTGCGCCTGGGCTTGTCGCCAGAGCAAGTCAGTGCCCGCCTGCACCTGGAGGGGCGACCCAGCCTCAGCAAGGAGAGCCTCTACCTGCGGGTGTATGCAGACAAGGCGGCAGGAGGAAGTCTGGCCCAACACCTCAGGTGCCAGAAGGTGCGAAGAAAGCGCTACGGCAGTGGGCGAGAACGCAGGGGCACTTTGAGAAACTGCGTGCGCATCGACCAGCGCCCCAAGGTTGTAGACAAAAGAAGCCGCATCGCCGACTGGGAGGGCGACACGGTCATTGGGTGCGGCCATCAAGGAGTTCTGGTCACCCTGGTGGAGCGCAAGTCACGCTACACCCTGGCAGCTCCCTTGCCAAGGCGCACCAGCGCTCTGGTGGGCCAAGCGATGATTGATCTGCTGCGGCCCCACAAAGATCGCTGCAAGACCATCACGCTGGACAACGGCAAAGAGTTTGCAGACCACGAGTTCATTGCAAAGTGCCTGCAAGCGAAGGTGTACTTTGCACACCCGTACTGCTCCTGGGAACGGGGGTTGAACGAGAACCACAATGGACTGCTGCGCCAGTACTTCCCCAAGGACATGAGTCTTGCGGGGGTCACGCAAAGCCAGGTGGATGCTGCTGTGTACGCGCTGAACCACCGCCCTCGAAAATGCCTGGGCTGGCGCACTCCGCATGAGGTGTTCTATGGGCTGGAGACCACCCCGCTTAGACTCGAGGATCGCGCAATTCGTACTTGAATCCGCGAGTGTTTTTGGCCTCTGGCGCTTATCCAGTAAGCGCTAGTAGCTATTAAAATAGTAGTAAGAGCGGCTAACATAACTCAGCGAAGCGGTTCTGGCTAGGCGCTGCGTCGCAGGCAGTACGGGCAGTACGGGCAGTACGACAAGACGCGGCAACGACGCCAGAAGAGTTTTGTTCGCTGCTCTAAATCAGAATTCCAGGTTGTCAATCAACCGCGTGCTGCCCAGCCGTGCTGCGCCCAGTGCCACCAGCGTGCCTGCCGCATCGGCCGCCGTGGCGGGCAGCAGGTCGGCGCGGCGGCGCAAGGTGAGGTAGTCCGGCAGCCAGCCCCGGGCGCGCAGGGCGTCCAGGGCCTGGGGCTCCAGCGCGGCACGGTCGCTGGATGGATGGAGCCACCGTTCGGCCAGCTGGCGCAAAGCCTGCGACAGGGCCACGGCCTCGTGCCGTTCTTCCGCGCCGAGGTAGCCGTTGCGTGAACTTAGCGCCAGGCCATCGGCGGCGCGCTGGGTCTCGCCCGCCACCACGTCGATGGGCAGCGCAAACTGCCGCACCATGTGACGGATCACCATGAGCTGCTGGTAGTCCTTTTTGCCAAACACGGCGGTGCCCCCCGTCTGGCCCAGCACACAGGCAAACAGCTTCATCACCACCGTGCTCACGCCCACAAAAAAGCCGGGGCGAAAGTGCCCCTCCAGCATGTCCGCCAGGGCCGGGTCGGGGTGCACCTTGAAGGTCTGCGGCTGCGGGTATAGGTCGCCCTCGCGCGGCGCAAACAGCACATCGCAACCCGCAGCCCGCAGCTGCGCGCAGTCGGCGTCCCAGGTGCGCGGGTAGCTGTCAAAGTCTTCGTGGGGCAAAAACTGCAGGCGGTTCACAAAGATGCTTGCCACTGTCACGTCGCCCAGGGGCTTGGCCTGGCGCACCAGGGCGATGTGCCCGTCGTGCAGATTGCCCATGGTGGGCACAAAGGCGGGGCTGCGGTAGGGCGCCAGTGCTTGGCGCAGGTCGTCAATGGAATGGGCAATCAGCATGGAACGGGAAGGGTCAAAAAGAAATTCGGAGAGGGCTCTGAGCAGCTCTTACCAGGCGTGCACGGCGTTGTCTGGGAAACGCCCTTGCTTGACGGCCTGCACATACGCCTCCATGGCGCCGCGCACGCTGCCCGCGTCCAACATGAAGTTGTGCACAAACTTCGGCATCTTTCCCAGGTTCATGCCCAGCATGTCGTGCAACACCAGCACCTGGCCCGCCGTGCCGTTGCCCGCCCCAATGCCGACGGTGTGGCAGTGCGGCAGCTCGGCCGTCAGGTCGGCGGCCAGGGCGGCAGGCACCATCTCCAGCACCAGCATGGCGGCGCCAGCGTCCTGCAGTTCGTGCGCCTCTTTGCGCAGCGTGCGGGCAGCGGCGTCGGTCTTGCCCTGCACGCGGTAGCCGCCCAGGGCGTGCACCGTCTGCGGAGTCAGGCCCAGGTGGGCACACACCGGCACGCCGCGCTGCACCAGGAACTCCACCGTGGGCGCCGTCCAGCCCCCGCCTTCCAGTTTGACCATGTGCGCGCCCGCCTGCATCAGCACGCAAGCGCTGCGCAGCGCCTGCTCGCGGCTTTCGCAATAGGTGCCGTAGGGCAGGTCGGCCACCAGCCAGGTGGTGCCCTGCACCCGCTGCAGACCACGCGCCACGCTGGCCGTGTGATAGGCCATGGTGTCCAGCGATACACCCACGGTGCTGGGCAGCCCCTGGCACACCATGCCCAGCGAATCGCCCACCAAAATGCAGTCCACCCCCGCCGCATCGGCCACGGCCGCAAAGGTGGCGTCGTAGGCGGTCAGCATGGTGATCTTTTCGCCTGCCTCGCGCATTTGCGCCAGGCGCGGCAGGCTGACGGGCCGCCGCAGGGGCAGTGGCGACGCAGGCGGCAAGGTGCCGTAGGGCGTGGCAGAAACGTTGCTGGTAGCAGTCATGGGGCTTGTAGGGGCAAAAAATTTGCCGCGAGTCTATGCGAGCAATACTGGGTGTACTTATCGGTTTCAAGCACGGCTGAACCCGGTCTGCGCTGACGCCGTGGCCTTTGGGTTGCCGTTATGCTCGCCCCCCATGACGCTTTCGAACCAACAGTCCAGAGACAACGACGTGGCCGAACTGGCCCGCACCGACGTGGCCCGCGCATTGGCCGAAGACGTGGGCAGCGGTGACCTGACGGCTGGCCTCATCGACCCCACCCGCCGCGCCCGCGCCCGCATCCTGGCGCGCGAGTCCGCTGTGATCTGCGGCGCCCCCTGGGCCGAAGCCGCGCTGCGCGCGCTGGACCCCACGGTGCAGATCACCTGGCATGTGACCGAAGGCCAGCGCTGCACCCCCGACCAGGTGGTGCTGGAGCTGGAAGGCAACGCCCGCGCGCTGCTCTCTGCCGAGCGCACAGCACTCAACTTCTTGCAGCTGATGTCTGCCGTGGCCACCAAAACCCGCACCTATGTGGATGTGGTGGCAGGCACCAACGCGCACATCGTGGACACGCGCAAGACGTTGCCCGGCCTGCGCCTGGCACAAAAATATGCGGTGCGTGTGGGTGGCGGCACCAACCACCGCATTGGCCTGCACGACGCCGTGCTGATCAAAGAGAACCACATTGCCGCCGCCGGTGGCGTGACGGCCGTATTGCGTGCCGCTGAAAAGGTCGCGGGCCAGGCGAAGTTCATCGAGATCGAGGTGGAAACGCTGGCGCAACTGACCGAAGCGCTTGATGCCGGGGCCAAGATGGTGCTGCTCGACAACATGCCTTTGCCCACGCTGCGCGAAGCGGTGCGCATCAACGCAGCGCATTCGGGAAATAGTGCCATTCTGGAAATCTCCGGCGGCGTCACTCTCGAAGGCCTGCGCGCGCTGGCAGAAACCGGCGTGGACCGCATCTCCATCGGTACCCTGACCAAGGATGTGAAGGCGACCGATTTTTCGATGCGTCTCCAGGAGCTGTCATGACCACCACCGCCGTGCTGAATCGCATCGATGTCGAATATGAGCAGCCGCTGGATACTCAGGAGGGCGCCGTCTGCGCCACCAAACACGCCTGGGCCCGCGTGCCGCCCGAGCCGTCGCAGGCCGAGCGTGCAGCGCTCAAGGACAGGATCCGCCGTCTGCTGAAGGAAAAGAACGCGGTGATGGTGTCGCACTATTACGTGCACCCCGACCTGCAAGATTTGGCCGAAGAAACGGGCGGCCTTGTGAGCGATTCTCTGGAGATGGCCCGCTTTGGCCGCGACCATGCAGCGCAGACACTGGTGGTGAGCGGGGTGCGCTTCATGGGCGAGACGGCCAAAATCTTGAGCCCCGAAAAAACCGTGCTCATGCCCGACCTGGACGCCACCTGCTCGCTCGACCTGGGCTGCCCCATCGACGAATTCAGCGCGTTCTGCGACGCCCACCCGGACCGCACCGTGGTGGTGTACGCCAACACCAGTGCGGCTGTGAAAGCGCGGGCCGACTGGCTCGTCACGTCAAGCTGCGCACTCGACATCGTGGGCGCCCTGAAGGCCGCCGGGCAAAAAATCCTGTGGGCGCCCGACCGCCACCTTGGCGGGTACATCCAGCGCGAAACCGGCGCCGACATGGTGTTCTGGAACGGCGCCTGCATCGTGCACGACGAGTTCAAGGCCTTTGAGCTGGAGGCGCTGAAAAAAGAGCACCCAGCCGCCAAAGTGCTGGTGCACCCCGAAAGCCCCGCCGACGTGGTGGCCCTGGCCGACGCTGTGGGTTCCACCAGTGCCATCCTGAAAGCCGCCCGCGAGATGGACGCACAGGAATTCATCGTGGCCACTGACAACGGCATGATGCACAAGCTGCGCACGCTGAACCCCGGCAAGGTATTTTATGAAGCCCCCACTGCAGGCAATAGCGCCACCTGCAAAAGCTGCGCGCACTGCCCCTGGATGGCGATGAACGGCCTGGCCGACGTGGCCCGCGTGCTGGAGACGGGCGCTAACGCAGTTCACGTAGACGCCGCCTTGATCCCCCGCGCCCGGCAACCGATTGACCGCATGCTGGCTTTCACGGCAGCGCTCAAGAACGGGCAACCCACCGGCGCTCTGGTGCCGCACCTTGGGGCTGCGTGAGGATCATGACGGTTGTTCCACCATTTACTTCGTTTTTGATAGCTAATAGCGCTTATCCATAAAGCGCTAGTGCCTGTTTTGACTCATATTTCTCGCATCGACTTCACCCAGCCGCTGGACGCAAGCGCTCCGCGGCTTCAGCACAGCTTTGTGTCCCCCCGCGAGGTACTGGTTGCAAACACCCTGGCCGATGTACGCGGCGTGCTCGACGCCGTGCATGCCGCCGCGCAGCGCGGCCTTTGGTGTGTGGGCCACGTGCGCTACGAAGCGGCTGCAGCGTTTGACGCCGCCTTGCAAACGCATCCGGCCGATGGTCCATTGGCCTGGTTTGCCGTTTACGAAACGCCCCAGCCGTGGCCAGCTGACGCAGCGGCCAGCGCGCCTGCCGATGCTGCAGAGGTGGTTTGGGCAGACAGCCTGAGCCGCGCCGACTTTGAGGCCGCCATGGCCCGCATTCAGCAGGCCATTGGTGCGGGCGAGCTGTACCAGGTCAACTACACCGCGCCGTTGCGGGGCCGCTTGCAGGGCAGTGCCGACGCCTTGTTTGCCGCGCTGCAGCGCGCCCAGCCCGGCGGCTATGCCGCTTACATCCATGCGGGCGCAGAGCAGCTGCTGTCGGTGTCGCCCGAGCTGTTCTTTGACTGGCACGATGCGCCGGAGGGTGGCCGCATTCTGGCCCGCCCCATGAAAGGCACGGCCCCGCGCGGCGCCACGCCCGAGCAGGACGCCGACAACGCTGCGCATCTGAGCACGGCGCCCAAAGAGCGCGCCGAAAACGTGATGATCGTGGACCTGCTGCGCAACGACCTCTCGCGCATTGCGCAGCCGCACAGCGTGCAGGTGCCCGCCCTGTTTGCCACGCAGGCGCTGCCTACGGTGTGGCAGATGACGTCGGACGTGACGGCCCGCACGCGGCCGGGCACCACGCTGACCGATGTGTTTGCGGCGCTGTTTCCTTGCGGTTCGGTCACCGGCGCGCCCAAGGTGCGCGCCATGCAGATGATCCGATCGCTGGAGCCCGCACCGCGTGGCGTGTACTGCGGAGCGGTGGGTGTGGTGCGGCCTGCAAATGGCGCAACCGGTGCCGATGGCCTGCACAGCGTGGCGGCCACTTTCAACGTGCCCATCCGCACCGTTGTGCTGCGCGCTGGCGCCGACAGCACAACGGTTGGTGATCTCCCGTGCGTTATAGCCAGCTGTGGCATTGGCAGCGGCATCACATCGGGGGCCGAGCCCGCCGCCGAGTGGGCCGAATGGCGCCACAAGCGTGCGTTTGTGGAGCGTGCCAGCATGCCGTTTGAAATTCTGGAAACCCTTGGCCTGCAGCACGGCAAGTTTCAGCATGCCGACCTGCACGTGCGCCGTATGGTCGAGGCCGCCGCGCACTTTGGTTTTGCCTGCAATGCGCACGCCGTGCGGCAAGAACTGCAGATTGCCGCCTTGCAGCACCGCGACGGCGCATGGCGCGCGCGCCTGCTGCTGGCGGCCAGCGGCCAGGCGCGCACCGAAGCGTTTGCCCTGCAACCCACCTCCGAGCTCGTGCGCCTGCAGCTGGCCACCCGCCCGTTTGAGGCGGCCCACAGCGAGTTCGTGCGCTACAAAACCACGCGCCGCGCGCATTACGCGGCGTTTGCTCCCACCACCCGCGGCGTGTTCGACACGGTGCTGTGGAACGACGCCGGTGAGATCACCGAAGGCACCTTCGGCAACATTGCCGCCTTCATCGATGACCGCTGGGTGACACCTCCGTTGTCCTGTGGCCTGCTGCCGGGCATTGGCCGCGCCGTGGCCTTGCGAGACGGCTGGATGACCGAAGCCGTGCTGCGAGTGGAGGACGTGCCGAGGGTGCAGAACTGGGCGTTTGTGAACAGCCTGCGGGGGTGGCTTTCGGCCACGCTGGACGCCTGAGGCGGCGTTTACGGCTGAACGCCGTGAGCAAGCGCTTGATCGCCAGAATGGAAATCGAACGACCGGGGTTTGCATCCCGCTACCGGGTGTTCGATTGCTTACAGCGCATCGCGTAAGCCCGACAGGTGGATAGGACAACACCTACAGAACGGCGTGGAGTGCATTGAAAACAATCCCTTTACACACAGTGATCGTGTGCATTGTTTCAACATCCAGCCAGGAGCAATCCATGTCCACCCAGACTCCCCGCAATCAGCAGATGAACCCCCAAGGCCAGAACAATGAGGCCGACAGCATCGATCCATCGCAACAGCAGCCCGGCCAACCTGGCCAAGGTGGTCAACAACGGCAAGAGGAGCAGAGCACGGACCCCCGCCAAAATCCCGGCCGCCAGCAAGAAGGACGTTCCGACGTTGAATCACAACCCGAGCGAGGGGATCAACAGCAACAGGGTGGATCGCGCAATCCACAAAAGCAGCTTTGAAGCTGAATGCTGACGCTGCCACAGCTCAGCCGCAGCCGCAGCCACAGCCATCATGAATGGCTGTCGCTGCGCTTTAGCGAGACCCCGTTGCGTGACCTCACCGGACATGCCGCACGCACTCCGCTCTCGTATCCATCACACCCAAAAACTGTTTAGCCAGGAGGCTCTCATGCAGACCGTATCTGACGTCATGACCCGAGGGGTTCGTACCTTGTCTCCCACAGACACCCTCACCGCTGCTGCCCAGGCGATGCAAGAGCTGGATGTGGGTTCCATTCCCGTGTGCGACGGGGTGCGTCTGGTGGGCATGGTGACGGATCGCGACATTGTGGTGCGGGGCGTGGCACAGGAGCGGGTGAACGTTTCGCTTCAAGAGGTGATGTCCGAAGGGCTTTTGTACTGCCATGAAGACGATACCGTGCCTTCGGCCATTGAGTCGATGCGCAGGCAGCAGGTGCGCCGTCTTCCGGTGGTGGACAGGGACAAACGGCTCGTCGGCATCGTGACGTTGGGCGATATGGCTACCAAGGGAGATGAAGACGACGCAGGAGATGCCCTGCGCGAAATTTCTGAGCCATCGGAGCCCAACCGCAGCGGGCTGTCAGCCGCCAGTGGAACTGCCGGTGGCGGCCAGACCGTTTGATCGGTCCCATTCGACAACCCTTGCGCTGCTTGGCTCGACGCTCTCTGTGAGTAAGCCAAGACGCTACCGCGATTTACGACAGGTATTTTCATGACGACCTTCACAACGCCTTCCTCCGACACCGTGTCCGCTGCGGACTCGTCAACACAAGACACCGTGGCCAAGCAACGTGCCATCCAGGCAGAGCAAGACCACCATGATGACGCGAAGAAAAAGCCATCAGAAAAGAAGCCGCCGGGGTCCAACCACGACCGCGCTGCACCCGGCCCGGGGCACGAAGAGCCCTCGCCCCCTTTGCCCCGCCAGACGTTGGAAAAGCCCGGCAATGAAAGCGATCTCAAGCTTGAGCCCCGCTACGCGGCAGAACATTACCGCGGCAGTGGCAAGCTCGATGGCATGTCGGTACTGATCACCGGTGGAGACTCGGGCATCGGGCGCGCCGTCGCGGTGTTGTGCGCCCGGGAGGGGGCCGATGTGGCGATTGCCTACCTCGACGAACACGAGGATGCACGCAAGACCTGCCAACTCATCGAGGCAGAGGGCGCACGCAGCTTGGCGATAGCGGGCGACGTGAAAGACGTTGCGTTTTGCAACGCCACCGTAAGCAAGGTGGTGTCCACCTTTGGCAAACTGAATGTGCTGATCAACAACGCCGCGTTTCAGGAACACGCGGCCTCGCTGGATGATTTGACGGAAGAGCGCTTTGACGAAACCTTCCGTACCAACATATACGGGTACTTTCACATGGCCAAGGCGGCCTTGCCGCATCTTCATCGTGGGGATTCGATCATCAACACAGGCTCCGTGACCGGCTTGCGCGGCAGCAAAGAGCTGCTGGATTACTCCGCCACCAAGGGCGCCATCCATGCGTTTACCAAAGCGCTGGCCCACAACTTGGCAGAGCGGGGCATCCGGGTGAATGCGGTGGCGCCGGGGCCCGTATGGACGCCTCTCAATCCCGCCGACAAAACGCCCGACGACATCGAGAACTTTGGCGCCAGCACCCATTTAGGTCGGCCCGCACAACCCGAGGAAATCTCGCCCGCGTATGTGTTCCTGGCGGCACCGTGTTGCTCCAGCTACATCACCGGCATCGTGCTGCCCATCACGGGCAATGCGGGCGACGGGGCTTAAGGCGCACAAGCCCTCCGCGCCGGGTCGGCCGTCCGCTCATCCACCAGGCGCTTCCCCCGGTGGAGTTCGATCTCAAAGGCGCTCTTTGGCGTAAGAGCCGCGGTCCATATCCACCACTTCCACGCTCAGCTGCACCAGCACACCCTGGGGCTTGGGGGTGCGCTCGCGCAGCACGGTCGCGATGCGCTCGGACAGCTCCTTTTTGGCCTCAGGCGTGCGGCCTGACAGCAGGCGCAGTTGTGCGTGCACAAAGGCCCGATTCGCTGGCGCCGTGCCGATCTCGAAACTGTCAGCCACGATGAAACGGGTTTTCAGATCGGCTTCGTCCTGAATCTCGGCGTGGCTGCACAGGGTGGCATTGAGGGCCGTCAGCGTTTCGGCTTCTGGGTAGTGGGGCAGATTGGCTGAGTACTCGACGGTGAGGTGGGGCATGGTGGTTCCGGTCAATGGGTGGCTCCGGTGTGCGGAGCGGGGCGCACTGCGCGCGCTGTGCCAGTTTAAGGGGAGGGCCGGCGTGCGGGATTTTCCCTTGTGATCCGATGCTCAGTCACTGTGCGAACGTCTGGCAAAAGTGGATTGAGAACGCCCGGGACGCAGCAAGGGTCTTGCGCAGCGGATGTGTTGCTGCCATGCGGCGCGCTCACAATTTCTTCGGCCTAGTATTTTTCAGACCCTGCGCGGGCGCCATCTTTGATGCGGCCCCAGTGTCAGTTCGTGATGCACTTTTGGCTTCAAAAAAAATCATGAAACACCAGAAAATGATCCGACATCTGAGCGGATGAACAACGCCAACACGCGTCCGATGCAGCCCCTCAATGGCCGCGTGGTAAAGGAAAGCGCTTGAGGATCCTCAGCAAACCCCATGGCTCTCATGGGGTTGGTTGAGGCTTCAGACGGTATCGGCCGCAGGTGCCCATTGGGTGCCTGCGGCCTTTTGTCGACTGGTTGCAGTGCAGTCAGCGGCATGGGCGGCCAGTGCGCTCAGGAGCTGGTCCACATCCGCCGCCGTGTGCGCGGCTGACAGCGCAATGCGCAACCGGGCTGTGCCCGTGGGCACCGTGGGTGGGCGGATGGCCGGCACCCACAGGCCCTGTTGGCGCAAGCTTTCCATCGCCGCCAAGGCGGCTTCATTGCTGCCAATCACCAGCGCCTGCACGGCGGTGCTGGACGGCAGCAGATGCCAGCCCAGTCCGGTAGGCAGCGTTGCCAGGCCATCGCGCAGCTGCGCAATCCGCTGGTGCAATGCGTGGCGCAGGTCGTCGGCAGCGGCGATCAGTGCAAGGCTTTTGCGCAGCGCGCTCGCCAGCAAAGGCGGTGCTGCGGTGGCAAAGATATACGTGCGCGTTTTCTGCAACAGCCATTCAATCAGCGCAGCATCACCGGCTACAAAAGCACCCGCTACACCAGCCGCCTTGCCCAGCGTGGCCATGTACAGCACATGGCGCGACGCTGCGGTGCCCGTCAGGCCCGCGTGCGCCAGGCTGCCGCGCCCTTGGGGCCCCAGCACGCCAAAGCCGTGGGCGTCGTCCAGCAGCAGCAGTGCGTCGTAGCGCTCGCACAGTGACAGCAGGGCCGGGATGTCGATCAGGTCGCCGTCCATGCTGAACACGGCATCGCTGATGACCAGCTTGCGGCGCGCTGTGCTGGCAGCCAACGCCACGCCCAGTGCGGCCAGGTCGGCATGGGGGTAGCGGTGGATGGTGGCGCGCGACAGGCGTGCCCCGTCGATCAGGCAGGCGTGGTTGAGCGCATCGGAGAAGATCGCATCGCCATCGCCCACCAGCGCGGGGATGATGCCGGTGTTGGTGGCGTAGCCTGCGTAGAAGTACAGCGCACGGGGCAGTTGCACAAACGCGGCCAACTCGTGCTCCAGCGCATCGTTGGCGGCGCTGTGGCCGCTGACCAGGGGCGATCCGCCCGCGCCCACGCCAAAGGTGTAGGTGGCCTCACGAGCGGCCTCGGCCAGCGCGGGGTGGTGGGCCAGGCCCAGGTAGTCATTGCTGCAGAAGGCCAGCATGGGCGTGCCGTCCACCAGCATCCGGGCGCCGCCTGCGGGCAGCACCACCCGGCGACGGCGCAGTAGATGGGCACGGTCCAGTTCGGTCAGGCGGGAGGGGATTTCGTCCAGCCAGGACGGTGCAGCGTGCACCACCGTCATAGCCAGGCTTCAGGCAGTTCAAACACCAGCTTGCCTGGCTCGGGCAGGTCCTGGTAGGGCACATCGGCCAGCATCGGGGCGGCGAGGCGCGCGCTCAGGTAGGCGATGTTTTCGTCCACGGCGCTCATCTCGGGGTCGATGCGATTGGCCACCCAGCCTGCCAGTAGAAGGCCACGTGCGCGAATGGCTTCGGCTGTCAGCAGCGCATGGTTCAGGCAACCCAGGCGCAAGCCCACCACCAGCACCACCGGCAGCGCCAGGGCCTGGGCCAGGTCGGCGCCCGTGTGTGTGTCGCTCAGCGGCACATGAAAGCCGCCTGCGCCTTCCACGACGACGGCGTCGGCCTGTGCCGAAAGCGCTTGGTAGCTGCGCACGAGGGCCGCGATGTCGATCTGCACGCCAGCGCGCGCCGCTGCGATGTGGGGCGAGAGCGGGTCGAGCAGGAGCACCGGGTTGTCCAGCGCAGGGGGCACGGCCAGGGTGGAGGCTGCGCGCAGGGCGATAGCGTCTTCGCTGGCCCAGTCGTCGCCCCAGGGCACCACACCCGCGGCCACAGGCTTCATGCCCACCACCCGGCGGTGGTGCACCGCCAGCGCATGCAGCAGGCCCGCAGACACCAGCGTCTTGCCGACGCCAGTGTCGGTGCCGGTGACAAAACATCCAATCATCAACTCTCCTCCTGCAGGGTGGCGTTCAGTGCGTCGAGCGCACCGCTGGAAAGGCACGCTATGGCCTCGTCGTCCAGCACATAGGGTGGCATGGCGTACAGCGTGTTTCCGATGGGCCGCAGCACCAGTCCGCGCGCCATGGCGTGCTGGTGGTAGCGGCGTGAAAAGTCGGGCAGCGGGGTGTCTACATCCCAGGCCCAGATCATTCCCAGGCGGCGCGAATGGCGCACGCGCGGGTGGTAGGAGAGGGCCGCGCAGGCCGCGTCGATGCGCTGGGCCAGCGCGGTGTTGGCGTTCAGCGTGTCGAGCTGGTCAAACAACTCCAGCGTGGCAAGGGCCGCGCGGCAGGCCAGCGGATTGCCGGTGTAGGAGTGCGAGTGCAGAAAGCCGCGCGCCACGTCGTCGTCGTAGAACGCGGCGTACACCACATCCGTGGTCAGCACGGCCGACAGCGGCAGCGTGCCGCCGGTCAGGCCTTTGGACAGGCAAATGAAATCGGGCCGGATGCCCGCCTGTTGGTGCGCAAACATCGTGCCCGTGCGGCCAAAACCCACGGCGATTTCATCGACCACCAGGTGCACCTCGTAGCGGCTGCACAGCGCGCGCGCCAGGCGCAGGTATTCCGGGTCGTGCAGGGCCATGCCAGCGGCGCATTGCACCAGGGGCTCGACGATGAGTGCGGCGGTGGTGGCGTGGTGCTCGGCCAGCCAGACTTCCAGCGCCGCAGCGGCACGCCGGGCCACGTCTGCAGCGTTCTCACCCGCTGTGGCACCGCGTGCATCGGGACTGGGCACGGTGTCGGCCAGTCGCACCAGTGGCGCATAGGCCTCGCGGAAGATCGCGATGTCAGTGACCGCCAGCGCGCCCACGGTTTCGCCGTGGTAGCCACCGGCCAGGCCCACAAAGCGGCTCTTGGCGGGGCGGCCGGTGTTGCGCCAGTAGTGCGCGCTCATCTTCAAGGCGATTTCGGTGGCGGCCGCACCGTCGCTGCCGTAGAACGCATGGCCCAGGCCCGTGAGTACCGAGAGGCGTTCCGACAACTCCACAACCGGCGCGTGCGTGAAGCCCGCCAGCATCACATGGTCCAGCCGTGTCAGTTGGTCGGCGAGTGCGGCCTGAATGTGCGGGTGGCTGTGGCCAAACAGGTTGACCCACCAGGAGCTGATGGCATCAAGGTAGCGCTTGCCGTCGGTGTCATACAGCCAGGGGCCTTGCGCGCGGGCAATGGCCACCGGCGGCTGCGCCTCGTGCCGCTTCATCTGCGTGCAAGGGTGCCAGACGCTGGCGAGGCTGCGGGCCACCAGGGAGTTGTGCGTGGGATGCTGCACGGCTCAGGGCGGGGAGAAGTCCAGCACACAGCTGTCGCCCAGCGCTTCGCGCCACACGCGCACGCGGCTCACGCTGGCGCGCAGGTCGGCCGGCAACGCCTGGGCGATGAACACACACAGGTTCTCCAGCGTGGGTGTGCCCAGGTCGGGCACGTCGTCGAGCATGTGGTGGTCCAGCTGTTCGCGCACCACGTCCAGGCCCCGGCGCAGCAGGCCCAGGTCCAGCACCATGCCGGTGGCCGGGTCGCGCGGGCCGGTCACAAAGACTTCGGCGTGGTAGGTGTGGCCGTGCACACGGCGGCTGCCTTCAACCTCGATCTCGCGGCGCAGGGTGTGGGCGGCGTCAAAGAAGAAGCGCTGGGAAATGGTGAACAACATACGGTGATCAAGAAGGAGTTAGAGAGGCTAACAAAGCTCAGCGAAGCGGCCCTGGCTAAGCGTTCCACCGCAGGCAGTACGAGTAGTACCAGCATTAGGAAAGGGCGGTACAACGACGCGAGGGGAGTATTTTTGGCCTCTCTTAACGGATGCCGGTCAGCTTGTGAGTCTGCAGGCTCAATCGCCAGGCAGGGCGGGCCATGCAGGCGTTGATGCAGGTGGCGGTGTTCTGGCGTTGCAGCAGGCCGTCCATAGGCTGCAGAAAGCGGTGGGAAAACTGGGTGTCTTGCTCCAGCGCCTGCAAGTCAAAGCCAGGTTGGGGCCAAACGAGTTTTAGCTCTTGCCCACTGCGCTGCACCCACGGCGCGCCCGCCTTGGGGCTGATGCACAGCCAGTCGATGCCTTCAGGCGCCTTGACGGTGCCATTGCTTTCGACCGCGATGCGGAACTGCTGCGCGTGCAGCGCGTCGATGAGCGCCGTGTCCACCTGCAGCAGCGGCTCGCCGCCGGTCAACACCACCAGGCGGTGGCCTGCGCCTGCGGGCCACTGCGCGGCGATGAGGTCTGCCAGGGCCACTGCGGTGTCGAACTTGCCACCCAGCGTGCCATCGGTGCCCACAAAGTCGGTGTCGCAGAACTGGCAGATGGCTTGGTCGCGGTCTTGCTCGCGGCCCGTCCAGAGGTTGCAGCCCGCAAAGCGGCAGAACACGGCGGGCGTACCTGCCTGGCTGCCTTCGCCTTGGAGGGTGTAGAAAATTTCTTTGACGCTATATGTCATGGATGTGCTTGCGCGTAGTGTGCTGAGGCATCGGTCGATGCAACTGGCGCGGCCAGGGCGAGGGACACCGAGCAAGGGCCGCCCCGCAGTGAGGGTGTCGTCCCCCCTGAGGGGGAAGGCGCGTAGCGACTCAGGGGGTGTTTCATTTCACCGGGGGAACTAAAAGTGTGGGGGCAGCCGGGGCGGCCATGTCGGGGTAATCGCGGCTGTAGTGCAGGCCCCGGCTTTCGCGGCGCAGCTGCGCGCTCTTCACGATCAGGTCGGCCACCTGCACCAGGTTGCGCAGCTCCAGCAGGTCGCGCGTGACGTGGAAGTGGGCATAAAACTCCTGGATCTCGCCCTGGAGCAAGGCAATGCGATGGGCGGCGCGCTCCAGTCGCTTGTTGGTGCGCACGATGCCCACGTAGTCCCACATGAAGCGGCGCAGCTCGTCCCAGTTGTGCGAGATGACGACCGATTCATCGGCGTCGGTCACGCGGCTGTCGTCCCACGCGGGCACGGTGGGCAAGTCGGCTGCAGGCGCGGCGGCAATGGCCTGCGCGGCGGCGCGCGCAAACACCATGCATTCGAGGAGCGAGTTGCTGGCCAGCCGGTTGGCGCCGTGCAGGCCGGTGCAAGCGACCTCGCCCACGGCGTACAGGCCCGGCAGGTCGGTGCGGCCGGCCAGGTCGGTCAGTACACCGCCACAGGTGAAGTGGGCGGTGGGCACCACGGGGATGGGTTCTTTGGTGATGTCGATGCCCAGCGCCGCGCAGTGCGCCAGGATGTTCGGAAAGTGCTCTTGCAAAAACTCCGGGCTCTGGTGAGAGATGTCGAGGTGCACGCAATCGAGCCCGTGCTTTTTCATCTCGAAGTCGATGGCGCGGGCCACCACGTCGCGCGGTGCCAGCTCGGCGCGCGGGTCGTGGTCGAGCATGAAGCGGGCGCCACCGGCTGATGGGGGCAGCCGCAGTTGCCCGCCTTCCCCGCGCACCGCTTCGCTGATGAGAAACGATTTTTCGTGCGGGTGGTACAGGCCCGTGGGGTGAAACTGGATGAACTCCATGTTGGCCACGCGGCAGCCTGCGCGCCAGGCGGCGGCAATGCCATCGCCCGTGGCAGTGTCGGGGTTGGTGGTGTACAGGTACACCTTGCCCGCGCCGCCCGTGGCCAGAATGGTTTGGGGCGCACGGAAGGTCACGACAGAATCGGTGTCGCTGTCCAGCGCATACAGACCCAGGCAGCGGTTGCCGCTCAATCCCAGCTTGCGAGTGGTGATCAGGTCCACCAGTGTGTGCTGCTCAAACAAGGTGATGCCCGGCGTGGCACGCACCACGTCGATGAGGGTGCGCTGCACCGCCGCGCCGGTGGCGTCGGTCACGTGGGCAATGCGGCGCGCACTGTGGCCGCCTTCGCGCGTCAGGTGCAACTGGTCGCCCTCCAGCGTAAAGGGCACGCCCAGCTGGCGCAGCCAGGCGATGGATGCGGGCGCGTTCTCCACCACAAAACGGGTGGCGGCCAGGTCGCACAGGCCTGCGCCCGCCACCAGCGTGTCTTCGATGTGGGCAGCAAAGCTGTCGTCGTCGGCCAGCACGGCCGCAATGCCGCCCTGGGCCCAGCCGCTTGCGCCGTCTTGCAGTTGGCGCTTGGTGATCACCGCCACGCGGTGGGTGGGCGCCAGGTGCAGCGCGGCCGAAAGACCGGCGAGGCCGCTGCCTACGATGAGGACGTCAAAGTCGTGGGATGCCATGGGTGGGTTCTTAACCTTTGAAACTGGCGCGGCTGCTACGCCAGTGCCACCGTGGAACTGGCTTTGCCAGGCCACCGGTGGCGTTCCCCTCCCGCGCAGCGAGAGAGGGGGAAGCGGCGCAGCCGCTCAGGGGGTGTCATGCCTGTACATAGGCCAGGCGCACGTAGATGGGCGCAAACGCTTCGGCCTGCGTGATCTCGATCAGCGTCTCTTTGGCCAGCTCCAGCAGGGCAATGAAGGTCACCACCAGCACGGTGCTGCCTTTTTCGGGCTCGAAGAGTTCTTCAAACTCCACAAAGCGGCGCCCTTGCAAGGTCTTGAGCACCATGCTCATGTACTCGCGCACGCTCAGTTCTTCGCGGGTGATGCGGTGGTGCTGCACCAGTTTTGCGCGCTTCAAAATGTCGCGCCACGCGTCCTGCAGCTCCACCACGTGCACGTCGGGGAATCGCGGCTGCAGGCTTTGTTCGATGTAGACCTGTGCCTTCAAAAAGTCGCGCCCGTACTGCGGCACTTGCGACAGGCGCATGGCGGCCATCTTCATCTGTTCGTATTCGAGCAGGCGGCGCACCAGGGCGGCGCGTGGGTCTTCGGCTTCTTCGCCTTCTGCCTGCTTTTTGGGTGGCAGCAGCATGCGCGACTTGATCTCGATCAGCATGGCCGCCATCAACAAATACTCGGCGGCCAGTTCCAGGTTGCGGCTGCGGATTTCGTCCACATAGCTCAGGTACTGGCGCGTGAGCCCCGCCATGGGGATGTCGAGGATGTTGAAGTTTTGCTTGCGGATCAGGTACAGCAGCAAGTCCAGCGGACCTTCAAACGCTTCGAGGAAGACCTCCAGCGCATCCGGCGGGATGTACAGGTCGGTCGGCATGGCAAACAGCGGTTCGCCATACAGCCGCGCCAGCGCCACCTGGTCGACCACCACGGGCATGCCGCCCGCATCCAGCGCTTGCGCTCCTTGCGAGTCGGCGGCCTTGGCTTGGCGCGCAGTGGTCATGAATTGCTATGCTAAATGTAGCTGCTAGCGCTTATAGAATAAGCGCTAGAGGCCAATTTGATGCTTATTCTGCGTTCGTCTGGTAGACGTACGGCTTTTGTTCCACCTCGCCGTCGCGGTACTCGACCCAGATCTTGCGGTCCACGTTCTTGTCCCACAGCAGGGCGCGGCCTGCGAGCTGTTCGGCTTCCAGCCCGGGCTTGTCGGCTTTGAGCTGGTTGATGAACTGGGTGGTGTCTGACTGGTAGTCGGGGCGGCGGAAAATGGACATGGACTGTTAACCTCGGTTTTCACGGATTTTACCGGGAGCCCCCATGCCCTTGATATATCGCGCAGCCACCGTCTTGGCCGCCGCCTTTTCCCTGCTGGCGCTCACCGCCTGCGACCCCCAGCGCATCAGCGAGCTGCAGCCGGGTGTCTCTACCGAAGCCGATGTGCGCGACCGTTTTGGTGCCCCCGAAAACGTGTGGGACGAACCCGGCGGCGCACGCACGTTTGAATACAACCGCCAGCCCGCAGGCCAGGTCAATTACATGATCACCCTCGGCGCCGATGGCCGTTTGACCGCAGTGCGCCAGGTGTTGACACCCGAAAACTTCTACAAGGTGGTGCCCGGCACGCGCATGGACGAAGTGCGCCGCCTGCTGGGCAAACCCGCCAAGGTCACGCCCTACGAACTGAAGAAGGAAACCTGGGTCGACTGGCGTTTTTTGGGTACGTCCAACCAGTCCCAAGTGTTTACGGTGGTCCACGGGCCCGATCAGGTGGTGCTGCGCACGCAGTCGGGGGATGACACCGAGGCGCCGGAGTTCAAGGGCGGCAAGTAGCGGGGCACCTTACTGCAGTGTTTCACGCTATCTGGCACATAAAAAGGCGTCTTTTCGCCCCTGGCGGCGTTGCAAATTCTCGCGATACACCCGGTATCGCTCCGGTTTGCGCCTTGCCAGGGGCAAAAATTCATCCTTTTTATTTGTGCCATCCAGCATGAAACACTGCACTAGACGACCACTCCTGCGCCTCCCTGGGCGGCCAGCCGGTCGGCAAAGCCTGAGCGTTTGATGAGTGAACCCGGCTGCTCGTGCAGGTGCACCACGCTCAGCCGCCCACCGCGCGCGGCCACGGCTTTCAAGATCTGCTCCAGCGCATCAAGCCCCGTGGTGTCCAGCGCCACCAGCTCGCAAGCATCCAGCACCACGTCCATGCCGGGCGGGCCGGTTTCCACGGCCTGGATGATCGGGTCGATCTTGGCCGCGGCGCCAAAGAACAGTGCGCCATGCAGGCGCCAGGTGGCGACAGGGCGCGTGGTGGCGGTTTCCGGGGCGAAAAGATCTGCGCCAGAAGGCGGCGTTACCTCAGGCTGGCGCACGGCGCGGAACAGCCCACTCATGCGGCGCACAAACAGTGCGCAGGCCATGAACAGGCCCACCTCGACCGCCACGGTCAGGTCAAACACCACGGTCAAAAAAAACGTGCTCAGCATCAGCAGCCGGTAGTGGTTGCTGAAGTGTTTGAGGCGCACAAACTCGTGCCACTCGCCCATGTTCCACGCCACAAACAGCAAGATGCCCGCCAGCACCGCCAGCGGAATGTGCAGCGCCAGCGGCGCCCCCACCAGCACGATCAGCGCCAGCGTGGCCGCGTGCACCATGCCCGCCACGGGCGACGTGGCGCCCGAGCGGATGTTGGTCACCGTGCGTGCAATGGTGCCCGTGGCGGGCATGCCGCCAAAAAACGGCACGATCATGTTGGCCGCGCCCTGGGCCATCAGCTCCTGGTTGGGGTCGTGTTTTTTGTGGTGCGGGTCGGTGGCCAGCTGGTCGGCCACGCGGGCGCACAGCAGGGATTCAATGGCGCCCAGCAGCGCAATGGTCAGCGTGGGCGTGACGAGCAGCCGCACCGTCTCCCACGAAAAAGCGGGCAGCTCAAACACCGGCAGCCCTTGCGGAATGCCGCCAAAGCGTGAACCGATGGTTTCTACCGGCAAGCTGAACCCCCAGGCCAGCAGGCTCAGCACCACCAGCGCCACCACGGGCGCGGGCACCCGCGCAAACTGGCGCACCTTGTGGCCCTCCAGCAGGCGGATCACCGGCGAGTTCTTGAGGAACAGCCGGGGCCAGATGAACAGCAGCGCCACACAGGCCAGCCCCAGCGCGAAGGCGTAGGGGTTGAAGGTGTCGATGTGCTGCACCAGCGCGTTCACCTGCGAGAAGAAGTTGCCCGGCATCCGGTCAATCGACAGCCCCAGCCAGTCTTTGACCTGCGACAGCGCAATCAGCACCGCAATGCCGTTGGTAAAACCAATCACGATGCTCACCGGTACAAACCGCACCAGCGTGCCCAGGCGAAACAGTCCCAGCAGTACCAAAATCACGCCCGCGCAGGCGGTGGAGATCAGCAGGTTGGCCACGCCATAGCGCTCCACAATGCCGTAGACGATAACGATGAACGCACCCGCGGGCCCGCCGATCTGCGCATTGGTGCCGCCCAGGGCCGATATCAAAAAACCCGCAATGATGGCCGTCCACAACCCCGCCTCGGGCTTGAGGCCGCTGGCAATCGCAAACGCCATGGCCAGCGGCAGCGCCACGATGCCCACCGTCACCCCGGCGCCCACGTCGGCCAGCCAGCGGCTTTTGGTGTAGCCACGCAGGGCATCGATCAGGCGGGGGCGAAAGGCGGTGGAAAACTGCATGAAGGCTCCGGGACGTGTGAACGGTGGGCGTGAGGGCGCGGCGCGTTCAGCTCGGAGGGCTGCCGCCGCGTGCGCAGGCACCGGGCGGAGCAATAGGCGTTGGTTCAGGCATGGAGGCGTTCAGTGTAGTGAGCACTTCTTGATGTGCAACCGATTGCAACCCTACGGCGCCAGAGCGCCACAACCGCGCGTAGTGGCTTCAGCGTCGTGTCAGCGTTGTGCGGTAAACACTACACTATTGATAGCTGGTAGCGCTTGTTGGATAAGCGCTAGAGCCCTAAAACACTTAAAATTCATTCGCAGGGCGGGTCGATGGGCGACTGCGCAGAGCGCCTTGCAACCCCCGTCGGAATGCCGTGCAGGCGTTGCGCCTGTCTCCCCACCACCCGTCCACGCCCCTCCATACCGGTCCATACCGGTCCATACTGGTTCATTGGCGCGTTGCTTGCTAGCAGTGGCCCCAGGCAGATACCGCCTGGCACCGCACAACCCGTCCCTATGCACGACACTCCACCCCCTGCCATGCAACCGCCCGTCATCCCTCCCTCGCCGTCACTGCGCCACGGCATGTTTGAAGACGCGCAGGCGCTGTTTGCGGGTACCTTGTTTGTGGCGATGGCGCTGATGCTGTTCAACCAGGCGGGGCTGCTGGTGGGCGGCACGGCGGGTGTGGCGTTTTTGCTGCACTACGTCACGGGCATCTCGTTCGGCAAGCTGTTCTTTGTTGTCAACCTGCCGTTTTACTGGTTTGCGTGGACCCGCATGGGCCGCGAGTTCACCATCAAAACCTTTGTCTGCGTGGCCCTGCTGTCGCTGCTGACCGAACTCTTCCCGCACGTGATGCATGTGGACTACCTCAACCCGCTGTTTGCCTCGCTGTTGGGCGGGTTGCTGCTGGGCACGGGCTGCCTGTTTCTGGCGCGCCACCGCTCCAGCCTGGGCGGCGCCACGGTGGTGTCGCTGTACCTGCAGGCACGGTATGGCATGCGTGCTGGCAAGGTGCAGATGATGATTGACGGCACCGTGGTGCTGCTGGCCCTGTTTGTCGTGCCGGTGGACCGCGTGGCGTATTCGGTGCTGGCCGTGCTGGTGATGAGCGGATTTTTGTGGATCAGCCACCGGCCGGGGCGCTACACCGCAGAGTGAACAGGCGGTGGGCCCCGTGGTGGGCCGCGATCAGAACCGGTACAGATACCCTGCAGCCACAGCGGGCTGGCTGGACTGGTTCACCAGCGGGCTGTTGCGGATGCTGCTGCCCAAGCGCGTGGTGCTGACATCCACAAACACCGACTGACGGGCTGCCAGCGCGTAGCCCACGCGCACACCGACCTGCAGGTTCACGGCCGAGCTGCCTTCGTAGGCAGGACGGGCCAACCGGGCCTCGCTGCTTTCAACGCCGTAGTAGTAATCCACGTACTTGCGGTCCTGCTGCTGCACCGCAACGCGTGGCGTGATGTCGAACGCGCCGGCCTGGAAGCGGCGATCGGCCCTGAGCGTGAACTGTCGGCCTTTGCTGTGGCCCGACGCATCTGCGAGCAACTCTGCGGACAGTTGCACGATGTCGATGTTCCAGGTGGCGGCTGCGCCCAGCCAGACGCTGCTTTTGCGCTCGTTCATGCCAGCCAGCCAGGGGGAATCCTTGGCCTCGTAGCCATCAAACCCGTAGCGTGCGCGCAATCGAAGGCCCACCGGTCCCACCGACGGCAGCTTGAAATCGACGCCAGGTCCGGCAATGCTGATCCAGCGGTTTTCGTAGATGAGCAGTGGCAGCGGGCGCACCTTGTCGTCAAAGTCGCGGTACGGCTTGCGGTCGGCGGCAACGGCCAGGCCGAGGCCCCAGGCAGATGCATCGGCTTGCTGCGCCCAGGCGCCTGCCGGGGCCAGGCATGCCAACGCGGTGGCCACCGTGGCAAGGTGGTGGGCCGGCGCCAAGCGACGGGCGGCAGAATGTGCAGCGGCAAAGAGCGTCATGGTGGGGGTCTCGTCCAAAGTGAGTGAGAGGGCAGAGCTGCCCGCAGTGGGCGCAATGGCACCACACGCAATAGTGTGCCGCTGGGCGCCATGGCAGCGCGCTATGGCTGCAAAAACCCTTTGGCGGCAGTGCGGCTTAACTCCGCCAACGCTTGGCCGTGATAGGCGATAGACGCCCTATCGGTTGGGGCGCCTTGTGGGGGTGTGGCGGCCAGCGCCCTGGTGAGCCGCCCGTTTGAAGTCCCCGGCTCGGCACCGCAGTTCAATGCGGTGCGATGACCGATGTCTTTCAGCGCACGCGCATGCCTGGCGTGGCGCCGGGCGTTGGGCTGAGCACGTAGATGCCGGGGTTGGCTTTTTCGTCGCCATGGCTGGCGGCCAGCACCATGCCTTCGCTGATACCAAACTTCATCTTGCGCGGCGCCAGGTTGGCCACCATCACGGTGTGTTTGCCGATGAGGTCTGCGGGCTGGTAAGCGCTGGCTATGCCGCTGAAAACATTTCGGTGGCGGCCTTCGCCCACGTCCAGCGTCAGGCGCAGCAGCTTGGTGGATCCCTCTACCGCCTCACAATTCACGATCAATGCAATGCGCAGGTCGATCTTGGTGAAGTCGTCGATGGTGATGGTGGGGGCGATCTCTTCGCCACCGGGTTCTGCTAGTGTTTCAGTAGCTGCTGGCGCTTGTTCTGCCTGCGCTGGGGGCTCAAACAATGCTTCAAGTTGCTCGGGTGTGACGCGCTGCATCAGGTGCTGGTAGGGTGCAATCGCCTGCACATCGCCCGCCACGTTCCACTGCTGCATGTCCACGCCCACAAAGCCTTGCACGGCCTGGGCCAGGCCAGGCAGCACGGGCGAGAGGTAGCGCGTGAGCGCCGCAAAGGTGTTGATCAGCACCGAGCACACCTGGTGCAGGGCTTCGTTGTTGTCCGGGTTCTTGGCCAGGTCCCAGGGCTTGTTCTGGTCTACATAGGCGTTGACCTTGTCAGCCAGCAGCATGATCTCGCGCGTAGCCTTGCTGTACTCGCGGGTTTGGTACATCTGGGCGATGGCGCCGCTGGCACCTCGCACCTCGGCCAGCAGGGCGCTGCCCGTGGCGCCGAAGTCGCTGGTCAGCTTGCCGTCAAAACGCTTGGTCAAAAAACCCGCCGCGCGGCTGGCAATGTTCACGTACTTGCCGATCAAATCGCTGTTCACCCGCAGCATGAAGTCTTCGGCGTTGAAGTCGATGTCTTCGTTGCGCGCCGACAACTTGGCGGCCAGGTAGTAGCGCAGCCATTCGGCGTTCATGCCCAGGCTCAGGTATTTGAGCGGGTCCAGGCCCGTGCCACGGCTCTTGCTCATCTTCTCGCCGTTGTTCACGGTCAAAAAGCCGTGCACAAACACGTTGTTGGGCGTTTTGCGGCCGGAAAAATGCAGCATGGCGGGCCAGAACAACGTGTGGAAGGTGACGATGTCCTTGCCGATGAAATGGTACTGCTCCATCGCCGGGTCGGCCATGTAGGCGTCGTAGCTCTCGCCGCGCTTTTCCAGCAGGTTTTTCAGCGACGCCAGGTAGCCCACGGGCGCATCCAGCCACACGTAGAAGTATTTGCCCGGTGCGTCCGGGATCTCGATGCCAAAGTAAGGCGCATCGCGGCTGATGTCCCAGTCGCCCAGGCCTTCGCTTTGCGTGCCATCGGGGTTGGTGCGAACGCTGAACCATTCCTTGATCTTGTTCGCCACCTCAGGCTGCAGCTTGCCGTCCTGCGTCCACTTTTCCAAAAACTCCACGCAGCGCGGGTCCGACAGCTTGAAGAAAAAGTGTTCGGAGTTCTTCAGCTCGGGTTTGGCGCCCGAAAGGGCTGAGAAGGGGTTGATCAGGTCGGTGGGTGCGTACACGGCGCCACACACCTCGCAGTTGTCGCCGTACTGGTCTTTGGAGTGGCATTTGGGGCACTCGCCCTTGATGTACCGGTCGGGCAGGAACATGTTCTTTTCGGGGTCAAAGAACTGTTCGATGGTGCGCACTTCAATCAAACTGCCATCGGCGCGGTCACGCAGGTCGCGGTAGATCTGGCGGGCCAGGTCGTGGTTTTCCGGCGCGTCGGTGCTGTGCCAGTTGTCAAAGCTGATGTGAAAACCATCGAGGTACTGCTTGCGGCCCGCAGCGATGTCGGCCACGAACTGCTGGGGCGTTTTCCCCGCCTTTTCGGCGGCAATCATGATGGGCGCGCCGTGCGTGTCGTCGGCACCCACGAAGTTGACGGCGTTGCCCTGCATCCTTTGGTACCGCACCCAGATGTCGGCCTGGATGTACTCCATGATGTGGCCGATGTGGAAGTTGCCGTTGGCGTAGGGCAGGGCGGTGGTAACGAAGAGTTTGCGGGCGGACGACGTCATGAAAGCGGCTTTCTCAGGCGGAACCCGCGATTTTAAGGGCCGCGGGCCATGGCCTTACCCGGGTTCGTTGCGAAGCGGGCGTGCGAGGGGGAATGTGGCGCCCTGCACACGAGTGGATGCCGCGTATGGGTTGGTGCGGGCTGCCGCAGGTGCGTTCGGGCTGGGCGCGACGGTTAATTGGGATCGTGCCGGCCGCTCTTGGGCGATTTCGGTGATTATGTGCTTTCAATTTTTCTGAATTTTCTATGGTGCAGTGCTTGAAAGCGTTTGGATGGAGTGCAGCGGCGGTGGGCTGGAGCGTTGTTGCCGCCAGCATGTGGTTGGGGATCGGTGGAGGGGCCCAGGCCGCACCCGTGACGACCATGATTGCGGAGGATTCCTTTTCGTACACCGCAGGCGTCTCTTTGCCGGGGCAAACGGGTGGTGCGGGGTGGTCTGGAGCGTGGGTGTCCGACAGCGTCTCCTTCACGGATTTCCGCACCAGCGCTTCCAGTCTGGTGGTGCCTGGTGTCACGAGTGCGGGGGGCTCCATGGTCTTTGTTTCCGCAGGCACCCAGATCAATGATGCGGCCCGCAACCTCCCCCTGCAAGATTCGGGGGTGGTATTCATCCAGTTCCTGTCACGATTTGGAACGCAGTCAGGGGCCGGTACGCCTTCTATTCGACTGGTGTCCTCCGGTGCCAGGACCGGAGCCATCGGCAACAACGGGGGGTGCGGAAGTGCGGTCTACGCCGTCATGAATGCCGGTCTGGCGACGATTGCCGCTTCGTGCAGCTCGGTAGGCCTCAACACGCTCAGTGCAGTGGTGGTCAGGATCGACTACGCGGCCAACGTAACGCGTATGTGGGTCCTGCCCAGCCTTGTGGGGTTTGACTATCTGAATCCACCCGCGCCGTCCGCTGAATATGCCGGGTTGGCGCCCGCATTTGACCGCATCTCGATATATAGCCGCAGCCCTGCCACGCTTGACGAATTGCGGGTGTTCCGTGTGGCCAACGCAGCCCCTGCTGACACCCAGGCGGTGCCTGCGCTTTCTCCTTGGGCGTTGATGGCTTTGACGGGGTTTTTACTGATGGCTGTGTGGCGGCTCAGGCGCTGGAGCAGCGTGACCTGAGCGGCTGGTCGCTGGCTATTTACCGTGCCGCAGAATCTGGCAGCTCGGGTGAGCCACCGTTGTTCCACCAACAGGGAGCATTTCTTGTTTCGAGCAGTGGTCCCTCTCTTCGTATTCACTGGCTACAGTGCAGGAAGGCGTGATGGTCTAGCACGCGTCTTGCTTTTGTCCACCATTCACTGTCTGTTCAAGGAAACCCATGGCATCCATCAATTTCATCGGCGGCGAAAAAGGCGGGGTCGGCAAGTCCGTCGTTGCACGGCTGCTGGCGCAGTATTTCATCGACCAGGGGCGCGTTTTTACCGGCTTTGACACCGACCGCTCGCACACGTCCTTCACCCGGTTTTATGCCGACTACGCCGCGCCGGTGGTGGTCGACACTTACGAAGGGCTCGATTCAATTGCCAGCGTGTACGAGACTCCGCCGGTGGTCGGCCCCATGCCGCATGTCATCGTCGACTTGGCGGCCCAGACGGCGGCCCCTTTGGCGCGCTGGGTGCACGACTCGGACCTGGTGCCGCTGATGGCCAGCATGGGGGTGTCGGTCAACTTCTGGCACGTGGCCGACGCGGGCAAGGATTCTGTGGATCTGCTGGACCGCCTGGTGGCCACCTATGGCGTTGGCCCCAACTACATCGTGGTCAAAAACAAGGGCCGGGGCAGCGACTTCTCGCAGCTGGACGCCTCGGGCGCACTTAAAAAGGCGCAGGCGCTGGGCGGCCACGTGATCGAACTTGCGCAGTTGCACGAGGCCAGCATGCGCAAGATCGACCGGCAAAACGCCAGCTTCTGGGCCGCCGCCCACGCCACCACCGGGGTGGACGCTTTAGGCATGCTGGAGCGCCAGCGGGTGAAAACCTGGCTCAAGAACGCCTACGCCGCGCTGGACACCCTGCCGCTGGGCGCCTGACCTTTGGCACAACGGCTGTGCGGCCTGCGGGGGCCGCACCTGCTTTAACGGGAGCGCGCAGCAGCGCAGCCATTAAGGATGTCCTGCATAACTCCCTGCGGTCTGTGATAGCGCGGCCTCGGGCAGTCCGCAGCGTTGCTTTTCTTGCCAATAGCCGGGCTATTGGCTGCCAAAAACGCCCTGCGGCCCATCCCGATCCGCACCACCACCCCCTCGCGAGGGTTATGCAGGACATCCTTAACTATGGTGCCGCATCTGCACTTCTGCGCCCGTATCCGTCCAGCCAAAAAACCGGCACACCTCGGCCCGCATGGCCAGCGTGTCGGCCCGGCCCAGGGCCATCAGCTCTTGGGTGTAGCTGGCTTCAAACAGCAGGTAGCTCGCCAGTGCGGCGCCGCGCACATCGGCCATGTTGGATGTGACGCCCAGCGCGCCCAGCATGGCGCGCACGGGACGGGGCAGGTCGCCCACGTGGCGCGCGGCCACGGCATCCAGCCGTTGCGAGGGCGCAATCACCAGCAGCTCGATGGGGCGCAGCGCGCTGTGCAGGCGCTTTTCTTCGGGGATGAGTGACAGGGTCTGGTTAACGCGCTGCACGCGCTCCACGTCCACCGCCAGCGCATCCAGAAAGATGTTGGACAGCGCATGTCCCGCAATCTGCGCCAGCGTGGGGTAGGTGGCCGTGGGGTTGGCCGCGGCGTCGCCCTTGGGCTCGTGCATGCGGCCCGCGCCGATCACCACAATGCGTTCGGCCCCCAGGTGGATGGCGGGTGCGATGGGCGCCGATTGGCGCATGGAGCCGTCGCCAAAGTACTCGACATGGCCGTCTATGGAGATGCCTTTGGCCGGAAAGATGAAGGGAATGGCCGACGAGGCCAGCAAATGCTCGTGCGTGATGCGGTCGCTAGCCGCCTTGCGCTGCGACCGCACCCAGGGTTTGACGGGGGTGGATGCTTCAAAAAACGTGACGTGTTCGCCCGAGCTATAGCTCGACGCCGTCACCGCCAGCGCGGTGAGGTGCCCTTTGCGGATGAGCCCCGGCAGACGCACCAGTGGCACCATCTTGACCAGCAATTTCTCCAGCGGCGCGTTGTCCAGCAGCGAACGCGGACGCATGCGCCGCCACCGGGCCAGGGCCCAGCCCATCGACACCAGCGTGAGCCAGCGTGCGCCGCTGCGCATCACGCTTAGGGAGTCGGCGCCATACACATGGTGGGCATGGAACTGGCGCCACACGCGGGCGATGCGGCGCACCGCGCGGTCAAAGTTGTCGGCGCCACAGGCCAGTGCGGCGGCGTTGATGGCCCCGGCGGACGTGCCCGTGATGATGGGGAAGGGGTTGGGTCCGCCGCCTTCTCCACAGGCATTGCGAATGTCGGCAATGGCCTCCAGCACCCCTACCTGGTAGGCGGCGCGGGCGCCGCCGCCGGTCAGCAGCAGGCCGGTTGCGGGCGATTTGGAGACTGGGGGAGGCGTATCGGTGCGGTCGTTGGAAGACATCGGCAAGCAGGGCGGGCAGGGCAGGCAGGGTATAGGAGCGGCAGGCAACGCCCCAAGTGTGGAGGGCCACCCCCGCTGCACCATGTGGGAAAACCCGAAGATGCGCGGAGGCGGGCGATGGAAAGCGCCAGATCGACAAGGCGCTGGTGGCCCCGGTTACCGCTGGGCCAACAACAGCCGCGCCACGCCTTCATCCTGCAGCACCGCGATGCTGTGGTCGCTGGCAAATGTCCGGGCGCTGTCGCTGAGCTGCCCTTGGGTCATCACATAGACACCCGCAGATGCGTCGCGCGCCTGCATGGCGGCGTGCAGTTCGCGCAGCGGCTCCACGCCATGCGTGGCGGCCTTCCAGCGGCGGGCGCTGACCAGCGTGGTTTTGCCGCCCAGGATCAGGGCCATGTCGGCGGCGCCGCCGGGTTTCAGGCGCTCCACGGTACAGCCGTCGCGTGTCCATGCGGCCTGCAGCGTGTCGGCAAAACTGCGCCAGGGCATGCTGTTGACGGCGTCCAGCATCTCGGCCACCTTGGCCGGGCTGGGCGCGCGCAGTTGTTTCCAGGCGGCAATGCAGCCCACCACAAAAATCGGAAACCCCGCCAGCGCGCCGACGACAAAATATTCCTTGGGCAGCAGCACGCCCGATGCCAGCGTGATGAGGGCCACCACCCCAAAGCTGATCCACCATGGAGAGCGCAGCAGCACGGCAAACAGGGATTTCTCGGCCATCTTGAATTTCACGGGGGTCCTTTTCTTTCGGGCGGGGGGAGCGATGTTGCTGCCGGTGGCAAAGCGTGCGCATTGTCCTTCAGTCGCCGAGGACACACCGCTTGGATAGACTACCGGCCCCACAGGAGTTATTTGAATGGCAGTCACCGAACAAGGCCTCTTGGCCGCACTTTCCACCGTGCTGGACCCGCATACGGGCAAAGATTTCGTCACCAGCCGGGCACTGCGCAACCTGCAGATCACTGGTGGCGACGTGGCCTTTGACGTGGAGCTGGGCTACCCCGCCAAGAGCCTGGTGCCCGAGCTGCGCCGCAGCCTGGTGGCCGCCGCCAAGGGTGTGGCCGGGGTCGAAAACGTCTCGGTCAACATCACCACCAAGGTGCTGGCCCATGCCGTGCAGCGCGGCGTGCAGCTGTTGCCCCAGGTCAAGAACATCATTGCGGTGGCCTCAGGCAAGGGCGGCGTAGGCAAGAGCACCACAGCCGCCAATCTGGCCCTGGCCCTGGCCGCCGAGGGCGCCAGCGTGGGTGTGCTGGATGCCGACATCTATGGCCCCAGCCAGCCCATGATGCTGGGCATTAACCGCCGCCCGGAGAGCGACGACGGCAAGACCATGGAGCCGCTCGAAAACTACGGCGTGCAGGTCATGTCCATCGGTTTCCTGGTAGACCAGGACGAGGCCATGATCTGGCGCGGCCCCATGGCCACCCAGGCGCTGGAGCAGCTGCTGCGCCAGACCAACTGGCGCGACCTCGACTACCTCATCATCGACATGCCCCCCGGCACCGGCGACATCCAGCTGACCCTGAGCCAGCGCGTGCCCATGACCGGCGCCGTCATCGTCACCACCCCGCAAGACATCGCGCTGCTCGACGCCAAGAAGGGCATCAAGATGTTTGAAAAGGTGGGCGTGCCCATTTTGGGCATCGTCGAGAACATGGCGGTGCATGTGTGCAGCAACTGCGGCCAGGTCGAGCACATCTTTGGCGCCGACGGCGGCAAGAAGATGGCGGCCGAATACACCATGGCCTACCTGGGCGCGCTGCCGCTGGACATGAGCATCCGCCTGCAGGCCGACAGTGGCAAGCCCACCGTGGTGGCCGACCCCGACGGCGACGTGGCCAAGATCTACAAGAAGGTGGCGCGTGATGTGGCGGTGAAGATCGCGCAGCAGGCGAAGGACTTTTCTAGCAAGTTTCCGACGATCTCGATCAGCAAGAACACCTGAGAAGGCTATTTGCTATTCAAAAGATAGCTTGCAGCGCTTGATGGATAAGCGCTAGCAGCTAAAAAACATAAAAATCAGCGTGCGCAAAATGCTAGGCCAGCCCACCTGCGGAAATTGTCCAACAGGCTGTTGGACAATTTCGCTGGCCGGTGTTTGAGCACTGTGATGTAGAAGTGCCAGATTCGCCATGAACCTGCTCGCCTCCCTGCGCTACCTGGTCGCGCTGCACGAGCACCGGCACTTCGGCCGGGCCGCGCAGGCTTGCCACATCACGCAGCCTGCGCTCTCCAACGCGCTGCGGGCGCTGGAAAAAGAATTTGGCGTGGTGGTGGTGCGCCGCGGCCGCAGCTTTGAGGGCTTTACGCCCGAGGGCGACCGCGTGCTGGCGACTGCGCAGCGCATGCTGCACGAGCACCAGGTGCTGCAGCAAGACCTCTTAAGCGACGCAGCCCACCCGCGCGGCACGCTGCGCCTGGGCGCCGTGCCCACGGCCATGCCCATATTGGCGCGCTTTGCGGCGCAGTTGCAGGCGCGGCACCCGGGCATCGTGCCCGTGGCGCTGTCGATGAGTTCACAGGCGCTGGAGGCAGGGCTGGAGAACATTTCGCTGGACCTGGCGCTGGGCTACACCGAGCGCATGCCCGCGCGCGGCGCGCAGCTCAAGGCCTGGCCGCAGTATGTGGAGCATTACTTTCTGCTGCGCCGGGCCGCGCCTGCCGCCAAAACGCACGGCTTGCAGATCGGCGCGCCGATGCAGTGGGCCGAGGCCGCGCGGCTGCCGCTGTGCCTGCTCACGCCCGAGATGCACAACCGCAGCTTGGTCGATGCCGCCTTTCGCGCCGCAGGTGCCACGGTGTTGCCCGCCATGGAAACAGATTCGGTGCTGACCCTGGCGCTGAGCGTGGTGGCGGGCGAGCTGTGCAGTGTGTTGCCCGGTGCGCTGGTCGACGCCGTGCGCGGCCACGACGGGCTAGAGGCGCTTCCCCTGGTCGGCCCGGTGCTGACCACCCCCATCGGTTTCATGTCGCACCGGCAGGTGCAGCCCACGCGGGCACTGGATGCGGCGCTGGCGCTGGCGCAGGACGCAGACTGGCTGCGGCACGCCACAGCACACAGCGGGTTGTTGGCTGCGGGTTGACATATCGAGGCGGCACCGTTGAACGTGGAAAACGTCCGTTCGGGCTGAGCTCGTCGAAGCGTCGCGCTGCGCTTCGACGAGCTCAGCGTGAACGGTTTCAGTGGGTTGATCGCGACTCCACAGCGGGTGGAGTGTCGTGGCGTAGCGGTGTCGTTGATTCGCGGCCCTCAGCCTTTCGCGTCGTTTCATTTGTTTTTGTGATCGCCCCATGTGCATCGGTAATTTGACGGGTGCAGCGGCCGTGCTCGACACTGCAGCGGCGCTTCAGCCTATGCAGGCGCCTTCATACAAAAAACAAACACCCCATGCACCTTGCCCCCGAAGCCCCTACCGCAGCCGTCGTGGCCGCCGTGTCTGTGGACGACATGCGCGAGCGCATCCGCCGCAAAAGCCGTCTGAAGGGCCGGCAGCCCGAAGACGCTGCAATGGCCGAGGTGGCGCAGCTGCTGGGCCCGCGCCCGGCCGATGGGTTTCGGCGCGATCTGCTCATCGAGTACCTGCACCGCGTGAACGACGACTTCGGCGTGCTGCACGACCGGCACCTGGTGGCGCTGGCCAAGCAGATGAATGTGCCGATGGCCGAGATGTACGAGGTGGCCAGCTTCTATCACCACTTCGAGATCGTGCGCGGCGAGGACGCGGTGGCTCCGCGCCTGGTGCTGCGCGTGTGCGACAGCCTGAGCTGCAGCCTCGCTGGCGCGCATGAGTTGCTGGCCGCGCTGCCCGAACGCCTGCGCGCCATGCATCTCGGTGAAGGGCAGGGCGATCTGCAGGGCGATGTGCAGGTTGTGGCCGTGCCCTGCGTGGGCCGCTGCGAACAGGCGCCCGTCGCTGTGGTGCACCAGTGCCCGGTGCCATATGCCACGGTGGATACGGTGTTGGCAACGATCAATTTGAAGCCAAATCGGGCTCTAGCGCTTCATCCACAAGCGCAGGAAGCTATCAATTTCGATATTGCAGCGCTGTCCGAACAAAGTGTGCCTGCGCAGCCGGATGGAATCAGCCCCGCCCACACGGACCTGGCCACCTATCGCGCGCACGGCGGTTACCAGACCGCAGCCGCATTGGTCAACGGCGAGATGGATGCCGAGGCCGTGCTCGCGGCGATGGAAAACTCGGGCCTGCGGGGGCTGGGTGGCGCGGGGTTTCCGGCCGGGCGCAAGTGGCGCATCGTTCGGGACCAACCGGCACCGCGCCTGATGGCTGTGAACATCGACGAGGGCGAGCCCGGCACGTTCAAGGACCGTACCTACCTCGAACGCGACCCGCACCGCTTTCTGGAAGGCGTGCTCATCGCCGCCCAGGTGGTGGGCACCGAGGCCGTCTATATCTACTTGCGCGACGAGTACCACGGCTGCCGCGCGCTGCTGCAGCGTGCCTTGGACGACCTGCGCGCCGAACCCCCTTGCCCTTTGCCGCACATCGAGCTGCGGCGCGGCGCGGGTGCCTACATCTGCGGCGAAGAGTCGGCCATGATTGAAAGCATCGAAGGCAAACGCGGCGAGCCGCGCATGCGCCCGCCTTACATTGCGCAGGTGGGCCTGTTTGGCCGACCCACGCTGGAGCATAACTTCGAGACGCTGTACTGGGTGCGCGACATCGTCGAGCGCGGCCCGGACTGGTTTGCCCGCTTTGGGCGCCACGGGCGCAAGGGGCTGCGCAGTTTTAGCGTGAGCGGGCGGGTGAAGCACCCCGGCGTCAAGCTCGCGCCTGCGGGCATCACCGTGCAAGAGCTCATCGACGAATACTGCGGCGGCATGCTGGACGGCCACCAGCTCTATGCCTACTTGCCCGGCGGCGCCTCGGGCGGCATCCTGCCCGCCAGCCTCAACAACATCCCGCTCGACTTCGACACCCTGCAGCCCTACGGCTGCTTCATCGGCTCGGCCGCCGTCATCGTGCTCAGCCAGCACGACCGGGCGCGCGACGCGGCGCTGAACGTGATGCGCTTTTTTGAACACGAAAGCTGTGGCCAGTGCACGCCCTGCCGCGTGGGCACCGCCAAGGCGGCCACGCTGATGCAAGCGCCGCGATGGGACGAAGAGCTGCTCGACGATCTGGCACAGGTGATGGCCGACGCGTCCATCTGCGGGCTGGGGCAGGCGGCGCCCAACCCCATTCGCTGCATTCACAAATATTTTCCGCACGAGGTGGGCGAGGGGCCGTGGCCGGGCGACTTGCCCAAGCCGCGCAACAGCCCGCTCACAGAGCAACTGCCCGGAGGGCTGAAGCCATGAGCGCCGTATTGACTTCTGCCGCTGCTGCCACCGAGCCCGGCGTGGCCTTTGAACTGGACGGCCAACCCGTCACCGCACACGCGGGCGAAACCATCCTCAAAGCCGCGCGGCGCCACGGCGTCGAGATACCGCACCTGTGTTACCAGGACGGCCTTCGCCCCGACGGCAACTGCCGCGCCTGCGTGGTCGAGATTGCGGGCGAGCGCACGTTGGCCCCCAGCTGCTGCCGCGCCCCGACCGAAGGCATGAAGGTGTTGGCGACCAGCCCGCGCGCTCGCAAAAGCCAGCAGATGGTGGTGGAGATGCTGCTGTCGGACATGCCGGATGTGGGATACCGCTGGAATGACGAAAACACAAATACTCCTGAATTGATAGCTGGTGGCGCTTATCCATCAAGCGCTAGAGGCCAATTTGACTCAAAACTTCCCGAAACAGTAGGCCAACACGGCGAACTAAGCGAATGGGCGGACCGCTTGGGCGTCACCGTGCGCCCCGCGCTGAAAGCCCTGCGCCGCGAGCAGCCCGCCGCCGACCTGAGCCACCCGGCCATGGCCGTGAATCTGGACGCCTGCATCCAGTGCAACCGCTGCGTGCGCGCCTGCGGCGAGGAACTGGTAAACGACGTGATCGGCTACGCACTGCGCGGTTCGAGCAGCAAAATCGTCTTCGACCTCGACGATCCCTTGGCCGAGAGCACCTGCGTGGCCTGCGGCGAATGTGTGCAGGCCTGCCCCACGGGCGCGCTCAGCCCCAAGACGCACATCGGCTCGCAAAAGGTAGATCGCAAGGTTGATTCGGTCTGCCCCTTCTGCGGCGTGGGCTGCCTCATTACCTACAACGTGCGCGATGAAAAAATCATCAGCGTCGAAGGCCGCGACGGCCCGGCCAACCATGGCCGCCTGTGTGTGAAAGGGCGGTTTGGTTTTGACTACGCGCACCACCCCGACCGGCTGACCGTGCCGCTGATCCGCAAGCCCGGTGTGCCCAAGCAGGTGATGCCCTACGGTGCCGACTGGCGCGCCGTGTTTCGCGAGGCGACGTGGGACGAGGCTTTGGACCTGGCCGCTGGCACATTGAAGTCACTGCGCGACACGCACGGCCCCAAGGCGCTGGCGGGATTCGGCTCGGCCAAAGGCAGCAACGAAGAGGCCTACCTGTTTCAAAAACTGGTGCGCACCGGCTTTGGCAGCAACAACGTGGACCACTGCACGCGGCTGTGCCATGCCTCCAGCGTGGCGGCGCTGCTCGAAGGCGTGGGATCGGGCGCGGTGAGCAACCCGGTGAACGACGTGGAGCATGCCCAAATCATTTTGGTGATTGGCTCCAACCCCACGGCCAACCACCCGGTAGCGGCGACGTGGATGAAAAACGCGGCCCAGCGTGGCGCCAAAATTGTGCTGGCCGACCCGCGCATCACCGACATTGGCCGCCATGCCTGGCGCACGCTGCAGTTCAAGGCCGACACCGATGTGGCCATGCTCAACGCGTTGATCCACACGGTGATCGACGAAGGGCTGGTAGATGAGTCCTTCATCCGTGACCGCGCCAACAACTTCGAGGCGCTCAAGGCCAATGTGCTGGGCTGCAGCCCCGAGGCCATGGCTCCGGTGTGCGGCATCCCGGCCGAGACACTGCGCGAGGTGGCGCGCGCATTTGCGCAATCGAAGGCGTCGATGATCTTGTGGGGCATGGGCATCAGCCAGCATGTGCACGGCACCGACAACGCGCGCTGCCTGATTGCCCTGTGCGCCATCACCGGGCAGATCGGCAAGCCAGGCAGCGGGCTGCATCCGCTGCGCGGCCAGAACAATGTGCAGGGCGCAAGTGATGCGGGGCTGATCCCCATGATGTTCCCCAACTACCAGCGCGTGGACAACGCCGGGGCGCATGCGTGGTTTGAGAATTTCTGGGGCACCCAACTTGACGAAAAGCCTGGCTACACGGTCGTCGAGATCATGCACAAGGCCCTGGCACCAGACTCCGATCCGCACAAGGTGCGCGGCATGTACATCATGGGCGAGAACCCCGCCATGAGCGACCCCGACCTGAACCATGCGCGCCACGCGCTGGCCAGCCTGTCGCATCTGGTGGTGCAAGATATTTTCTTGACCGAAACCGCCTGGCTGGCCGACGTGGTGCTGCCCGCCAGCGCCTGGCCCGAAAAGACCGGCACGGCCAGCAACACGGACCGCATGGTGCAAATGGGGCGCCGCGCGCTGAACCCGCCGGGCGATGCGCAACCGGACCTGTGGATCATTCAGCAGTTGGCTCAACGCATCGGGTTGCCCTGGAATTACGAGGGTGAGGAGTCTGGAGTAGCCGCTGTGTACGACGAAATGCGCCAAGCCATGCACGCGAGCATTGAGGGCATTACCTGGGACCGGCTGGAGCGCGACTCCAGCGTGACCTACCCCTGCCTCACAGCCGATGACCCCGGCCAGCCCATCGTCTTTACCGAAAAATTCCCGACACCCACAGGCCGCCTGCAACTGGTGCCTGCCAGCGTCATCCCGGCGGCAGAAAAGCCCGACGCCGATTACCCGCTGGTGCTCATCACTGGCCGCCAGCTGGAGCACTGGCACACCGGCAGCATGACGCGGCGCAGCACGGTGCTCGATGCCATCGAGCCCATGGCCACCGCGTCGATGCACGGGGACGAGCTGGCGCGGCTGGGCGTGGCCCCGGGTGCGCTGGTGGGCATTCGCTCGCGGCGCGGCATGCTGCAGGTGCGCCTGCGCCGCGACGACGGCACGCCGCGTGGCACGGTGTTCATGCCGTTTGCGTATGTGGAGGCGGCGGCCAATTTGCTGACAAACGCGGCGCTGGACCCCTTTGGCAAGATCCCCGAGTTCAAGTACTGCGCGGTGGCGGTGGACGTCTGACCTTGCGCATGGAAATGGAGTTTCTACTTCTTGTTGAAAATACCGACAAGCATTTCAGAGGTGAGTGACTGGCTAAGGTGGCCCTGTCCAGCTCTACAGCGACGAAGCCTTACTGGCGGACTTGCGTGCCATTTACGCTCAGGTCGAAGGCGAATGCGGCTGGTCACGCATGCACAAGGAACTGCTTGCTCGAAACATCGGTGTGGGCAAAGACCGATTTCGCAAGCTGATGCAGTAGCACGGCATCGCGGCCAGGACGAAACGCACGTTCGTAACGCCTGCGATTCGGGCCAGAACCACAGCACCTACCGCATTTGGGATGTATAAGATGCCGTGTAACAAAAGTTATCGCACTGCTACCAAATGCATGTCGCGTCGTTTTCTAGCACATCAAAATAGCGCTGACAGCTCTGTCAATCAGCAAACGGACATCCGCTTTCCACTTAGATGAACTCAGAAATAAATAGCAAATTACAGGCCAGTCGCAAAGAGCTGCTCGACATCGGTCTGCGAAACAATCTGATCAGTTTCAAGAAGACCGGCAAAAATCTTACGTTGCTGCCCGCAGATGCCCCTGCGGTGCTTCAGGCTCTGTGCGTTGATGAGAAAGCTTTGGTTTTTGAGGCAACGGAGAAGCCTCTCGGCAAGGGCGGGCGTGTAAGTAACGATAAAGGAGTAAGTAACGAGGATGAAGAGGCCATAAACGATTTTGAGCTCCTGCAGGAGCTCAGTCATGTACCAGCGCTGACAGAGTCGACGCTGTCGCCACAGCCTAGAACGTCACGCGGGCGAAAAGTATCAGGCATTCAGCTCCAGACGGCGATGGATGAAGAACGACTTTTCCTGCATCTGCTGAAAATCCAGGCCGAAGCGCAGACATATGTGGAAGAACAAGGGGTCAACATCTTGTTCATTGCGCTGGGTTTTTTACACTGGTACGAAAGTGATAGTTCGACCGACGCTCGCAGAGCCCCATTGGTGTTGATACCTGTCTCCCTGCAGCGCGCAAGCGCGCAGGAGCCGTTCAAAGTCGAGTACACAGGCGATGACCTGATTTTTAACCTTTCGCTGGCAGCCAAGCTGAAGACGGACTTCGGCCTCGTCATGCCGGAACAGGATGAAGAGAGTGAATTTGATGGTGAAGCGTTGTTACGTTACTTCAAGGACGTTGCCAAAGCAATAGACATCAAGAAACGCTGGACCGTGCAATTAGATGAACTGGTGCTGGGCTTTTTTTCGTTCGGCAAGTTTCTGATGTTCAAGGATCTGGACCCACAGAGCTGGCCAGATAACAAGGCACCCGAAAACCATCCGGTGATGGGCCGTCTTCTGGGTACGGGCTTTGGTGACATGCGGCCCGCTTATGAAGACGACGTGAACGTGGACTCGGTCACGGCTCCGGGTGAAGTGCATTTTGTCAAGGATGCGGACAGCAGTCAGACGCAAGCGATTCTGGAGGTGCGCGCAGGCTCGAATCTGGTGATTCAGGGGCCACCCGGTACTGGCAAATCTCAGACCATTACCAACCTGATCGCTGAGCTGATCAGTCAAGATAAGACAGTTCTGTTCGTGTCGGAAAAGATGGCGGCACTAGAGGTGGTGAAACGTCGGCTTGACGAAAGCCACTTGGGGGATGCGGTTCTGGAACTCCATAGTCAGCGCGCGACAAAGACTTCGGTGCTCAATGAGCTCGCACGTGCTCTTGATCAGGGCAAGCCTTTGAACGACAAGGGTGATCGCGACATAGAGAACCTGAAGCAGGTGCAGGACAACCTGAACCAGTATTGCGCGACGGTGAGCGCCACGGTGGGGCACAGTGGCCTGCCTTTCTTGGATGTGTTGGGCCGCTACATGAAGTGCAAGCGCCAGTGGCCCGATTTGGGACCGCTTAGCTTTAAGCCCATGGCGTCTTGGACACAAAACACCTTTTCACAGAGACTCGACCTGATGCACGAGCTGCAGCTGCAGCTTGGCGCCATGGGACGCCCTGACGAGAATCCTTATTGGGGGTCCACCCGCACGTATCTGACCCCGATCGAAGAAAGCGATGCATCGACTGCACTGCGCTCATCTCTGACGCATCTGAATGCAATGCAAAGCAGCGCGGATTCCCTGTCGCAGCGACTGATGTTGAGTCAGCCAGTTACGGTGCAAGACATTGAAGTAGTGTGCCGGGCGGCCCGTCGCGCTGAGCAGGCACCGAAGTTGACGGGTGTGCAGCTCTCAACGCAAGACTGGCAGTTGAGGCGCGACGCACTGAGCGAGTTGATCGCAGCCGGCTCCCAGATGAGCGATGTACGCAGACGATTCGATGCGGTGATGCTTGATGTGGCCTGGGAGCATGATCTGCTGAGTGTGCGGCAAGCACTCCTCAGTCATGGTGAGAAATGGTGGCGCTTCTGGTCGGGCGAATTCAAAGATGCCAAGCGCCGATTGCAATCAGTGTCCAAGGATGTATTACCCAAGTCTTCGGCCGATATGCTGAAGATGGTGGATGCAGTGCTGGCATTTCAGCAGCACAAAAAAGTCTACGATCAGCACGAGACCTTGGGTGAGGCGCTTTTTGGTGTGCAGTGGCAGGGCAAGTTGTCTGATTGGTCGGTACTTGAGCGTATCAGTGCATGGGTGGTGAATCTGCACGATGATCTGGGAAAAGGCTCGATTCCCTCTGGCATTGTTGACTTTTTGGCTGGGCATTCAGACGCCAGCGGCTTGGGCGAGTTGGTGGTGGCTATCGAAGCCAGCACCAAGAGTTTGCAGGCATCGTTGGCCCAGGTGTCCAATCTGCTAGGTCTGGAGCAGGCAGCGGGGCGTGTCGATTTGCGCACAGCACCGGTCGGTGCCCTGATGCAGCAACTGGAGCTATGGCAAGAAAGTCTGTCTGATCTTTATCATATTGCTCGGTTCAACACCTTGGCAGAAAAGCTGCGACAGGAATCGTTGGGCGAGTTCGTAGACTTCGCATCGAGCTGTAGCCGACCAGAGCTGATTACAGCGTTGTTGGAGCTCACATGGCTTTCTGGCTTGGTACAAAACGCATACGCAAAGAACCCTACGTTGCAGCAATTTGATCGGGTGCAGCATGAACACCAGATTCAGCGGTTTCGCGAGCTGGACTTGGCTTCGCTGCAGCACGCACAGACCAAGTTGGCAGCTCAGGTCTGGAGCAGCAAGCCCAATATCAATCAGCCGGGCGAAATGGCTGTGCTGCGGACGGAGCTGAACAAGAAACGTCGGCATTTGCCGATTCGCCAGTTGATTCAACGTGCAGGTCGGGCGATTCAGCAGATAAAGCCGGTCTTCATGATGAGCCCCATGTCGATTGCGAATTTTTTGCCACCAGGCAAGATTGAATTCGATGTGGTGATCTTTGACGAGGCGTCTCAGGTCAAAGCAGTGGATGCGTTTGGCGCCATATTGCGGGGCAAGCAGGTAGTGGTGGTAGGGGATACCAAGCAGATGCCACCGACCGATTTCTTCGGGCGCGAAATCGACGTGGATGACGACGACAACACCACGAGCGACATCGAGAGCATCCTCAGTATGTTCAAAGCAGCGGGGTGCTGGGAGCGCTACCTGCGCTGGCACTATCGCAGCCGACACGAGTCGTTGATCGCTGTGTCTAATGCCGAGTTCTACGACAACAAGCTCGTGATTTTCCCGACTGCTGGCACCAACCCGCACGCAACGGGGATTCGTTTCGACCACCTACCGCAGGCGGTATATGACCGCGGACGCACCCGGACCAACGTGGGGGAAGCCAAGGCAGTGGCGATGGCGGTGATTGAGCATGCCCTGAACGAGTCCCATTTGTCGCTCGGTGTTGCTGCATTCAGCGTTGCCCAACGAGATCTGATCCAGGTGGAGGTGGAGCTTTTGCGGCGCCAAACAACGCAGGCGGAGCCGTTTTTCAACCAACACCCTAACGAACCGTTCTTTGTGAAAAATCTGGAGAACATCCAGGGAGACGAGCGGGATGCGATTTTCATCAGCATTGGTTATGGTCGCAATGAGACAGGCAAGGTGGCGAAGGAGTTTGGCCCCTTGAATAAGGACGGCGGCCACCGTCGATTGAACGTGCTGATTACGCGCGCCAAGATGAGCATGCGGGTGTTCTGCAACTTCAAAGCCGATGACGTCGAGCTCGACGCAGGCGCAAAACACGGGGTGCGGGCATTGAAAAACTTCCTCAAGTTCGCGGAAACGCGTGAGCTGGAAGTGGTACGTGAAACGGGCAAGGCAGCAGACTCTCCTTTCGAGACAGAGGTGATCGAAGCGCTGCGGCAACTCAACTTCAACGTTGAGCCACAGGTGGGTACTGCAGGCTACTTCATCGACATGGCCGTGCGGGACCCGGATCGGCCGGGTCGCTACCTTTTGGCGATCGAGTGTGACGGCGCGGCGTACCACAGCTCGCGCTCTGCACGCGACCGAGATCGACTGCGCCAGGGCGTGCTCGAAGGCTTGGGCTGGACGTTTCACCGGGTATGGAGCACCGACTGGTTCCGCAACAGACAGCAAGAGCTCAAGCGCCTGGTGGCAGCAATCGAAACAGCCAAAAATGCAGCAAGTTACGAGCAGCAAATGCCATCCACGATCCCTGCAGTGACCGAACATGTGATTGAACGAGGCGATGCCACTACCGATAAAGATTTGCTGCTCACCGAGCCTTACGTCAAGGCACGGTTGAATCCTGTCCTGGATCAGCAACTGCACCAGACAGATGCTTCCAAACTGGCGATCATGGTCAAGAAAATAGTGTCGATAGAGGCACCTGTGCATATCGCAGTGGTGACAGCCCGTCTGATGGAGGCGTATGGCGTGGTGCGGGCAGGTTCACGAATCACTGCTAGCGTTGACGATGCAGTCGCATACGGCGTGAACCGGCAGATGCTTGAGCAGAGAAAAGAATTTCTCTACGCGGTGGGGAGTGAACCTGTTGCTGTGCGTGACAGATCACTGTTCGCCCCAGCGGACAAGAAAATCGAGTGGGTAGCTCCTGAGGAAATCGATGCCGCATTGCTGGAGAGCGTGAGGCTGGGCTTCTCGCTGAACATCGAGGAAGCGATGTCATCAACGATCAGCATGCTCGGTTTCGGGAGGGCTACGCAAAAAATTGCAGGTGCGGTTGAGGATCGTCTAAACAACTTGATCAAAAAAGATCGGCTTACGATGACTGATGAGCACTGGGTCACGATGCCCGCTGAACCAGAATGCCACTGACTACTAGGGGCTGGCCTGACGCCGCGCGATCTGCACGCTGGCTGTGGGGCTTTGCTACGCGGGCTGCGGGCAAGAGACTCCTCCGGGGGTAAAGTCCCCGCCCATGACTGAACGCCCCTATACCGACGTTGCCGTGATCATGCGTTGCGAGCACATCGACAACCGTTGGCAGCCCTGGCGTTGGTCGCTGGCCGAGGTGGTCATCAACGAGCCCACCTTTGGCACCGAGCCGCGCCAGATCATCAACGACGAGCGCGAGCAGCGCTGGCTGTTTCCGGGGTTCCGCGTCGAGTTGTTTCGCGACGATGCAGAGGGCTACAGCCTGAACCTCACCTCACAAGCCCCCTGCTGGTTTGTGCTGTGGCGCCGCGACGAAGACCCCGGCACGGGGGAAATCCCGCTGGCCCGCCCCGTGGCGGTGAGCCTGAGCTACCACGACGCGGGCCGCTGGCTGGACGCGCAGGAAACCGTGGAGCAGGTGCCCGCTGCGCCTGAGGTGGTGCAAGCCATGCAAGCCTTTGTGGCCGAGCACTACCAGCCTGAACCCAAGCGCCGCAAGCGGCCCGACAGTTTCCGGCCGTTGCAGGACCGGTTTGGCAATCCGGCATCTGTGTCCACCGAAAAGCAGCGTGGTGGCGGGAGTGGTGGCGGCGGTGGCGGTGGCGGGAACGCGGGCGGAGCTGGTCATGGCTGACGGATTTCTGGGCCGCTGGTCGCGCCGCAAGCAGGAGGTGCGCGAGGGCAAGCCGGTGGAAGAGCCGCCAACGCCGGTGCCCCCCCTCGCTTCGCCCCCACCAGTGGGATCTGCGATGGCGCCGGCTTCTTCATCCGCCGTCGCGCCTGGCAGTGCGGCAGGCGCTGCACCCGAGGGCGCTGCCCCGGCAGAGGCACCACCGCCCACTTTGGCCGACGCCCAGGCGCTTACGCCTGCCTCTGACTTCAAGGCCTTTGTGGCCCACGACGTTGCCCCTGAAGTGCGCAACCTCGCCATGAAGAAGCTTTTTGCCGATCCACACTTCAACGTGATGGACGGCCTGGACATCTACATCGACGACTACACCCAGCCCGACCCATTGCCGGAAGGCATGTTGCGCAAAATGACCAGCGCCCACGCTCTGGGGTTTTTTGACCACGAAAAGACGGCCGAGGCTGCAGCCTCGAACGAGGGTGTTGGTAATGGAACTGCCCTGGATGTTGGCGTCGAGCCGGTGGAAACCACGCAACCAGACGTAAACGCAATAGCCCCTGCCGTCGCTCAGCCTCGGGATGATGCGGAGGAAGAATCGTCCTCAGACGTGGCACAGTCCGAGATATGCAACGCTATTCCTAGCGACCCCTACAGCGAGCTTGCGCTGGTTACCGGCTCCCCAGGGGATGCGGTGGCCATGCCAGCCAGCCACACAGAACATGACCACGACGCTCATCTGCGACTGCAACCAGACGATGCCCCTCAACGCCAAGGCGTTGGGCGCGGCACTGCATGAAGACCTGACCCTCCACTCCACCCTGTGTCGGCGCGATGTGGGGGCCTATCAAAAAGCCATCCGGTCGGGCGATCAGGTGGTGGTGGCCTGCACGCAAGAGCAACGCCTGTTTGCCGACTTGGGCCAACAGACCGAAGGTGCGGTGTCCCCCATCCGGTTTGTGAACATTCGCGAGACGGGGGGCTGGAGCCGCGACGCTGACAAAGCCAGCCCCAAGATCGCCGCCCTGCTGGCCGCCGCGCATTTGCCCGAGCCGCAGCCCGTGCCCACAGTCACCTACAAAAGCACAGGCCGCTTGCTCATCATTGGGCCGCTGGACCAGGCCGAGCAGGCGGCGGCGCTGGTGTCCGATGTGCTGGATGTGACGCTTTTTACCCAAGGCCCCGGCAATGCGGGAGGTGCGCAGGCCCGGCGTTTTCCGGTGTTGGGCGGGCGCATCACGGGCCTCACCGGCTGGCTGGGCGCGTTTGAGCTGCAGTGGAAGGCCGACAACCCCATTGACCTTGACCTGTGCACACGCTGCAACGCCTGTGTAGCGGCTTGCCCCGAGAACGCCATTGGCCTCGACTACCAGATTGACATGGCGGCCTGCACTTCGCACCGCGACTGTGTGAAGGTGTGCCAGGTGGCTGGCGCCATCGATTTCACGCGCGAAGCGGCGGCGCAGCAAGAGCGCTTTGACCTTGTGCTGGACTTGCGCGCGGCCACCGCCACGCCCACCTTCTTGCAGCATGCGGTGCCGCAGGGGTACTTCCGCGGGGACGGGCGCAGTAATGGTGGTGACGTGTCCACGCTGCTCAAGCTGCGCGAGCTGGTGGGCGAGTTCGAAAAGCCCAAGTTTTTTGTCTACAAACAAAAGCTCTGCGCTCACAGCCGCAACGAAACCGTGGGCTGCAATGCCTGCGTGGACATCTGCTCGGCCGAGGCCATTGCCAGCGACAAGAGCCGCCAGCAAATCAAGGTGAACCCGAACCTGTGTGTGGGCTGCGGCGCCTGCACCACCGTGTGTCCCACGGGCGCGCTGACCTATGCCTACCCCAGCGCGACAGAGCAGGGCACCAAGCTCAAGACCTTGCTGTCTACCTACACTGCTGCGGGCGGCAAAGACGCCGTGCTGCTGCTGCACAGCCAGGAGCGAGGCCAGGCGCTGGTAGAAGAGCTGGGCCGCGCGGCCCAGCTGAAGCTGGCGCAGGGCGTGCCCGCCAACGTGATTCCGGTGGCGCTTTGGCACACGGCCAGCACCGGGGTGGACCTGTGGCTCAGCGCCGTGGCCTACGGCGCCTCGCAGGTGGTGGTGCTGGCGACCCATGAAGAGGCGCCGCAGTACCTTGATGGCTTGCAGGCGCAGATGGATGTGGCGCAGAGCCTGCTGCGAGGTCTGGGCTACACCGGCACGCATTTACAACTGTTGCGCGCAAAGCACCCCAACGAGCTCGACGCCGCATTGCGGGCCCTGGGCCAGACGCGCCAGAAGACGCCCGCTGTGGCGGCCCGTTTTGCCGTCGCACAAGAAAAACGCAGCACGCTGGAGATGGCACTGGACCACCTCATCGAGCAGGCCCCGATGCCGGTGGCAGAACGCCCCGAGGCCATCGCCTTGCCCGCTGTAGGGTCGCCCCTGGGCACCATCGAGGTCAACAAAGACCGCTGCACCCTGTGCCTGAGCTGCGTGAGCGCCTGCCCCGCCAGCGCGCTGCAAGACAACCCCCAGCTGCCACAGTTGCGCTTCATCGAAAAAAACTGCGTTCAGTGTGGTCTGTGCGCCACCACCTGCCCGGAGGACGCCATCACCCTGCAACCCCGTTTGCTGCTTACGCCTGAGCGCGCGCAGTTGCGTGTGCTCAACGAAGCCAAACCCTGGGCCTGTGTGCGCTGCAGCAAGCCCTTTGGCACCGTCAAGGCCATCGAAGCCATGCTGGGCAAGCTCTCGGGCCATTCGATGTTCCAGGGTGAGGCGCTGGAGCGCCTGAAGATGTGCAGCGACTGCCGCGTGATTGACCTGTATTCGTCCCAAAGCGAAACGAAAGTGACCGACCTGTGAGCGCCAATCCTTCCCTGATCCCGCCGGGCAGTTCGGCCTTGGACGAAGAAACCGCGCGGGCAGAGCTGTACGGGGTGTTGTCGCAGCTTTACTACGCTGTGCCCAGTGCAGAGTTGTTGTCTGCGCTGCGTGTGGCCGTTACCGAAGCTCCGGCCGATGGGGCCTTTTTGCAAGAGCCCTGGCAGGTGCTGGTGGGTGCTGCCCGAGACCTGAGCGATGCCGCAATTGCGCTGGAGTTCGATCGCTTGTTTGGCGGTGTGGGCAAGCCCGAGATTTATCTGTACGGGTCGCACTATCTGAGTGGTTTTTTGAACGAAAAACCACTGGCGCGCCTGCGCAATGATCTGGACGGCCTGGGCCTTGCGCGCGACGAGGCCATGTCAGAGACCGAAGACCATGTGGCGTACCTGTGCGAGGTGATGCGCTACCTGATCGCCGGGGATGATGTTGCTGTCTGCAACCTGACATCGCAGCGCGACTTTTTTGCAACGCATTTTCAGCCGTGGGTTTTGCAATTGTGCGATGCACTAGAAGCACATCCGCACGCACGCTTTTATGCCGCAGTGGCCCAGTTCACGCGGGCTTTCGTGTCGGTGGAAGCTCAGGGCTTCGACATGTTGGACTGAGCGTGGGGTCCGCAGAAACCCTGGTGCGGGCGCTATAAAAGATGAGTGAGTTAGTGGGAGGTGTAAAGCTCGATTGCAGTGTTTTACACACTGACATAGACTGTATGAAATCCGTTTCATAGCTGCCAGCCATTCTGGAGACACGCATGCAGAACCGCCAGCCGAATTCGTCCCGCCGGAGTTTTTTTTCCGGCGCCGCCACCGTAGGGGCTGCAGCAGCAGCCGTTGTGGCACTCCCCCATGTAGCTCCGTCAGACGCCGTCGTGTCTGAGCCCGCTCGTGTTGCGCCAGAAAAAGGCGGTGGTTACCACCTGTCTGCGCACGTGAAGCAGTACTACAAGACCACCCAACTCTGACCGCGGGGCGTGCCATGTTGTTAACCAAGAAGTCCTCCCACACGGGGCAGAACGCATCGTCGTCTGCCTCTCCTTTTGTGCACAGCCTGCGTCGCGGCCTGTCGCAAGCGCTGCCCACCATGGACCGGCGTTCGTTCCTGCGCCGCTCTGGCCTCGGTGTGGGCGTAGGTATCGCCGCATCGCAGCTGGTGCTGGTGAAAAAGTCGAATGCTGCTGAAGGCGCCAAAGTCGGCATCGGCGACAGCAAGATTGAAGTGCGTCGCACCATCTGTACCCACTGCTCGGTGGGTTGCGCAGTGGATGCCATCGTCGAAAACGGCGTTTGGGTGCGCCAGGAACCGGTATTTGACTCGCCCATCAACCTGGGCGCCCATTGCGCCAAGGGTGCGGCACTGCGTGAGCACGGCCACGGCGAATACCGCCTGCGCTACCCCATGAAGCTGGTCAACGGCAAGTACGAGCGCATCAGCTGGGACACAGCGCTGAACGAAATCACCGCCAAGATGAAAGAGCTGCGTGCGGCCAGTGGCCCCGACAGCGTGTACTTTGTGGGCTCGTCCAAGCACAACAACGAGCAGGCCTATTTGCTGCGCAAGTTCGTGAGTTTCTGGGGCACCAACAACTGCGACCACCAGGCACGCATCTGCCACTCCACCACCGTGGCCGGTGTAGCCAACACATGGGGCTACGGCGCCATGACCAATTCGTACAACGACATGCAGAACAGCAAGTGCGCGTTGTACATCGGCTCCAATGCCGCCGAGGCCCATCCGGTCAGCATGCTGCACATGCTGCATGCCAAGGAAACGGGCTGCAAGATGATTGTGGTGGACCCGCGCTTTACCCGTACAGCGGCCAAGGCCGACGAGTACGTGCGCATCCGCTCGGGTACGGACATCCCGTTCGTCTTTGGCTTGCTGTACCACATCTTCAAGAACGGTTGGGAAGACAAGCAGTACATCAACGACCGTGTCTACGGCATGGAGAAGGTGCGTGAAGACGTGCTGGCCAAGTGGTCGCCTGACAAGGTGGAAGAGGCCTGCGGCGTCAAGGAAGACCAGATGTTCAAGGTGGCCCAGATGATGGCCATGGCCAAGCCTGCCACCATTGTGTGGTGCATGGGGCAGACACAGCACACCATCGGCAACGCCATGGTGCGCGCGTCGTGCATCCTGCAACTGGCCCTGGGCAATGTCGGAAAGTCTGGCGGTGGCACCAACATCTTCCGGGGTCACGACAACGTTCAGGGTGCGACCGATGTCGGCCCCAACCCCGATTCGCTGCCCGGCTACTACGGCTTGGCCGAAGGCTCATGGAAGCACTTCGCCGCCGTGTGGGGTGTGGACTTCGAGTGGATCAAGAAGCAATATGCAACGCCCGCGATGATGTCCAAGAGCGGCATCACCGTATCGCGCTGGATTGATGGCGTGCTGGAGAACAATGAGCTGATCGACCAGGACTCCAACCTGCGCGGCGTATTCTTCTGGGGCCACGCACCCAATTCACAGACCCGTGGCCTCGAAATGAAGCGCGCCATGGACAAGCTGGACCTGCTGGTGGTGGTAGACCCCTACCCATCGGCCACGGCCGCCATGGCCGCCATGCCCGGCAAGGCCGAGGACCAGAACCCCAATCGCGCCGTCTATTTGTTGCCAGCGGCCACGCAGTTTGAAACCAGTGGTTCGGTGACGGCGTCCAACCGCTCCATCCAGTGGCGCGAGAAGGTGATCGAGCCCCTGTGGGAGAGCCGCTCGGACCACATGATCATGCACCAGTTCGCCGAAAAACTGGGCTTTGCGACCGAGCTGTCCAAGAACTACAAGATGCAAAAAGTCAAGGGCATGGACGAGCCCGTGATTGAAGACATCCTTCGAGAAATCAACAAGTCGGTCTGGACCATTGGCTACACTGGGCAGAGCCCTGAGCGCCTGAAGGCCCACATGAAGAACATGCATTTGTTCGATGTGAAGACCTTGAAATCCAAGGGTGGCAAGGACAAGGAAACCGGCTACGACTTCGGTGGCGATTATTTCGGTCTGCCATGGCCTTGCTATGGCACCCCTGAGCTGAAGCACCCCGGTTCGCCCAATCTGTACGACACCTCTAAACACGTGATGGAAGGCGGCGGTAATTTCCGCGCCAACTTTGGTGTGGAGAAAGACGGTCAGAACCTGCTGGCGGAAGACGGCTCGCATTCAGTGGGCAGCGAGATCACGACGGGCTACCCAGAGTTTGACCATGTGCTGCTCAAAAAGCTGGGCTGGTGGGATGACCTGTCGGACGCCGAAAAAGCCAAGGCCGAAGGCAAGAACTGGAAGACAGACCCCACAGGCGCGATCATCCGCGTGGCCATGAAACATGGCTGTCACCCCTTCGGCAACGCCAAGGCCCGCGCTGTGGTGTGGAACTTCCCCGATGCGATTCCGCAGCACCGTGAGCCTTTGTATGGCACCCGGCCAGACCTCATGGCCAAGTACCCCACACACGACGACAGGAAAGCCTTCTGGCGCCTGCCCACGCTCTTTAAGAGCGTGCAGGACAAGAATATTGCGGACAAGGTGCAAGAGAAATTCCCACTCATCCTGAGTTCAGGCCGCTTGGTGGAGTACGAAGGTGGCGGCGAAGAAACCCGCTCCAATCCTTGGTTGGCAGAACTTCAGCAAGAGTCGTTTGTCGAGATCAACCCCAAAACCGCCGCCGACCGCGGTATCCGCAACGGTGAGCGAGTCTGGCTGAGTTCGCCCACCGGGGCACGCATTAACGTGCAGGCACTTGTGACCCCGCGTGTTGCACCCGATACGGTGTGGATGCCCTTCCACTTCTCGGGCCATTGGCAGGGCGTGGACATGCTGGCGCATTACCCCAAAGGCGCGGCGCCTGTGGTGCGCGGCGAGGCCGTGAACACGGCAACGACGTATGGCTACGACAGCGTGACCATGATGCAAGAAACCAAAACCACGATCTGCAACGTGGAACGCGCCTAATAGCGCGGCGTACGGAGACCCAACATGGCACGAATGAAATTCATCTGCGATGCAGAGCGCTGCATCGAATGCAACGGTTGTGTGACCGCCTGCAAGAACGAGCATGAAGTCCCGTGGGGCGTGAACCGCCGCCGCGTCGTGACGCTCAACGACGGTGTGCCCGGCGAGAAGTCCATCTCGGTGGCCTGCATGCACTGCAGCGACGCGCCTTGTATGGCGGTCTGCCCCGTCAACTGTTTTTACCGCACCGAAGAGGGTGTGGTGTTGCATGACAAGGACGTGTGCATTGGCTGTGGCTACTGCAGCTACGCCTGCCCGTTTGGTGCGCCTCAGTTCCCCTCCTCGGGCACGTTCGGTGTGCGCGGCAAGATGGACAAGTGCACGTTCTGCGCCGGTGGCCCCGAGGCACACGGCAGCCAGTCCGAGTTCGAAAAGTACGGTCGCAACCGGTTGGCCGAAGGCAAGTTGCCTGCCTGCGCAGAAATGTGCTCCACCAAAGCCTTGTTGGCCGGGGACGGCGATGTGGTGGCAGACATCTTCCGCAACCGCGTGGTGCAGCGTGGCAAGGGCGCCGAAGTGTGGGGCTGGGGCACGGCCTACGGTTCGCAACAGGCCGGTCAGCCTGCAGGAGGCAAGTCATGAAGCGCGTACACCTCATTCTCTCCGCCACCCTCGCAGTGGCCGCTTTGACGGCCTGCGGCGAGAAGCCGCAAATGGGCACAGGCATCCGTGGCGATGCGGCGCCTTTCGCCGGTACGGGCAGCAACTTCATGGAGCCAGGCTGGAAGGCGGGTGACAAAACCAGCTGGGAAGCCCAGTTGAAGGCGCGCCAGCAGTACGGTCAAAACGAATACACCCGCACCCAATCCAAGTGAGGCCCACCATGAAACACATCGTGTGGTCTTTGGCGTTGGCGGCTGGCCTCGCCTGGGTGCCTGCCCATGCGCAGGCACCAGCGGCTCCAGATGCATCGGCGGCCCCGGCTACCGCAGCTCCCGCGCCTGCTCCAGCTGCAGCAGCAGCGCCCGGTGGCATTCAAAGCCAGAACATTTTTCAGGTGAAGCCTGACGCCAGCGCGGACCCCAAATATGCCGAGCAGACCAATGGCGAACGCGCCAAGGTGCAGCCCGGCAACAACGCGCCCATGTGGCGCCAGGTGGGCGAGGGTGTGACGGGTTACAGCAGCTTGCCCAAAAGCCAGGCGCCTGAAGCGGGCAACCTGATCCAGCCTTTTGTGCAGTACCCCGGGTCCCGTGTGACGAATGCGGGTGAGGCGTGGCGGCAGGTACGCAACAACTGGATCATTCCTTATGGCGGGTCGCTGTTGTTGATCGTGGCGGGCGCCATTGCGCTGTTCTATTGGCGCAAGGGCACGATGATGCTGCACGGCACCGAGACCGGCCGCAAGATCGAGCGCTTCACCCCGTTCGAGCGCTCTGCGCACTGGTCCAATGCCATCGCATTTGTGGCTTTGGCAATATCTGGCCTGGTAATGGCGTTTGGCAAGTTCTTCCTGCTTCCCATCATGGGCAGCACCTTGTTTGGCTGGCTGAGCTACGCGCTCAAGAACCTCCACAATTTCGCTGGTCCGCTGTTTGCGGTGTCTTTGATCATCGTGTTTTTCACGTTCCTCAAAGACAATCTGCCGCGCAAGGAAGATGCGACCTGGCTTGCCAAGGGCGGCGGAATATTGTCCGGCAAAGAAGTTCCTTCTCACCGCTTCAACGCGGGCGAGAAAGTGGTGTTCTGGGGTGGCGTGTTGGGGCTGGGCTTCATCGTGGTGGCTTCGGGGCTGGTGCTTGACATGCTGATTCCCGGCCTGATCTATGAACGCGGCACCATGCAGATTGCGCACATGGTGCACGCTGTTGCCACGGTGGTGATGATGGTGATGTTCATGGGGCACATCTACATGGGCACCGTGGGTATGCAGGGCGCTTACAAAGCCATGAGGACAGGCTATGTGGACGAAACCTGGGCCAAGGAGCACCACGAACTTTGGTACGACGATATTCAGGCTGGCAAGATTCCTAAACAGCGCAGTGCCACATCGCCCGCGGGCGAGGCCGCTGCAGGCAAGCCCGTTCAGGCATGAGGTCCCCCATGACGATGACATTCCTCGCACGTAAAATCCTGGTGGCATTGTGCGCCACCTGCGTCTGCACTTTGGCTGCGGCCAAGCTACCTCCACCGTCCCCCGAAGCGGCCGCCAAGGCTGCTGAAGCAGGCGCCAAAGCGGCCTGGGCGGGCAAGGTGGACAACTACAAGCTGTGCATATCGCAAGACAAGGTCGTCGCGCACTACCGCAAGACCACGCCGTCGGCAAAACCGGCTACCGCTGCGGGTGCGGGTTGCACCGATCCGGGACCGTTTGCCTACACACCACCTGCCTCCAAGCCCATTGAGGCTGCGGGTGCTCATTCGCCACCGGGCACGGCCAGCAGCCCGCCCAACACGCAGGTTCCGCAGGCACCTGCTGCAGCTGCAGCGTCTGCCCCCAAGTCTTGACCTGACCGCGGCAGCGGTGGATCTCCCTGCGCAAAGCCGCACTACACAACGTGGTGCGGCTTTTTCTTTGGTGAAACGCGAGAAATTACCCGCACGCTATTCGCCCCTTTGTCTTCGAACACCCGCACTTTGGGCCACTCCAATGCGGTGCCACGCTATGGCCACTGGGCGCACTGCGTACATTTGACCCATGACTTCCCGCTCTGACTCTGAACTCGCACCCGCCTGGCCTCGCCTGACGCAGGCCCAGGCACCACTCACGCACACGGTCGACGTGGTCAACGAGCGTGGCGAACGCGAACAGGTGCAGATCCCTGCAGAGCGGCCGCTCACCGTGTATGTCGACAAGCGCGAACTGGTCACGCTCATGACCCTGGGCGCGCAGCCTGAGTTGCTGGTGCTGGGCTACCTGCGCAACCAGCGGTTGGTGGAGTCGGTGTTTGACATCGAATCCATTACGGTGGACTGGGACGTTCATGCCGCCGCTGTGCGCACGCGCCACGGCATCGCGCGCATCGAAGAACGCACCGCCAGCAAGGTGGTGACCACGGGTTGCGGGCAGGGCAGTGTGTTTGGTGGGCTGATGGACGAGGTAGACCGCATCGACCTGCCCGAGGCCCGGCTAACCCAGGCCCAGCTCTACGGCATCGTGAACGCCATTCGCATCAAGGAGTCCACTTACAAGTCGGCAGGTTCGGTGCATGGCTGCGCGCTGTTTCGGGGCGAGGACCTGTTGACTTTCGTGGAGGATGTCGGCCGCCACAACGCCATCGACACCATTGCCGGCTGGATGTGGATGAACCCAGAATCGGTGCAGGCCGAATCGACGAATCCGATGGTGGAGACGGCAGTGGCTGCAAAAAACGCGCCCTCAGGCAGCGATGCCGCTGTCTCTTCCGCCAAGCCCCACGTCCCAATGTCTGGCACCGACAAGGTGTTCTACACCACGGGCCGCCTCACCAGCGAGATGGTCATCAAGTCTGCGCAGATGGGCGTGCCCATCGTGGTGTCGCGCAGCGGCATGACGCAGATGGGCCACGCGGTGGCCCAGCAACTGGGCCTGTGTGCCATTGGCCGCGCCACCAACCGGCGGTTTGTCTGCTACAGCGGCGAGCATCGCCTGGTGCTGCAGCCTGAGCTGGCGACACCGCCCGTGGTGGCGCCCGCTGCGTCGCAAGCTTCTGCCCAGTAGCCAGCGGAAGGACGGCATTCGGCGCGCAGCACGGTCACGCCGCAATGGCATGATGCGCGCATGAAAGACCTGCACGCCGAGAGAAAGAGCGCCTGGGCCGACACCCTTCCCAGCCAATGGGGCCCAGAGCTCGCCAAGATCGAAATCCCGCTGGAGGGGCATCCAGAACTACCGCAGCCGCTCCAGGCGATGCAATCGGACCCTTCTGCCACGGTGGCCGCCACGCGCCTGCCTTTGGCGCGCTGGCTGGTCGAAGGCTTGCGGGCCACGCTGTTTTTGCGCCCCCGCACCGGCGCTGGAGTGCCCACGCCCTGGCAGCTGATCGTGGTGGTGCTGCTCAGCACCGTGCTGATGCTGGGCATGGCCCGGCTGGAGGTGGTGGGGCCTGCGCAGTTCAACCTGCGCAACTGGCTGACCCCGCTGTGGACCGGTCTTGTGCTTTTATGGGTGGGCTGGTGGGCCATGGCGCCCGCTCAGTCCCGGCCCCCTGCCGACGGACGTGCTCCATCGGGCGGTGTGGCGGCCTGGTATGTGTTGTCCACTTGGGCGCCACTGCTTCCCACGCTGGGGTTGTATGGCTTGTTGGCCACCGTCACGCACAAGCCCTCGCTGTGGGCCAGCGAGGTGGCGGGCATCGCGTTCTGGGTGATTTATGGCCTGCTCACGGTGTGGTTGGTGGCCGCGCTGGTGGTGGTCAGCGGGCGTTTTATTCGCTCACCGGCCCGCACGGCGGTGTATGCCGCCGGTCTGGTGGGGGTGATTGCGCTGGGCACGTGGCAGTTTCCAGACCGGCCGTGGGAGTTTGATGCCGAGGCGGCGCGTGCGCAGGCCGCAGCTTCCGGCGAGTCTGGTGAAGAAGCCCCCGAGCCCGTTCGGCTGGCACTGTCGCAGGCCGTGTTTGAGGCGCAGCAGCCCTTGCTGGAGCAGCAGCTTCAAGCACTTGCACCCGAACGTGCCGGTGTGGCCGATGTGTATGGCTTGGTGTTTGCGCCCTACGCGGGCGAAGAAGTGTTCCGCCGAGAGAGCTCCATGGTCAACACCCTGCTGAAGGAGCGTTTTGACGCCCAGGGCCGGGTGATCCACCTGCTCAACCACGCCGAAACCGCCAGCACCCATGCCTGGGCCACGCCGCAAAATCTGCAGCGCGCCATTGCCGGGCTGGCGCAGCGCATGGACCGCGACAACGACGTGCTGGTGATCTATATGACCTCGCACGGCGCCCGCAACCATGAGTTGGCTGCTGCCCACTGGCCTCTGCAGGTGCCGCCTGCCACCCCCGAGATGCTGCGCGCCGCGCTGGACGAAGCGGGCATTCGCAACCGGGTGATCGCCGTGTCGGCCTGCTATTCGGGTGGCTGGATCGACCCCTTGGTCACCGACAGCACCCTGATCATGACGGCCGCCGATGCCACACACACCTCGTATGGCTGTGGCACGCGCTCGGAACTCACGTTTTTTGGCCGTGCCGTGTTCAACGAGCAGTTGCGTCAGACGCATTCGTTCGTCCAGGCCTTTGAAAAAGCGGTGCCCCTGATCGCTGAGCGTGAGACTGAAGCGGGCAAATCCGACGGGTTTTCCAACCCGCAGATCCGCGTAGGCACGCGGATTGCTCCGGTGTTGCAGGCGCTGGAGCAGCGCCTTGCGGCCACCACGGTGGATGGTGTTCCCGCGGAATCCCGCGGTAAATAGACGAGACATCATCATGGCCGCCTAACGGGGTGGCGGCGACCGTGATGTGTAGAAACCCCCCACAGCCCGCCAGCCCGTTCGCTTTGCGCTAAGGTCCACGCCATGAATCTGTCCTTTCTACGCCTCGGCTGGCGCACCCTGGCGCGTGACCTGCGCGCGGGCGAGTTGCGGTTGCTCATCGTCGCCGTCACCTTGGCCGTGGCCGCGCTCACCTCCGTCGGCTTTTTTGCCGACCGCCTGCAGGGCGGGCTGCAGCGAGACGCGTTGCAGCTGCTCGGCGGCGACGCCGTGGTGGCCAGCGACAACCCCACCCCCGCCGCGTTTGTGGAACGTGCCAAGTCGCTGGGCCTGCAGACCGTGACCACGCTGGGCTTTCCCACCATGGGCCGCGCCAGTGACGCGCAAGGTGGCGCCAGCAAGCTGGTGGCGCTCAAAAGTGTGCAGCCCGGCTACCCGCTGCGCGGCAGCCTCACAGTGGCCGATGCTCCCGGTGCGCTGGACCAGCCCACGCGCGACATCCCTGCGCGCGGCGAGGTGTGGGTGGATGCGCCCCTGCTCGAATCTTTGAACCTCACCATGGGCGACCTGCTGCTGCTGGGCGATGCGCAGTTGCGCATCGCGCGCATCATCGTCATCGAGCCCGACCGGGGCGCGGGTTTCATGAGTTTTGCGCCGCGTGTCATGGTCAACGAGGCCGACCTGCCCGCCACCGGCCTGGTGCAGCCTGCCAGCCGCCTGACCTACCGGTTTGCCGTCATCGGCGCCGCCCCAGCGGTCAAGGCCTTTAACGACTGGACCGTGGCCGAGCTGCAAAAGCCCGAGGTGCACGGCGTGCGCGTGGAGTCGCTGGAGAGCGGTCGCCCCGAAATGCGCCAGACGCTGGACCGCGCCCAGAAGTTCTTGAGCCTGGTCGCCTTGCTGGCCGCACTGCTGTCTGCCGTGGCCGTGGCCCTGGCGGCGCGCGGTTTTGCGGCCAGCCACCTCGACGCCTCGGCCATGCTGCGCGTACTGGGCCAGAGCCAGCGCACCATTGCGGGCGCCTACACCACCGAGTTCGCGCTGATTGGCCTGTTTGCCAGTGCGCTGGGTGTGCTGGTGGGCTACCTGGTGCACTACGTGTTTGTGTTGCTGCTGGCCGGGCTGGTCGAATCGGCCCTGCCTCCCGCCAGCCTGTGGCCGGTGGCGTTTGGCCTGGGTATGGGGCTCACGCTGCTGTTTGCATTTGGCTTGCCGCCGGTGCTGCAACTGGCCCAGGTGCCGCCGCTGCGCGTCATTAGGCGCGATGTGGGCGGGCTCAAGCCTGCGTCGCTGGCCGTGCTGGGCGTGGGCATTGCAGGCTTCGCGGCCTTGCTGCTGGCCGTGAGCAGCGATGTCCTGCTGGGCTTGATTGCCGTGGGCGGCTTTGCCGGTGCCGTGGCGTTGTTTGCCGGGCTGTCCTGGGTGGCTGTGAAGCTGCTGCGCAAAAGCGTGAACGAGGCCACCGCCCCCCGCTGGCTGGTACTGGCCACGCGGCAAATCTCTGCGCGCCCGGCCTATGCCGTGGTGCAGGTCAGCAGCCTGGCCGTGGGTTTGTTGGCCCTGGTGCTGCTGGTGTTGCTGCGCACCGACCTCATCAGCAGCTGGCGCAACGCCACGCCGCCCGATGCACCCAACCGTTTCGTGATCAATGTGATGCCCGACCAGGCGGACGCGTTTCAACAACAGCTCAAGGATGGCGGCGTAGCCAAGTACGACTGGTACCCCATGATCCGGGGCCGGTTGATCGCCGTGAATGGCAAAACCGTGGGCCCAGCCGACTACACCGACGACCGCGCCAAGCGCCTGGTCGACCGTGAATTCAACCTCTCCAACGCGGTGGAGGCGCCGCCCCACAACCAGGTCGTGGCCGGTGCCTGGACGCCCGGCGAAGAAGGCGCCATCAGCGTCGAAGAAGGCATTGCCGAAACCCTGGGCCTACAGATAGGCGACCGCCTGCAGTTCGACATGGGCGGCGTGCAGAACGAGGCCCGCATCACCAGCCTGCGCAAGGTGGACTGGGGCTCCATGCGTGCCAACTTCTTTGTGATGTATCCCGTGGCCACCGTCAAAGACGTGCCGGTGACCTACCTGGCCGCCTACCGCGCCCCAGAAGTGAATGGCTTCGACAACGCGCTGGTGCGCCAATTCCCCAACATCACCAATGTCGACATGGGCGCCACCATTGCCCAGGTGCAGCGCGTGCTAGAGCAGGTGATCCGCGCGGTCGAGTTCTTGTTCGCCTTTACCCTGGCCGCCGGTTTGGTGGTGCTGTTTGCCGCCGTCACCGCCACGCGCGAGGAGCGCGCCCGCGAATACGCCATCATGCGCGCCGTCGGAGCCCGCGCCAGCCTGCTGCGCCAGGTGCAGCGGGCCGAGCTGGTGGGCGTGGGCCTGCTGGCAGGCTTTTTGGCGAGCGCCGTTGCGGTGGGTGTGGGCTGGGCACTGGCCCGCTTTGTATTTGACTTCACCTGGACGGCATCGCCCTGGGTGCCGCTGGGCGGGGCCCTGGCGGGCGCGGTGCTGGCGCTGGCCGCCGGCTGGTGGGGCCTGCGCGAGGTGCTGCTGCGCCCGGTGGTCGACACGCTGCGGCGGTCGGCAGAGTGAGCATTGCTTGGCCAGGTAATGCGCAAATAACTATGCTTTTGATAGCTGCTAGCGCTTGATGGATAAGCGCTAGCGCCTGTTTTTATATGAATTCTGACGTTTCTCTACCCGGCGGCAGTGGCGACGAGCCCACACCCGCCGTGATTCCCTTCGAATGGATCGGCGGCGAAAGCCGCGTGCGTGCGCTCACCGAGCGCTTTTACGACCTGATGGACCTGGAGCCCGCCTACGCAGAACTGCGCGCCGCCCATGGCACCGAGCTGGCCAATGCGCGCCAAAAGCTGTTCATGTTTCTGTGCGGCTGGCTGGGCGGCCCGTCGTACTACACCGACCAGTTCGGCCACCCGCGCCTGCGGGCGCGCCACATGCCGTTTGCCATTGGCATCAAGGAGCGCGACCAGTGGGTGGCGTGCATGGACCAGGCGATGGGTGAAACCGGCGTGCCAGTGGACCTGCGCGCACGGCTGAAGGACAGCTTTATGGGCACGGCAGACTGGATGCGCAACAAGGGCGTGTGAAGCCCCGGTTCAGCGCTTGGGGCACAAAATGCTGATGCTCCCGAAAATATAGCTATCAGCGCTTGATGGATAAGCGCTAGAGGCCAAAAACACCAAAAATCCAGGGATTTTTGCGCTCAGCGGTACTACCGTGCCCGACCGTTCCTTCGGCGGCCCACGACGTCCTTTGTCCATGAAACATTCTTTTGTCGTCTTGAACGCCACGCACCAGATGGTCAAGGTCTCTTTCATGGATTCGTCCGGCGACAAGGCGGGCAGCGTGACGGTGTCGCTGGTCAACGGCTATCCGCCCCTCAAGGCGCGGGGCCTGCGCCTGTTGCCTGTGGGCATGCACAACACCGGACCTCAAACAACCTATGGCGTTGGGTTTTGAAGGAGCGGTGTTGCCTGACTGAGCGGGGCGAGAGGCTCTCTGTGGATGCTGGCGCGCCTGAATTGACGGACGCGTGCCACGGCTTCCTACCTCAGTGGCAGCCTCGCTAAGATGCGCTCATTCACAACAAGGAGGGCAGGGTATGTCAACAACCGCTTGGATCGTTCTGGGGGTGGTGGTGGTCGCGCTGATCTGGGCCGTCACCGTGTACAACCGGCTGGTGCAGCTGCGCAATCGCATCGCCAACGCGTTTGGCCAGATCGACGTGCAGCTCAAGCGCCGGTATGACCTGATCCCCAACCTGGTCGAGGTGGCGCGCGGCTACCTCGCGCACGAGGCCGCCACGCTCGAAGCCGTGATCAAGGCCCGCGGGCAGGCCCAGGGCGCTGCTGCCGCCGTGCGCGCCAGCCCCGAAAGTGCCAGCGCCATGGGCGCGCTGGCTGCCGCCGAAGGCGTGCTGGGCGGCAGCCTGGGTCGCCTGATGGTGGTGGCCGAGGCCTACCCCGACCTCAAGGCCGACGCCACCATGCAGTCGCTGTCCGAAGAACTCACCAGCACCGAAAACCGCCTGGGTTTTGCCCGCCAGGCCTACAACGACCAGGCGCTGGAGTTCAACGACAAGGCTGCGCAGTTCCCGGACCTCATCGTGGCGCGGCTGCTGGGTTTCCCCACGGTTCCCATGCTCGAATCCACCCAGACCGACGAAGAGCGCACCGCACCCAAGGTGAAGTTCTGAGTGGCCTGATCGAGCGGGCATTTGCCAACTTGAACCGGTCACTGAACGTAGTCGAAGCGCCGCGCGAGGCTTAGACAAGCTCAGGCCGAACGGGTGTTTCAAGCTCCAAGATGCGGAATCAATAGAAGGGTGCAAGCACCATGAAATTCTGGGACCACCAGACCAATGCCCGCAGCGAAACCCGCCGACTGCTGCTGGGCTTTACGCTGGCCGTGGTTGTACTGGTCGTGGCCGTGCATGGCGCGCTGGCGCTGGCCTGGCTGTTAATGGCTGCGGTGTTGCCGGTGCACCTGGACTTCCCCCAAGGTTTTCTGGCGGCCAATGTGGGGGTTTCGCTGCTGCTGGTGCTGGGCGGCTGGTGGGTGGAGACATCCAACCTGCGCGCGGGCGGCGTCAAGCTGGCCAAGCGCGTGGGCGCGCGCGAACTGCGGCCCTCGCTCTCGCACGCCGAGCAGCGGCTGTCCAACATCGTGGACGAGCTGTGTATTGCCGCCCACATGCCACGTCCCGCAGTCATGGTCATGCCCCGCACGGACGCCATCAACGCGTTTGCCGCCGGATGGGACGAAAGTGACGCCGTGGTGGCCGTCACGCAGGGCGCGCTCGACTACCTGACCCGCGAAGAAATGCAGGGCATGGTGGCGCACGAGCTAAGCCACCTGCACGAGGGCGATACGCGTTTGAAGATGCGCTTGGCCGGCATGGTGTTTGGGCTGGAGCTGGTCTACAACTTTGGCGACACCATGCGCGAGCGGCGCGGCCTGGCCTGGTGGTTTGGCTCGGCCATCATGCTGGCCGGGTTTGCAGGCTGGCTGACAGGCCGCATGCTCAAAGCCGCCGTGTCGCGCCAGCGCGAATACCTGGCCGACGCCCGCGCCGTGCAGTGGACGCGCAGCAAGGACGGCCTGGGCGGTGTGCTGCGCAAGGTCATGGCCCAGCGCCGAGACACACCGCGCGGGTACGAAGAGCGGGCCCACTCCGGCCTCTCGCACCCATCCGTGCAGCACATGCTGCTGGTGGACGTCGCCAGCGGCAGCCGCCTGGAGCATTGGCTGGACACCCACCCCACGCTCGACGAACGTGTGCAGCGCGTGTACGGCCGCCGCATGCAGCCCTTGCCTGCTGTTCCCGTGGCTGCCGGGCCCGAACCCCTGCGGCGCGAAGGCGGCGTTGCGGCGCCTGGGGCCACCACCATCGCATCGCTGGTGGACCCGTTTGCGCGCTTTACCTGAGGGAGGATCGATTTCATGTCAGAGATTGTTCATCCCCGTTTCAACATCTTCGGCCGCATCGTGGAGGTGCGGCGCGAGGGCGCGCTGTGGCAGGCTTACCGCGTGGGGGCCGATGGCAAACGCACGCCTGCGCGCTTTGTGGTGCCGGATTTTGTGGAAGAAGAGGAGCTGGCGCAGTTTCTGGAAGACCTGTTCCACGAGAGTGCGTCGCCGCACAACGGCGACGTGCATCGCATCGCCTGAGAGGGCATTTGGCCAGCGCACATGCGCCGGGGCGCGCGTGTGGTGACCGCGCTGCAGCGTCACACCGCTGTCAAACCCGGCCCAGACACTCAGTTCCTTGTTTCAACCTGGGACTGTTCATGCCCGAACGCACTCTTGGCTTTTTGATGTCACCTTCGCGCGTCTCGCGCCGCATGGCCGCGCTGAGCGTGGTGGCGCTCGCAGCATCGCTGGCTGCCTGTGGTGGTAGCAGCGATGGCGCCAATACCAACGCAGGCGCCACGGCCACGCTGGCGGTGCTGGAGACCACTGACCTGCACTTCAACGTGCGCAGCTACGACTACTTCAAGCTGGCCGAAGACAAAAGCTACGGCTTTGAGCGCACGGCCACGCTGGTGCGTGCCGCGCGCAAAGAGTTTGCCAACACGCTGCTGGTGGACAACGGCGACACCATCCAGGGCACCGCGCTGGCCGACTACGAGGCCACCATCAACCCCATCGGCTGCACGCAGCAGCTGGCGATGTACAAGGCCATGGGCGCGCTGGGTTTTGACGCTGGCACGCTGGGCAACCACGAGTTCAACTACGGCCTGCCGTTCTTGAATCAGGTGCTGGGCGGGGGACTGGATGTGGACGGGGTGGACGCGAGCAAGAAGTGCGTGGGCGCGGGCTTTCCCATGGTGCTGGCTAACGTGACCAGCAACAAGACCAAGAAGCCGCTGGTGCAGCCCTACACGCTGCTGGAGCGCACGCTCACTGCCAAGGGCGCGGACGGCAAGGAAGTGAAGCTGCCCATCAAGATCGGTGTGATCGGCTTCACCACGCCCGGCATCATGAACTGGGACAAGCGCTATCTGGAGGGCAAGGTCACCACCCAGGGCGCGGTAGAGGCCGCCAACAAATACGTGCCCGAACTGCGCGCCAAGGGCGCCGATGTGGTGGTGGCGCTGCTGCACGGCGGCATGGACGCATCAGCCTACACCCCCAGCATGGAGAACCCCGGCCTGTACCTGTCCAAGGTGGCGGGCATTGATGCGATGGTGATGGGCCACCAGCATGGCGTGTTCCCTGACACGGCGGCCACACCCAGCTTCAACTTGGCCGGCGTGGACCACAAGGCGGGCACCGTCAACGGCGTCCCCGCTGTGATGGCTAATTCGTGGGGTAAGTCCTTGGGCGTGGTGCAGCTGGCGCTGCAGTGGGACGGCGCCAAGTGGGTGGTGAACAAAGCGGCCAGCAAGTCTGAGCTGCGCAACATCCAGGGCAAGAACGCTGCGGGTGCCACGGTGTTTGTGGATGCCGACCCGGCCATCGCCCCGCTGATCGAAACCCAGCACCAGGCTGCCATCCAGTACGTCAAAACGCCCATCGGTCAGACCGACTTCCGCATGAGCACGCTGTTTGCCGACGTGGGTGACCCGGGCGCGATCCAGATCGTGAACCAGGCCCAGCAGGCCTATGTGGCGGCCTACCTCAAGGCCAGCCTGCCGCAGTATGCGCAACTGCCCGTGCTGTCAGTGAGTGCGCCGTTCAAGAGCGGTTTCCAGGGCGGTGCCGACTACACCGACGTAGCCGTGGGTCCACTGGCCATCAACAACGCGGCTGACCTGTACCTGTACCCCAACACCGTGTACGCGGTGAAGGTCAACGGTGGCGACATCAAGAACTGGCTGGAGGCCTCCGCCAAGCGCTTCAACCAGATCGATCCGGCCAAGACCACCGAGCAGCAGCTCATCAGCACCTTCCCGGGCTACAACTTCGACATGTTCACGACGGCTGATGTGCAGTACGAGATCGACGTAACCCAGCCCGTGGGCAGCCGCATCAAGAAGCTGACCTACCTGGGCAAGCCCATTGACGCAGCGCAGGAGTTTGTCATTGCTACCAACAACTACCGCGCCACCAGCGGCAAGAGCTTCATCGACAAGCTCGACGGCTCCGGCACCATCTGGGCATCGCCCGATGCCAACCGTGACGTCGTGATCGAGCACATCCGCAAGAACCCCGCTGTGACGCGCGTCGCCAACGGCGCAGCCAAGAGCTGGCGCTTTGCCAAGGTGGCGGTGGCCGGGCCGGTGGTGTTCAGCTCAGGCGCCAACGCGCTGCCTGTGGCGCAAGCCGCTGGCCTGACCCACATCTCGCTGCTGGCAGCGGATGACGGCTCCGGCAAGGGCACGTCGAAATACGGCGTGGACCTGTCCAAGTAAGTGCACTGGCTCGCCCCTGGCCCGCTGGCCAGGGCTCGTCCTCACGGCCCCCACTTGGCGGAGACACAGGGCAGGCGAGCATGCAGAAAGACCCGCATGCAGACCGCCAGAGAGAAACGCCGTGGCTGCTACTAAAAAGGGAGCTTCCGGGGCTTTATTGAAAAGCGCTGGAGGCTTTTTTCTTTGATCTCTGGATAGGGCCAGGGCCCTGCATTCAGATCCCTTCCCCTGCTCGACCTCTGTCTTTGGCCTCCACCAAGGCACGCAGCACTCAGCCCACCAGCGCTCAGCCCACCAATACCAGCCCCGGCGGCAGGCTGTCGCCCAGGCTGCGTTTCGCGTCCTGCGCATCCATGGCTTGCACCTGCTCCACCAGGGCGATCCAGCGCTCTGGCGCGTGGGCGGCGCGCAGCTTGTCCAGCACCTGTGCGCGCTGTGCATCGGGCAGGTCGCGCGCGCGGTCGCCGGTCATGCGGGCCATTTGCACGGCGGCGAACAGGGCTGTGTCGTTCTTGCGCCAGTCCTGCGCCAGCGTGGCGTTCAAAAACTCGGTGACGGCCTCGGGCGGCAGGGTCTGGTGGGCGTTGGCAGCCAGCGGGGTGCGGGCGCACAGGCGGCCGATGGCCCACCAGGTTTGCACGCTCTCGCCGGGTTGTTGCAGGCGCTGCAGCATCCACTGGCCCATCTCCTGGCGATACTGCCAGGGCACGGCCTCGACGGCGGCAAACAGGCGCAGCATGTCGTCGTAGCTGCCGTGCGGGTTGGCTTTGGACTGGTGGCGCTGCACGGCCTGCTGCATATGGCCCGCCACGTCTTCGAGCAGCTGCATTTGCTGCGCTTCGCCCAGGCCTGCCGCCACGCGGCGCCAGAACACCCACCATTCGGTGCGGTTGGCGGCCTCGGCGGCGTGCGCCAGGTCTTGCGCGTACAGCGCCCAGACCTGCTCCATGCGCCATCCGTCCAGCTCGGCGCCCACGCCGGGGCGCAGGCACCAGCCGGCCAGGTTGAACCACACGCGCTCATGCTCGGCGCTGCGGCGGCGGCGCTTGGCGCGGGCGAGCAGGGCGTCGAACAGGGCGCGCAGCAGCGGCAGCTCCCAGGCCTCGCGCGGGCCCAGCCAGCGCTCCAGCGTGGGGCGCAGCTGGCGCACCTCTTTGGCGGTCACGTCCTGCGACTGGGTGCCAAAGAGGCGGTCGATCAGGGCGAAAGCCTCGGGCAGGCGCGTGGTTTGCGAGTGAGCGTCTTTTAAGTCTTTTTGGCCTGTAGCGCTTACTGTGTCTGCGCTGGCAGCTATGGTTTTGGAAGTGCCGCGCACCGCAAAGGCCAGCGCCCATTGCTGGGCCGCGTCAACCACCGCCACGCAGCGCACCTGCAGCGTGCCCACCTCGGTCATGGTGGTGTGCAGCAGTACGTCTACCTGCGACTGGCGGCTGCCCTCGGGGCGTGGCAGCACGGCGGCCAGCGGCGGCAGGGCCACAAAACCATCGCCCGTCAGCGGCACGATCTGGCCGGGCTGCAGGCCCCGGTGCTGGCTGGTAGCGACCAGCGCAAAGCGCACGGCCTGGCCCAGTCGCAGCGCAAAGCGCCGGCCTGACAGCACCACGCGCGCGCCTTCCTGCGTGCCGCGCGCCAGCAGGCAGATGCCCTGGGGCGCTGAACCGGGCGCTGTACCGGGCGCTGCATTCGGTGTAGAAGGCAGCACCAGCAGATAGCTGCGCGGGGCGCCGCCGCCAATGGTGGGCAGGGGTGGCGGGGTTACTCCTGTTTTGGTAGCTGCCAGCGCTTGTGTACCAAGGGTTAGCGCCTCTTTTACCTCTTTTGCTTCATTTTTCTGATATTCCAGCTGCCAGCGCGCCAGCCCGTGGGCGACGGCGCCGCGCGCCACGGCGTAGTCGGGGTGCGGGTTGTGCAGCACGCGCACCGGCGCACCGCGCCAGTCCGACAAGATCTGGGTTAGCCGCTCGGCCAGCGCATGGGCGTGAAAGACGCCGCCGTTGAGCAGCACGGTGTCGGGCAGGGCATCGTCGCCATCGCGCTGCTGCGCTAAAAACGCGGCCAGGTGCCGCGTGATGGCCGCCTCGGCCGGGTAGGGCAGGCCAAAGGCGGTCAGCGCGTTTTGCCGCCGCCGGGGCAGGTCGGTGATGGCCGTGTGCGGCAAAAAGCCCTCGACGATGCACTGCGCCACCTGCGCGCGCGTCAGCGTGGCCGATTTCGTCTGCGCCAACAGCTGCGAGCCCGCGCCCAGCAGCGTCACCGTGGCGGATTCAGGCGCATCAGACGCGAGCAGTTGCTCTTTGGCCACGCGGCAGCGCTGCACCAGTTGCGCAAACCGGGCGGCGGGCAGGCGCTGGCCGGTGCCCGCTAGCTGCGGCTCCAGCCAATGCGCCAGCGCAAGGTCCATGTTGTCGCCGCCCAGCATCAAATGCTCGCCCACGCCGGTGCGGGTGAGCGTCGGCAGGCCGCCCGGGCCGCCATGGGCATCGGGCGCACTCGTCCGGTCCACACGGATCAGCGTCAGGTCGGTGGTGCCGCCGCCCACGTCCACCACCAGCACCTGGTGGCTGCCCTGCAGCGCCGCGCTGACCTGATCGCCCTGCAGCACCAGCCAGTCGTGGAAGGCGGCCTTGGGCTCTTCGAGCAAATGCACCTCGGGCAGGCCCGCCAGCTTCGCGGCTTCGAGCGTCAACGCCCGCGCGCCCTCGTCAAACGAGGCCGGCACCGTGAGCACCACCCGCTGCTGCGCCAGCGGCGCCGCAGGATGCTGCGCGTCCCACGCCGCTCGCACATGGGCGAGGTAACTGGCCGAGGCCATCAACGGAGAGATTTTGGCGACGCCCCCTTCGCCTTCGGGTGCGCCCCAAGGCAGGATGGGCGCGCTGCGGTCTACGCCGGGGTGCGACAGCCAGCTTTTGGCGCTGGTCACGCTGCGCCCCGGCACCAAGGCGCCCAGGTCGCGCGCATAGCGCCCCACCAGCGCGGGCGCGTCGTCGGTGGCCCCGAGCGCAGGCCAGGGCTGCGCCAGCGCATCGGCCGGCAACTCGCCTACCGCTGCCTGGTAACGCACCGATGGCAACAGCGGCTGGGCCTGAACCTCCCCCGCCGATGTGCGCTGCGGGATGGACAGCATCGCAATCGCCGCGCTGCCATCGAGCGGCGCATGGGCGACCACGGTGTGGCTGGTGCCGAGGTCGATGCCGACGACATGGCGCGCATCGCCGGCATCGGAGGTTGGAGTCGTGGCGGTCATGCAGCAACCGGTTCAGGCAAAGGGTTCAGGCAAACGGTTCACTCTGCGGCGTGTTCGGCATTCGTGGCGGACGTTTCGGCCCGCACATCCAGCTCCACCTTCCACCGCTCGTTGCCCCCCACTGGCACCGCATTGAGCTCCAGCGTGCCGATGTCGGTGACGCGGGCGTGCAGGTGGACGGCAACGACTTCGCCGGGGGTGCGGCCTTGTGCTGGCAGGTTGGCTTCAATCTCTTGCAGCTCCACCAGCTCTTCAGGCCCCCAGAAGTCAAGCAGGGTGCCGACCTGGTCCGTGCGGCGCACGCTGGATCCGAAGAAGCGCAGGCGCACGGGTTCGCCCACAACCAGGCCGAACGCTTGGGCGTCAAGCGCCACTTCCGTGCCTTCTTCCATGCCAAACGGTGCCAGGCACAGCGCGGACATCGGTGGCTCCATGCCGGGGATGGCGGGCATGTTGGATTCGACGCCCACGTAGTAGCTTTGCGCCGTGCCGCCGCGAATGCGCACACCACGGCCTGAAGCTGCCACATGGCCGTAATAGGCGGCGCCGCGGGCCACGGCCAGGTCGAGATTGGCGCCATCCAGCAGGCGGGCCGGCTCGGCGCCTTCAGCGGCCAGCCAGCCGTTGATGACCTGCACGAGGCGCTGCTCAATCTGCGGGGCCTTGAGCACGCCGCCGTTGAACAAAATGGCCTTGGGGTGCAAAAAAGATGCGCCTGAACCGGATGCGGTTTGCTGCGTGCCTTGCAGGCCAGCGATTTGCTCGGTGGCACCGGCCTGGCGGCTCAGGAAGGCGGCCAGGTGGCGCGTGACGGCGGCGTCTTGCGCGTAGGGCAGACCCAGTTGCGTGAGCGCGCCACGCGCACGGGTGACAGGTTTGTCGCTGACCGCCACCTGGGGAAAGAAGCCTTCGACCAGCAGGGCCAGCACTTCGGCGCGCGTGACTTCGGTGCGGATGCTGCCGCCGATGAGCTTGCTGCCCCGGCTGGGCACGACCACGGGAACGCTGTCGGGCACGGACTGCAGCGTGTCGTCGGCCAGCAATTGCTCTTTGGCGGCGCGGCAGCCGTGGGCCAGGGCCCGGGTCTGCCAGGCGTCGAGCTGTTTGCCCTCGGCCGCCAGCTTGCGTGCCACGCCGTAGGCCAGGGCCAGGTCCATGTTGTCGCCGCCGAGCAGGATGTGCTCGCCCACGGCCACGCGTTGCAGTTCCAGTTGGCCATCACGCTCCTGCACGGCGATCAGCGACAGATCGGTGGTGCCTCCGCCCACGTCCACCACCAGCAGCACGTCGCCATGTTTCACCTGTTTGCGCCAGTCGTCGCCGCTGGCCTGAATCCAGCTGTACAGCGCAGCTTGGGGTTCTTCGAGCAGCGTGAGGTGCTGGTAACCCGCAGCCTTGCAGGCCTCGGCCGTCAGCTCGCGTGCGGCGGGGTCGAACGAGGCGGGGATGGTGACGGTGATGTCTTGCGCATCAAACGGCGCCTCGGGGTGGGCCTGGTCCCAAGCCCAGCGCAGGTGCGACAGGTAGCGGATCGATGCGGTCAGGGGTGACACGCGCTGCACTTCGGCCGGTGCATCGGCGGGCAGCAGCGGGCTGCGGCGGTCCACACCGGGGTGGCACAGCCAGCTTTTGGCGCTGCTGACCAGGCGGATGGGCGTGGCCGCACCCCGGCTGCGCGCGAATTCGCCCACGGCAAAGTCTTGCGTAGCGGTCCAGGGCAGGGCCAGGTCGCCGGGTGCCAGCTCGGCCTCGTGCGGCAGGTACAAAAACGAGGGCAGCAGCGGCTTGGCTTCGATGCTGGCCGGGCCGGTGAGCTGGGGAATGTCGAGCACGCCTTGCACCACCTTGTCGCCGTCGCTGGCGGCGCGGTCGACATACGACAGCGCGCAGTGCGTGGTGCCCAGGTCAATACCCAAACTAAAAAGGGCTGTAGCGCTTGCTGTGTCTGCGCTGGCAGCTATGAAGTTTGTAGTATTTGTGGTGCTTGCCGTGTTTGAGGTGTTGGTGGTGTCCACAGTCACAGCTCCACCTCGGCCTGGGCGAGCACCGCTGCGGCTTTGTCGTCAGTCAGCTGGGGCAGGCGGGTGTCGGTCACGTGCCAGCCGCGATGGCCCAGCGTGCCGGTGAACGGGGCCTGGCCGACCACGTTGCCAGTCAGGCGCACTTCGGTCGCGTCAAAGCCAGCGGCCAGTGTCACGCGGCTGCCTTCGGCCTCGCTGCGCACAGGGGCGATGGTGAAATGCGCGCTCAGCACCTTGCGGCAGCCTTCGTGCACCAACCGCGCGGCGGCGCCGATGTCGGCGTCGGAGTAGCTGGCCACGTCTTCTTGCACAAAGTCCACAAAGCGGGCTTCGCGCTGCAACAGGCCCAGCAACTGCAGCGCGGCGGTGTGGCTGGGCGCGCTCACGGGCGCGTGTTTCTCGACGATTTTCTCCATGACCCTGTCGACAGGGACTTCCACGCGGACTTCGACGATCTTTTCGACGGGTACTTCGATGCGCACCTCTTTGGCGGCGGCGGGTGGCACATCGGCGGCCAGGGCTTCACCGGCGCGCAGGCGGGTGATGTCAGAGGCCAGGCGGCCGTTGCCCAAGATGGCAAAAAAGCTGCCGATCGCAATGGCGATGCGGCTCAGAAAGGAGGGGTGTGTGGGATTCATGGCGTTCTCGGGCGGAGAAAAAGGCCGCGCCGGGCAGGTGCCGCAGGGCAAGGCGGGGGCGCGCGCAGCGCAAGTAAGCGGGGGAAGCAAAAGGGGAGTGATGTTACCCAGATGCTTTTAACCTGCGATGGCATGGTGCTTGCGTGCACAGCGACCCGGCTGGGTTGGTCGCGCGTTGTTGCTTCCTTCGCAACCGCTTTATGCCTGCTGCAAACCAGCCTCAGAACGTGTTCACGATCTCCCAGAGGCCGCGCAGCGGTCTTTGCGGGATGGGATGCAAGGCGCGGTGTGCCGCCAATAGCTCGGCTATTGGCAAGCGCCGCAACGCCGCAGACCGCCCGCAAAGACCACTGCCATCCCTCCATGTTCAGGGGTTGGAGCGAAATCGGGTGATTGAACGCTCCGTCTGCTTGCATGGGCACGAGCCCATGCGGCGCATACGAAGCGTCCACTCCTCCCGATTGCGTCCAACGCGGCTCCTGCGAGATCGTGAACACGTTCTCAGACACGAGGGCCTGGTTTCTTAAACCCACTGGTCGTTCTCGACAGTCCGCTCGCCTTTGGCGCCATCGCCGGTGTTCACCACGCCTCTCGGCTCGATCAGCAGCAGTTGGACCTCGTTTTCTGCGCAGGGCCGATGCTCTACGCCTTTTGGTACGACCGCCATCTGCCCTCTACGCAGCACGATAACGCTGTGATCGCCGTCAGCGCTGGCGCGGTGCTCGATGCGCAGTTCGCCATCCAGCACCACAAAGGTTTCGTCGGTGTCAGCGTGCAGATGCCATTGAAAGTCGCCTTGCACCTTCACGACCTTGAACTGGTAGTCGTTCATCTCGGCGACGACGCGTGGTTGCCAGTGGCCATTGATCTGGCTGATTTTTTGGGCCAGGTCGATGGTCTGGCTTTGGCCACGCGCTGCGGGTACGGGGGCGGTCGTTGAGTTGGGGGTCGGGTACATCGCTTGCTCGATTCAAAGAGAGAAAGAGGTCGACCGTACGCGGGCTTTCTCTTTCTGTATTGAACGTTCGTGGGCGAATGCTAGGTTCGGTGCGCTCCCGTCGTAATGCGCAGCCAACGCCCAGGCGTTACCCCGAAGGTCTTGGTGAAATGGCGTGTCATGTGGCTTTGGTCGGAAAATCCAGCTGCTGCCGCGGCGTCCGACAGCGAGCTGCCCTGTACCAGCAGGTGGCGCACGGTGTCGAGGCGCCGCATGGTCTGAAAGCGGTAGGGGCTTGTTCCATAGAACCGGCGAAAGTCGGATGACAGGCTCCAGCGGTCGCGCTGGGTGGCCGCTTCAAGATCGGCCAGTGTGACGACCTGCGCGCGGTGTTCGTGCAGGTACTCATAAGCACGGCGCGCCGCCAGAAAGTCGCCTGTCGCATGCCGTTTGGGCGCGCCGGCAGTGGTTTCGAGTGCATGCGCCAGTTCGGCAATCGAATCGCTGTGTTCAAGCGGCTCTATCGTCGCGTCCATGTGCTGTAACAAGGCTCTGGCTGCTGCCGACAGCCGCGGATCGGTGGTCACACCGCCTTCGATGAAAGGCAGCGGTCTGCCTTGCAGCACCGCCTGGAAGAGCGCAGGCTCGACGTAGATCATGCGGTACTGAAACCCTTCGTCAGTGCCTGCCTGTCCGTCGTGGGGCTCGTCGGGGTGCAGCACCATGGTGTTGCCGGGCAGGCTGTTGCATTGGCCGCGTCGGTAGTTGAAGCTTTGCACACCAGCTAGCGTGCTGCCAATCGCATACGTGTCGTGGCGGTGCATCGCATACGCCTTGCCGTGAAAACGCGCTTCAATGCGTTTCATCCCGTCTATCGGTTCGGCGTGCTTCACCCACTCCAGATGTGCGGGTGCGGATGGTCGGCTCATGGCGGCATGGTATCGAATACCGCTCTCATGTTAGGCCATGAAGTGCTGGATAAAACTATTATTTTTATAGCGTGTGGTGCTTATGGGGTAAGCGCTAGAGGCCATTTTCATGTAATTTTTCTGAGCACAGGCTGCAGCAGTACCACCAATGCCCCCGCGCCGCCGTCCATCGGCCGGGCTTGCACAAAGGCCAGCACCTCGTTCTTTTGTACCAGCCAGCGCTGCACGCGGCCCTTGAGGACGGGGCTTTTTCCGGGCGATCCCAACCCCTTGCCATGCACCACACGCACACAGCGCATGCCCGCCTTGTGCGCGTGGCGGATGAACTCGCCCAGCGCCTCGCGCGCCTCGTCCACGCGCAGGCCGTGCAGGTCGAGCTGGCGCTGAATGCTCCAGCGGCCCGAGCGCAGGCGGCGCGTTACCTCCACGCCAATGCCTGGGCGCCGAAAGCTCAGCTGGTCGTCGGTGTCAAGCAGGGTGCTCACATCAAAGTCGTCGCTGATGGATTCGAGCAGCACGCGCTCTTCGTCCAGCCAGTGCTGCACCGGGAGCGGCTCGGGCTTGGCGGGCGTGTGCCAGCGCCGATCGCCCCGGTCCTTGAGCGCCTTGACCGGACCGACGAAATTTTGAAACAGCATCAGCTCATCGCGGGCCCGCCGCTCAGCCTCCAGGCGCTCCTGCGCCCGCCGTGCCTCGCGCGCGGCGACGTCGGCCAAGGCCTGGCGCAGCGGCTTCAGGTCGGCAAATGATTTGGCGCGGATGGGGCGTGTCATGACGTGCCGGTTGTACCCGATGTGTGCTGCCGCACCGCCAAGGCAGGGCATTGCAGTGGCCCGGTTGCAGGCTCTCGCACGGCGGGCGGCGGGCGGCGGGCGGCGGGCGGCGTTATGGCGCGGGCCGCGTCTCCACGTACTCCGCGGCAATGAACTGGGTGGCTTGCGCAGGGTTGAAGTTGTCGTCGCTCACGAACATCAGCACCCGCCCACCGCCTGCTGCGCCGGGCAGGGGCGGGCCCCAGGTCATGCCTTCGATGTTGTCCAGCTGCTTGAGGCCCAGTTGCGCAAAGTCAGCCACCAGGGTCTTGGCAACGGGCGTGTGGTTGCCTGGCGCCAGCGCCTGCACATCCAGCGTGTTGTAGCTTGGTGCGGTGCTGGGGCGCACGCTGATGCGGTACAGCCGCACCGAATTGCCCACGCCCAGGGTGTAGGCGCGTTCGAGCACCAGCAGGTGGTCAGTGCCATCGGCCAGGATCTCGCTCACGCCATTGGTCGTGTAACCGCCCGGCATCGGGCTCTTGTGGGGCACGGGGTCGGGCTGGTAGGCCAATTGGCGCAGCGCTTGGCCCGTGTGCACGTCGATGGCGGTGATGCGAACGGGAGCACCGCCACTGGCGGGCGTGGCGCGGGGGCCGTCCTGCAGCCAGGGGCCTTCCATGGCCAGCCATGCGGTGCGCCCGTCGGCCGACAGGGCCAGGCCCTCCAGCGTGGCGTTGTCGCGCGGGCCTATCTGTGGGCCCTTGACGGGTCGAAAGGCCGCAGGCAGCGCGTAGTCGCGCAGCAGTGCGCCGTCGGCCGCCCGCGCGGAGTGCAGCGCGGGCCCAAAGCCGCGCGCAAAGTCGCCCTCGCTCGTCCACAGAAAGGTGTCACCGCCTGGCAGCCAGCGCACGGCCTCTGGGTCGGGCACGGCCACGCCCGCAACGGCACGGCGGCTGGGTGCGTAAGGCTGGCCGGCAGCGTCGCGCAAGGGCGTGACAGCGGTGAACTGCGGCCGGTCAAGCGTGCTGGCGGTGTAGCGGATGCGCGCGGTGTAAAAACGCGCGTCGTCCACAGAAGACCGGTCGTCGGAGATCAGGATGTACTGGTCGCGCCCGGCGTCGTAGTCGATGCCCGAGAGCCCGCCGATGGTGGTGTTGCCAAAGCCCTGGCGCTTGTCCAGCACCACCTCGCCGATGAGGCGCAGGCAGGGCGCGATGCACGGGGCCGGTGTGGCCTCGGGAACGGATGCGGCTGGTGCTGCGGGGGCGCCGCAGGCAGGCAGCACGGCGGCTGCGGCCAGCAGGGCCAGTGCAGCGCACGCCTTGTGAAATGGTGAGGAAGGCGAGAGCGGTAGCGGTAGCGGTAGCGGTCGCATGGAGCGCGGGTGTAAGGGGTGGATACGGAAGGGCGAAAGGGCGAAATCGTGACTTAGTGCGCCGCCCGTGGCTCAGAGGAGGCCCTTGTCGGCCATCGACAGCGCTTGGCCGGGCGCCACGATGACGTGGTCCAGCACGCGCACATCCACCAGCGCCAGCGTGGTTTTCAGGGTCTGCGTCAGGGCCTCATCGGCCCGGCTGGGCTCCACGCTGCCGCTGGGGTGGTTGTGGGCGAGCACCACGGCGGCTGCCTGGTGGTGCAGCGCGCGCAGCACCACCTCGCGTGGGTACACGCTGGTCTGCGTGAGCGTGCCGCGAAACAGCTCCTCCATGGCCAGCAGGCGGTTCTGGCTGTCCAGAAACAGCACCGCAAACACCTCATGGCCCTTGGCGGCCAGGTGCAGTTGCAGGTAATGTTTGACGGCGTCGGGCGAGTCAAACACCTCACGCTCGCGCAGCTGCTGGGCCAGCGCGCGGCGCGCCAGCTCCAGCACCGCCACCAATTCGGCGCGTTTGGCGGGGCCGAGGCCCTTGATGCGGGTCAGGTCGGACGCGCTGGTGTGCAGCAGCCCGGCAATGCCACCGAAGCCGCCGGTCACGCGGCCGGTGGCCTCGTCCACGCTGGGCGGGTCGAGCAGCTCTTGCGCCATCTGCAGCACGCCTTTGCCCACAATGCCGGTGCGCAGCAAGATGGCCAACAACTCGGCGTCGGCCAGGGCCGCGGGGCCACGCGCCAGCAGTTTTTCGCGGGGCTGGGCGTCGGAAGGCAGGTCTTTGAGGGGCATGAAGCTGGAGGCGAAAAGCCCACCGCGGCTGCGGCGGGCGTAGGGCTTTGCCCGGTTTTCTACAATGCAGGCCAGTTTATCGGGACTTTCATGACCTCTATCGCTGCTTCCCTTCCCACCGTTCAGCCGGGCTCCTTCCTCACGCTGCACTACCGCCTGGCCGGCCCGGCGGGGGATGTGATCAATACTTTTACCGACAAACCCGCCACTTTGTCGCTGGGCACCGGCGAGCTGTCGCCCGCCATGGAGCAGCGCCTCTTGGGCCTGGCCGAAGGCACGCGCACCATGTTTGACATGGCGCCCGGCGAGGCTTTTGGCGAGCGCAATGCCGACATGCAGCAGTGGGTGGCCAAGAAGCTGCTGAACCAGCTGGGCGACCCGGATGAAAAGTACAACGTGGGCGATGTGGTGCAGTTCCCCACGCCCGACGGCCAGGGCAGCTACGCGGGTGCAGTGCTGCAGGTGCGTGACGATGGGGCGGTGCTGTTTGACTTCAACCACCCGCTGGCAGGCCAGCCGGTGACGTTTGAAGTGCAGCTGATCGGGATCCTGTGATGCAAAAACCCCAGGAGATCCTGCTGGCCGAACCGCGTGGATTTTGCGCAGGTGTAGACCGCGCCATTGAAATCGTCGAGCGCGCCATTCAAAAGTTCGGCGCCCCCATCTACGTGCGCCACGAGATCGTGCACAACACCTACGTGGTGAACGACCTCAAGGCCAAGGGCGCGATTTTTATCGAAGAGCTGTCGGACGTGCCCCCTGGCGCCACGCTGGTTTTCAGCGCCCACGGCGTGAGCAAGGCCGTGCAGCAAGAGGCCGTGGCGCGCGGCTTCAGCATTTTTGACGCCACCTGCCCGCTGGTGACCAAGGTGCATGTCGAAGTGGCCAAGCTCGCCAAAGAAGGCTACGAGTTCATCATGATCGGCCACAAGGGCCACCCCGAGGTCGAAGGCACCATGGGCCAGCTCGACCGTGGCATTCACCTGGTGGAAGACGTGGCCGACGTGGCCCACGTGCAGCCCACGCAGACCGCCAAGCTGGCCGTGGTCACGCAGACCACCCTGAGCGTGGACGACGCAGCCGAGATATCTGCGGCCATCCGCGCGCGTTTCCCCACCGTGCGAGAGCCCAAGCAACAGGACATTTGCTACGCCACCCAAAACCGGCAAGACGCCGTCAAGGTGCTGAGCCCGCAGGTGGACGTGGTGATTGTGGTGGGCAGCCCCACCAGCTCCAACAGCAATCGCCTGCGCGAACTGGCTGCAAAGCTGGGCACCACCGCCTACATGGTGGACAGCGCCGACGAACTGAAGGGCGAATGGTTTGATGGCACCGCCCGCGTGGGCCTGACGGCCGGTGCCTCGGCGCCCGAAATCTTGGTGCAGCAGGTCATCGACCGCATCAAGGCGCTGGGTGCGGTGTCGGTGCGCACCATGGCGGGCATTGAGGAAACCATCAAGTTCCCGCTGCCCAAGGGGCTGAAGATCGATGCCACCACAGGCTTGACCATCACCGAGCGCACGCCAGAGACAGGGCCTGCCCGGCATTGATGGCCACGGGGCACAACCGCCTGTGGTTCAGGAGGTACTTCTAGTTTGATAGCTACTAGCGCTTGCTGGATAAGCGCTAAAGGCCAATTTGACTCATATTTTGGGTGCAGGGCAGTTTAACTGCCTACAGCGCCATCGCAGGCCCGCTCCACAAATCCAGCGGCGGGTCGGCCGCCACGGCGCGCAGGATGTCGGTGCGCGAGATAAAGCCCGACAGCACGCCCGCCTCGTCCGTCACCGGCAGGCCGGGCAGGCCCGTCTCCAGCAATACGGCGGCCACGCGGCGCAGCTCGGTGTCGGCGGCCACGGTGGGCACGGGGCTCACCATCACTTCGGACACGGGGCGGCGCGCCAGGTCAATGGCTTGTTTGACGGCGCCGGGCTCGGGCAGCAAGTCCAGCGGCGCCATGTCAGCCCGCAGCAGCAGGCCAATCACGCGGCCCAGCGCATCCACTACCGGGGCCTGCGCCACCTTGTGCTCGGCCAGGGTTTGCCAAGCATCGTTTACCACCGCATCCGACAACACGCTGAGGGCGCCGGTAGTCATCACGTCGCTCACCTTGGTCAGCGGCTGGCGGGTGGTCTGGGGGCCCTGTTCGGTCTGGGCGTAGGCGCTCACCGCGTCCTGCATGCGCAGGTTGACGACGGCAGCAGGCGCGGCGCTGGTGGAGTCTGCGGCAGCCGGGTCGCTCGGCATGCGGAAGGTAGGTGCTGGCTCGCCGGGCACATCCAGCGCCCGGGTGCGCAGCGCCTGCGGCCGCTGCACATTGCGCACGGCAGAAATGCGCGCCAGGTTTTCGGGGCCGCCCCGGTACATCTGGCCTGAGGGGCCGAACACAAAGAACATGCTTTTTCTCCCGCGCAGACCCGCGAAGGGTGTTCGCAAGGGGGGCTGCCTGGCCATGTTATCGGCAGTTCGTGGGTGGGCCTGCAGCACACCGTGGTTCGCGCTGTATCCGCCAGCGGCCTGCGTGGGGTGGGGCACGCTCTAAACTGCGTCCCTTTGCCCCCACGGAGCCCCTGCATGATCGACCGCGCCGCCATCGCCGCCGCCCGCCGCCAACTCGCCACCCAGCCTGACTTTTTGCGCACCACACCGCTGATGCGCGTGTCCGGCCAGTCCCTGGGCGTGGACTGCGGCGAGGTCTGGCTGAAGCTGGAGCACCTGCAGGTGGGCGGCAGCTTCAAGGCGCGCGGCATGCTGTACCGCCTGCTGGCCAACCCGGTGCCCGATAGCGGCGTGATCATTGCCTCGGGTGGCAATGCCGGCATTGCTGTAGCGGCCGCTGCCAAAGCGCTGGGCGTGCGCTGCGAGGTGTTTGTGCCCGAGGTCTCGCCCGAGGCCAAACGCGCCCGCCTGCGCGCCCTGGGCGCCGAAGTGGTCGTCACCGGCGCCGCCTATTCCCAAGCCTTTGAAGCCTGCGTCGCCCGCCAGAAGACCACGGGCGCACTGCAGGCCCACGCTTACGACCAGCCCGAAGTGGTGGCGGGCGCGGGCACCCTGGCGCTGGAGATGGAAGAGCAGGGCGGCCGCCTGCCCGATACGGTGCTGGTCAGCGTGGGCGGTGGCGGCCTGATTGGCGGCGTGGCTGCCTGGGTAGAGAGCCGCGCCCACGTGGTCGCGCTGGAACCCGAACGCGCGCCCACGCTGCACGCCGCACGCGCCGCGGGCCAGCCGGTGGATGTGGAAGTGGGCGGTGTGGCCGCTGATTCACTGGGCGCCCGCCGCATCGGCGCCATCGGCTGGGAGATCAGCCAGCGCCACGTGCACGATGCGCTGCTGCTGCCCGACGACGCCATCCGCGCCGCCCAGCTGTGGTTGTGGAAGGAGCTGAAACTGGCGGTGGAGCCCGCCGCCGCGCTGGGCCTGGCAGCCTTGCAGACCGGCGCATACAAACCCCAGCCGCAAGAAACCGTGGCGCTCATCCTGTGCGGCGCTAATTTCGACCCAACCAGCCTCGGCTAGGCCTCAAAGCCGCCCACGCAACGGGCGCTGCGCATGCCAGTGCACCGGTGGAACTGGCTTTGCCGGGCCACCGGGTGCGTCCCCCCTTGGGGAGGGAAGGCGCGAAGCGACTCAGGGGGGCGTCTAAAATCCAGCGATGCTAGACATCATCCTCCTCCGCAAAGACCTCGACACCGCCATCGCGCGGCTGGAAACCCGCAAAAAGCCCCAGGCCTTCCTGGACGTCTCCGCGTTCCAGGCCCTGGAGTCTGAACGCAAGACGCTGCAGACCCGCACCGAAGAACTGCAGGCGCAGCGCAACCAGCTGTCAAAGCAGGTCGGCATGCTGATGAGCCGGGGCGACAAAGACGGCGCCGAGGCCATCAAGGCCCAGGTGGCGGCAGGCAAGGTGGAGCTGGAGCAATCGGCCGCCCGCCTCGAACAAATCCAGGCCGAACTGCTGGCCATGCTGGTGGCTGTGCCCAACCTGCCGCACGAATCGGTGCCTGTGGGCGCGGACGAATCGGGCAATGTCGAAGTGCGCCGCTGGGGCACCCCCGCCACGTTCGCTTTCGAGGTCAAAGACCATGTGGATGTGGGCACCCCGCTGGGCCTGGATTTTGAAATGGGCGCCAAGCTGTCGGGCTCGCGTTTCACGGTCATGAAGGGCCCCATCGCCCGCCTGCACCGCGCGCTTGCCCAGTTCATGCTGGACGTGCAGACCACCGAGCATGGTTACACCGAGTGCTACGTGCCCTACGCCGTGAACGCCGATTCGCTCAAGGGCACAGGCCAGTTACCCAAGTTTGAAGGCGATTTGTTCGCCGCAAAAAAGGGCGGCCAGGACGGCGAGGCCGTGCCGGACAACACCGCGCTGTACCTCATCCCCACCAGCGAAGTGCCCCTGACCAACTTTGTGCGCGATGTGGTCACGCCAGAGGCCGACCTGCCTATCAAGCTGACCGCCCACACGCCGTGTTTTCGGTCTGAAGCAGGCAGTGGCGGGCGCGACATTCGGGGCTTGATTCGCCAGCACCAGTTCGACAAGGTCGAGATGGTGCAGATCGTGCACCCCGACAAAAGCTACGAAGCGCTGGAAGAAATGACCGGCCATGCCGAAGCCGTGCTGCAAAAGCTGGGCTTGCCCTACCGCGTGATGAGCCTGTGCACCGGCGACATGGGCTTTGGCGCCGCCAAGACCTACGACCTGGAAGTGTGGCTGCCCGCGCAGAACACCTACCGCGAGATCAGCTCGGTGAGCAACTGCGAAGCCTTCCAGGCCCGCCGCCTGCAGGCCCGCTTCAAGAATGCCCAGGGAAAGAACGAGCTGGTGCATACCCTGAACGGATCCGGCTTGGCGGTGGGCCGTACGCTGGTGGCGGTGCTTGAAAACTACCAGCAGGCCGACGGTAGCGTGACGGTTCCGGAAGTGTTGCGGCCTTACCTGGGTGGGTTGGCGGTGCTGGCGGCAGCGTAAAAGCCGCCATCGCCAACGCGCCAACGCGTCAACGGCGGGAAGCGCGCCCGCATCTGTACAAAACAATGGGCCTGCGGGCCCATTGTTGTTGGTACCCAATAGAGGTGAGCATTGATATAAATCATAGCTATTAGCGCTTTGCCAGTAAGCGCTAGAGCCATATTTCATTGATATGTTTGGCGTTTTGAATTTGTAACGCTGTCATCGATCTTTCATGGGCTGGTCATGCCCGGGTCGCACCATCGCGCGGTTGTTCCACTTCTCGCATCGCGCACCATGAAACTCCGTTTTGCTTGCGGCCTTTTTGTCACCGGCCTTCTCCTCACTGCTTGTGGCGGCGGGGATGGCGATGGTTTTGTCTACCCCGGCAAGGAGGGCGCAGCCTTGCCGTTCACCACTCTGCAGACCCTGGCGAATGCCGACAAAACCGCCATCCGCAACGGCGGCTTTGGGTCTGCCATGGCGCCCCACCCCACGCTGGCCGGGCACTTTTATGCGCTGACGGACCGCGGCCCCAACGCCGACCCGCTGGCGGGGGCCATCCCGGGTGGCAAGTTCTTTCCGGTGCCCACGTTCACGCCGCACATCGGCCTGTTCAAGCTGGATGAAAAAGGCCAGGTTGTACCGGTGCGCACCATCGCTCTGAAGGACCCCAAGGGCCGCTCCATCACCGGCCTGCCCAACTCGGCTTTCGGCTCCACGGGCGAGGTCGCCTACAACCTGGACGGCAGCAAAGTCACGCTGGACCCGGACGGGAGCGGCGTGCAGGGCTTTGATGAAAGCGGACTTGACCCTGAAGGCCTGGTGGCCCTGGCCGATGGCAGCTTCTGGGTGAGCGACGAATACGGCCCGCACATGGTGCACTTTGATGCCAGCGGTAAAGAGATTGCGCGCATCAACCCGTTTGCCGCTGACCGCCGAAACCGCGCAGGCCGCGTGTTGCCGCCCGAACTGGCCAAGCGCTGGCCCAACCGCGGCATGGAGGGGCTGGCCATCACTCCAGACGGCAAGACGCTGGTGGGCATCATGCAGTCCAACCTGTACAACCCCACGTCTGCCGTGGGCAGCATCAACCTCACGCGCATCGTCACCGTGCAGCTGGACACCGGTGCACGCGCCCAGTACCTGTACAAGCAGGACGCAGCCGGGCTGGCCAACTCCGACATCGTGGCCCTGTCGGCCACCAGCTTTTTGGTGATCGAGCGCGACACCAAGTTTTTGGGCCGCGATACGGGCACCGTGCGCAAGAATCTCTACAAGATCGATATCGCCAAAGCCACCAACGTGGACGCCAGCAGCAGCACGCTAAACCACCCCGCCATCACCCGCGACGCGGCCACCGGCGTGCTGGTTAACGGCAAAACGCTGGAACTGGCGGCCAAAGATGGCGGTACGGACAACAACTATGCGGCGGGCTGGGCGGCCCTGGCCGACGTGGGCATTCAGCCCGTAGCCAAGTCGTTGGTGTACGACGCGGTGAAAGAGATGGCATACCCGCACGACAAAATGGAAGGCCTGTGGGTCATCGACGCCAACCGCGTCGGCATCATCAACGACGACGACTTCGCCATCGAGCCCAACGGCAGCGGCGGCGTGCGCCAGAAGGTTTTGGGCAATGGCAAGGTGGACGCGAACACCTTGTATCTGGTGAAGCTGCCTGCGCCGCTGTATTGACAGACTGATTCCCCGCCACGAAAGGTGGGCCGTCGGAGTGCTGGCAATCGGGTATCCGAATCTTGCTATAATCGCAGGCTTCGACACATAGGAGAGGTGGCAGAGTGGTCGAATGTACCTGACTCGAAATCAGGCGTGGTAGCAATATCACCGTGGGTTCGAATCCCACCCTCTCCGCCAGCATCAAGGCCCTGTAGCTATCTAATCAGTAGCACAGGGCCTTTTTCTTTGTGGTTGCTGATGAATGCGGGTGCGACAGGTGCGCGCGCCTGTTCAGCGCAGCCAGAGCGGTACGTGTTCGATAACGCACATACACCGCGAAGTGGCACGGGTAGTCTGGCTACGGTTCTGCAGGGCAAAACCTGACAAATACCTTCGGCGGCACCCCCTACGCTGACCGCTTCATCCCGCCCGGCACCACCTCTACAAGGTCCCATCTGCACCCGCAATGGCGAATCGGGGGCATTGTTGGCCGGGCAACACAACCGCAAATTGGCTCCTGGGCCCGCTGGCCTCAGCAGTCAGAAAGATCGCAACGCTTTGCCACACATTGACTGAATTCGCGCCTTAGTCACCCGACACGCTGGCTCCTCACGGTGTTGTTTGTGGGGTCCGTTCTGCGCGCTCGCGCAGCGGGACGCCAGAACACCGTGATTCCACGAGCTTCCGTTCTTCCTCCTTTCGATCTTTTGTGATTGCCGCCCGCGGACCTTTGCGCAGCGGTGTTTTCGCTCTTTCATGACCCTCAACCCTTCCCTTGACCCTGCTGTATTGCAGGATGTCGATTCCCTGTTCCTGGGAGCTGCTCTCCCTGCAGACATTCCGTTAGAGGATGCGAAGCGATCCGGTTTTTATATTTCCGTGCGATGGAAGTTTGCGCTGGCAATGCTGGCGGGGCTTTCGTGGATGGGTTTCTCCATCTACATAGCCGATGCCTGGGTGCACGATCTGGCCTTGGCGATGGGCCCCGTGCCCGCCTACCTGGTGATCTACGGCATCGCGGTGGTGCCGGGTTTCATGAATGCATTTCTGGTGGTGAGCCTCATGCTGGACCGGCGCCCATCGGCCAAGCAGCATGATGCGCGGCTACCCGGCATTTCCATTCTGGTGGCGGCCTACAACGAAGAGGCGAGCATCGTATCCACCATCGAGAGCATTGCACTCCAACAGTACGAGGGGCCCTTGCAGGTGGTGGTGATCAACGATGGCTCCACTGACGCCACCGCCGAGAAGCTGGCAGGCCTGGGCTACCCCTGGCTGCAGGTGCTCAACCTGGAGCGCAACGTGGGCAAGGCCAATGCGCTCAACGCGGGGCTCGCCTTGGTGCGCCACCGCCTCACCATCACGGTCGATGGCGATTCGTACTTGTACAAAAACGCACTGCCCAACCTGGTTCGCCGCTACATGAGCGACCCAGAGAACACGCGTGCAGTGGCTGGCGCGGTGCTGGTACGCAATTCGCGCAAGAACTTCGTCACGTCGATTCAGGAATGGGACTATTTCCATGGCATCGCGGCCATCAAGCGGCTGCAAAGCCTGTACCAGGGCACGTTGGTGGCCCAAGGCGCGTTTTCTGTCTACGACACCGCCCTGATCCGTGAGCTGGGCGGGTGGCCCCATACGGTGGGTGAAGACATTGTGTTGACCTGGGCGATTCTGGAGCGTGGCTACCGCGTGGGCTTTGCAGAGAACGCCTGCCTTTTCACCAATGCGCCCGACACCTGGCTGCAGTTCATCCGCCAGCGCCAGCGGTGGTCGCGTGGGCTCATCGAGGCTTTCAAGTCGCATTGGCGGCTTTTGTTCAAGCCGCGCATGACCACCCTGTTCATCTGGTGGAACCTGTTGTTTCCCTACATGGATCTGGTCTACACCTTCGCGTTTATTCCCGGCCTGGTGCTGGCGCTCTTCGGCATCTACTGGGTTGCAGGGCCGATGACGCTGCTGGTGTTGCCGCTGGCCATGCTGGTCAACCACCTCATGTACAGCATCCAGGCAAAGATGTTCACAGAACAGGGACTGACGGTGAGGCGCAATGTGCCTGGGTTCATCTTTTATGCGCTGTTTTACAGCGTGGTTCTGCAGCCCGCGTGTGTGGTGGGCTATTTGCAGGAATTGGTTAGTCGTACAAAAAATTGGGGCACAAAATGAAGACGTATCTCCTTTGCGCACTGGGGACTGTGGTGGCGCTGGGCAGCTCGGCAGCGCAGTCGCAGTCGCAGTCGAAAGCACCAGCGCCCTCGGTGTCCGGCACCTTTTTTGCCAGCCATGACTCCGACGATTTTCGCGAGAGCAAACAGACGCTGGGCTACACCAATGCTGCAGGCTGGGGCTTGCGCGCCGGGCCGGTGCGCTACACCTCGCCGGGTTGGGCCGCCAGCGGGAATATGCTGGTGGGCACCTACAAGCGCACCGACGACAGTCGCAGCCTGGATGCCAACCTGGGCGCTGCGCGGGTGTCGGGCATTGACTATCTGGTGGGCGGGCTCGATTACATGGAGAAGTTGAACCCCGCGACGGCGGTGGGCGTGAGCGTAGAGCGCGATTTTGTGAACTCCGTTCGCGGCATCGACAGCGGCACGCACTTTACGTCCTTGGCGCTGGTTCTCGACCATGCGTTCAGTCAGCGGTTTAACGTGGGAGTCGCCGCAGGTTCAGCGCTTTTTTCCAACGATAACAACCGCCCCATACTGCGCACCCGCTGGAACTATTCGCTGGACGAGCGTTACGGCTTCAATGCTTTTTTGAAAACCCGCAACTACCGCAATACCAATGCGTACCGGCCGGAATACTTTTCACCCGAGCGACTGAGCGAAGTTTCTGTGGGGCTTTCTGCACGGTTTGAAGTGGCGCAGGCCTTTGTGTTGAGCGCCAGCGTGGATGCCGGGCAGCAACGCATCGATGGGGCATCCGAGCCTATCTGGCGAGGTAACCTGGGCGTTGCGTCGCGGCGCAAAGACTCCGTGCAGTGGTTTGTGGGGCTCGAGGCAAGCAATGCCGCCGGGCTGTTTTCAGGGCAGACGGCGTCTTACCGGTACACCAGCGCCACCGCCCGCGTCAGCGTTCCGTTCTGAACGTCTCCGCACGGGCGCCGCCTTGTGCTGCTCCCGTCGAGGCAGCGCTTACGTCTCCTGGCTCCCCACCCGCATCGGCAGCAGCAGCCGAAACTCGGCACCCTGGTCCACATCGCTGTCCACCTCCAGTGTCCCCCCATGGCGTTGCACCACAGTGTGCACCAGCGCCAGCCCCAGTCCCACGCCACTGATGGCGGGATGGCTGCGGTCGTGCAATCGCTGAAACGGCGCAAACAGCTGGCCTTGTAGTTCGGGGGCGATGCCGGGTCCTTGGTCGCGCACCGACACCACCCAGTGGCGGTCGCGTTGCGTGATGGCGCACAACACCACGCTGCCTGCGGGGCTGAACTTGACGGCGTTGTTGAGTACGTTGGCCAGCGCGCGGCACAGCAGCGACCGGTCGCCCAGTGCGGGTGCTGTCTCGGGTGCCGTGGTGATGCTTACTTCGATCTGGCCTTCACGGGCCAGCGCCCAGATGTCGTCCACGGTCTCCGCCAGCACGGCCACGAGGTCCAGGGGCACCATGCGGTACTCCTGTGTTTGTGCGCTGGCCAGTTTGACAAAGTTCTCTGCCATGCCCAAAGAGTTTTGCGCGTACCGTTCGATGCGCTGCATCAGCTCTTCGTGGGGCATGCGGCCGGGGTAGGCGCGTTGCATTTCCAGCAGGGTAAGGATGGACGCATTGGGCGCGCGGATGTCGTGCGAGATGAAGTTCATCGCCTGATCACGCTGCTGCAGCGCGCGGCGCATGTCGGTGATGTCCACCAGGGTCAACAACCATCCCGCCTGTGCAAGGTCGGTGAAAGGCTTGCATTGCACCAGCATGCTGCGGTCTTTGGCATCGCGGCCTTCGGCTTGTTCGGCCATGCATCCGCTGCGAAGCTTATCGTGGGTGATGACGGGCAGGTTGGTGCCGGTTTGCACCAGATCGCGCAGCAACTCTACTGCCGACAGGCCCTGCAGTGACACTTCGGCGTCGCCACCCACATGGAGGCGTGCGGCCACGTTGGTCAGCAGGATGCGCCCTTGTGGGTCGCACACCAGCGTGGGTGAGGGCAGCTGCTGAAGGCTTTCGCTCACAAAGTGGTGCAGGTCGCGCAATTGCCGAGAGGCGCGCTCCACGGCGTTGATGCGCCGTTCCAGAAAATCGCTGGTATCGCCCGGGCGTTCCCGCAACCGCATCGAAAGCCCGTCTTTTTGCAGGCGCTCCATCTCCAGCCGCAGAAAGTGCGCCGCTGCGCTCAGCCGCCGCCAGCTCCACAGCGGGTAGGCCAGCACCAGTCCCACCAAGGCTGCAGCAGGGGCAAACTGCAGACCGATCCACCCGGTCAGGGCCACGCTGAGCAGAACGGTGGCCGCGGCCAGCGCAGCGCTGGTGAGCAGCGCCACAAACGGGCCTAGCAGCAACAGCGCCACCAGAGCCCCCGCCACGGGCAGCAGGTTGAAAACGAGGTTGTGCAGCGTTGCCGCTGGCCGTATCTGCACGCCTGACAAGCTACCGTCCAGTACATGGCCCACGACTTCTACGCCCGGCATCAAGCGTGACTGCTGGCTGACGGGTGTGGCAAACATGTCGCCCAGTCCCGAAGCCGCAGCGCCCACCAGCACGTATTTGCTGTTGAAGGCGTCACCGGGCACCTGGCCGCGCAAAACGTCGATGTACGAGTAGGTGGTGAAGTGCGCCGGGCCCCCTGCGTAGGCGATCAGCGCAGGCTCTGACCGTTGCCAGGGGCTGGCGTTTGCCTCCCCGTGATCTGCGCTCTGGGAGCCGGGCGTGGTGGTGGGGGCCGCGCCGCAGGGGCGCTTGCTGGCATCGGCCACGCACTGCATGGCCGTGCTGAAGTGGGGCCAGGGGGCTGTGGTGGGGCCCTCCTGCAAGTACAGGCCGCGCACCACGCCATCGTTGTCGGGTGCTACATGCACATGGCCCAGGCCCGCCGCTGCGGCGGCAAAGGCAGGCCAGGGCAGGTCGGCGGCATTGGCAGCGGGCCCATGGCCGCGCCGCAGCACGGGTAGCACCACGCGGCCACTGCGTGCCAGGGTATCGGCCAGCAACAGGTCGTCTGCAGGGTAGTCCAGATCCTCTTCGTTGAACAACACGTCCATACCGATGACGCGCGGGTTTTGCGTTGAGATGCGGTTGATCAACTCGGCGTGCAGGGCGCGCCGCCAGGGCCACCGCCCAATGGCCGCGATGCTGCGGTCGTCAATGGCGACGATGGCGATGTCGGGGTGTGCGGGGCGGGCCACCAGGCGCAGCCCCACGTCTTGCACCAGGTGGTTCGCGCCGCCCAGGCTTGTCGACACGCTGAGCCAGGCCACCAGGCCGAGCAGTGCGATGGCCAGCAGGCTCCACTCCAGTCGCCGCCGTTGCCCGCGGGTGCGCGCAATGGTCAAGGCCGTCCCACGGGTTGGCCGCTGGATGTGGACACCGGCAACCCGCTGCCGGTGCTGATGCCGGATCCGACCCGGATCTGGCGAGGGGGCGAGAACTCGCTTTGGAGGCCTGATGGGTCCAGCACCTGGATGCGCACCAGGTATTTCCCGGCGGGCAGGTCGCTGGCAGTCCAATCCGGGCGGTCCAGAACGGTGTCCAGCATGATCTTGTCGAACGACGCGTCATTGGCGCTGGCCAATTGCAGGCGGAACCGCTGGCCGGGCTGGCCCTGCCAGTTCAGGCGCACCGTGGTGTCGCCGTCCTGCGCCTGCAGCGATTGCGCCGAGAGGGTGGCCGGGCGGTCTGCCACGGCAAATGCCTGCGGTGGCGCAAACGGCCCTTGGTCGGGTTGGCCGTCGGGCGTTTGCAGCAGGCTCGCCATGCGCCAGAAATAGCTGCCCGCAGGCAGGTCGGTCACGGGCAGGCGGCACTCGGACAACCGCTGCTCGTCTTTGATGGGTGCCGTGAACTGGGCATCGGTAGCCACCTGCACGCGGTACCACCGCACACCGGGCACAGAGGTGCACTGCAGTTCGCCCGTGCCGGTGGCCACAATGGTGCCGGGTGCAGGTAGCTGATGGAACGGTGCCACAGGCTGGGTCTTGATGGTGAAGGGCTGCACGGCGGGCAGGCCGGCAATGCCTGCGTCATCCACCGCCCGCACCGAGACGTAGTAGCGCCCGTCGTCCAGTGCCTTCCAGCGCAGTTGGCCGTTGGCAAAGCTGCCGTGTCGCAACACCTGGGTGAAGTCTGCGTCCTGCGCCACCTGGGCCACGTAGCGCGCGGCGCCCGGCTGGGTAGGGATGTTGATGGCCAGAATGCTGGCGTCGCCCAATGAGGCGGGAATGCTGGAGGTGTCAGGTGCTGCCATGAGTGCGCGCGGCGCTCCGACAGTGCCATCGGTTGCCACCGCCAGCCCCTGGCCCGGGGCAAGCATCGATGTAGCGGAGGGGCTCGCCGATGGGGCGCCCCCGCCCACGCCTTCATCCCGGCGCGATTGCACGGCCACCGATCCGTTGAGCACCGATGCGGTGGTTTGGCCGGATGCGGCCATCTCTACGCTGAAACGTGTGCCGCGCACGCTGGTCACCGCCAGCGGGGTGCGAATCTCCATGCGGCGAAACGATTCGGCGCTGGGTGGCACGCTCGCCTCCACCGCCCCGCTGCGCATCTCCAGCACCGATTGCACGCTGCCTGCGCGACCGCGTCGGCGCAACTGTCGCAGTTGCAGTTCGGACTGGGCCTGCACGCGCACCACCGTGCCATCGGCCAATCTGACGGCGACAAATGCATCGGGCCCGACCTGCAGCGCTGTTCCTTCGTCGAGTTTGCCGCCTTTGGCAACCGGGGCCGCAGCATCGCTCGCGCGTGCCTGTGCTGTGACGGCCCCGTGCACAAACTCCACCGTGGCGGATTCGGCAGGTTGAAGGCGCACCGGAATCCACACGATGGAGCCCGGCTGCAGCCGCCGCGGGTTGGCCACCTTGTTGCGCGCCTGCAGCAGGGGCCATTGGCGCGGGTCCGCCAGGTACGCCTTGGCCAGCCCTTCGAGAGTGTCGCCGTCCTGCACCGTGTGGGCGATTTCATCGGCCTGCGAGGGCGTATTTGCTGCGGCCGGGTTGGCATGGGCGCTGGCGCCTGACAAAGCTGCGAAAGCGCTGATAAGGGCCAGGGCTGCCGTGGCGCCAAGTGGCCAGGGCGCGGGATGGTGGTGCATTGCCAAGTCGTATCTCCGTGTGCCAAAGATGGCGGACAAGTTCGGGTGGCGCTGGGACGGCCTCAGAACGTGTGAATGAATCCGTCGTTACAAGCGCGGCGAGCGGGACGAACGCGCTGGGTGGGTTATTTCACACGTTTTCAGGTCTTGGGTGGTGCGTCAACGGCTTCAAACCGGTAACCGACGCCGTAGATGGCGCTGACGATGAAACCGTTGGCGGGCCGCAGGTCCAGCAGCGTGCGCAGGCGCGAGATGTGGGTGTCCAGCGACCGCGACATCACCTCGGCCACCTGACCCCACACAATTTCCTTGAGGTGGTCGCGTGACAACAGGCGGCCCATGTTCTGAAACAGAAACAAGGCAAGGTCGTATTCGCGGGTTTTCAGCTCTACCGGCACGCCGTCCATTTCGATAGAACGGGTCTCAGGCAGAAACCGGTAGCGGCCAAACTCCATGACGCCCGCCGAGTTGTCAGGGTAGGCCCGGCGCAACAAGGCGGCCACGCGGGCGTTGAGTTCGCCAATGCGCACTGGTTTGACCATGAAGTCGTCGGCCCCGCTTGCCAAGCCCTCCACAATGTCGCGCTCTTCCTGGCGGTTGGTGACAAACAGGATGGGCAACTGGGCCGCCACGTTCTTGCGCACCCAGCGCACCACTTCGGGGCCTGTGGTGTCTGGCAGGTGCCAGTCCACGATCAGCAGGTCAAAGGTTTCGCGGCGCAAAGTGCGCAGCAGTTCTGCGCCGGTCAGATGGGTGTGGCAGACATGGCCCATCGACTCCGTGGCCTGTTTGAACAAGTCCAGCTGAAGCGCATCGTCGTCCAGAGCAGCTATGCGCATGGTTTCCCCAACAAAAGGACAAACGCGCATTATTTGCGATATCGCGCCCGTTGCGCTGCGCAGCCCGGCGCAGGCCGACGGCGGTTGACATTTGTTAATGATTTGATGCCAGCCCTTCGGTGCATTGTTGGGGGTCTACCGAATGCCCCGTCGTGCACTAAATTGGCCGCAGCCCACCGAGCTATGCCTTCAGCGTTTGGCTGGGCCTTTGTTTTGCGACCCCGGGGCAATCTCACGCAGCAGCCGCATGCCCACCAGGGTGTAACGCGTTTCGGGGCTGTTCCAGTTGCGGTATCCACAGCGGGCATAAAACGACCAGGTGTGCCAGGAGCCTCCACGCCGCACCCGCACAGACCCTTCTGACGGGCCCTGCGGGTCTGTGCGGGGCGATTGGGCGTAGTAGGTGTCGCCGTGCCAGTCCGACACCCATTCCCACGCGTTGCCCAGCATGTCGTGCAGACCAAAGGCATTGGCTGCGTAGCTGCCCACCGGGGCGGTGAAGGCATGGCCGTCGCTGCCGGCCAGTGCGTGCTGCTGCCAGCGGGGCCACAAAGGCGCGGCGTCTTTGTCGAAGGCGTTGGCGGTCTGTAGGAGGCCCTGCGGGTTGTCGCCATGGGGGTAGCGGGTGCGGGTGCCCGCGCGGCAGGCGTATTCCCACTCGGCCTCGGTGGGCAGACGGTAGGTGTGGCCCTCGGTGCGGCTCAGCCACTGCGCCAGGGCCTGGGCGTCGTTCCAGGTCACGTTCACAACAGGGTGGTCGTCCCCCTGCGCAAAGCCGGGGTTGCGCCACGAGTAGCGCGGGTCACGCCCCTCGAACGCATCGCCCCGCCGCGTGGTGGCAGGGTCGTAGTCGGCGTTGTAGCCATAGCCGCCTGTGCCGTCGGCTTCCGACTCGGGTTGATACCCCGAGGCATCCAGAAACCGCCGGAACTGACCCACCGTCACCTCATGCTGGCCAAGATAAAACGCGCGGCGGATGCGCACCTGGTGCGCGGGGCCTTCATCTGCCAGCTCAGTGAAACGTTGGGTTTCCAGCAACGGGTAGGCGCGCGCCAGGGTGCCTGTGGGCTCCACACCACCCATCCAGAAGCTGCCTGCGGGCACCCGCACAAAGCGCATGCCCAGGCTGTTGCTCCAAACCAGCGGGGTGGGGTGCTGGGCAGGTGCCAATGGCGGCGCTGCCTGTGCGCATGCAGCCGTCAGCAGCGATGCGAGCGCGGAGCGCCTTGCCAGCCAGGCCAGCGGTTTCCGCACCGTCCCGGTGGTGCGGTTCAAGGCTGGCGATCTGGTGCTTCGCTCACGCACTCGAAAATGATGCGCGATCCATCGTTGCGCAGCGGTTTGGGGAACAAGGCCAGCTTCTGGCATTCGCGCGTGGCAGCCGCATAGGCGGGAGAGGTGTCCGTTCCGTAGACGGGAACGCTGAAAGTGCGGTCGCGGCCCGAGGCCATGGGGCCGGAGGGGCTGTGGGGTGATGTGGCGTTGCAGCCCGCCAGTACGGTGAGCACGGTGACAGTGGCGATCAGCGATTTCATTGGGTCTCCTGATGGGTGAATGCGGTGGGGAAGTTTAAGCACGATCCCCGGCGGCACTGTGTGCGTTTGTGAGCCTTCGCGTCAACCCGCAGATGCCCGCAGCGGCCCGAGTCAGCCCGCAGCGGCCCGCGTCAGCCCATGGCGGTGAAAAGGGGGTGTCGCTCACTGGGCAGCGAGGGCGTATCGATGTGCAGTGCGTTCCACGTAAAAGCGCCGTGTGTGCGCATTTGGGAGTAAGTTGTGAGTGTTTTTGGCCTCTAGCGCTTATCCAGTAAGCGCTAGTAGCTATCAAAAAATAAGTACCCGGGTTTCGCCTCGGCCTTGGTTTATTGCGCGGCAGCGTCCGCCAGTGCCTTCAGCGCGGCCGCCACGTCGGCATCCACCACCCCGTCTACGGGCGCCAGCTGCCCGGCCAACGCGCTGAAGCCCTCGCGTTGCAACCGCGCAATCGCCTGGCCTGCGTCTTTGGGCGCGTCAAAACCGGTGCTCTGCAGCAGCAGGCGGGCATCGGCATCGACGAGCTTGAAGTAAAACTTGCCATCCGCCTCTCGGTATTGCTTGAACGAGGGCAGCGCTGCCTTGGCAACCTTGACGGGCTTGGCCGTCGCAGTGCCCTGCACCAGGCTGCGCAAGCCCACGGCCGAGCGCAGTTCGCGGATGAACGGCGTGGCCAGCGCGCGGGCACGTTCGGCTCCGGCCAGCAGCGTTTGCTCGATGCGGGCGGGGTTGTTGATCAGCGCTTCGTACTCGGCACGCATGGGCGCAATCACCTGGTCCACACGTTCCAGCAGCACCTGCTTGGCGTCTCCCCAGGCGATGCCGTTGGCGTAAGCCTTGCGCAGCGCGTCGGTTTCATCCGGCGTGGCAAACGCCTGGTAGATCTGGAACAGCGCAGAGCCATCGACCTCCTTGGCCTCGCCAGGCGCACGCGAGTCGGTCAGGATGCCGCCGATCAGCTTTTTGAGCTGGTCGCGCGAGCTGAACAGCGGGATGGTGTTGTCGTAGCTCTTGCTCATCTTGCGGCCGTCCAGCCCGGGCAAGGTGGCCACATGGTCGTCAATGGCGGCCTCGGGCAGCACAAAGTGCTCGCCGTACAGGTGGTTGAAGCTGGCCGCCATGTCGCGCGCCATCTCGATGTGCTGAATCTGGTCGCGGCCCACGGGCACCTTGTGCGCCTTGAACATCAAGATGTCCGCGCCCATCAGCACCGGGTACATGAACAGGCCCGCCGTCACGCCGTCATCGGCATCGCGCTCGGCCGCCGTGTTCTTGTCCACGCTGGCCTTGTAGGCGTGGGCGCGGTTGAGCACGCCCTTGCCCGTCACGCAGGTCAGCAGCCAGGTCAGTTCGGGAATTTCCGGGATGTCGGACTGGCGGTAGAACGTGACCTTCTCGGGGTTCAGGCCCGCAGCCAGCCAGCTGGCGGCAATCTCCAGCGTGGAGCGCTGGATGCGCGCCGGGTCTTCACACTTGATGAGCGCGTGGTAGTCGGCCAGAAAATAAAAACTCTGCACATTCGGCGTCAGGCTGGCCGCCACCGAGGGGCGGATGGACCCCACAAAGTTGCCCAGATGGGGCGTGCCCGTGGTGGTGATGCCGGTGAGAAAACGCGTAATGCTCATGAGAACGGTGTCAGCAAAAAATAGAAAAGAACGATCAGCGCAGCAGGGCGGTGAGGGGTGTGAGCAGAAGGTTGATGGCGCCGTAGCCCAGCGACATCAGCGGGCGCAGCCACAGCGAGCCCAGCACTCCGGCCACCACCAGGCCCAGCACGATGAAAAAACCGTAGGGCTCGACGCGCGCAACCAGGTTCGCCTGCTTCCAGGGCAGCAAGCCGACCAGAATGCGCCCGCCATCCAGCGGCGGCAGCGGAAACAGGTTGAAAGCCCACATCACAAGGTTGACCAGCACACCGGCACGCGCCATCTCGATGAAGAAGCGCTCGTCCACCCCCGAGCCCACCATCGACACCAGCAGCACCGCCCAGAAAATGGCCTGGAAAAAGTTGGACGCCGGCCCCGCCAGCGCCACCCAGATCATGTGCTTCTTGGGGTTGCGCAGATTGCCAAAGTTGACGGGCACCGGCTTGGCATACCCAAACAGGAAAGCGCCCGAGGTCGCGAAGTACAGCATCAGCGGCATCAGGATGGTGCCGACCAGATCAATGTGCTTGAGCGGGTTGAGGGTGATGCGGCCCATCATGTATGCGGTGTTGTCGCCAAAGTGGCGCGCGGCATACCCATGGGCTGCCTCGTGCACGGTGATGGCAAACAACACCGGCAGGGCGTAGATCAGAACAGTTTGGATGAGGTTTTCCACCGGGCGATTGTCTCAGGCTGGTATTTACTTCAAAAAATAGAGCTGACAGCGCTTGATGGATAAGCGCTGGAGGCCAATTTGGCTTGTATTTTCTGGGGGCTCAAAGCCCCAGCGCCTGCAGGCTGCCGCGCCCTTCGCGGATCACTTCAGGGTCGCCACCGGCGCCCATGGGCGTCAGGTCGATCACGGTGGTGGGTTCCAGCGGGCAGGCGCCTGCGTCCACGATGGCGTCGAGCAGTTTTTCGTAGCGCTCGCGAATCTCTTGTGGGTCGTTCAGGGGCTCGGTTTCACCCGCAGGGATCAGTGTGGTGGCCAGCAGCGGGGCGCCGTGCAGTTCAAGCAGCAGCTGCAAACCCTTGCGGTCGGGCACGCGCAGGCCGATGGTCTTGCGGGACGGGTGGCTGACCCGGCGCGGCACTTCCTTGGTCGCTTCGAGGATGAAGGTGTAGGGCCCCGGCGTGCCCAGCTTGAGCAGACGGTACTGCCGGTTGTCCACGCGGGCGTAGTTGGCCAGTTCCGACAGGTCACGGCACAGCAGCGTCAGGTGGTGTTTGTCGTCCACCTGGCGGATGCGGCGCATGCGGTCAACTGCGTCCTTGTCATCCAGGTGGCAAACCAGCGCATAGCTGGAGTCGGTGGGCACGGCCAAAATGCCGCCCTTTTGCAGCAGCATGGCGCCCTGTTTGAGCAGGCGCGGCTGCGGGTTGTCGGGGTGAACTTCGAAATACTGGGCCATGGCAATCGCTGAAAGAGACGAGACGAGACGAGACGAACGAACGCGGTCAGTGCGCGCGCCGGATACGGTCGGCGACCAAATCCCACACAGGCGTCAAAGCGCCTGGCAGCATGGGCAGCGTGCCCAGGTCGGTGTGCGATTCGTCGGGGCTGTGAAAGTCGCTGCCGCGCGAAGCGGCCAGGTCAAACTCTTTGGCCATGGCCGCGTAGGTGACGTACTCGGCCGGGCTGTGGCTGCCGGTGACCACCTCCACGCCGCGCCCGCCATGGGCCTTGAACTCGGAAAACAGTGCAAATTCTTCGTTGGCGGTGAACTTGTAGCGCGCCGGGTGGGCAATCACCGCCACGCCGCCCGCCTCGGTGATCCAGCGCACCGCGTCGCCCAGGGCTGCCCAGCGGTGGGGCACATAGCCGGGTTTGCCTTCAGTGAGGTATTTGCGAAACACCTCGGAGGTCTCTTTGCACACGCCGGTTTCCACCAGAAACCGCGCAAAGTGCGTGCGCGAGATCAGTGCCGGGTTGCCCACAAACTTCAGGGCGCCTTCATAGGCGCCCTTAATGCCCACCTGGGCCAGTTGCTCGGCCATGTCTTTGGCGCGTTCGCCGCGCCCGCCGCGCGTGGCGGCCAGGCCCTCGGCCAGTTGGGCGTTGTCGGGGTCAAACCCCAGTCCCACGATGTGCACCGTGGTGTCTGCAAACGTCACCGAAATTTCGACACCCGTGAGGTAGGCCATGCCCTGAACACGGGCGGCGGCAGCGGCGCGGTGCTGGCCTCCAATTTCGTCATGGTCGGTCAGGGCCCACAGCTCGACCCCGTTGGCGTTGGCGCGTGCCGCCAGGGCTTCGGGCGACAAAGTCCCGTCGGAAACCACGGAGTGGCAGTGCAGGTCGGCGTTCAGGTAAGTGGTCACCAACCCATTCTACGGGTTTGTCCCTGTGAGCGGCGGGTGCGCTGCTCGTCTCAGCTGGCGTACGCTATAGCGTGATGTTGATGCAACTTAATGTTTCCGCCACGAGTTGGCAGAACATGAGGTTGTCTCCAAACCACGAGGAACCAAACCATGCAATTCGACAATATCCGGGTATCCCGCAAGTTGTGGGGTGCGTTCATCCTGCTCATGGTGGCAATGATGGCGATCTCCGGGTTCCAGCAATACCGGGCCAACTCTTCCATGTCGGCCGCGCTCGAAGAAGTCGTCCAAATTGATGACCGCGTAGCAACTGCCATACGCTGGCGCGGCGCCACTGAAACCGCCGTCAACATGGTGATGGGCGGTGCACTCACGACCGACACCGCGCTCGCCCAGCAATATGACACGCGGGTCAAACAGATCATTGGCAACATCAACAAGATTCAGGAAGGCATCATTGCCAGTGCCACGTCGCCTGCTGAAAAGGCAGCACTCGACAAGGTGCTGGCTGAGCGAAAACTGGTGCTCGGTTCTACCGCAAAAACGGCGGAGATCAAGGCCATGGGCGACGCCGCTGCCACCCAGCGGTACGCTGACGACGAGTTCACCCCGATGGTCGCCCGCTACCTCAAGGCGCAGGACGACTTTGTCACGATATTGCAGCAGCGCCGCGAAGAAATTCGGGCCGAGGCGCTGCAGCGGCGAGTGTCGTATGCCGTCCAGGGCCTGGTTGCGTCGGCGGTGCTCATTCTGGTAATCCTGCTGCTGGCCTGGAAGCTGGTGCGCTCCATTACCCAGCCACTGGACGAAGCGGTGGTGGCGCTGGACGCCATCGCCGCAGGGGACCTGACGCGCGACCTGCAATCCACCCGCAAAGACGAGTTTGGCCACATGTTGCGCTCGTTGTCGGCCATGTCGGCGCGGCTACGGGGGGTGGTCAGCGATGTGCGGGTGGGCGTCAATTCGGTGTCGGCTGCATCCATCGAGATCGCCAACGGCAACCAGGACCTGTCGGCACGCACTGAGCAAACGGCCTCCAACCTCGAAGAAACCGCCGCCAGCATGGAGCAGTTGACCGCCACCGTCAGCCAGTCTGCAGACACCGCCCGCCAGGCCAACCAGCTTGCAGGCACTGCCGCACAGGCCGCTGCCAAAGGTGGCGAAGTGGTGGGCCAGGTGGTCTCCAGCATGCAGCACATCACTGAAAGCTCGCGCAAGATCAGCGACATCATTGGCGTGATCGATGGCATTGCGTTTCAGACCAACATCCTGGCGCTGAACGCAGCGGTAGAAGCCGCCCGTGCCGGTGAACAAGGCCGTGGTTTTGCCGTGGTGGCCAGCGAAGTGCGCAGCCTGGCCGGGCGCAGTGCCGAGGCCGCCAAGGAGATCAAGGCCCTGATCGGTGCCTCGGTTGAAAACGTGGAATCGGGCTCTGCCCAGGTCGCCCAGGCCGGGCAGACCATGGAGGAGATTGTGGCCAGCGTGCGCCGCGTGAGCGACCTGATTGGCGAGATCACCGCCTCGTCTACTGAGCAGCGCGACGGCATTGCCCAGGTCAACCAGGCAGTCACCCATCTTGATCAGATGACCCAGCAGAACGCGGCCTTGGTCGAAGAATCCACCGCCGCTGCCGCCTCCATGCGCGACCAGGCCCAAAAGCTGGCCGAAGTGGTGGCGATGTTCAACGTAGGCGCCGTGGCAGCACCGCCGCCCGCCGCCGCCAGGGCACCCGCGCCCCGGCCGGTGATGAATGCAACTGCGCGCGCTGCCACCGCTCCCCGCGCAATCGGCACCAAAACAGCCACCAAGCCGCCGCCACCGGCCGCCCGCTTGTCATCGTCGGCACCAACCGCCGCAAAAAAGCCTTCTGCTGCCGCCGCGTCATCGGCCCCCGCCGCCGCGCCGCGTGCGCAGGCCAAAGGCGGTGATGATGATTGGGAAAGCTTTTGAGGGTGAAATACTACTGATTTAATAGCTGCTAGCGCTTATGGGATAAGCGCTAGAGGCCAGTTTGACTAGTATTTTTCCATCGTTTCGCAAAAGGCAGCCCAGGCTGCCTTTTTTTTGCCACGACACCCGAAAGGACTCGGCCATGCCGTTGGTCAATATCCGGCTGGCGCGGCGCGATCTGCCCACCACCGCTGCACAAACGCCCCGAGCGCGTGACCGTCATCATTGACGAGGTGGACCCAGAGAACTAGCGCGAAGCTAGCGAGCCGGGGACGGTGATCCGCCAGCGGCGCAAGGGGCAGACGCCCTTGGTTATCTAAGCCAACAACGCAGTCGGTGTGTGGCAAGCCAGCGCAGGATGCGCAACATCAATGCCAGTAATTTTGATTTTTAAATCAATAAAAGCTAGTATTGCTAAAAATCTTGTTGTAAATATCAATTGCAAACCCTTCAAGAACTCGGTGAGGCCATCGCCACACGTCGCAAACTGCTCGGCCTCAGGCAGGGCGATGTCGCGGCCCAGGCGGGCATTACGGCCGAATCCCTGTCGCGCTTCGAGCGGGGCAGGTCGGCAGAGTTTGGCTCGCGCAAACTGCTGGCCGTGCTGGCCGTGCTGGGGGCTGAGCTAGACATCGTGGTGCAAGGCCAAGCTGGCAACCTGGACGAACTGCGCCGCGAGCGTGCGCAACCTCCAGCCGGTCGCGCTGCCGATGCGCCGAGCGTTTCCAATACGGGGCACCGCTAATGCAGTTGTCTGTGTACGTACTCGGCCGCGAGGTAGCCACGCTGGAGCAATCCGGCGACTTTAAAAGCGTGCTCACCTACCACCCGCACATCGCGGTAGACGACATGGTGTCCCTCACCATGCCCGTGCGGCTAGAGAGCTATGTGTGGGACGACCAGCTACCGCCGGTGCTGCAGATGAACCTGCCCGAGGGCTATTTGCTGCAGGTGCTGCAAGAGCAGTTTGGCCCCCACATTGGCGCCAGCCCCATCGCCCTGCTGTCCGTCATCGGCCGCAACATGGTGGGCCGCGTGCAGGTGGCTGCGCCCGGCGCGCAACTGAGCGAACCCGCCCAGCCCGTCGAAGTGGCAGCCCTGCTCAAAGGCGACAACTCCGAAGCCGCGTTTGCGGCCCTGGTACGCCAGCACGCCACCAGCGGCGTATCGGGCGTGGTGCCAAAGTTTCTTGACGCGCAGACTGAACCCCCAACCGTTCAGGCTGAGCCTGTCGAAGCCCTTCACCAGCCCGTGCCCGCACTCGCCCCGCACCCAAAAGCCAGCCTCACTACCCGCCGCCACATCATCAAAGGCTCCAGCGCCCAGCTGCCCTTCGTCGCGCTGAACGAGCACCTGTGCATGCAGGTCGCCCGCCGCGTCATGCCCGCTGCCAAAACCGAAGTGTCAGACGACGGCCAGGCCCTGGTGGTGCACCGCTTTGATGTAGACGAACACGGCCAGCCGCTGTGGGGCATGGAAGACTTTTGCAGCCTGCTGGGCCTGCGCCCCGCCGCCAAATACGACACCACCTGGGAGCGCATCGCCAAAGCCGTGCGCGACCACGTGCCCGGCGCTCAGCGGCTAGACACCTATCGCCAGTTGGCCACCACCTTGCTGCTGACGTATGCCATGCGCAACGCCGACTGCCACGCCAAAAACCTGGCCCTGCTCTACACCAGCCGGGCCAACGCCCACCTATCGCCCGCCTACGACATGCTCACCACCAGCGTGTACGCAGGTTTTCAGCACAACCCGCCCGCCATCGAATTCATGGGCAAACGCACCTGGGCACCCGGCAAAAACCTGCCAAAGTTCATCGCCGCCACCTTCGGCATCCAGCCCAAAGAGCAGCAGCACATGGTGCAAGCCATCAGCGACGCCGTGGCGGATGTGGCGCCCCAAGTGCGCCAGGCCATGGCGCAGCACCCAGGGTTTGAAGACATTGGCAAACGCATGCTGATGGCCTGGGCCGAAGGCGTGCAGGGCTTGCGGGATGCGCGGATGTATGCGGTGGGCGATTGGAAGACGGGGGATGCGTTTGATGGGTTTTCAGCGCCGCCGAAGTTGGTGAGCCCACAAGAAAAAATCGGCCGCTCGCCCTTGTTGGGCAAGCGGTAACCTGAATCAGAGGAAAACATCAACATGCCAACGTTGCAATGGGTCGGAAAAGACAAGGTGGTGAATCACCATCTCGATGTACCTTTTCGGGTGCTCAACAACGTGTCCAGCTTCCGAGCGCCTGAAGGCACGCTGGCGAACAGCACCGACAAGGCTGGCCCTCACTACCGATACATGATGGTGTTCGATAACAACCCTATCGAAGGTGCAGAGCGGCTGTCAGACGCGCTGAAGAAGATTGGTCAGCTGTGAAGATTGATGGGAGCTACATGGAGGCAATGAATGGCTGAAATCACCCGTCGCCGCACCGGCGAACTCTTGCGCGAGCTGTTCAAGCTGTTGATGGCTGCGCCGGAAGGCTTGCAGGCCAGCGCGGCCTTGGCTGCGTTGGCAGGGCATGTCACGTTGACACCTTACGAGGCAGACAACTACGACTCTGGCGGGCGGCGCTTTGACAAGATCGTGCGGTTTGCCACGGTGGACTGTGTGAAGGCCGGTTGGCTGCTTAAGGAAAAAGGCATCTGGACCATCACCGACGAGGGCCGCAAGGCGCATGCCGAGCTGACGGACCCAGAGGCGTTTTACCGCCGCGCGTGCAAGCTGTATGCCGAATGGAAGGCCGCGCAGCCCGATGCAGACTCGGCCCCGTCGCCCAGCATCAGCACTGACCCCGACCCGCTGGCGCAAGACAACACGGCCAAGGCCGTGAGCATTACGTTTGAAGAGGCCGAGGAACACGCCTGGGCGGAGATTGCGCAGTACCTGCGCAACATGCCGCCCTACGAGTTTCAGGAGCTGGTGGCCGACCTGCTGCGGGCCATGGGCTATTACGTGAGCTGGGTGTCGCCACCGGGCAAGGATGGTGGCATTGACATTCTGGCGCAGCCCGATGTGCTGGGCACCCGGCCGCCTCGCATCAAGGTGCAGGTCAAGCGGCAAAAAGAGGCTGTCAGTGTGGATGGCTTGCGCTCTTTCATGGCGCTGCTGGGCGATAGCGATGTGGGGCTGTTCGTCTGCACGGGTGGCTTTACCAAGGATGCCGCCACCGAGGCGCGCACCCAGGAGAAGCGGCGCATCACGCTGATTGGGCTCGATACCTTGTTTGACCTGTGGGTGGAGCACTACGGCAAGCTGACGGACCAGGCGCGGCGGCGGTTGCCGCTGCGGCCTATTCAGTTTTTGTCGCCGCAGGGATGAGGGTGTTTGAGCAAGCATCTGCTTTTGCTACTGAACGCGTAGCTGCTTGCGCTTGACTATCAAGCGCTAGAGGCCAATTTGGCTTGATACGTGGCGGCTGAGGGCTGGAAGTTTGCCTGGAGTCTGTCGAAGGGGCTGTTCGTGCAAAGTGCCCTGGCTTCGACAGGCTCAGCCCGAACGGTTTGGGTGGGGCGGTGTGGCTCCCAACGCCCGCTCCGCAGCCTTACAGCTGCACGCCCTCCACCAAAAACTGCACCTTCCGCTCTCCTTTCCACTCGTTCACGTCCAGCCTAAAAGCCAGCATCACCCGCGCAGGCAGTTGCTCGGTATGGCCGAACCAGATGGCGTCTACCGGCTGGCCCTGGTGCAGCAGTTTGATGGAGAGGTGGTTCTTGGCCTCGCCCACCAGGCGTTGGCTGAGCACCTGCACCTCTTCGCTGAAGGTGGGCGGCAAAAAGCCCTGGCCCCAGACCTCGTGGTGCAGGGTGTCCACCATGTCGGCACGGCAGTATTCGGGCGCCAGGGGGCCGTCGGTTTCGATGCGGCGGGTGAGGGTGGCGGCGTCCAGCCATTCTTGGGCGACCTGGGCCAGGGCCTGCTCGAAGGTGTCGAAGGCGTCGGCATCTACCGTGCAGCCTGCGGCCATGGCGTGGCCGCCAAATTTGAGCAACACACCGGGGTGGCGCTTGGCCACCAGGTCGAGCGCGTCGCGCAGGTGAAAGCCGGGGATGGAGCGGCCCGAGCCCTTGAGTTCATGCCCCTTGCCCGGCGCGCTGCTGGCGGCAAACACAAAGGTGGGGCGGTGCAGCTTGTCTTTGATGCGGCTGGCCACGATGCCGACCACGCCTTCGTGGAAGTCGGGGTCGAACACGCTGATGGCCGGGGGTGGCTCTTCGTCTTCCTGGAACAGGCTCTCGGCCATCAGCATGGCCTGGTCGCGCATGCCGCCCTCGATCTCACGGCGCTCGCGGTTGATGCCGTCGAGCAGGCCTGCCAGTTCGGCGGCGCGGCCTGCGTCGTCGGTCAGCAAGCATTCAATGCCTAGCGTCATGTCGGCCAGGCGCCCTGCGGCGTTGATGCGTGGGCCCAAAGCAAAGCCAAAGTCGAACGTGGTGGCCACGGGCGCCTTGCGGCCAGCGGCGTGGAACAGGGCGGCCACCCCGGCGGGCATCTGGCCTGCGCGGATGCGTTTCAGGCCCTGAGCCACCAAGCGGCGGTTGTTGGCGTCGAGCTTGACCACGTCGGCCACGGTGCCCAGTGCCACCAAGGTCAGCAGCGGGTCCAGCTTGGGTTGCGGTCTGGGTGCCCCCACGCTCCCCGCTGCGCGTGGTTCGCTGCCCCCAGCCGGGGGAGGGGCCCCGGTCGGGCCGGTGCCTGGGGCGCTCGCGCCTTGGGGCGGCCCGGCGGCGGTCGATGCGTCAAAAACGCCGCGCGCCCGCAGCTCGGCCCGCAGCGCCAGCAACACATAAAACATCACGCCCACCCCGGCCATCGACTTGCTCTCGAAGGTGCAGCCGGGCTGGTTGGGGTTGACGATGGCGTCGGCCGCAGGCAGCTCGGGCCCGGGCAGGTGGTGGTCGGTGACGACGACGGTGAGGCCCAGCGCCTTGGCCTCGGCCACGCCTTCTACGCTGGCGATGCCGTTGTCTACCGTGATGAGCACGTCGGCCCCACGCTCGGCCACGCGGCGGGCGATGGGCGCGGTCAGGCCGTAGCCGTCGGTCACGCGGTCGGGCACCAGGTAGTCCACGTGCTGGGCGCCCAGCAAACGCAGGCCGCGCACGGCCACGGCGCAGGCGGTGGCGCCGTCGCAGTCGTAGTCGGCCACGATGATGAGGCGCTTGTTTTGGGCCATGGCGTCGGCCAGCAATCGCGCTGCTTCACCAATGCCTTTCAAACCGCTGGGTGGCAGCAGGCGGCCCAGGCCGTCGTCCAGTTCGTCCTTGGTGCGCACGCCGCGCGCGGCGTACAGGCGGGCCAGCAGGGGGTGCACACCGGCTTGCTCCAGCGCCCACGCGGCGCGGGGGGGAATGTCTCTTGCTACTATTTTCATAGCTTCTCGCGCAGATCTGTAAAGAGCTGGGGCTTGAAAAGGCTTTGAAAACGTTGGGCCAGGGTGCGGTGCGCGGTGTGGAAGCCCAACGCATTGCGCTCGCCACACAGCGTGAGCTTGACGGGCGCGCCGCCTTCAGCCCGGCGAAGCAAGTCGGCCACAGGGCCTGCGTCCAGCGCGGCCCAAGCGGCGGCCCAGGCGCGCCAGTCTTCGTTCAGCGCCGTGTCGCGCAGCGTGGTGGGCACGGTCGGTGCGCTGGTGGGCGTTCTGGTAGGCGATGGAGACGGCGCGGGAAGAACGCCTGTGCCATGCACCCAGAACGAATTGATCACCGGCAGCCCGCGCTCGGCGCGTTCGTCGTTGAAGGCGTGGGTGTAGAGCAGCATCTGCATCTCGCTGTGCAGGCGGTGCAGGGTGCGGGCCGCCTTTGCATCGGGCATCCAGGCGCGCACGTCGCGCTGCAGCACGCGCTCCAGCGAGGCAGTGGCCAGCGTGGCAAACAGCGGGCTGCTGGCCAGCCAGCGGGTGGGTTGGTCGTAGTGCAGGGTGATGCCGTCTTCGGCAAACCAGGGAGAGACGATGGCGAGCAAACCGCGTGACGCAGCTTCGTCCAGCGCCAACTGCTCCGGGCCGCGCAGCGTGACGTGGTCGGTGCTGACCGCCCACTGGCAGGGCGCTACAAAAGCCCATGCGTCGCCGTTGAGTGACAGGCCCTGCTGGTGGCGGTGCCACGCGGCCCAGGGAATGCGGCCGTCATCAGAGGGTAGGCCCAGCGCGCGCGCCAGGGCGCGTTCGTGGGGGGCAGAGAAGCTGGTTTCTTCGCCGCTGTCACTCTGGGCGGGGTAGGGGCTGAGGCGGGCCAGAAGCCGGTCCAGGTGGGGCAGGGCCAGGCCCTGCAGGGCTTGCTGGCATCCCTCAGAGGCGCTGGCGGCGTAGGGAATGAGCAAATGGGTGGTGTCCGACATGGGCCTATTGTCCGGGATGCCACAATCTGCC
>JAUXZO010000097.1 GCA_030692685.1 Acidovorax sp. | reverse complement strand
CACCCGGGGGCGGCGGTAAACCGTCAAGGTGGTGACCCCCAGGGCGGCTAACAGGCCGATCTCCTGGGGACGCAGGCGGGTTCCAGAGGAGAAAAGCACTTCCCCCTGGCGCACATCTTCCCCGGGTTGCAAAACATTTTCCCCCGGGGCCACGGGCTTGCGCACCTCCAGGGTGCCGTCGGGGTGCTCCGCGGTGTATTCCAGCATGACAGTCGCGTCCGCGCCGGGCGGCAGCATGCCCCCGGTGGGGACGCGCAAAGCCTCGCCCGGCCCCACGCCCCGCGGCGGCGCCGCGCCCATGGGCACTTCGCCCTTGATCTCCAGGTACTGGGGCGCGCCCACGCCGGCCCCGAAGGTGTCCTTGGCCCTGACCGCATAGCCGTCCATGGCGGCCCGAAGGAACGCCGGCACCGCCTCCGGCGCGGCCACGGCCGCGGCCAGCACCCGCCCCCCCGCGGAGGCCAATTCCACCTCCTCCACCCCCACCGGGGCAAAGCGCGGGTAGAGGGCCAGGACTTCTTCCCTGGTTTGGAGGCGGAAGAATTCTAACGATTTCATTTACCTAGTTAAACTCACGCTCGAGAGCGCTAAAGCTCGCTGAATAAGTCCGCTTACAATTGATCTTTTAAGTTCATTCTGCCAACCAATTATATACGATTCTTGGTTTCCTAAAGGGAAGCAATAAAGTTGCTGTTTATTACTTAAATTTATCCAGTTACAACCATACAATACAAATGACAAGTTAGAAGGAACAGGAATTTTTCCTTCACATGCATCTCTTATAATATCATTAACCGCAATTCGAACTTCTATTTCGTCCAGGTCCCCATCATCATTCCAGATTGCAATTATGGCGTTCTCATTTGTGATCTGTTTATATTTTGAATGAATTTTGTCAAGACTTTTTTTAACATCTCTCTTAGGATTACCATAAATTGGAAGGATCGGATCGACCACATCGAGAACCAACTCCGGCGGACCAGGAAACTCTTTTCTAAAGCGCGTTATCTCTACAACTGCGTGATTTCCGTTTCGAGATATTTTCAAATCAGGCCCCTTGCGTCCCAATGGATATACTTGTATTTGGAAACCAAGTCCCGAAAAAATTAAGGCATATCTAATCTCTGCAAGATAGTCTTCTAATTGATCTTGGTCTGCTGAGAGAATTTTGTTAAAAATCCTATTTCCGCCTGGCATTTGTTGAATACATTCAAATTGTTCGCTGAGTTCATAGGCAAAGGATTGTCCTTTCAATATAGAAATTTTCTGCACTGCTTTTTTCATTGAATCGGACATTAAGTGCCTCTATTGATCACAGGCGGAACGCTTGAGTCGCTGAGTTATTAAGGCTACCCAAGCCTCTTTTACAGCACAGCCGAGGGCGGCTGTGCCACATTTTTGTTTCTGGCCGGGGAAGGTGGGGCCGCAGGCCCCACCTTCCCCGGCCCCCCGGACACGGGTTGGGAGGGGGGTGTGGGGGGAGGGCAGGGATGAAATCCCTGG
>JAUXZO010000094.1 GCA_030692685.1 Acidovorax sp. | reverse complement strand
CCGTGGGCTTTTTCGCCACCATGCCCAGCATTGCGCACCCGCTGCAGCTGCTGCAGGACGTGGGCCTGGGTTACCTCACGCTGGGCCAGCCATCTCCCACGCTCAGTGGAGGGGAGGCGCAGCGCATCAAGCTCGTCACCGAATTGACCAAGGTGCGTGACGAGGTGGGCCGACGCGGCCAGAAAGCACCGCACACGCTGTATGTGCTCGACGAGCCCACAGTGGGCCTGCACATGGCCGACGTGGACAAGCTCATCCGCGTGTTGCATCGCCTGGTGGACGGCGGCCACAGCGTGATCGTGATCGAGCACGACCTCGATGTGATCGCCGAGGCCGACTGGATACTGGACCTTGGGCCTGAGGGCGGCAATGCGGGCGGGCGCATCGTGGCGGCTGCCACGCCCGAGGACGTGGTGGCGGCGGGAACGCACACTGGCAAAGCACTGGCGGCGGTGTTGGCACGTTGACGGGGGATGGGTTGATGTGCTGAGCGAGGCGTGTGCAGCGCACAGTGCTGCCCGCCTATGTCCTACGTGCAGGGCAGGCCAAGGCGCACGTACGTTGGTGGGGGTGGTTCATACGATGCAGTTCAGGGACCAGCGCTCGGGGCGCAGCTCCCCCAGCAACCCCCATCAACAATCTACGGACGCTCATCACCATGCAATCTCTCTTCAAAACCTGCGTAGCCCTCGCTGCCACTTCTGTTTTGCTTGTCGCCTGCGGCGGTGGCAATGACGAAGATCCAACGCCCAGCAATGAGCCCGGTGTGCTGACAGTGAGCAACGCAACCATCAGCACCCTCAATGGTGTTTATGGCAACGGTGCGTTGAATCTCACCAACGTCGACAAGGAAAACCCCATCGGCTCGGTGCCGGAGCTGTGCTCCTTCCGCTTTGATGGCGCGAACAAGGTGGGCGCTTCGACCACTGCGTTTGGTGACATTCGCTACCGCCCGGATGCCACCGGTTTGCATCAGGTGTTCCTCACGTTTGATGGCAAGGAATACGCCAGCGGCGAGCCGACCGACACGGCTGTGGTGCGCGAGAGCGACCAAGTGCGCTTCAACGGGAAAACCCTGACGGCCACCGACAACTCGAACGCGACAATCCGCGTGACTGGCATTGTTCCTATGCGCACCAACCGGCCTTTGGGCTGCTAAGCCGCAGCTTCTGGCAAAACACTACTGATCCCTCCCCCCGGTCTGTTTTCTGACCGGATTTGGCCTCCGCTGCTCTGGCAGCGCGAGGCCTTTTTTATGCCCCTTGCGCAGCAATCGCATGGCATTCGCCGCACTGCGAAATGGCGGATCGGTGTTTTCCCTCGGGTCGTCAATCCTGCGTAAGTTTGGCCGTTTTCATCAGTTCGCTGTAAGGAAGCGTCGCCACAGTCACCCTCGCAATCCCGTGGCCTGCCCGCGGAATGTGCAGGGGCAGCGGATTCATTTCGCTGTGTTTCTGTTCTCAAACATGAGGGGACTTCATGAAGGAAGACAAAAGCAGTCATGCCTACTGGCAAGCCACGCTCGGCCTACTTACCAAGATTTTGATCATCTGGTTTTTAGTGTCATTCGGCGCGGGCATCCTGTTCGTTGACTTATTCAACAAGATCAGTCTTGGCGGTTATCCGCTCGGGTTCTGGTTCGCCCACCAGGGCTCCATCTACATCTTCATTGCGCTGATTTTTTATTACGCCAAGAAGATGGGCGACATTGATCGTCGGTTCGACGTGCATGAAGACTGAGGACTGACATCATGGATCTTCAAACAACCATCTACCTCTTTGTCGGTCTGAGTTTTGCGCTCTACATCGGCATCGCTGTGTGGGCCCGCGCGGGTTCCACCAGCGAGTTTTACGCGGCGGGCGGCAGCGTCCACCCGGTTACCAACGGCATGGCCACGGCGGCCGACTGGATGAGCGCTGCATCGTTCATCTCCATGGCGGGTCTGATCTCCAACATGGGCTACGGCGGCGGGCTGTTCCTGATGGGCTGGACGGGCGGATATGTGTTGCTGGCCATGCTGCTGGCGCCCTATCTGCGCAAGTTCGGCAAGTTCACAGTGCCCCAGTTCATCGGTGATCGCTTTTACTCCAAGAGTGCGAGCACGGTGGCGGTGGTCTGCCTGTTGGTGGCTTCGCTCACCTACATCATTGGTCAGATGACCGGTGTGGGCATTGCGTTCTCGCGCTTCCTGGGTGTGTCGAGCGACGTTGGCATCTACGTGGGCATGGCCATCGTGTTTGCCTACGCAGTGTTCGGCGGCATGAAGGGCATCACGTACACGCAGGTGGCTCAGTACATCGTGCTGATCCTGGCGTACACCGTGCCTGCTGTGTTCATTTCGCTGCAACTCACGGGCAACGCCATTCCTCAACTCGGACTGGGCGGCGACTATGTGGGCACTGACATGTCTCTGCTGGCCAAGCTTGATTCGGTGGTGACCGACCTGGGCTTTGGCAAGTACACCACGCAACTGCCTGGCAGTACGTTGAACATGTTCATGTACACCCTGTCGCTGATGATCGGCACGGCAGGTCTGCCACACGTCATCATGAGATTCTTTACCGTTCCTTCGGTCAAAGACGCTCGCAGCTCGGCGGGCTGGGCTCTGGTGTTCATTGCGATCCTGTACACCACGGCACCCGCTGTGGCGGCCATGGCCAAGCTCAACCTGCATTCCACGGTGAACACCGCGGTCAAGACGGGTGGCGACTTGTATGCGCCTGAAGCCAGCCTGGTGAACGAACAACGTCCAGACTGGATGAAGCGTTGGGAAAAGACGGGCCTGTTGAAGTGGGAAGACAAGAACGGCGATGGCCGTATCCAGTACTACAACGACAAGACCAAGAACGAAGTTGCCAAGGGCAAGGCAGAAGCTGCCGGCTGGAAGGGCAACGAGCTGACGGTCAACGCCGACATTATCGTGATGGCCAACCCCGAAATCGCGCTGCTGCCCAACTGGGTGATCGCGCTAGTGGCGGCAGGTGGCTTGGCTGCAGCGCTGTCTACGGCTGCGGGTCTGCTGATGGCGATTTCCTCAGCCGTGTCGCATGACTTGGTCAAGGGCGTGTTCAACCCCAACATCAGCGAAAAGAACGAGCTGCTGGCGGGCAAGGTCTCCATGGCGGTCGCCATTCTGGTGGCGGGCTACCTGGGCCTGAATCCGCCAGGGTTTGCGGCGGGCACGGTGGCGCTGGCCTTCGGTATTGCGGCCAGCTCGCTGTTCCCAGCGATCATGATGGGTATCTTCAGCAAGAAGATGAACAAGGAAGGCGCCATGGCCGGTATGCTGGCTGGCCTGTTCTTCACGCTGTTCTACGTGTTTGCACACAAGGGCATCTTCTTCATCAAGGGCACGGAGTACCTGGGCCTGATTGGTGGAGCCAACAGCATCATGGGTATTACCCCCGAAGCCATTGGCGCGGTAGGTGCGATGGTGAACTTTGGTGTGGCGTTCCTGGTGGACAAGTTCACCAAAGAACCGCCCGCACACATCCAAGCCATGGTTGAGGCAGTGCGTATCCCGCGCGGCTCCAAGCTGGTGGATGGTGCACATTAAGTCGTGAAGTGCGGGGCGCAAGCCCTGCCACCGTGTAAACCACACTGTTCGCTGCGGTGCAGCACAGTGACAATGGAGGCCCTGCTGGCTGCGCTGGCAGGGCTTTTTTACTGAATATTCTGGTCGGTGCTGCCATAAGCGGCACCCCCAAACGAGGGGAGCCTTGCATGGTTTTCGATGTCAGCGTCGCTTTGACGTGGATCCTGTATCTGGCGCTGTTCCCGATGGCGTTTTTCTGGTTTCGCCGCGCATGGCGCATTGTGGTCAAGCGCGACTTTTCTGAGGTCGCGCTCAAACGCGGCCTGTCGCCGCCCAACCCCGAGAAGTACGCGCCGTTCGAGATGATCATCAACCTGATCGCCGGTACGGTGGCCAGCGTTGTGATCGTCAGCGTGGCGCTGGGCCAGCTGGACTACAACACCTGGACGGCCATTGCGGGCAGCACCATCTGGTGCAAGTTTTTCCTGAGTTTTGCGCTCTCGCGCCAGGCCCACGGCAGCATTCCCAGGCCCAAGGCAGAGCCAAAAGCAGAACCCAAAGCCTGACTGCGCCACTCAACCAGTAAGACCGAGGTAAGTGCCGGGCGCACAATGCAGTGCAGGGAGGCGTTGAGACCTCTCGCCAGGAGACCGCTGTGCACAAAGGACTCGGCTCCCAACGCCTGGTTGCGCTGTTTGCCGGCGGCTGGGTGTTGTTCAATTTTCCGCTGCTGGGGTTGTGGGACCGGGATGCCACGGTGTGGGGCATTCCTGTGTTTCCGGCAGCGCTGTTTGCGCTGTGGCTGGTGCTGATTATTGCGCTGGCCTGGCTGGTGGACCGGCCCTCGGTGCGGGATGACGACGTCGCACCGCCGCCTCCACCCCCGCTACCTCTGTCGTCTCCTTCCTCCTCTTCCTCCTCTTCCTCCCCCCCACCGCAGGCCTGATCCATGTTGTCGCCTGCACTGGTCATCGCCGCCTCGCTGGGCTATCTGCTGGTCTTGTTTGCCGTGGCCTATTGGGCCGATTGGCGTGGGCGGCAGGGTCGTTCGGTCATTGCCAACCCGTGGGTGTATGCGCTGTCGCTCGCGGTGTATTGCACGGCCTGGACCTACTTTGGCAGCGTTGGCCGGGCGGCAACTGGCGGGGTGTGGTTCTTGCCGATCTACCTTGGGCCCACGCTGGCCATGGTGCTGGGGTGGCTGGTGGTGCGCAAAATGATCCGCATTGCCAAGGCCTACCGCATCACGTCCATAGCCGACTTCATTGCCAGCCGCTATGGCAAAAGCCCGCTGCTGGCAGGGCTGGTCACGCTGATCGCCGTGGTGGGCATCGTTCCCTATATCGCCTTGCAGCTCAAGGCCGTGTCTGCGGGCTATGCCCTGCTGACGGCCAGCGGTGCGGGTGGCGTGACCCCGACCGCCGTGCACTGGAGCCAGGACAGCGCCTTTTATGTGGCCCTGGTGCTGGCGGGGTTCACCATGGTGTTTGGCGCGCGGCACCTGGACACCACCGAGCGGCACGAAGGCATGGTGGCGGCCATTGCGTTCGAATCGGTGGTCAAGCTGGTGGCTTTTTTGTCGGTGGGCTTGTTTGTGGTCTACGGCCTGTTCGATGGTCTGGGCGACCTGTTTGCGCGTGCCCAGGCCGTGCCTGCGTTGCAGCAGTTGCTGCGCCTGGAGCAGGGCGGCGAGTTTGCCTGGGCGCAGTGGTTTGCGCTCACCCTGCTGTCCATGTTGTCGGTCGTATTTTTGCCCCGGCAGTTCCAGGTGATGGTGGTGGAGAACGTGCGCGAGTCCCATCTGCGCCGGGCGGTGTGGGTGTTTCCGCTGTACCTGCTGCTCATCAACCTGCTGGTGTTGCCCATCGCACTGGGCGGGTTGTTGTACTTTGGCGGCGGGTCCGCCATGAATGCCGAGAACTTTGTGCTGTCGTTACCTCTGGCGGCGGGGCAACAGGCGCTGGCACTGTTCGTATTCATTGGCGGGCTGTCCGCCGCCACCGGCATGGTGATTGTGGAGACCATTGCGGTGTCCACCATGGTCAGCAACGAGCTGGTGCTGCCCCTGCTGCTGCGCTGGCGGCACCTGCGCAGCGGTGCGGGGCAAGACCTGTCGCGCCTGCTGCTGGGCATTCGGCGGGCCGCCATTTTGGGCGTACTGGTACTGGGTTATGTGTACTTTCACTTGGCGGGCGAGGCGTATGCACTGGTCAGCATTGGGCTCATCAGCTTTGCCGCTGTGGCCCAGTTCGCGCCTGTGATGCTGGGCGGCATGTACTGGAAAGGCGGCACCCGGCGGGGCGCGCTGGCGGGTCTGCTGGTGGGTTTTGCCATGTGGGCTTACACGCTGATGCTGCCGTCGATTGCCAAATCGGGTTGGCTGGACGCAGGTTTTCTGACCCACGGGCCGTGGGGCGTGGGCTGGCTGCGGCCGGAGCAGTTGCTGGGCCTCAATGGCTTTGACGGACTGACCCACTCGCTGTTCTGGAGCCTGCTCGCCAACATGGGCGCCTACATCGGCGTATCGCTGTGGCGCGCTCCATCAGGCCACGAGGCCAGCCAGGCGCTGTTGTTTGTGGATGTGTTTGAGCGCACTGCGGTGTCCAGCCCGGTGTTCTGGCGCGGGCGGGCGCGCACGTCTGACCTGCTGCAGCTGTGTGAGCGATTTTTGGGCGCAGCCAAGGCCGAGGCGCTGTTTGCCGACTACGCGCGGCAAATGGGCGTGCGGCAGCCCGACGCCATTCGGCCCGACGCGCGTTTTGTGCAGTTTGTCGAGACGCAGCTGGCGGGGGCAGTGGGCAGCGCATCGGCTCGGGTGCTGGTGGCGTCGGTGGCCGAGGAGGAAACCCTCACCCCCGACGACGTGCTGCGCATCCTGGACGAGACCTCGCAGATCCGTGCGTATTCGCGTGCGCTCGAAGACAAGTCGCGCTCGCTGGAGCAAGCCACCGCCGACCTGCGCGAAGCCAACAACCAGTTGCAGAGCCTGGACCGCCTGAAGGACGACTTCATGTCGTCCGTCACGCACGAGCTGCGCACGCCGTTGACGTCCATTCGTGCACTGGCTGAGCTGATGCAGACCGACGAAGGCATGCCCGTAGCCCAGCGCCAGCAGTTCATCGGCATCATCGTGGCCGAGACTGAGCGCCTGACGCGTTTGGTCAACCAGGTGCTGGACATGGCGAAGATCGAGGCCGGCCACGCGGACTGGCATGTGGCGGCGGTGGACGTGCGCGCTTTGGTGACCCAGGCCGTGGCGACCACGGCCGAGGTGTTTCGTGAGCGTGCAGCGCAGGTGCATGTGCACTTGCCCGCCCAGGTGCCCACACTGCACGCCGACCCGGACCGACTGATGCAGGTGCTGCTCAACCTGTTGTCGAACGCGGCCAAATTTGTGCCACAACCCGGTGGCGAAGTGGTGGTGAGCGTGCATGCGGATGCGCAGGGCGTCACGGTGTCAGTGCAAGACAACGGGCCGGGTATCGACCCCGCCCAGGCCCTGCTGGTATTTGACCGCTTTCACCAGGGCGGTGACGCGGCCCACCGCCCGCAGGGCACGGGCCTGGGCTTGCCCATCAGCCGCCAGATCGTCGAACATTTCGGCGGTCGCCTGTGGCTGGAGCCACCGCCAACACCGGCGCCAGCGCCACCCCTGTCACCACCGACCCCTGGAGCGTGTTTCAGCTTCTGGCTGCCGCTGCAACCCCCTCTTGCCATAGAAACCACCGCACCATGACCGCCAAGATATTGATCGCCGACGACGAGCCCAACATCGTGATTTCGCTCGAGTACCTGCTGCAGCGCGAGGGCTACACGGTGGTCGTTGCGCGTGATGGCAATGAGGCGTTGAGCAGCATTGCGACCGAGCGGCCTGACCTGGTGCTGCTCGACGTGATGATGCCCCACAAGTCTGGCTTTGAGGTGTGCCAGGCGGTGCGCGCCGATGCGGCGCTGCACGCCACCAGAATCCTCATGCTCACGGCCAAGGGGCGCGAAACCGATGTGGCCAAAGGCCTGGCGCTGGGCGCCAATGCCTACATGACCAAACCGTTCTCCACGCGTGAGCTGGTGCAGAAGGTCGCCGAGCTGCTGGGCCGGCCCACCGAAGGATCTGCATGAAGAAAAAGATTGACCCCCGGCTGCTGCTGGCGGTGGGTGTGGCTGGGCTGGCCATGGCCGCGTGGTTGCTGCTGGTGGGCGCCGTGGTGTGGTCCACACTGCAGCCTGCCGAGCGCGAAGCAGTGGGCGAGGTGTTGGCACCCCGCTTGGCATTGGTGGCGCTCGGCTGGCTGGCGGGCTTGGCGGTGGTGGGCGGCGCGCTGCAAGTGTTGTACCGCCGCTACGTGGGTGCCCCGGCGCGCCTGCTGGAAGAAACGCGTGTGGTGCTGGCCGCCACCACACCCCAGCAGCTCAAGCCCCGCGGCACGGCTGAAATGCAGGCACTGGCGACCGCCGTGAACGAGCTGGCAACCCAGCGCGACGGTTTGCGGGCCGACATCGACGCCCAGGTGGCCCAGGCCAGCCACAGCGTGCAGCAAGAAAAAAACCGGCTGGCCGCGCTGATGGCCGAGCTGAATCAGAGTGTGGTGGTGTGCAACAGGGACGGCCGCATCCTGCTGTACAACCAGCGCGCGCGCCAGCAGTTTCGCGCCTTGTCGCACGGGGCTGACACGGTAGCGGGCGCCGAGTTGATGGGCATTGGCCGGTCCGTGTATGCCGTGTTTGACCGCCAGGTGCTGGCCCATGCGCTCGAGCGCATTCACCAGGCCATGGGGCGCGGCGCACAGAGCCCGTCGGCCCAGTTTGTGACCACGGCGGAGGGTGGGCAGTTGCTGCGCGTGCAGGTGGCGCCCGTACGCACGGCCGATGGCGCAGATAAGGACCAGGCCGACCAACCGGGCCTGGCATCCCTCAGCGGCTTTGTGCTGATGCTGGAAAACGTGACCCAGAGCGTGCAGGAAGAATCCGAGCGAGACCAATTGCTGCATGGTTTGACCGAAGGCAGCCGCGCCTCGCTCGCAAACATCCAGGCGGCTGTGGACATGCTGGGTTATGCCGACCTCGAACCCACCATGCGCGAAAAATTCTTAGCCGTGGTGCGCGATGAGGTCGGTGCCATGGGCCGCCGCATCAACGACCTGGCCCAGCGTGCCACACAGCGGCTTAAAACCCGTTGGCCGCTGGAAGAGATGCTGGGTGCCGACTTGGCCAGCGCGGCGCAGCGCCAGATCACCGCCGTGTGCCAGCGCCCCGTGACTCTGGACGACGTGGATGCCAACCTGTGGCTCAAGGTGGACAGCTACACCCTGCTGCAGGCGCTCACCTATCTGGCCCACCGGCTGGTGGATGAATTTGAAGTGCGTTTTCTGCAGCTGCGCCTGCAGCCCATGGGGGCCCATGCCCAGCTCGACCTGGTGTGGAGCGGCCAGGCCATGAGCAACGAAACCGTGATGAGTTGGGAGATGGATTCCATGCGCTTTGGCACCGAGCGCACACCGCTGACGGTGCGCGACGTGATCGAGCGCCACGGCGGCGAAATGTGGTTTGAGCGCGACCGCGTGCGCCACCAGGCGTTTTTTCGGTTTCTGCTGCCGCTGGCCAGTGTGCAAGGCCCCGTCGAATCGGCCCCGGTGGATGGCAGCAGCTACAGCCGCCCGGAGTTTTACGACTTCGACCTGTTTCAGAAAGACGAGCAGGGCAGCGCGCTGGACGACCGCCCGCTGGCCGAGTTGGCGTACACCGTGTTCGACACCGAGACCACGGGCCTGAACCCCGCAGGCGGCGACGCCATCATTCAATTGGGTGCTGCGCGCATCGTCAACGGCAAGCTGCTGCGGCAGGAGACCTTTGAGCAACTGGTGGACCCGGGGCGGCACATTCCCGAAGCATCGATCCCCATCCACGGCATTTCGCAGGACATGGTGGCGGGTAAGCCCCGCATTGCCCAGGTGCTGCCGGTGTTCCATGCCTATGCGCAAGACACCGTGCTGGTGGCCCACAACGCGGCGTTTGACATGCGGTTTCTGCAGTTGCAAGAGGCAGCCACGGGGATTGTGTTTCACCAGCCGGTGCTGGACACCTTGCTGCTGTCGGCGGTGGTGCACCCGCACCAGGAGTCGCACCGGCTGGAGGCGATTGCGGAGCGGTTCAACATCACGGTGTTGGGGCGGCATACGGCGTTGGGCGATGCGCTGGTGACGGCGGAGGTCTGGTTGCGGTTGATTCCGTTGTTGCAGGAGCGGGGGATTTATACGTTGCGGCAGGCGCGGGAGGCGGCGCAGAAGACGTATTACGCGCGGTTGAAGTATTGATGTTGAGGGGGCTTTTTGTTCTGGTGGGGTGGTGGGATGTGGGATGGTGAGTTTTGAGTGTTTTTTGGTTCTAGCGCTTATTCAGTAAGCGCTTACAGCTATCTTTTTGATGGTTTCTGATGTGCCCGTAGCCGTTCGGGCTGAGCCTGTCGAAGCCGGGGCGCTACACCCTATCCGTTCGGGCTGAGCTTGTCGAAGCCTGGGCGCTGATGTTGCCGCGTGCCTTGGCAGAGGGCGGAGGCCGGGAGTCGCCCCGGCAGGCGAGGTACTTGTTCTTTGCTTCGCCAAAGAAAAGTACCCAAAAGAAAGGCGACCCCCAGTCTGCGACCCCTTCGCTTCGCTGCGGGGC
>JAUXZO010000082.1 GCA_030692685.1 Acidovorax sp. | reverse complement strand
GAAATCGGCTCTCAGCCCATATGCAGCGGGCGCAAGCAGCTCCTGATTTCATAGCGAAGGGCCTGATTTTCAGCTCTGCGCCAGCAGCACCACCAGCGCGCCGGCACCCCCTTCGGCCGGCCGGGCCTGCACAAAGGCAATCACCTCGGCCTTCTGGATCAGCCAGCTCTGCACCCGGCCCTTGAGCACCGGCGTCTTGCCGGGCGAACCCAAACCCTTGCCGTGCACCACCCGCACGCAGCGCATGCCGGCCTTGTGCGCCTCGCGGATGAAGACCGACAGCGCATCCCGCGCGTCTTCGCGCCGCAGGCCGTGCAGGTCGAGCTGGCGCTGTATGCTCCAGCCGCCGCGGCGCAGTTTGCGCACCACGTCCGGCCCCATGCCGGGCCGGCGAAAACTCAGCGCCTCGTCGGTGTCCAGCAGGCTTTCAACGTCGAAGCCGTCGGAAATCGCCTCGCGCATCACGGCCAGTTCGTCGCGCTGCTGCTGCACCGGAATCGGCGCGGCCTGCACCGGCGGAAGATGGGCGCGCTGGCCGGGCAGGTGTTTGGCCGGCAGGGCCTTGACCGGGCCGATGGCGCGCGAGAAAAGTTCCTTTTCGGCCTTTGCTTTGGCGGCCTTCGCCAAGCTAGCAGCTTCCTTGTCTTTGTCCAGCCGGGCACGGGTTTCGATCTCCCGCTTCACGGGCTTGAGATCTTGCAGGCTTTTCAGAGCGGGCGCTTTCATGGGTCGTACTTTATCTCAGCGCTTCTGTGCGGTGCAGGCCAGCCCGGCTGGATGCTCCGTCACGGACCACTGGTGCGGATAAACCACGTTTCCCCTTGTTCAACGCTGGGACTTTTGAAGGCTACGGTACGATCCCAAGCTTGGCTGCTTGAGCCGTCCACGGGTCATGCAAACTCGTCGTCTGCCAAGACTGGCTGATGAATTCAGGGAGAGAAAATGAACCGATCTACTTCCGTGCTTTGCGGAGTGCTTTTGATCTGCGCTGGCGTCTGGGGTGTCACTTATTTACAGGGAGTCCATGCTGAGACCGCCGAGAAAGAGGCGAGAGTGCAACGAGAAGCGGTTGCGGCGGCCCTGGCGGCTTCGCAGGCCCGTACGGCGCAGGCATCCAGAGCCGCCATGCAACCGCCTTTCGAAGATCATGCGATGGCCAGATTCGTACCGAGCCGCTATTCACGGCCAGCCTCTGACTGGCAGGACAAGGAGAAAGCCTTCTACGGCAAAGTGCTGTCGAACGGAAAATTTGACGTGCTGGTGGTGCCCTTCCAGGTAGGGGGATGGGCCGTTGACAGGGCCACGCGGTCCATCATGACCGCGGAGCTGGCCGCGAGTCTCGCTCAATCGCAGAAGGTGAAAATTCCCGACCCCTACCTTGTCGCAAAAGCGCTGGGCGAAGGGCAGCGCCAACTTAAACAGGAAGACATCTACAAACTCGCGGACGCCATGGGTGCCAAGCGCATAGTTCGGGGCTATGTCGGGCACGACCGAAAAGGAAAAATGGCGATCGCCATATTGATCCAGGACTACTCGGGCACTGCTCGCAATGGCGCTGCCTGGGCCGGCCCGGTTGCCACAAAGAAATTCGAGAACATTTCATTTGACGACGATGTTCCGGCTATTCAGGCTTATGAATCGGTGTTGCCGGAGATTCTCCGATCCGTCGGAGCTGATCCGGCGTCGCCGCTGTTCGAGCAAAAAGAAGGCAAACTGGCCCTGGATGTGTTGCCGCCGTCCCCGTTCAGCCTGGCCGCAAGCACCGGCAACCCGGCGCAGGATGCCTATGCATTCCTGTTGTACAGCGCACTGACCCCGACCAACCTCGAGAAGGCCAGGGAAATATTTGCGGAGAAGGCGTATTTGGCGCTGTTGGGCCTGTCGCCGGCATCCCCTGACTACCGCGCACTTCGTGCACGTATCTACATGACGCTGGGTTTGCGCATGGCCGCCATCAAGGTGCTGGAACTGCCGCAGACCGAGGAGGAGCGGGCGGTGCTCGCCGCCCTGAACGGAAATTTGCCGGAAGTACGCGCCATGGCGGCGCGTGAAAAAAATCCGCTGAAGAAGCTGATTCAGAAGCTGGATGAAAACCGGATCGCTGCGGCGTATGGCGTGATCACGCCCCAACAATCAATGGCTCAAGTGGCGGCGCTCAAGCTGCCAGGCAAGATATGGCCGTTCATCGCGAACCGGGCTTTTACGGACTGGGACGCCTGGTCGCAATACGACAATGCCTCACTGAAAGTGCTTCTGGATTATGAGTTGCCCGTCAAGGGCTTTTCCCTCGAGGACATGGTGCAGAAGCCTTCGTCCCTGGGTGACCCCGACAAGATTCGGGCTATCGCCAATCTGTCCGTGTTCCACCACGGGCGCGAATTTGTCGACGCAGACGCGGCCAGGTGGTGTTGTGAATTCATGGTCAACCGGCCGAGGCCGCTTGACTACCTGGAATTGCTGCAGGGAGTCGGTCACGACAACCTGATGCGGTACATCAAGTTTCTGTCCCAGGTTCAGGGCGCCTCGAGCAAGGCACTGGGTTTTGCGAACAGCATTGACGCGACCTACAAGGGCTACCCGTATTACGCGCTGGAGCGATCGAAGGTGGAGGCCCGGCTCGCGGCCCAGGGTGCAGGCACGGAAAAAGATGCGTTGAACAAGGCGTTCCATGAGAACGCGTTCAATGCGTATTACTGGGAGCAGGGCCAGTCCCTGGTTGCAAACAGCGCGCATGAACATTTCGGCGCGGATGGCGGTCAATACTTTGGGCACTCTGACAACCTCTACTACGCCGATATTCCATATCGACCGTATTACTGGACATGGGCGGATGGTGGAAACCTGCAGACGCAGGTTGACAACAACAATGCTGCGCTAAAGAACGCAACCTGGGAAATTGGAACCGTCTCGCGGCTGGTCGGGCAATACCGCCAGTTCTTCCCTGATGAGGGGCGAGTCACTGATCTTTTGAAGTCCGTCGCTGGCCGCTTCATGGGCTCTCCGCAACGTAATACCTTGTTCGCGACTGAGGCGATCGCGCAAGGAGACAGCAGAACCGCGGAAGCATATCTTCGTGACAACATCAAAAATTCACCCGGGTATTGGAACTCCTACGAGACTTTGGGACGGCTGTTGTTGGAGTCGGGTGATGTCAATGCAGCCGCCAAAGTGTTTCATTCCTATGAGGGCTTCAAGAAAGGCTCAGAGGAGAACCGGGTGGGCATCGCAAACTATGCTTTCCAGGCTGGATCGTACTTTTACTGGTCGGGTCATTTTGATCTCGCCAAGCCGCTTTATCAAATCTCCGCTTCCCAGAGATCGGGAGCTGCCAGCGAAATCACAAGCAATGCGCGCCTGAAGCTTCTTGCAGGCGATATTCAAGGTGCCACGCTCGGCACCTTGCAGCGCGCGCAAAGATATCAGGAGTCCTATGCCTACCGGGATTATTTGGGACTGCTCCATGCGAGCGGCCACTCCAAAGAGGCTTGGGACGGCTTCAAGATGCTGGTGAAGGAGAGCGAGGCCCCGCACATCTGGGAGTCTGCACTCGCAGGGCACCATATGTCCGGGCTGTCAGAAGCTGAAGTTGTGGCGTGGGCGCAGCAAGGTGAGCTCAAGAGCACAGGTCCGGCAAAGAACGCCGCTGCCATCTATCTCGTGCGCTTTGCGACCACCGATCGGACCCCTACCAGCAGCTTGTCGCCCGTGATTGATGCGATGGACCAGCAGTGGTGGAAGGTACCCCAATATCCCATGGTGATCCACAGTAGCCATCCGATATTGAATAATTCCCCCGAAAAACGCCGGGTGAAGTCCGTTCACGCCTACTTTGTGGAAGCCTACCGAGCGATCAAGCTCAAGGACTTTGCGGCGGCAAAGTCGATATTCGATGAAGCGGCGGCCATTTACGATTTTTCAGATCAATCGGTCTATTTGCCTTATTCGCCTTATTTGCCTTATTACGCCTATGCGGCTGCCAAGGTTCGTGACACATCCGGTGTCGAGAAAATTCTGAACGACTTCAAGAAAAACGACCAGCGCTTTGACTATTACCTGACCAAGGCAATTCTTGCCAGCGCATCCGGAAAGAACGAGGAGGCCCTGCAATCTCTTCAGTACGCGCGATATCGGCGGCCACATACGGAAAAGAGGCCTTTGCTGACGCAACACACCTTTGGCGAGATCGCTGGCCTGACTGCGGAATTGACCGGCAGCAGCAAGATTACGGCGCTGGCACTGGACTGGGCCAGGAAGAGTCAGAAGTTCGAGCCCTGGCAATCTTGGCCCTATGCGCTGGAAACCAGACTGGTCAAGAACCCGGCCGAGCGCAGGCGGGCCGTGGCAATGGTCGCCTACCTCGATCCCAAGTCGGAAAGCCTGTCGATCCTGGACAAGGCCGAGATCGACGCCGCTGTAGAAACATCCGGAAAATCCAACCCGCTTCTTGAACTCAAGCCGCAAGTTGTCAAAAAGGGTGCGATCTAGACATCGGCTCAGGCCTTTACAGCAATCCCAGTTCGGCCATGGACACGGCTTGCGTGCCGGTGACCACAAAATGATCCAGCACACGCACATCGACCAGCGCCAGCGCGGCCTTGAGGGTTTGCGTCAATGCCTCGTCGGCGCGCGAGGGTCGCGGCTCGCCGCTCGGGTGGTTGTGGGCCAGCACCACACTG
>JAUXZO010000080.1 GCA_030692685.1 Acidovorax sp. | reverse complement strand
GTGGTGGCCGCAGGAGTTGATGCAGCCGCTGATGTGCAGGTCGATCTCGCCCAGATCGTGCAGCTCGTCCATGTCCTGGTAACGCTCGGTGATGGCCTCGGCAATCGGGATGGAGCGTGCATTGGCCAGCGAGCAGAAGTCGCCGCCCGGGCAGGCGATCATGTCGGTCAGCATGCGGATGTTGGGGCGCGCAAAGCCCGACTTGCGCGCAGCCCGCCACAGCTCGGGCAACTCGTCGCAACGCACCCAGGGCAGCAGCAGGTTCTGGTCGTGCGTGACACGCAGCTCACCGGCGCTGAAGCGGTCGGCCAGGTCAGCCGCGGTGTCGAGCTGATCGGCGGTCGCGTCGCCCGGCGCCTGGCCCAGGCGTTTGAAGGACAGCGTCACCGCGCGCAGGTCGGGGTTCTGGTGGGGCGCCACGTTCTGCTTGAGCCAGCGGCCGAACTCGATGTCGTCCTCGGCGGCAGCGCGCAGGATGTTGGCGATCTTGGCGTCGGCGCTCTTGCGATCACAGTTGAGCGTGGGCGGCACAAAGGAGGCGGTGACGCGGTCCAGTTCGGCCTGCGTGATGGTGTGCGGGCCGCCGTCATGTTCCATGATCTGCTGGTACTCGGCCTCGACGTCGTCGATGTAGCGCTGGCCCTCGGCCTTGACCAGGATCTTGATGCGCGCCTTGTACATGTTGTCGCGCCGGCCGTAGCGGTTGTACACACGCACGATGGCCTCGATGTAATTCATGATCTGGTGCCAGGGCAAAAACTCGCGGATCACGCTGGCAATGATGGGCGTGCGGCCCATGCCGCCGCCGACCAGCACCTTGAAGCCCAGCTCGCCTTCCTCATTGCGGATCAGGTGCAGGCCGACGTCGTGCCAGGCGGTGGCGGCGCGGTCTTCCTTCGCGCCGCTGATGGCGATCTTGAACTTGCGCGGCAAAAACGCGAACTCGGGGTGCAGCGTGGTCCACTGGCGGATGATTTCTGCGTAGGGGCGCGGGTCCACGATCTCATCCACGGCCACACCGGCCAGCGCGTCGGTGGTGGTGTTGCGGATGCAGTTGCCGCTGGTCTGAATGCCGTGCATGTCCACGGTGGCCAGCAGGTCCATCACATCCGCGCTTTTGGACAGCGGGATCCAGTTGAACTGCACATTGGTGCGCGTGGTGAAGTGCGCACAGTTCTTGGGCAAAAAGGTGGTGCCCAACAGGCCCTGGCCGTCCATGGCGGCCTTGAAGACGGCCGCCTCGGGCTCGTCGTACTCCCGGGCAATGGTGGCCAGCACGCGCAACTGGCGGCTGGCGATTTCGCCATAGGGCACGGCCACGCGCAGCATGGGGGCGTAGCGCTGCACGTACCAGCCGTTTTGCAGGCGCAGGGGGCGGAAGTCGTCTTCGGGCAGTTGGCCGGTCTGCCAGCGCGTGAGCTGGTCGCGAAACTGGTGCGCGCGCTGCTGAACGAACTGTTTATCGAATTCTGTGTATTGGTACATCGTGGCAAGTCAAATCATGATTAGTTTTGCGCCCGCCCAGGCCAGCAGGACCGAGAGGACAGAGCGAATGAACCGCTCGGGCGTGCGGGTGACCAGGCGGGAGCCGATCCAGATACCCGGCAGCGAGCCAGCCAGCAATTGTGCAAGCAAAGGCCAGTCCACCGAGCCCAGCGTGGCATGGCCCAGCCCGGCGACCAGCGTCAAAGGCACGGCGTAGGCAATGTCTGCACCAATCACGCGCGGCAGTGGCAGCAGGGGATAGACCAGCAACAGCACCGTGACCCCAATGGCACCCGCGCCCACCGAGGTGAAGGTGACCAGCGTGCCGATGACCGCGCCCAGCAAAACGGGCAGGCTCCAGTGGCGGGGGCGGGTGGCGTGTTCTGCCAGGCTTTGCCGCTTGGCTTGGTCGGCCGCCTGGCGTTCTTTGGAAAAAGCCACCACCTTGTACAGCGTGGCAGCGGCGGTCAGCAGCAGCGCAAAACCCAGCGTGGTGGTCATGATGCGCTGGGCTTCGCCGCTGGCAGGCCCCAGGGTTTTGAGCGCCCACAGCGACAGCAGCGCCGCCGGAATGCTGCCCGCGCACAACTGGCCCACCACGCGCCAAGGCACCAGGCGCTGGCGGGCCATGCTCACCGTGCCGCCCATTTTGGTGAACGCGGCAAACAGCAGATCGGTGCCAATAGCCAAGTGGGGCTTCACGCCAAAAAAGAAAATCAGGATCGGCGTCATCAGCGAGCCACCGCCCACACCGGTCAGGCCTACGATCAGCCCGACAGCAAAGCCCGCAAAAATAAACGCCAATTCATGCATGGCTGCGAATGTAGGGGGCGTGCTTATGGATGCAAACTATTGTTTCGTCCTGCTGATATGTTCATTTGAATATAAGCAAGGATTGGCGCGGGTTTGCGCGGTGGACGCCTGTGTTTGCCGCCATTGCAGCCAAGGGGCTCCAATGCCGCTACATCCGGTCCGTGTCCAGAGCTTTGGCCAGCTTTGCGTCCAGTGGCAATGGCTCGCCCTGCAGGCGGGCGGCCAGCAGTTCGCCGCACAAAAGCGACAAGGTCAGCCCTCGGGCGCCCATGGCGGTGCACACCCATAACCCCGGGAGTTGGGCTGCGTCCACAGGGCCAACGATGGGCAAGCGGTCAGGTGCGGTGCAGCGGACTGCTGCCCAGGACTGCAGAGCGGGCGCTGTCTGTGGTTCATTCGACCCATTCGGTACTTTCTCGGCGCCTTCAAGTGCGGCAAACGCTGGCGCAAAGTGCCCAGCGACCTGCGGCAGCAGCGTCTGCAACTTCGCCCAGTTGGCCGAATGCGCCGCCTGCACATCGGCTGCAGACGGCGGCAAGGCGTCAATATCCCGCTCAAAGGTCGAACCCATCACCCACGCCTGGCGACCAGTCGGGTCGTCGTCCAGCGCAAACGCAGGCACCAGGTTGCCGTTGCCGTTGGTGGGGAAGGGCGGCAGTGGCTCTGCGGCGGCGCCCGTGTGGATTCCCCAGGACACCTGCCCACGCACGGGCTGCAAAGGCCAGCGCTGTTCCAGCAACTCCAGGCTGCCCGCGCCCGCCGCGATGACCACGACCGGGGCCTCTGCGATCAGGTTGCCTTGCGCATCCAGTGCTTGCCACCAAGATCTGGGGGCGTTTCCGTCGGCCATTGCCAGGGGCTGTTCGATGCGCCGCAACTGCGCCACTCTGCAATCGCCCTGCCATTGGATGCCCGGCTGCGTCAACAAGGCCGATGCCAAGCGGGCGGGGCGCACCCAGCCCGCTTGCGGGTGCCAGCAGGCGGCGGTTGCTGCGGGCAATCGGGCTTCGGCCAGCCGATCAGGCGGTGCGGGCTGGCTCCAGTCGGCGCCGGGCCCATCCATCCAGTCGGCGGCGAGGCCCGGCGTGCCATCGGTGCGGTGCTCCAGCACGCCGCATGCTGACCAGTCGACGCCGTCTTTCAGCACCCATGCGGCCTGTTGCAGCGTGGTTCGCACGCCGCTGCGCGACAGGCGCGACAGCACGCTGTCGTCCGGAGATACATGCGGCGCAAACACCCCGGCTGGCAGGCCCGATGCACCGGCTGCGGGCTGGGTGGACTGGTCCAGCACGCGCACTTGCCACCCGCGCCGGGCCAGGCTGGCGGCGGTGGCCGCGCCTGCAATACCGCCGCCAATCACCAGGCATTCGCCCGGGGGCAGCGCCAGGGGCGCTTGTGGCTGGCGCGTGGTGCGCGGCTCCCAGCGGGGGTTGTAGACCGCATGCAGGTTGTCACGTTTGGGTGGCACACCCGGCGCGCGGGTGACGTCAAAACCGCACTGCGCCAGCGCATCGCGCACTGACCGGGCAAAAGTCCAGGTGGCCAGCCGCGTGCCGCGCCGGGCGCAGCGGGCCACGGCCTTGAGGGTGTGCAGGTCCCAGATGCCGGGGTTGCGCTGGGGGCTGAAGCCGTCCAGATAGATGGCGTCCACCGTCAGGCTTTGCTGGCGCAGCATGGTTTGTGTGTCGCCAACATACAGCGTCAGCAGCACCCGGCCTTCGTCAAATCGCAGGCGGTGCACGCCGGGCAGCAGGCCCCACCACTGGCGGTGCAGTTCTGCGGCCAGTGGTGCCAGGTCAGCGTGGGCGGTGGTGGCGCGCAGTAAGTCTGCTGCGCTCACGGGCCAGGCTTCGGTCGAGACAAAGTGCAGCAGCGTGGGCTGCTCAGGGTCGGCGCGCCACGCGGCCCAGGTCACCAGAAAGTTCAGGCCAAAGCCAAATCCGGTTTCCAGAATGCGCCACTGCGGTTGCCCCGCCCAGGCCGCAGGCAAGCCACAGCCGTGCAGAAACACCCGGCGGGCCTGGTCCAGGCCGCCGTTTTCGCTGTGGTAGCGGTCGCCAAAGCGGGCGCTGTAGGGGGTGCCGTCGGGCAACCAGTCGATGGGCTCAGACATGGGGTGGGGACTGGAGGTTGGTGGCGCTTGCATCGCCCTTGACCTGCGTCACTGGCGCGGCCCAGGCCAGGGCAGCCAAGCAAGGGCCGCCCCGCAGCGAGGGCTGCGTCTCCCTGCCCGTAGCGTGCAACGCTACGAGAGCGGGGGGAAGCGGCGTAGCCGCTCAGGGGGGTGTTCTTTATTTACTCGCTGGGCGGAACGTAGCCCGCCGCGGCGTCTGCGCCGCCACCAAAAAAGTGGTTCTCCATCTGCCGTGCCAGGTACTGGCGGGCGCGGGCGTCGGCCAGGTTCAGGCGGTTTTCATTGACCAGCATGGTCTGGTGCTTCAGCCAGCCGGCCCAGGCTTCTTTGCTCACACCTTCCCAGATGCGCTTGCCGAGTTCGCCGGGGTACGGAGGAAAGTCGAGGCCTTCAGCTTCTTTGCCGAGCTTGATGCATTGAACGGTGCGTGCCATGGGATTTTCCTTGTGTGGGGCGAGCAAAAAGAGGTTGCTCAGATGATTTGGATATAAAGAACTGAAATCTTGGTAGTTCCAGTTTTAAGGGGTGCCTTCCAGAATGCGTTTCATCGGTGTTTTTGCACCGCAACACATTCACCAAAAGAGGCCTCCCCATGAACTTTCGCCGCGACTTTATCAAGTTTCCCTTCGCCGCCGCCCTGGCGGGCAGTTTGGCCCTGACAGCATTGCCGTCGTTTGCGCAGTCTGTGACGCTGCTCAATGTCTCGTACGACCCCACCCGCGAGTTGTATGTGGACTTCAACCAGGCCTTTGCCAAGCACTGGAAGAGCAAGACTGGTCAGGATGTGTCGTTCAAGCAAAGCCACGGCGGCTCTGGCAAGCAGGCGCGCTCCATCATCGACGGGCTGGATGCGGACGTGGCCACGCTGGCCTTGGCCGGCGACACCGATGCGCTGCACACGAACGGCGGCTGGGTTCCCAAAGACTGGCAAAAGCGCTTGCCGCACAACAGCTCGCCTTACACCTCCACCATCGTGCTGGTGGTGCGCCAGGGCAACCCCAAGGGTATCAAGGACTGGGACGACCTGATCCGCCCCGATGTCAAGGTGATCACCCCCAACCCCAAGACCTCCGGCGGCGCGCGCTGGAACTATCTGGCCGCATGGGAATTCGCCAAGCGCAAGTACGGCGGCGACGCCAAGGCCAAGGACTTCGTCGCCAAGCTGTACGGCAACGTGCCTGTGCTCGACACCGGCGCGCGCGGCTCCACCATCACCTTTGCCCAGCGCAACCAGGGCGACGTGCTGATCGCCTGGGAGAACGAGGCCTATTTGCTGGAAAAGGAATTTGGCGCCAAGTTTGACGTGATCGCCCCGTCCATCTCCATCCTGGCAGAGCCTGCGGTGACGGTGGTGGACAAGAGCGTGGACAAGAAGGGCACCCGGGCTGTGGCCGAAGCCTATCTGCAGTACCTCTACTCGGAAGAAGGCCAGGACATTGCGGGCAAGCATTTCTACCGCCCGGCGGTGTCTGAAAAGGCCAAGGCCAAGTACGCCAAGCAGTTCCCCAAGCTGAACCTGTTCACCATCAACGACGCGTTTGGTGGGTGGGACAAGGCGGCCAAGGAGCACTTTGCGGACAACGGCAGCTTTGACCAGATTTATGCACGTAGATAACCAGAAAAATGGTCGCCAGCATTTGCTGGAAGGGTGCACGTTGAACGCGCTGGGGTTTGGCGGCAGCCCATGCCCATCCAGGCCATCAACGCACGCAACCCGTCTGACGGCAAAGACCGCGAAATCATTCGCGGCGAAGTCGCACCGGGGTGGATGTCGAAACACCCTGGGGTGTCGTACATCCGTCATCACCTCCCACCCGGCGGAGGACTTGGGGCTGATCGTCCGCTCTGATTTGGTCGCGCTGGTCAAGTCCTCGGAGTTGTCGATTGCAAGCTTTGAGACGGCACGGGGATGGGGGATTTTAGTGAAATTGGGCTCTAGCGCTTATGTGGTAAGCGTTAGTAGCTATAAAAAGTAGAGTGATGCGCTAGCCTGCTGTAAACCAGCGGTTCAACGGCTTCGCATCGCTTATCTTTCATTCAAGGGGGTGTAATCTGCCGGGATTCGTCAGCCCGTACAGCACCACATCACCCCACCCATGCCCTCTGAATTTCTGTCACCTTCGCTGGCCATCGCGCAGTCGGCATATGTATTGGGCGTCGCAAGCCCTGGGCCGAGCAACATGGCCATCATGACAACCGCCATGTCGCACGGTCGCAGGCAAGCCATGGCATTGGCTGCAGGCGTCGTTTGCGGCTCGCTCGTGTGGGGCTTGGCGGCGGCACTTGGCTTGTCCGCTTTCATGCTCGCCAACTCTTGGACAATGGTTTTGCTCAAGCTCTTGGGGGCGTGTATCTGCTGTACTTAGCCTTTAGAGCCATACGGCTAACTGCACGCTATTGATATTCCGTGTTCGGGGGATACCAAAGCTGTCGGTGAAGCAATGGATTGCTAAGCAAAAGCCGTTCGCGGCCGCCGTAGCCCGAACGGATACAGGGAGATCTAGGGTACATAAAATTTCAAGCCAAATCGGCCTCTAGCGCTTTATGGATAATCGCTACCAGCTATCAAAAAATGAGTATCCAGCCCCGGCTATCTGGCAAGGACCTTGGGGCTATAGGTGCCAAATGCGGTTACGTTGCCTACACTCCCTCCCATGACGACCCTCTTGGTTTGCACTTTTGCCGCCCTGACAGCACTGCTTCATGCAGCGGCTTGCGCGCGAGCGGCGGCCAAGAAGAACGCGCGTCGTCAGCTGACGCCAGCACATTCCTAAGCCCGGCGGCACCCTCTCCTCATCCTTGTTAGCGCAACCATCCACCGCCGGGCACCAGCCTCGCGCGGTAGCGGCCGTTTTGTCCCCGTGGGGCAGGCGATAGCCGCATTTGATGGAGTGTTTTATGACTGCTGCAGCTGTTATCGGTGTTGGTGTTGGTGTTGTTCACGGCGAGCGCATGCTCACCGATCTTGACTATTCGCGCTTGACCAAGCTGGTCAACCGGCAACTTCCCCCCGTTTTGGACGATCTGCTGGCCAATGCAGATGTCACCAGCTCGCGCACGGTGCAGGCCGACGTGGTGACCATGTATTCGCGCGTGGAACTGGTGGATGTGCACACCCACCGGCGCCAGGTGCTGACGGTTTGCTACCCGCAAGATGCCGAACCAGCAGCAGGTTTTATCTCAGTGCTGTCGCCGGTGGGCATCAGCCTGCTGGGCCTGCGGACCGGGGATGTGGCCAGGTGGCACACGCCGCACGGCGAAGAGTGCGCGGCTGTGGTCGAAAGCATTCAGTTCCAGCCCGAGGCCACGGGCGACTACCTCACATAGGGACGCTCTGCACAACTCTGTGCGGTCTGTGGCAGCACGGATTCGGGCGGTCTACGGCGTTGCTTTTCTTGCCAATAGCATGCTATTGGCTGCAAAAACCGCCTTGTAGCCCATCCCGATCCGCGCCACCGCAGTCTCGCCAGAGTTATGCAGACCATACCTCGCCTCTGCCGTAAGCCTGCGGCCCGCCACGGGCCGCGCCCACCCTCTCCGTCACCCGCCTGGCGCCGTCTCGCATGGGCCGCCGCTGCATGGGTGCGCGCTGTTCAAAACAGAAGGACGTTTTGCAATGACCCCTCGTTCCATCCTCGCTGTCACCGATTTCTCTCTGCAAGGAGGCCACGCACTCGCTCGGGCAGCGCTGCTGTGTGTTCAGCACGGTGCGTCGCTGACGCTCGTCTATCGGGCCCACCCTGGTGAGGCACCCCCGCCGGATGCGGCTGTGCGCCTGTCGCACCACGCACTGCAGCTGCGGCAGCGGCACCACATTCCTGTCCATGCCGTCACGCGCATCGACTTCTCGGCTGCGGATATGGCGCGCGAAGCGGCGGGTGCCGACCTGGTGGTGTGGGGCACGGCGCCGGTGCGTGGGCTGCGCGCTTGGTTCCGCGCGCATCCGGCCATCCAGATGCTGCGCACCTGTCCGCGCCCCGTCATCGTGGTGCGCAGTCTTGCCGAGCAGCCGTACCAAAGCCTGATCGTCGCGGTGGACCTCTCGCAGGTGTCGCACCGGTTGGTGGAGCTGGGCTTTGCGCTGCATCCATCGGCGCGGGTCGAGCTGTTTCATGCCATCAGCACGGTCAATGAGGGCAAGTTGCGGTATGCCGAAGTGTCCGAGCGGGCCATTCAGACCTACCGGGAGCAGTGCCGAAGCTATGCGCAAGGCCGAATGTTCACGCTGAGCGATTCGTACGACGCACGGCGCAATCGGCTGTCGGCCTCCATGAGTCGGGGCGACCCTGCCCGGCAGGTGGTGGTGCAGCAGCAGAACACGGCGGCAGACCTCATCGTGGTGGGCAAGCATTCGGCCTCCGCGCTGTCTGATCTGTTTTTGGAGAGCGTGGCGCAACGCATCGTGCGCGATGCGCGCACGGATGTGCTGGTGGTGCCGCACAACTTTGAACCCGCGTCCCGTGTGTTGGCCATTCAGCGTCTCACAGCCGAGTTGCCCGTGCGCCGGGTGAAGGCGGGTGCGCCGCAGCCGCCTAGGTATCCCAACCCGGCCGCTCAAACCGCGGGCGCATAGCGGGCGCATAGCGGGTCGGGCAGGCTGGTGCGTGAACTGCGGCGATTTGTCTTGCGCAACAAGGCCACCGCCCATCACGGGCTCCCGCAGGCGCGGCGGTTAAAGCAGCACTGCCTGCGCATCGCACTCGTCGTGCGCGCCCAGCGGCACCACACACAGCGTGACGCCGTCCAGCGTCAGCACCAGGCCCAGCTGGCCGCCCACCTGCACAACGCCGCACTGGGTAACAGGGTGCGCGGCCTCGTTTTGCACCGACACGGCTTTGGCGGCTGCAGCGCGGACACCATGAAGCGCACGGATGGGCGGCTGGCGCAGCATGGCCCACAGTGTTTGCGGGTCACGCAACTGCATTGACTGCACATACAGCCGCAAGACGGTTTCGTTGCCCGCTTCCCGTTCGGCTTGGTGAGGGTGGGGCGCGGGCACGCCACCCGTTCGCCGCAGCCGCAGCAGTGCGCGCCGCAACTGCTGGCGGCTGGCCGCTTCGGACCTGCCCGTGGTCTGTGCGATCTCGGCGTGGCTGGCCTCGAACACTTCGTGCAACAACACAGCGGCGCCATCCTCGGGCGCCAGGCAGGCTGCAAGCAGGCGCAGGGCGCGCGTGGCCTCTTGCGTCAGCGCCGCATCGGATTCGGCCGAGGGCGCGGCAGTTGCTGTGTCGCTGGCAGCCATGCCTTCCAGCCACTGCTGCATCCATTGGCGCCTGCGCAGCCGGTCGATGGCCAGGTTGCGCACCACGGTCAGCAGCCAGGCTTGGGCGGCGTTCAGTTCGAGCTGCTCAGCCTCCAGCGCACGGACATAGGCGTCTTGCACCGCGTCCTCGGCGTCGGCCGGGCCCAGCAGACGGGTGGCTGCGCGCACCAGACGGCGGCGGTCAGAGTCGATCAGGGCCAGGGGGAGTGGGCGGTCATCTTGCATTTTGAAATCTTGCCACAGGCGATCGTATGGGCCGATGTCACGAAAACCGCGCCCCGTTCGTCAAGGCAGTTCACACACGAGGACCCTCATCACCATGGACACGCCAGACACGCCAGACACCCCAGACACCACCCCACCAACCAGCGCCCCCGAGCCGCGCACCTCCTACCTGGAGGAAAAGGCTTTCAAGTCCCGCACCTTGTTGATTTTTGGCAGCGTGACGGACGTGATGGCGGCCGACGTGACGCGCCGCCTGATTGCGCTGGATGCCGACAGCGCCGCCCCCATTGACCTGCTGGTCAGCTCGCCCGGCGGCCATCTCGAATCTGGCGACGCCATCCACGACATCGTGCGTTTCATTACCGCGCCGGTGAACATGATTGGCACCGGCTGGGTCGGCAGCGCGGCCACCCACCTGTACCTGGCGGCACCCCGCGAACGGCGCTACTGCCTGCCCAACACGCGCTTTTTGATTCACCAGCCCAGCGGGGGCTCCGGCGGCCCCGCCAGCGACATCGCCATTCAGGCCCGAGAGATCGTCAAGGCCCGCGAGCGCATCGCGCGCACCATCGCCCGCGAGACGGGCAAGTCGCTGGAAGAGGTGCTGGCCGACATCGAACGAGACCGGTGGTTGTCGGCCGAGGAGGCGGTGGACTATGGGTTGGTGTCGCGCATCATTGAACGCAAGACCGAGCTGAGGGCAGCCTGATCCGTCCACGCCTCTACGCGCATCCAATGAGATAAAAATTTATTAGGTGGCGCCCTTTGAACTTGAAAATCCGGTCGGGCTGAGCTTGTCGAACCCTCGCGGAGCGAGTCGACAAGCTCAGCGTAAACGGTTCAAATTGGTTTTTGCCGAATTATTGAGTCAAATTGGCCTCTGGCGCTTGATGGTTAAGCGCTAGTAGCTATCAATTTGATACTAAACGGGGCGGCGTCAGCCCGTACGCCCCAGCGCCTTGATCGCCGCGGACAAAGACACCGCCGCTTGCTCATACCCCTGCCACGGGCCGTTGCCCGTGCGCAGCCTTCGGCCCACCGTTTGCACCGTCCAATGTGCGCCGCTGGTGACCTTGCTCAACTCGTCCCACGCCACGGGCACCGACACGCCCATGCCGGGTCGCGCGCGGGCGGTCCAGGCGCTGGCGGTGGTGGCGCCCAGGCCGTTGCGCAGGTAGTCGGCAAAAATCTTGCCAACCCGATTCTTCGGCCCGCTTTTGGCCACAAACCGTTGCGGGATGGTGTGCGCCAGATGCTGGACAACCGCGTGGCTGAAATCCTTGACCGTGTCCCAGTCATGCAAGCGCTTGATGGGCACCACGATGTGCAGCCCCTTGCCACCGCTGGTTTTCAAGAACGCGGGCAGCTCCAGCTCGGTCAGCATCAGGCGGACCAGGGTGGCCGCCTCTTGCACGTGTGCCCACACCACGCCTTCCCCGGGGTCCAGATCAAAGGTGATGCGGTCGGGCCGATCGATCTTGTCCTTGCGGGCGTTCCAGGTATGAAATTCCACCGTGTTCATTTGCGCTGCAGACAACAAACCCTCGGCGCTGCTCACCTCCAGCAGCGGTGGGTGGGCCGGGTAAAGCGCCTGGGCCAGCTGCCGCACGCCGACTACCCGCCCCGCATCCCAGTGTTTTTGAAAAAACAGCTCGCCTTCGACCCCGTCGGGTGCGCGCACCAGCGACGTCGGCCGCGCTTTGAGGTGCGACATCATCAGCGGCGCCACGGTGGCGTAGTAGCGCACCAGATCGAGTTTGGTGATGCCGGTGGACGCGTCGATGACGCGGTCTGCACTGGACACCCGCACCGTGCCGACCGCGGAATCCTGGGGGGCGGGCTTTGATTTGGCCTTGGTGTTCATGGGCTGTGGTGTTTCTTTTGGGATGTCCTGGGGCGGCTTGTCGCTGCGCAGCCCTTTAAACACCGCGTGGCGGACGCGGCCCTCCTGGGTCCACTCGGCAAAGGCAACCTCGGCCATCAGCTGGGGCCGCACCCAGTGGGCTTTTTTGTCGATGGCTTGTGGATTCGCAAAAGGGCTTTTGGCGACCTTGAGCTTTTGCAACTGGGCGTGCAGCTGTGCCAACAGCTTCTCACTGAAACCCGTGCCCACGTTACCCACATATTGCAAGCCGCCGTCCGCGTCGTGCACGCCCAGCAGCAACGACCCAAGCCCCGTGCGCGAACCTTGCGGGTCGGTATAGCCACCGATCACAAACTCCTGGCGCTGGGTGCATTTGAGCTTGATCCAGTCACCGCTGCGGCGTGACACGTAGGCGCCGCCTTTGCGTTTGCCGATCACGCCTTCAAACCCCAGTTGGCATGCCGATGAAATCAGGTCCGAAGGAACCACCTCAAACGCTGCGCTGAAGCGGATTCGGTCAGACGAAGACGCCTGAACCAGGGCCTCAAGCCGCTCTCTGCGCTCCACAAGGGCAAGACCCCGCAGGTCGTGCCCGTCTGCGTAAGGCAGGTCAAACACATAAAAAACCAGCGCGTCCGTCGCCTCGCCGTCAAACGCGTTTTGCAATGCCTGAAAGTCCGGCACGCCTTGCGCGTCGGGCATCAGCACCTCGCCATCAATCCATCCAGATTTCAAGGGAAGGCTTTCGACCGCTTGCGCCAGTTGCGGCATCTTGGCGGTCCAGTCGTTGCCGTTGCGGGTAAACAGGTGCGCCGTTCCGTTCTCAAGCCGCGCCAGCAACCGGTAGCCATCAAACTTCAGCTCCCAAATCCAGTCCTCCCCCTGCGCAGGCGGGCCGTCCACCAACGTGGCGAGCTGGGGGGCGAGCTTGTGGGGCAGGGGGGCGAGTGGCGTGTCCGGCTGCGACTTGGATTCGATGCTCGACTTCGCACGGCGGGGCTTTGCGGTGGTTTGCTTCTTTGCCTGCGGCGCGGCCTGCGCCTGATCGGCCAGGGAAGGCGGCGATAACGGTGGGAGGGCCGCCACGCTGTCGGGCATCTCTTGCACCACGCTGAACTCGCCTGCGGGCCGCTCCAGCCCGTCGCGCTCCTTGATCAGCAGCCAAGGTGGTTGGCGCTCGTCCCCGCGACCGTGCATGCGCACCAAGGTCCAGTGTCCCTGCAGCTTGTGCCCGTGCAGCTTGAACTTGAGTTTGCCGGTGCGATAGCCTTCTGCCGCGTCTCCCAGTGGCTCCCAAAAGCCGCGGTCCCAGATGATCACGCGCCCGGCGCCGTACTGCTTGGGCGGTATCTGGCCCTCAAAGCTGTTGTACGAAATAGGGTGGTCTTCCACCTGCACCGCCATGCGTTTGTCGGCAGGGTCAAAACTGGGCCCCTTGGGCACCGCCCAGCTTTTCATCGTGCCGTCTATCTCTAGCCGCAGGTCATAGTGCAAGCGGCTGGCCCAGTGCTTTTGAATCACAAATTGCAGCCCTTCAACGCTGGGGTACCCACCGTCTGCCGGTTCGGGGGTGACCGCAAAGTTGCGTTTCTTTTGGTAAGGGGCGAGCGCGTCCTTCATGGCCAAAACCGCTGCTTATGCAGCGCGGCGGGCGGGTTTTTTGGCCGCCGGTTTTGGGGTCTTGGCGGGGGCTGCGGTTTTGCCCTTGGGCGTCGGCTTTTTCGCCGCAGCGCGTTTGGCGGGGGGCGACGGTAGGCGCGTCACCGTGGCGGTTTTGCCTTTGCCCGGTGGCTTGCTTGTGGCCCCTTTTGTGGCTTTGTTCGCCGACTTGCTGGATGCGTTGCTTGACGCGTTGCTTGATGCGTTGGGCGTCTTGCCTTCCAGGCTTCGCTTCAACAAGGACGTAAGGTCCAGCACCTCGGCTCCCGTCGACACGGCTGGGCCGCTTTCTACCTTGGCTACGTCCTCGATGTCCCCGGAGGACGCTTTTTGCTCTACCAGTTGATGGATCTGGTCGGCAAACGAGTTCCTAAAATTGTCGGCATCCCACGACTGCGTCATGTCTTCTATCAACTGAACCGCCATGGTCATCTCGGCATCCTTGATGCCCGCAGCCTTGGCGTCTAGCGGCGGCAGGTTCAACTGCTCAAACGACCGAATCTCGCCGCCCCAGCGCAGCAGGTTCAGGATGAGCGCTCTGCCACACGGGATCAGCACTGCCAGGTGCTGCTTGGTCTGGATGACCACCTTGGCAACGCCCACCTTGTTGCTCTTGCGCAGGGCCTCACGCAGCAGGGCGTACACCTTTTCGCCGCGTTTGAGCGGAGCGGTGTAGTACGGCCGTTCCAGATACACAAACGGGATCTCGTCGGCGTCTAAAAACGCCTCGATCTCGATGGTCTGGGTGACCTTGGGGAACGCGGATGCAATCTCTTCAGGTGACAACACCACGTAGCGGCCGTCTTCGTACTCCACGCCCTTCACGATGTCGGTGCCCGCAATCTCTTTGCCAGTGACCTTGTTAATGCGCTTGTAGCCCACCGGCTGCATCGACCTTTTGTCGAGCCAGTCAAAGTCGATGCCGGTACTGGCAGTGGCCGAGTACAGCCCCACCGGGATGTGCACCAAGCCGAAACTGATGGCACCTTTCCACATCGTCCGGGTCGATGTGGGTGCTTGGCCGTGATCGTCTGCCATGGGCAACTCCGTGATCGATTGTTTGATCAACTGTGGATCAATTGTTTGATTGCGACGCCAGGTATTGGCGCACCTTGTCGGCAGAGGTGCCAACGGCCGCTACGGCTTCTCTCAATTCCAGTTCAGTGACGCCCAAGCTGTTGGTCCAGTCGCGGAGTTCATAGCGCTCGTTCAGGTTGATGAAGTTGCGGTCGTGAACGGTTTCGTGGGTGTTGTCGCTCATTTGCCAGCTCCTTAAATGTCAAAGAGACTCCAACGTAATGGGGCCTCTGTGCGGATGCTGTAGGACAAGCCCAGACTACACGGTAGGGCCACGCTGAAGATGCTGGATGCTGGATGCTGCATCTAGCATGCAAGGCACGATCAAACCGCATACGTGCGATCTATAAACGCTTTGGTTGCCATCAGGCCGGCGGGCGTCCAGTGCAGTGCTGGCGACATGGCTCGCACCAATAAATCGCGCTGTTCTGCAGGGCCCAAAGTCGGCAGCTGCTCACGCAAGAGCGACAGGTCAGTGTCCAGCCACTGGTGTTCATTGCTGGCCGGGCTCAGGGTGTTGGTAGAGCTGGTGGCGCCTTTCGCAAGCCGGAGCCTTTCAGCAACCCGAAAGCTTAAGGGGCGACGCGGTACCTGGGCGACTGCGCCGGTGCTCTGCGCTTGAGTCGTCGTTTCAAAAGACGCGCCGTCACCACTGGCATCACCGCGAATCCAGTCGTGAATCACCTGAAGTTCATACGGCGAAAAAACGCCAAACATCTCTGCCCGGTCGCCCTGCAGCAAATTCCAGAACCGGCTTTCGGCAGCAGGCTGGTTCTTCTTTATCCAGCCCCCGTGTTCCAACGCCGCCAAAAAGGCCGGGACATTCTTCGGGTCTGCCAGCCAGTCGTTCACCTTTCGCCCAGCCACCTTGCAAAAGTCGGAGTGCGCGCCGTGCCCCGCAGGCGCCTTGTGCGAAAAAATGCGCACCACTTCGTGGTCGATGTTGAAGCCGCGAATAACGTCAAGCGTGCCCACGCCCAGGTCACCCAACTTGGCCCCGGCACGCAGCCTGCGCCAATATTCGCCGCCGTCGTCCATGCGCGGCGCGGCGTCGATGGCGGCCTGGCACGCGCGCCGTGCGTGGCCAGTGTCGGTGTTGTCCACTGTGACGTGCAGCGTGAAATAGTACGGATCGATGCCCAGCTCGTTCAGCTCGTAGGCCGAGATCAGCAGGTGCAATGGCAGCTGTTCGTAAGCCAGGTTAAAACCCACAATCTCGGGCAAAAACTCCTGTGCGTTCCAGCCCAGCGCCAGTTGAATCAGGCCTTGCTCATAGTGCGCGTCGGGCAAGTCATCGATCGGGTCCAACCCGTAGCGCGCCAGCAGCCCGCGGTACAGCGTCACATGGTTTTTGTCCGCATCGCCATTGCCCAGCTCTTCAAGATAAGTCACTACCAGGTCTGACAGGCGCGGGTTGTCTGCATAGGCGCACAAGCCATACAACCACGAACCGTCCACCAGCTTGGTCGGCGCAACCTGTCGCAGGAAGTACAGCGCGTGGGAGCGGTTGGCAAAATATTGGCGCGGCGCGCCACTCTGGCGCGTCTGCAAGTAGTGTTGGTATTTGCCATGCACGGCCTGCATGCTGGCTTCCATCCACGCCATCAGGTCGGCACCACTGCTGGGTAGGTCGTCCGCGCCCACGGGCGTGTCGCGCAGCGAGTCTCGCAAGAAATCTGCCGCAGCACTACGTTGGGGCTCGGTAGGAATGCCGTTGACCAAAGGCTCGTACAACGAGCGGTACGAACTTGAATCCTGAGTGGCCAACAGCTCCGGGTTGTTCTCGTTGGAGCATGGGGCCGGGCAGGGGAGAATTTTTTCAGGAGCGCTTGGCGTCGTGGCTTTGAGGATGGCAGACATGAAATGGGCTAGAAGTGAGGAACACGCTGATCTAAAGGGATGGGTTAAGCATGGCCACACCCTCTTCATCGATGCATCGGGCTGAAGCTCTTGCATGCGTGGGCTGTCTCCTACGGCAATCGCCGCGTGCAACGCCCGTGGTGCCGCACGCTGGTTACGCAACACAATGCAGCCACCCTAAAACAAGCATGGGAGGCGGTGTTCGCATAATCCGTTCGGTCAATTTTTAACCCATGGATGCACATTCAAAACGAGCGAGTCGTGACTGTGACTGCCGAGAAGTGACCTCCCTGCGGGGGTTGTGGAATTGTGAATTTGTTACCAACAACCGGTGATTTGGTTACCACAATGCACTCTCTGTCACGCCCGCAGGAGACCAACCATGCCGTTTGAATACCTCCGAGAAATTGCGCAGACGCCGCTTCCGCTGACCGTGGATGAAGAAGCCAATATCGACAAGCTGCGGGTTCTGCGCGCTGCGGATCTGGTGTCCGTGATGCTGCCCAGCGCCACGGCCGAGGCCCAGCGGTTTGCAAGGGTGCTGGCGATCACGCCCAAGGGGCGGCAGATGCTCGCGCAGGAGCTGGAACGTGCGCCTTAGCCGTTGAGCCACCCGCTTTCTGGTTCAACGGGGCCGAACCGCTGCGCGGCTGCGCACGTCGGTCTGCCAGGCCGCCGGGCCTGGACGTCGTCCTTCACCTTTCAGGCTTTCTTCCCCACGATCTTGCCGACGTGAAGCGGGCATGTCCGTAATTGCCAGGAACGTTTCAAGCGACAGCAGCACAGCCCGCTGACGTGCGCCGCTCTTTCTGAGCACCTTTCTTTTCATACCGACCGTCCTTCCACGAAGTTTGGATAACTTGGGTAACTTGGGTAACTTGGATATTGGTCACGTTAGGGCAGCGCATCAGCGGTCACCGGTAGGGTGTAGCCGCACCGGTATGTAGTCCTGCCGGGGTCGCCCTCGCCGGTGGCTTGGTTCTGATACCTGGAATCAACGTTGTCTTACTTTTTGGTCCCGCGTGTGCGGGATTAATAGAGGCAAGTCATCGCCACAGCTTCAGGAGATCGCCATGCCCAGCAGCCACCGTACCGGGTCCCACGTGCTCAAGCCCCGCGCCATCAAGCGCATGCGGCAGTCTCAAGCGGCGCTGCGTCCCCAGCCAGAGCCTCTGCGGTTCCCGGACCCTGAGCCTCCGGTTTGGAAGCCGCTGGGCTGACCCCCGAGACACAGACAACCCAAAGCCATCAAAACTCAACCCTAGACTCGCACAGCCACACAGAATCGGACCACTCACATGACAGCCAAAACCCCCGTCCCGGACTTCGATCAATACGGCCTCAAAGACGAGGACGGTCACTCAGACCCGGTCTATGCCAACCGCGCGGGCGGAGAGCGACCCGGCGTTGGCCCGGCCGATGTGGTGGACGCTTGCGGCCATCGACAGGGAAAAATCGAGGAGCACCCGGCGCAAAAGCCATCGTCGCGCATGGGCCGGGCGGACATCGGCGAGACGGACAACAAGAAGCGCTAGCGCTCCTCACCGTCCTTCCCTCGACCTCGACCCTGACTTCGATCCGATCCGATCCGATCCGATCCGATCAATTCGATCACCTTCACGAGACCCTGCTGCGCAGAAAGTGCAGTCCAGCTATATCCAACGTTTTGAGTCGAGGTCGCTATGAAATCGCCCGGTCATTTCACCGCCGCATCCCCACCTGCGATGCCCGCGCCGTACCCGTCTGGGGCTTCGGGTGACTGGCGCACCTTTGTGGTCGGCGTGTTTTTGATTGCCCTGTTTCTGAGCGTCTTGGCTTTTAGCCCAACAGCCACCGAATGGGTGCCCGGCGCACCCGTAACGCAAGACCTGGCCACCCGGCCCACGCCGCCGAACGGGGCATTGGGAGAGGCTTTGGCGCTGCAAGAGCGATACACCCCGGCGTTGGGCGGTAGTGAAAGTGTCTTCGCCGAAACCCAGACGGCTGAGGATCTGTAGCGCGGGGCGCAACCCCGGTGCGCCCCATCACAGCTGGATCTGAAAATTTACGTCAAATTGGCCTCTAGCGCTTTATGGATAAGCGCTAGCAGCTATCAATTTGATAAGTTTTGATCCCGGTTTGATCCCTAATTGATTGCGCTGACCCGCCGCTATCAACGCGGCAGGCACCCCACAAACCCCTTCGGTCCCACCGCAGACACCTCCGCCAGCGTCAGCGCCACCGTAGTGTCGTTCTGCCCGGGAATCTTGGTTAGCAGCTGCCCGTTCTGCCAGCGCCACGCTGTGCCATCAAAGCTGTAGACAAAGGTGTGCGTGCGGTTGGACAGCAGGTGCGCGGGCGTGAGAGTGATGCCTTGGGCGCTAGCCTGCGTGGTGGCGATGGCCTGGGCTTCGTTGTCCTTCACCACGATCTTGGCGACGTAGGGCGTCACCGGTGATTCGGTGCGGTTCAGTTCGGGCTGTACCAGTGCGGGGCTGTAGCCGGTTTTGATCCATTCGCCGCTGCCACCGGGGCGCACGTGGGGTGCGCGTTCGGCTAAGAACTGCGTGCACGACGCCACCAGCGCATCAAAACCCGCCTGCGCGGGGCCGCTGGTTTCGGGCTTGCTGCAGCCCAGCAGGGGCAGCAACATTGCGGCTGCAGTGAGGGAGCGCAGGGGTAAGGGTATGTTCATCGTGATGTTTGCAGGGCAGTGGCATTGTGTGCCGATGGCTGGTGCCGGGCTTGATGGAAGTCAAGGCGCGTCAATTCTGAGAGGTGGAGCCCAACGCGGTTGCGTCCCCTTGGTACCAGCGTTCTTGCGCCGCAGCATCGGTCAGCGCCGCCAGCACGGCGGCATTCAGCTCGTGTGCGCTGGCGGGCCACTGCAGGTCGCGATAGGCCAGCGCGGTTCCCGCCATCAGCGCCTCGGCATCCAGCAACAGACGCAGGTTCTGCGGAATCTGTGGCGCTTGCGTGGCGCAGTGCTGGACCGACAGCGAGTGCGCCTTGCGGCAGGCTGCCGGGCGCACGCTGTAGATGGCGCAGCGGTCATCTACCAAAAAGCTGCACGGCTGGCGACTGGCACCGTTGTTGGCGTTGGCGATATGTTGACGCAGGCGAGCGATCGCGCCATCCAGGCTGTCGGTGGGCTGGGCCGCAAGGTGCTGCGCAATGCGAAACACCTCGGGTTCTGTCGCCTCCACCCGCACATGGCAACAGTGGGCGCAGCCCGCCTTGCAGTCGGGCACGGGGCCCGCGGCGGCGGCTTGCGCTGCCACGGTGTCCAGGCTGCGGTGCAGTTGCGCGGTGAAGGCGATGGCGTCGTTGGCTCCGTTCGCGCCGCTCGCACTCTTCAGCGCGCGTGTGGCCAGCTCCCGCACCCGGGCAATGGATTCTTCAAAAGCAGATCGTTCGTCGGCAGACAGCATGAGACGCCTTATACCGCCTTGTTATATTGGTCGGCTTTGCCACGCCCCTGATCCACCGAGACCCACGCCATGACCGAGCCCATTCGCCTTACCCAATACAGCCACGGCGCCGGTTGTGGCTGCAAGATCAGCCCCAAGGTGCTGGACGTTATTCTGGCGGGCAGCGGCTCGCAAACGCTGGACCCGCGTCTTTGGGTGGGCAACACGTCGCGCGATGATGCCGCGGTGTACGCGCTGGACGGCGAGCGGGGGGTGGTGTCCACCACCGACTTCTTCATGCCCATCGTCGATGACCCGTACGACTTTGGGCGCATTGCAGCCACCAACGCCATCAGCGACATCTACGCCATGGGTGCCGACCCGTTGATGGCCATTGCCATATTGGGCTGGCCTGTCAACGTGTTGCCGCCCGAGGTGGCACGCGAGGTGGTTCGCGGCGGGCGGGCGGCGTGTGATGCAGCGGGCATTCCGCTGGCGGGCGGGCATTCCATTGATGCGCCCGAGCCCATCTTTGGCCTGGCGGTGACGGGCGTGGTGGACAAGCGGCACTTGAAGCGCAACGACACCGCCACCGCCGGTTGCCGCTTGTACCTCACCAAACCGCTGGGCATCGGCATCCTGACCACGGCCGAAAAAAAGTCCAAGCTGCGGCCCGAAGACGTGGGCGTGGCGCGCGACTGGATGTGCACGCTGAACACCCCCGGCAGCCGCTTTGGCAAGCTGCCCGGCGTGGCGGCCATGACCGACGTCACCGGCTTTGGCCTGCTGGGCCATCTGGTGGAAATGGCGGACGGCAGTGGCCTGACCGCGCAGATCGACTACGCCGCCGTGCCGCGGCTGGAGGGCGTGTCGCATTACCTGGCCGAAGGCTGTGCGCCCGGCGGCACCTTGCGCAACTTTGAAAGCTATGGCGAAAAGATTGCGCCGCTGGCGAACGAAGAACAAAAACTGCTGCTGTGCGACCCGCAAACCAGCGGCGGCTTGCTGGTGGCGGTAACGCCTGAGGGCGAATCGGACTTTTTGGCCGTTGCCGCCGAGCTGGGGCTGGCGCTGCAGCCCATCGGGCAGATGACCGCGCGACAGCACTTCGCTGTTGAAGTGCGCTGAAGTTCGTTGGCACACAGCAAAGACGCTGATGCGTGACAACCTCATCGACTACGCGCACATCTTCTTGAACGATGTGCCCATGATGGACGTGCGCGCGCCGGTGGAGTTTGTGCAGGGCGCGTTCCCCGGCACCGTCAACCTGCCGTTGATGAACGACGCCGAGCGCCAGCAGGTGGGCACCTGCTACAAGCAGCAAGGCCAACAAGCGGCCATCACGCTGGGCCACCAGCTGGTCGCAGGGCGCACCAAACAACACCGCATTGAAGCGTGGGCCGCGTTTGCCCAGGCGCACGCGCAGCACGGGGTGTTGTATTGCTTTCGCGGCGGGCTGCGGTCGCAGATTGTTCAGCAGTGGCTGCAAAGCGAGGCGGGCATAACCTACCCCCGCGTCATCGGCGGCTACAAGGCCATGCGCACGTTTTTGCTGCAGACCACCGAGGCTGCATCGGCAGAGTGCGGGTTTGTGGTGCTCAGCGGCTTGACGGGCACCGGCAAGACCGAGGTGCTGGCGCAAGTGTCCAACGGGCTCGACCTGGAAGGCCATGCCAACCACCGCGGATCCAGCTTTGGCAGCCGCGTGGCGGGCCAGCCAGCGCAGATTGATTTTGAGAGCCGCCTGGCCATCGATATTTTGAAGAAACGCGCAGCCGGGCACCAAATGCTGGTGGTCGAAGACGAAGGCCGCCATGTGGGCAAATGCTCGGTGCCCCTGCCGCTGCGCCAGCGGCTCGAGCAGGTGCCCATCATCTGCCTGACCGACGATTTCGAAAGCCGCGTGGAACGCATCCTGCGCGACTATGTGGTGCAGCAATGCGCCGCATTTGTGGCCGCGCACGGCCCCGTGGCGGGCGCGGACCTGTTTGCCGCCCGCCTGCTGGAGAGCCTGGACAAACTCGCCAAGCGCCTGGGTGGCAGCCTGCACCACACCCTGCGCGACGTGATGGTGCGCGCGCTGGCGCTGCAAAAAGACACGGGCGATGTAGACCTGCACCGCGATTGGATCACTGTGCTGATGCGCCAGTATTACGACCCGATGTATGCGTTTCAGCGGAATAGCCGGGTCGAACGCATTCGGTTTGAAGGCGACCAGACGGCAGTGTTGGCCTTTCTTCGCGATCAGTCTGCGGGTGTTTGAGCCGTGGTTGCAAGTATTTGACGTTGAACTGTTGAGCCGGCATCAATCCGCTTGGGGTCTTTCATGCTGGCTCGGTAGAAGTGGGCGTTGATCGGCGAAGCCGAGCGCCATCCAAACCGTTCGGGCTGAGCTTGTCGAAGCCGGGGCGTGCTGGTTGGGAAGGCATGCTTGGTTTCAGGGCGGAGGCCGGGAGTCGCCCGGCATGCGAGTAACTTTCTTTTGCGTCGCCAAAAGAAAGTCACCAAAGAAAAGGCGACCCCGCTGTCTGCGTCCCTTCGCTTCGCTGCGGGCAACCTGCGGTGCTCGCGGGCGGGGTGCGTCGCAGAACTCACTGCGCTGCTTTGCAGCTCCGTTCAAACAACTGCGACGAGCTAGTCCACGAAGCCTGTGTGTCCTTCGGCACGCAGGCCACCCCGCCCACTGCGCTCCTCGGCGCATACAGAGGGGCTGGGGAGCCAACAGCCCTTCGGGCCGTCGCTGCGCTCGGCCCAGCCTGCGCAGCGCGTGGCGCTTGCGCCCGCGAGGTGAGGCCGAGCGAAGCAATGGCCCGTGTGGCTGTCCGGCTGTTCGGCTGTCCAACCCCCTGCTGGCTGCGCCTGCGGCGGGGCGGTTGCGGGGTGAGCATGGGCGCCAGTGCGCCCAT
>JAUXZO010000068.1 GCA_030692685.1 Acidovorax sp. | reverse complement strand
CGGCGGGTCGCTAATGGCGCGCGCCACGCGCAGCGAGTTGGGCGCATGGAACACCTCGGCCGTGGGGCCGTATTGCAGCAGCTGGCCTTCGTCGAGCACGGCGGTGTAGCCACCCAGCAGCAGGGCCTCCCCCGGCTCGGTGGTGGCGTACACCACGGTGGACTGGCCTGCCGCAAACAGCTGGGTCAGCTCCTCGCGCAGCTCTTCGCGCAGCTTGTAATCCAGGTTCACCAGGGGTTCGTCCAGCAGCATCAGCGGCGCGCCCTTGGCCAGGGCGCGGGCCAGCGCCACGCGCTGCTGCTGGCCACCCGACAGCTCCGCCGGGTAGCGGTCCAGAAACATGTCGATGTGCAGGCGGCTGGCAATCTCGTGGACCCGGGCGTCGATGTTCTTTTCACCGCGCAGCTTCAGGGGCGATGCAATGTTGGCCGCCACCTTCATGGAGGGGTAGTTGATGAACTGCTGATACACCATGGCCACGTTGCGCTCGCGCACCGGCATGCCGGTCACGTCCACACCGTCCACTGTGACCGTGCCCGCCGTGGGCGTATCCAGCCCGGCCATGACGCGCATCAGGCTGGTTTTGCCCGCCTGGGTGGCGCCCAGCAGCACCGTGACGGCGCCGCTGTGCAGCGCCAGGCTCATGTCATGGAGCCAGGTCTCAGGTCCGACCTTTTTGCTGATGCTGTCCAGTGCCAGCTGCATCACGCTTGCCTTTCTTTGTCGCCCCCCGGGGCTTTGTGAAACCTTTTGCCGCTGTATCCCGGGGTGCATTCCACGGTGCTCACAGCTGGCCCTCTCGTTTTCGATTGCGTTCATTTTTGTTCTTTTGTGATCGTATCGAATCAAGGTTTACCCTTAACAGGTTCTTTTTTGTTCGATTTAAAGTATCAGCACCCCTCCAGCCGATCTCAGCCAATTAATACGCGTGAATACGAATCCCCGACAACTGCTGCTCCTTGAAGAAGTCCGCGCGCGCAAATCCGCCACGGTGGAACAACTGGCCGACACGCTGGGCGTGACGCTGCAGACCGTGCGCCGCGATGTGCAGCGCCTGGCCGAGTCCGGCCTGCTCACGCGGTTTCATGGCGGAGTGCGCGTGCCCAGTTCCACCGTAGAGAACCTGGCCCACACGCAGCGCGAAACGCTCAACGCCGAAGGCAAGGCGCGCATTGCACGCGCCGTGGCCGAACAGGTGCCCAACGACTGCTCGCTGATCCTGAACATCGGCACCACGACCGAAGCCGTGGCCAAGGCCCTGCTGCACCACAAGGGCTTGCGGGTGATCACCAACAACCTCAATGTGGCGGCCATCCTGTGCGGCAACACCGATTGCGAGGTGATCGTGGCCGGCGGCGTGGTGCGCGCGCGTGACCGCGGCATCGTCGGCGAGGCGGCGGTGGACTTCATTCGCCAGTTCC
>JAUXZO010000046.1 GCA_030692685.1 Acidovorax sp. | reverse complement strand
AATGTGGATCGCAAGACCCGCAACATCCAGCTGTCGATCAAGCAAAAGGACATGATCGACGAGCAAGGCGCCATGGCCAACCTGAGCCAGCAATCGAGCCGCGAAAGCGCCGGCACAACCAGCCTGGGCGCCCTGCTGCGCGCCAAGCTGGACAACTCGGAAAAGTAAAACACTGACCCTTTGATTTCGCTACCCAGACCCGCACCTTGTGTGCAGATTTGGGAGTGAAATGAATGGTCAGACAGCGGGCGCCTCGGCGCCCGCTCCTCATTCAGCCGCAGCAGCCCGCCTATGCCCCAAGACTCCATGACCCGCTCAGACCTCGTTGAAGAACTGGCCGCACGGTTTGGCCAGCTCACGCACCGCGATGCCGAATACGCCGTCAAGACCATTCTGGACGCCGTGGGCGATGCTCTGGTACGCGGGCACCGCATCGAGATCCGGGGCTTTGGCAGCTTCTCGGTGAACCACCGCCCTCCCCGCATGGGCCGCAATCCGCGCAGCGGTGAGGCTGTTGCGATTCCGGAAAAGCGTGTGCCGCACTTCAAGCCCGGCAAGGCCTTGCGCGAAGCCGTGGACAAACGCACCGCCGAAATGGAAGAAAAGTCAGGAATAGCGGGCGGCGCTCCTATTCAAAAATAATAGCTACTAGCGCTTTATAGATAAGCGCTAGAGGCCTATTTGACCTAAATTTTCACCTGCTGCTGGCCCTGCAGCCCGCCAGGCCCCTAGCTCTTAGAATCGCCCCACCACTGGGGAGACCGATGAAATACCTCCTGTGGCTGCTCAAGGCAGCCATTTTTTTTACGTTGTTCGCTTTCGCATTGAACAACCAGCAAGACGCGACCGTGCACTTTTTCTTTGGCACGCAATGGCGCGCGCCACTGGTGCTGGTGGTCCTGACCGCTTTTGCAGCGGGGCTCGCCGTGGGCGCACTGGGTATGGTGCCCCGCTGGTGGCAACACCGCAGTGCTGCGCGCCGAGCGCAGGCAGTCATCGTGACGCCTGCGGCTACCGCCACGACGGCTTCCAACGCCGCACCCGCCCCTCCTCCACCTCCCGACCTGCCCTCCGTCCATGGAATTTGACCTGAGCTGGATCCTGCTGGGCCTGCCGGTCGCCTTCGTTCTGGGCTGGCTGGCGTCGCGTTTTGACCTGCGCCAGTTGCGTGCCGAGAACCGCCGCGCACCCAAGGCGTATTTCAAAGGGCTGAACTTCCTGCTCAACGAGCAGCAGGACCAGGCCATTGATGCCTTTATCGAGGCGGTACAGAACGATCCCGACACGTCAGAACTGCACTTTGCCCTGGGCAATCTGTTTCGTCGCCGTGGCGAATACGACCGCGCCGTGCGCGTGCACGAACACCTGCTTTCGCGCGGTGACCTCAGCCGCACCGACCGCGAGCGTGCGCAGCATGCGCTGGCACTCGACTTCCTCAAAGCCGGACTGCTCGACCGTGCAGAAGATGCCTTGCACCGCCTGGAAGGAACCCCCTTCGAACCACAGGCCCGCCTGGCCCTGCTGGCCATCTACGAACGCTCACGCGACTGGCCACACGCCGCCACCATTGCCCGCAAGATGCATGCAGCCGACCAAGGCGACTTCAGCACCCGCCAGGCGCATTACCTGTGCGAGCAGGCCCTGGCGCTCAGCGGCCAGGGCGACCTGCCCGGTGCACAGGCGCTGCTGGATCAAGCAGTGGCCGCTGCGCCGGATGCCGCACGCGCACGCATTGAAATGGCGCGCCTGCAGCGGCTCATGGGGCAACCCGCCGCCGTGTTGTCCACCCTCAAGACACTGGGCGAGCGCAACCCTGCCGCTCTGCCACTGGCGGCGCCGCTGATGGTCGAGGCAGCCACGGCCACTGGCGATATTCCGCAGGTTCAAGCGCTGCTGCAGGCGCACTACACACTCAGCCCCTCGCTCGACGTACTGGAGAGCATCGTTGCCATAGAAGCCGCCAACGAAGCCACACGCGACACGGCGCGGCAACGCTATGTGCTGCACCTGGACAAGGAACGGTCGCTGGTGGCCGCAGCCAAATGGCTCGCCACAGAAAAGCTGGAACACGAAGAATTCCACCCGCAGATCCAGCGCGCGCTGGACCATGCCGTCAAGCCGCTGACCCGCTACCGCTGCGCAGCCTGCGGTTTTGAGGCGCGCCAGCATTTCTGGCAATGCCCCGGTTGCCAGACCTGGGACAGCTACCCGGCACGCCGCGTCGAAGAACTCTGAGCCTCTGAAACAGCTGACGACACCGCTTTCTCAGCGGTAGATAAGATAGCCGCGCAGACCGAGAACCTGTGAACCTTTACAGGGCCTGGCTGCAGTAAATACCTTTCATCTACATACCGAGGGAGTTCAATCGTGTTCAAAAAAATACTGCTCATCATCACCCTGTTGTATGCCGCCGCCGCGTTCGCAGCGGTCGACGTGAACAAGGCCTCCGCTGCCGAGCTGGACGGCATCAAGGGCATCGGCCCCAGCCTGTCCACAAAAATCCTGGACG
>JAUXZO010000045.1 GCA_030692685.1 Acidovorax sp. | reverse complement strand
AGTCGCCCATGCGCTGGCCGTCGCGGCTGCCCAGCAGCACGTGCGGCGCGGCAGACATGTTTTCCTGGCCGCCGGCGATGACGATGTCGCTGTCGCCGTCGCGGATGGCCTGCGCCGCCAGCATCACGGCCTTCAGGCCACTGCCGCAGACCTTGTTGATGGTCATGGCCGGCACACCGGTGTTGAAGCCGGCCTTGATGAGCGCCTGGCGCGCCGCGTTCTGACCGCTGCCAGCGGTGAGCACCTGCCCGAGGATCACCTCGCCGACCTGCTCGCTGGCCAGGCCGCTGCGTTGCAGCAGCGCCTTCAGCACAGTGGCGCCCAGTTCCGGCGCGGCCACCTTGGCCAGGCTGCCGCCGAATTTGCCCACGCCCGTGCGGGCGGCGGCGACGATGACGATGTCTTGTTGTGGCATGTGAAAGTCTCCTTCAGTCGGGAAAAAACTGCGTCAGGCTTTGGCTTTGACGTAGCGGCCAGGGGCCGGTTCGATCGGCTTGAACTTGGTCGAACCCGGTGTCTTGGGCGCGTTCACCAGCTTGCCGCCGTGGGGCTTGAGCCAGTCGGTCCAGACGGGCCACCAACTGCCGGGGTGTTCGGTCGCGGTCTCCAGCCAGTCTTCGGCCTTGGCGGGCAGCTTGCCGTGTGTCCCGGTGTGGGTCCAGTGGCTGCGCTTGCCCTTGGCCGGCGGGTTGATGACACCCGCGATGTGGCCGCTGGCGCCCAGCACGAAGGTCTTCTTGCCGCTGATCAGGGGGGTCGACGCATAAGCCGCGGTCCACGGCACGATGTGGTCTTCGCGCGAGCCGTAGACAAAAAACGGCGCTTCGATGCTGGCCAGGTCGACCTTCTCGCCGCACACGGTCAGCGCGCCGGGTTTTTTCAGCTCGTTCTGCAGGTACATGTGGCGCAGGTACCAGCAGTAGAACGGGCCGGGCAGGTTGGTGCTGTCGCCGTTCCAGTACAGCAGGTCGAAGGGTGGCGGTGTTTCACCCTTCAGGTAGTTGCCGACGACGTAATTCCACACCAGGTCGTTGGGGCGCAGAAAGCTGAAGGTGGTGGCCAGTTCCTGGCCCTTCAGCAGGCCGGGGCCGCCCGGCGCCTGTGGGCCCAGCGTCATCTCGCGCATCTGCACCATCTGCTCGTCGATGAAGATGTCCAGGATGCCGGTGCTTTCGAAGTCCAGCAGCGTGGTCAGCAGCGTCACGCTGTGCGCGGGCTGTTCACCGCGCGCGGCCAGCACCGCCAGTGCGGTGGCCAAAATGGTGCCGCCGACGCAAAAGCCCAGGGTGTTGATGGTCTCTGCGCCGCTGATGGCCTGCACCGTGCGAATGGCCGCGATCGGGCCCTGTTCGATGTAGTCGTCCCAGGTCTTGTCCTTCAGCGACTCATCGGGGTTGCGCCAGCTGACGACGAAGGTGCGGTGACCCTGCTCGACGGTGTAGCGGATGACGCTGTTGTCGGGCTGCAGGTCAAGGATGTAGTACTTGTTGATGCAGGGCGGCACGAAGAGCATCGGCCGCTCGTGCACCTTGGCCGTCAACGGCTTGTATTCGATCAGCTGGAAGAGCTCGTTTTCGAACACCACGCTGCCTGCCGTGGTGGCCACGTTGCGGCCCACCTCGAACAGGCTTTCGTCGGTCATCGACACATGGCCCTGCGTAATGTCATGCAGCAGGTTTTGCATGCCCTTGGCAATGCTCTCACCTTTGGTCTCGATGGCTTTTTTCTGAGCCTCGGCGTTGAAGGCCAGAAAATTGCTGGGCGCCATGGCCGCCATCCACTGCTCCACGCCAAAGCGGATGCGGGCTTTGGTTTTTTCGTCGGCTTCGACGGCGTCGGCCAAGCCCATCAGGGTGCGGGCGTTCAGCAGATAGGCCGCAGCAGAAAACGCGGCCACCGGATTGGTGGCCCAGCCTTCGCCGGCAAAACGTTTGTCTTTGACTTCGGGATTGCCCTGCAGGCCTTGGGCCCACAGTTCTTTGGCCTCGTTCAGGTATTGCTGCTGCAGCGCCTGCAGCTTGGGTTGCGACAGTTGCAAAGGCGCCGCAGCGGGACCCGGGGTGCCCAGGTCCATCTTCTGGAACGATTGCAGCGCCTGCGACCAGCTTTGCCCGAAAATCTGCTGGAATTGCTGAGCGCTCTCGGCCCAGGGTGATTCAGAATTCATGCTGTCTCCTCAATGGTTGGTCGCTCGCAGCGGCAGGGCTCTCCGCTTGGGTTCATTGTTGCCCACCCTCCTCCTCAAGGCAACGATTCCTACAGATTTGCATTCAATCGGACAACTCGGCGGGAAACCGCAGACAGTGCTCTCGCACGGCAAGGCAAACCAACGACGCTACACGTTTGACGGTAAACCCGTATCAACCCTTTACCTGAACACAAATCAATGTACCTGATCGTAATTACCTGGACCTACGTCACCCTCATGATGGCCGTGGCAGAAGCTACCAGTCCACAGGGCACCGTATTGGGCGCACTGATCACCTTCGGGCTGTATGGAATGCTGCCCATGGGCATCCTGGTGTACATCCTTGGCACGCCTTCGCGCAAACGGAAGATCAAGGCGCGCGAAGCGGCAGAACAAGCCGCCTACGACGCCGAGCAGGCGGCGCTCGCACCACAGCAACAGGGCTCCGCGGGGGCTTCAGTCGCGCCAGATGCAGGCAGCGAAGCGCCCGCTGCCGCCGAGGGCAGCGCTATCGCGCCGGTGCGAAAAGAACCGTGAAGCGTTGGCCACCGTGCACCACGGCGCCGTGCTGTTGTTGCCATAGATGTGGGCGATGCCCAACGCCTGCAGCCGCAGCCGGGCCAGGCCCGCCAGGTCGCACAGGTATTTGCCGGGAGCACCCGCGCGCGGCACAAAACAAGGTTGCGCCGCAGAGTCCACGTCGCAAAACGCAGAACGGACCTCGGCGCCCACTTCAAAAGCCTCGGGGCCTATGCAGGGGCCTAGCCAGACCAGGGTGTTTTCGGCAACACCGTCCCTTGAAGCCTCGTCAACGTGCCATCCATTTGCTTCACTATTTATAGCTGCCAGCGCTTTACCATCAAGCGCTAGGGCCTTAAAACACTCAAAAACCGACTCTAAAACCCCCCGACCGTCTGCCCCGGCCAATCCGCGCCAACCCGCGTGGGCCGCGCCCACCACCGCGCCCGAGCGGTGGGCCAGCAGCACGGGCAGGCAGTCGGCCACCATGATGGTGCAGACGGCGCCCGGCGTGGTGGTGGTGCAGGCGTCGGCGTCTGTGCCATTGGGCGTGGACAAGTCCAGGTGGGCGACCCCCACCCCATGCACCTGGTTCAAAAAGGTGGCGCGTGCCCCGGGTGTCCGGCCCTGCACGGCCGATTGCATGGTGTTGCGATTGGCCTGCACCGCCGCAGGTTCATCCCCCACATGGGTGCCCAGGTTCAGGCTGTCATACGGCGGCACGCTGACGCCGCCGGCGCGCGTGGTGCACAGCGCATGCACGCCAGCGGGCGCGGGCCAGTCGGGCACCAGCCAGTCGGCGGGCGGGGCCTGGCGGGGCAACGTCGTCATCAGGCTTCGTTGTCGGGGCAGGCCGAGGGCTGCGCCTGCTGGAACGCGGGCAAGGCCATGCAGGCATCAAACGCGCCCATGGTCAACGGCAGGCCGTCCAGGCTGACCTTGAAACGCTGGGCGTTGAAGATCTGCGGCACCAGGCAGCAGTCGGCCAGCGTGGGGGTGTCTCCCCAGCACAGCACCGACGGGGCCAGGCCCTGCGCTGCACGCTCTTGCGCCAGCAGCGCCAGCTGGCGCTCAAAGACCTCCAGCCCGTTGCGCACCCAGTGGCGGTACCAGGCGTTCTTGGCCTCCTCGTCCACCTTCAAGTCGTGCACCAGGTACTTCAGCACCCTCAGATTGGCGATGGGGTGGATGTCGCAAGCCACCGTCTGCGCCAGCGCGCGCACGCGGGCGCGGGCCAGGGGCGTGTCGGGCAACAGCGCCGGGGTGGGGTGCATCTCGTCCAGGTATTCGACGATGGCCATTGACTGCGACAGGGCTGCGCCGTCGTCGGTGACCAGCGTGGGCACCAGTGCATCGCCAATGCGGTCGAAGTACGCGGGGTTCTTGTGCTCCCCCTTCACCAGGTGAACGGGGATGTAGTCGTAACTAAGCCCTTTGATCGCCAGCGCGATGCGCACGCGAAACGAGGCCGATGAGCGAAAGTAGTTGTGGAGCTGCATGGACGTGAGGATTTATCGATCAATCTGCAATGTGGATGCGATCAAGGTGCGACTAAGGTGCAATCAGCGTGCAATCAGCGTGCAGTCGGGGTGCGATCAGGGTGCGATTGATGCGGCTGCAGGGAATGCCAATCCGCCAGGGCGACTGACGCGGCCAGGCCGCGCCACCCCTCACGCGCCCGAAGTGCCCGCTGGGTCCTGGTGGTTGTAGACCACTTTAGAGAGCAGCACCATGAGATGAGCGCTCTCCTGCGGGGTCAGCGGGGCGGTCAGGCGCTCTTGCACACGCTGGGCGGCGTCGCGCATCTGCAGCGCCGCCACTTCGCCTTCCGGGGTAATCCACAGCAGCTTGCGGCGGCGGTCGTGGGTGTCGGGTTCGCGGCGGATCCAGCCGCGCTTTTCGAGGCGCCCGATGACAGAACCCGAAGTGGCTGCATCAAACGCCACGCGGGACGCCAGCGTGACCTGGTCCTCGCCGGGCTGGGCCAGCAGTTCGTGCAGGATGGCGAACTGCACCGGGGTGACGTCAAACCCCGCGGTTTCTTCCATGAAAAGCGCAACGGTTCGCTGGTGGGCGCGGCGCACCAAGTGGCCCGGCGTGTTTTGGAAATCAAAGCTCTGTGCCATGAGCGCGAGTGTAGCGCCCCATAGTCACCACCCTGCCACCCCAGCCCGCCCGGGCGGGTGGCTGCAACGGCAGGGCCTGGCCCTTCTTCCCTCTTGTAACCGGGCGCAACCTTGTGGGCGCACCCATGGCACACTGCCACACCAAGGCTGCGGGGGCAGCACACGGGGTTTTTTGCAACCACACAAGCCCCAGCATCCCGCGCCGCCCGAACCCCCTTTGCATTGAACCCAAGAATTCGAGAGGTTGACATGAGCTACGTGTTTTCTCCAGCGCCCGTGGCCAGCGTGCCCGTGATGGGCTGCGGTGACCAATTTCCTGTGCACCGCATCTACTGCGTGGGCCGCAACTACGAAGAACACGCCAAGGAAATGGGTTTCACTGGCCGCGAGCCACCGTTCTTCTTCATGAAGCCCGCCGACGCCATCGTGGTGGTCAACGACGGCCAGACCGCTGAGCTGCCCTACCCCACCCTTACCGCCAACCTGCACCACGAGATCGAACTGGTCGTGGCCATTGGCAAGGGCGGCAAAAACATCAAGGCCGCCGACGCGTTTGCCCACATCTACGGCTATGCCGTGGGGCTGGACATGACGCGCCGCGACCTGCAGGCCGACATGAAGCGCCAGGGCCGCCCCTGGTGCATCGGCAAGGGGTTTGACGCCAGCGCACCCATCTCTCCCATCACGCAGATCACCCACGCGGGCGACGTTACCAACGCCGCCATCTGGCTCAAAGTGAATGGTGCTGACCGCCAGCGCAGCAATGTGTCCAGCCTGATCTGGAACATTGCCGAAACCATCGAGCACCTGTCCGCCGCCTGGGAGCTGCAACCCGGCGACCTCATCTACACCGGCACGCCCGAAGGCGTGGATTCCGTGAAGCGGGGCGACGTGCTGGAAGGCGGCGTGGCGGGACTGGGCACGCTGCGGCTGACGGTGGTATGACCGGGCAGGCAAGCCACGGACCACTGTTCAACCCCGACGCACCCCCGATGCACGCCCGATGCACCTTGCCAAAATACTACGTATTTAATAGCTACTAGCGCTTACTGTATAAGCGCCAGAGGCCAATTTGACTCATAAAACTGCATGACGTACCGCAGCCCCATCAAACATTGCCGCGCCTGTGGCACCGCCGTGGTCTACCGCCTGCCAGACGATGGCGACACCAAACAGCGCGCTGTCTGCCCCAGCTGCAATACGGTGCACTACGAGAACCCGCTCAATGTGGTGGGCACCGTGCCCGCCATGCCCGACGGTCGTGTGCTGCTGTGCAAACGCAACATCGAACCGCGCTGGGGCAAGTGGACCTTGCCCGCAGGTTTTATGGAGCTGGACGAAACCACCGCCCAGGGCGCCGCGCGCGAGACCGACGAAGAAGCCGGTGCCCAGATTGAAATGGGCCCGCTGTTCAGCCTGCTCAACGTAAGCCGCGTGGGCCAGGTCCACCTCTTCTACCGCGCCAACCTGCTCAGCGACCAGTTCAACCCGGGTTACGAAACCATCGAGGCACGGCTATTTGCCGAAGACGAAGTGCCGTGGGACGAGATTGCGTTTCGCACCGTCAAAGAAACGCTGGAGCACTACTTTGCCGACCGCAAGGCGGGTGTGTTTGGCATGCATTTTGTGGACATCGACTAGTGCAGTGTTTCATGCTTGATGGCACAAATAAAAAGGATGGATTTTTGGCTTTGGCAAGGCGCAAACCGGAGCGATACCGGGTGTATCGCGAGGATTTGCAACGCCGCCAGGGGCGAAAAGACGCCTTTTTATGTGCCAGATAGCGTGAAACGCTGCACTAGTGGCCTCGGCCCCAAGCCAGCCTGCTGACTTGCTGACTTGCTGACTGACTGACTGACTGACCGATTGATTGATTGATTGATTGATTGATTGAAGGCCCAGCCAGTCACCCGCCCACACGCTCTTCCGCAGGCACCGGCGGGCCAGACGGGAAGCCGGGGTCTGTGGTGACGGGCGGCAAACCATTGGGGCCCGGCGGCCGGGGGGTGCCCCCACCGCCAAACAGCCCACGAATCCAGTCGCGCATGTTTTCCAGCGGCGCATCGGGGGGTGGCGGCGGCACGATGGGTGCGAACTCATCCACAAACCGGTCGTTGCCATCGATCACCTTGGTGCGGATCGCCTGCTGCATGAACTCGCCCACCATGGGCAACGCACTGCGGGCACCCTGCCCCCAGTAATCGCTGCGCAGCGTGATGCGGCCATCGTTGAAACCCGCCCAGGCGCCCACCACCACGCGGGTGTACATCAGGATGAACCAGCCGTCGGTGTTGTCCTGCGTGGTGCCGGTTTTGCCCGCCACGTCCGCTTGCACGCCATAACGGGTGCGGATGGCGGTGCCGGTGCCTTTGTCAACCGCGCCGCGCATGGCGTTGCGCAGGGTTTGGGCCGCGCGGGCGTCAAACACGGCCTCGGGTGTGGGCTGGGCAAAAGTCTCCAGCACCTTGCCGTGACGGTCTTCAATGCTCAGGATGAGCACGGGTTCGATGTAGCGCCCCAGGGTGGCGATGCTGCTGTAGGCCGAAATCATCTCTTTCAAGGTGACCGGGCTGGTGCCCAGCGCCAGCGACGGCACCTCTTCGAGCTTGGACTGCCGCACGCCCAGCGCGCGCGCCACTTCGGCCACGCGGGCCGGGCCCACCTGCTGCATCACCTGCGCGGTGATGGTGTTTTTGGACAAGGCCAGCCCATCGGCCAGCGTCATGGGTGCGTCGCTGGGCGGGCCGCCATCGGTGGGGCGCCACACGCGGCCGCCGCCCAACGGAATCTCCACGGCCGAGTCCATCAGCGTGTCGGTGGGCAATGCACCCTGCGCAAACGCGGCACCGTACACAAAGGGCTTGAAGGTAGACCCTGGCTGGCGGCGTGCCGCCTGCACATGGTCAAACGGGTCTTGTGCAAAGTCACGGCTGCCCACCCACGCAAGCACGTGGCCGGTCACCGGGTCTTGCGCGAGAAAGCCCGCTTGCACCCGCGTTTTTTCGGCGCGCAGCTTTTGCAACCAAGGCGCGTTGGCCAGCAGGGTTTTCAACGTGGCATCGGGGTCTTCGCCTTTGTCCACCGCCGCACGAAACTCGGGGCTCTCGCGCACCAGCGTTTGCACCAGTTCGTTGTCGGGCCCCCAGCCATTGCGCTGCGACCACGCTTTGTCGGCCACGCCCTGCAGTTGGGTCCCTTGCCGGTCCACTGCCCGGTTGGCAATGGCCTGCAGGCGCGAATCAATGGTGGTGCGAACGACCAGGCCATCCGAATACAGGTTGTAGCCACGGCTGTCGGCCCAGTCGATCAGCTGCTTGCGCAGCTGCATCGCAAAATGCGGCGCCGGGCCCATCACCTCGGTCTGGCGCTCAAAGTTGACGCCCAAGGGGCGCACCTTCAGCTTGTCAAAATCAGCGGCTTCGAGCTTGCCGCGCTTGACCATTTGCGACAGCACGGTGTTGCGCCGCGCCTGCGCGCGCTCCGGGTTGAGCACCGGGTTGTAGTAGGCCGTGCCTTTGAGCATGCCAATCAGCGTGGCGCTCTCCAGCACATTGAGCTTGTCGGCCGACTTGTCGAAATACGTGCGCGCAGCCATCTCGATGCCGTAGGCGTTGTACAGGAACGGTACGGTGTTGAGGTACGTCTCCAGGATTTCATCCTTGGAGTACGACGCCTCGATCTTGAGGGCCGTGACCGCCTCTTTCAGTTTGCGAGAAATGGTGCGAGAGCGGCCGATTTCTTCTGGAAACAGGTTGCGCGCCAGCTGCTGCGTGAGGGTCGATCCGCCCTGCGGGGCGCCCCGCAGTGTGTGCACCACCGACGACGCGGTGCGCTTCCAGTCCATGCCCCAATGGTCGTAAAAACGGTGGTCTTCAGTGGCGATGAGGGCATCAATCACATTGGGCGACACCTGGCTCAGCTCCACCCACTCGCGGTTGGCCCAGCGGTATTCGGCCAGCAACTTGCCATCCACCGACATGAGCTGCGCGGGCAACTCGCTTTTGGCCTTGCGGATGTCGCTGACGCTCGGGGTCATGGGCACCAGCGCAAGCGCGTACAGGAGCACCGCCGTGGGCACCGCCACCATCGTCCAGAACAGCCCCAGCCGCACCGGCCGCGGCATCCAGGCAAACCAGCCCGAAACGCGGTGGAACATGGCAGTCAAGCGGGTCCAAACAGACAGGAAAAAGGTGCGCATCAAAGAGATCAAATAGGGTTTGGGCGGTGCCCGGTCAGCCAACTGGCCCCGCCAGCAGCGCGAGCATGCCCGCCTCGTCCAGCACCGGCACGCCCAGCTCTTCGGCCTTGGCCAGCTTGCTGCCAGCCTCTTCGCCCGCCACCACGTAGCTGGTTTTTTTGCTGACCGAACCGGCCACTTTGGCACCAGCGGCTTCGAGCATGTCCTTGGCCGCGTCGCGGCTCAGGGTGGGCAAGGTGCCGGTCAGCACCACGGTTTTGCCCGCCAGAATCTGCGGGGCACGTTCGGCCGGTGCGCCTTCGGGCCAGGTCACGCCACAGGCGCGCAATTGTTCAACCACCTCGCGGTTGTGCGGTTGCTGAAAGAAGGTGTGCAGGCTTTGGGCCACCACGGGGCCCACATCGTTCACTTGCAGCAATTGGTCAACGCTGGCGTCCATGATGGCGTCCAGCGTGCCAAAGTGTTTGGCCAAGTCCTTGGCCGTGGCTTCGCCCACATGGCGCAGCCCCAAGCCAAACAGAAAGCGCGGCAAGGTGGTCTGCTTGGACTTCTCCAGCGCAGCCAGCACGTTCTGGGCCGATTTGTCGGCCATGCGCTCCAAAGCGATGAGCGACGTGAGGCCCAGGCGGTACAGGTCGGGCAGCGTGCGGATCACGTTGGCATCCACCAACTGGTCCACCAGTTTGTCACCCAGGCCCTCGATGTCCATCGCGCGGCGCGCGGCAAAGTGCAGGATGGCTTCTTTGCGCTGCGCGGCGCAGAACAGCCCGCCCGTGCAACGGTGGTTGGCCTCGCCTTTTTCACGCACCACATCGCTGCCACACACGGGGCAGGTTTTGGGCATGCGGAAGTTGGGCACGTAGCCGCTGCGGTTGCCCGGCATCACGCCCACCACTTCAGGAATCACGTCGCCCGCACGGCGCACGATGACCGTATCGCCAAAGCGCACACCCTTCTTGCGGATCTCGAACAGGTTGTGCAGCGTGGCGTTGGTGACCGTGACGCCGCCCACAAACACGGGCGCAAGGCGCGCCACCGGCGTGATCTTGCCCGTGCGGCCCACCTGCACGTCGATGCCCTCCATCTTGGTGGCCATCTCTTGCGCGGGGTACTTGTGCGCCACGGCCCAGCGCGGCTCGCGGGTCTTAAAGCCCAGGTCGCGCTGCAACTGCAGCGCATTGACCTTGTAGACCACACCATCAATGTCATACGGCAGCGCATTGCGGCTGGCACCCACCTGCTGGTGATACGCTACCAATTCAGTAGCACCCACCGCAATCTGCACCTGCGTTGCGACCGGAAAACCCCATGATTTAAGGGTTTGCAACATGTCGTAATGCGTGCGGAACACCGGCCCGCCCTCAGCGGGCGGCGTGACAGCGCCCAACCCATAGGCAAAAAAGCTCAAGGGGCGCTGCAGCGTGATGTTCGAATCCAGCTGGCGCACCGCCCCTGCGGCAGCATTGCGAGGGTTCACAAACGTCTTGCCGCCCTGCTCCCGCTGGCGCTCGTTGAGCGCATCGAAATCGGCACGGCGCATGTAGACCTCGCCGCGCACTTCCAGCAGTGGGGGCACGCCCGTGGGCAGAGACAAAGGAATCTGGCGGATGGTGCGGATGTTGTGCGTCACGTCCTCACCCACTTCGCCATCACCGCGCGTGGCGGCCTGTACGAGGCGGCCTTTTTCGTACCGCAGGCTCATCGCCAGGCCATCGAACTTGGGCTCTGCCACGTATTCAACGGGCGGATCGGATTCGGCCAAGCCCAGCTCTTTGCGCACGCGTGCATCAAACGCCTGTGCGCCCGTGGCCTCGGTATCGGTTTCCGTGTGAATGCTCAGCATGGGCACCGCATGGCGCACAGAGGCCAAGCCATCCATCACCGCGCCAATGACGCGCTGCGTGGGCGAGTCGGGCGTGATGAAATCGGGGTGTTCAGCCTCTAGCGCCTGCAGCTCGCGGAACACGCGGTCGTATTCCGCGTCGGGCACCGTGGGCTCGTCCAGCACGTAATACTGGTGCGCCCAGTGGTTAAGCTGGTCGCAAAGTGCTTTGATTTTGATAGCTGGTTGCGCTTTATCTACGGGCGCTGCGCCCGAAAAAAGGTCTAGATTGTCGGTCATCACCGCACCGCGCTCAACTAAACAGCCGCCGCGCCAGCACCGACCCCGCTGACAGATCGCGTCCATCGAGCTGGTCGTACAGCAGCTCCAGGTCCACCGCAATCGGGTCCATGGCCATCGCGGGCAAGGCGGTGCCGTTCTGGTCGCACAACACGCCGTCCATGGCTTCGCACAACGCGGCCGCGACCTCGCGCAGGCGTGTGAAAGGCTGCTCGGTGCGGTGCACCTGCGACACATCGAGGCTCAGGGTCACCTCGCGGATGGCGGATTGGTCGGGGTCTTCAGCCAGCGCCGCCTGGGTGTCGTAACCCAGCGTGAGCAGCGGCGGCAGGCCTTGCGCGCCTGCGGGCAGCACCAGGCGGCCCGGCATGGCGCCGTGCACAAAACCCAGGCGGGCGGCATTTTGCTGCACGTAACCGGCGCTCCAGGCGGCCTGGCGGGCGCGCAGCATGAAGGCCAGTTGGGCATCGTGGTCGCTGGCAAACTGGTCCAGCTCGCGCGCGCGGGCCACTTCTTGCAGCATGTCGGGAAAGTCGGGGGCGGCGTTGATGGCGTCGGCAAACGCCTGGGCCTTGACGACAAACTCAGAGAACTCGATCTCGTTGAGCGCACCCATGCGGTTGGCCAGCTGCACACCGGCCTGAAAGCTCTGGTAGCGCTGGCCGGGCGCGGGGGTCTCCCACTGCTGCGTGGATTCGTTCAGACCTTCGACCGCAAAGGGCTTGCTGCCTGCGCGGCGTGTGGGCGGCAGTGCGGCCAGGGCGGCGTCGCCCGACACCACGTTTTCGGGCTGCAGGGGCGCAATGACGTCGATCAATGCGTCCAGCCCGGGGCGGCGTTCCAGCGAGAACGCGGGCACCGGCATTTGCAAGGCATCGTCAACATCCACCGTGTGCTCGAGCGGGTCTGGGCCACGGTCCAGGCCGTGGTAGTCGCCCGCAGGCACTGGCGTGGCGGCAGCGTCGAACCCGGGTTCCTGGCGCACGGTGGGCTCGGCCGGGTGGTCGGGGTCTGGCGGCACAGCACGCTTGGGCGCGTTGCGGCGCGAGGTCCAGGTGTTGTAGGCCACGATGAAGGCCAGCACCAGGCCGCCGATGATGGCCAGACTCAGTTGCAATGTGCTCATAAAAAAAACTCTCGACTATCCGCTGCGCCACGCACGTCCTGCAGCGCAGAAAACTGACGCGGCCCAGCCCGGGGACGCCGAACAAGGGCCGCCCCGCAGTGAGGGCGTCGTCCCCTTGAGGGCTGAGGGCCGCGGCTCCAATCCTGCCTGCGCAGGCTTGGACGAGCCCGAAGATCCTCCGACTCTGGCATCGGTGCGGAGGCGCGAAGCGACTCTGGGGTGTTCATAGTTCTGCCATGGAGAGTGCCGATTCCATATCGACGGCCACGATGCGCGACACGCCCTGCTCCTGCATGGTCACGCCGATCAACTGTTCGGCCATTTCCATGGCGATCTTGTTGTGGCTGATGAACAGGAACTGCGTGCTTTTGCTCATGCTGGACACCAGCTTGGCGTAGCGCTCGGTGTTGGCGTCGTCCAGCGGCGCGTCCACTTCGTCCAGCAGGCAGAACGGTGCGGGGTTGAGCTGGAAGATGGCAAACACCAGCGCGATGGCTGTCAGCGCCTTTTCGCCCCCCGACAGCAGGTGGATGGTCTGGTTCTTCTTGCCCGGCGGCTGGGCCATCACCTGCACGCCAGAATCGAGGATTTCGTCGCCCGTGATGATGAGCCGTGCATTCCCGCCGCCAAACAGCTCGGGGAACATGCGGCCGAAGTGCTCATTGACGGTGTCGAAGGTGCCCGACAACAGCTGGCGGGTTTCGCCGTCGATCTTGCGGATCGCGTCTTCCAGCGTGTTCATGGCCTCGGTCAGGTCGGCGGTCTGCGCGTCGAGGAAGATCTTGCGTTCGCTGGCGAGCTTCAGCTCATCCAGCGCGGCCAGGTTCACGGCACCCAGCGCAGCGATTTCGCGGTGCAGGCGGTCAATTTCGCTTTGCAGGCCGGTCACGCGCACGTTGCCGTCGGCAATCGACTGGGCCACGGCCTCCAGATCCGCCTGGGCGTCGGTCAGCAGCGTGGTGTATTGCTCCAGACCCAGGCGCGCGGCCTGTTCCTTCAGTTGAAATTCGGTGATGCGCGCGCGCAGCGGGTCGAGCGCGCGTTCGAGCTGCATGCGGCGCTCGTCGCTGGCACGCAGCTTGGTGGTGAGGTCGTCGTACTCGCTGCGCTGGGCGCCCAGGGCCTTTTCGCGCTCCATCTTTATGTCAAGCGCCTGCTGCAGGCCGCCTTGCGCGGCGGCGTCGGACAAACGGGCCAATTCGTCACGGGCGCGCTGCTGCTCGTCGGCCAGGGCCGTGGCCTGCTGCGTGGCGGTTTCGATGGAGCGGGACAGCTCGCCGCGGCGCGCCTCCACACTGCGCTGTGAGAAGGTGGCCTCTTGCGCCTGGCGCTCCAGCGTGCGCTGCTGCTCGCGGCACGCCGTGAGCTTGCGCTCGGCCTCGATCACCTTGTCGCCCAGCTGCGCCTCGCGCTCCTGGCTGTCGGCCAATTGCATGTCCAGCTCTTCAAAACGCGCTTCGGCGGACACCCGGCGTTCTTGCAGATCGGCCAGTTGGGCCTCAACCTCGGCCAGGTCGCCATCGATCTGCGCGCTGCGGGCGCGGGTCTGTTCGGCCAGTTGCGTGAGGCGCAGGGTTTCGACCTGCAACTCGTGGGCGCGGCTCTGGGTTTCGGTCGCTTCGCGGCGGGCGGCTACCAGGCGCTGTGAAGCGTCGGCGTAGGCGCTTTCGGCGCGCACCAGGGCGCTGCGGGATTCTTCAGCGATAAGCGCTTGCGCGCGCAGCTCTTTTTCGAGGTGCGCAATTTCCTGCGCACGCGCCAGCAGACCAGACTGCTCGGAATCCTGTGCATAAAAACTCACGCTGTGTGCGCTGACGGCGTGGCCCGAGGGCACAAACACCATCTCGCCGGGCTGCAGCGTGCTGCGGCGGGCCAGGGCTTCGTCCAGCGTGGGCGCCGTGGTGCAGCCCTGCAACCAGTCGACCATCACCGCGCGCAGACCGGCGTCGTTCAGGCGCAGCAGATCGGACAGGCGGGCGTGCTGCGATGGGGCCTCGGGCAGGCCAGCGGACGGGGCGCTGTAGAAGGCCAGTCGCGCAGGCGGCGCATCGTTTCCGCCAGAACCGAGAAAGCCGCGCACCATGTCCAGGCGCCCTACTTCCAATGCAGCCAGGCGCTCGCGCAGCGCGGCTTCGAGCGCGTTTTCCCAACCGGGCTCGATGTGAATGCGGCTCCACAGGCCTTGCAAACCATCCAGCCCGTGTTTGGCCAGCCACGGGCGCAGCTTGCCGTCGGTCTTGACCTTTTCCTGCAGCGCCTTGAGCGCCTCCATGCGCGCCGACAAATCGGCCTGGCGCGCGCTTTCGGTGTTGACGGCCTGCTGGCGGGTGCGGCGGTCGTCATCTAACTGGGGCACGGAATCCTGCAGCTCGTGCAGGCGGGCCTCGGTGGTCTCGGCGATTTCTTGCGCTTCGGCAAGCTGTTCGCGCAGGTTGTCCAGACGGGTTTCGTCGGGCGCGGCCAGCGCGTTGCGGTCGGTGCGCAGGCGCTCGAAGCGGCTGTCCAGCTGGCGGCTTTGTTCGTCGATGCTGCGCTGCTCGGCGGCCAGCACGCCAATCTGCTGCTGCACTTGCACCACGGTGCTGCGCTGCTCGGACGTACGGCTTTGCGCCTGGCGCAAGGCTTCTTCCAGGTCGGGCAGCTGCATGGCCTGCTCTTCGACCTGGGCGGCCAGCATTTCGGCGCGCTCTTCGGCGTCTACCCCGGCACCGGCCAGGTTTTCCAATTCAATGTCGGCCTCTTCCTTGCGGGCCTGCCACATAGCGATCTGCTCGGCCAAGGTGACCAGGCGCTGCTCTACGCGCTGGCGGCCTTCGATGACATAGCGGATCTCGGCTTCGAGCTTGCCGACCTCGGCCGTGGCTTCGTACAGCTTGCCCTGGGCCTGGTTGACCTGGTCGCCTGCCGCGTAATGGGCCTGGCGGATGGTTTCGAGGTCGGATTCGACCGCGCGCAAGTCGGCCATGCGCGATTCAAGGTCGTTGACGGCCTGCAGGCCCTCCATGCGCACCTTGGTTTGCTGCTCTTCGGCCTCGGCGCGCTTTAAAAACCACTGCTGGTGCTGCTTGAGCGTGGCGTCGGCTTGCAGCGTGTTGTATTTGGCAGCCACCTCGGCCTGCTTTTCTAACTTTTCGAGGTTGGCATTCAGCTCTCGCAGGATGTCTTCGACCCGCGTGAGGTTCTCGCGCGTGTCTGACAGGCGGTTTTCGGTCTCGCGGCGGCGCTCTTTGTACTTGGAGACACCAGCGGCTTCTTCGAGGAACAGGCGCAGTTCTTCGGGGCGGCTTTCAATGATGCGGCTGATGGTGCCCTGGCCGATGATGGCGTAGGCGCGCGGGCCCAGTCCCGTGCCCAAAAACACGTCCTGCACGTCACGGCGGCGCACGGGCTGGTTGTTAAGGTAGTAACTGCTGGTGCCGTCGCGGGTGAGCACGCGGCGCACGGCCACCTCGCCATATTGGCCCCACTGGCCCCCGGCGCGGTGGTCGGAGTTGTCGAACACCAGCTCCACGCTGGCACGGCTGGCCTGCTTGCGGGTAGTGGTGCCGCTGAAGATCACATCCTGCATGGACTCGCCACGCAGCTCGCTCGCCTTGCTCTCGCCCAGCACCCAGCGCACAGCATCCATGATGTTGGACTTGCCGCAGCCGTTCGGGCCCACCACGCCAACCAGTTGCCCGGGCAGCATGAAGTTGGTGGGCTCAGCGAACGACTTGAATCCGGAAAGCTTGATCGAGGTAAGACGCACGGGTCAGGGGCTGGGCTGAAGGAGTGGGCAAAAACCGGGGTGCAGGGGCGCTGAATGGGCGTTTCGGGCAGAGAACGCACCAGCGGCTGCGAGGGCGGAATGATACCGCGCCGCCCTCTTGCACCGACTGAACAGCGGGGCGCGGCGGCAAACCGGGCCGGGCGGTTTGGTGTTTTGAGTAAAAACAGGCTCTAGCGCTTATGCAATAAGCGCTGGTAGCTATGAATTTTGAATAATTAACCTGCCCCGATGTCCCTGCAGAGATCAGGGCAGTACACACACCTGGTTACGCCCGCCGGATTTTGCCTGGAACAGCGCCTGGTCCGCACGGGCCACGGCTTGGGCCAGGTGTTGAAGGGGCGCAATCTCGCAGGCGCCGATGGACACGGTGAGCGGCTCTGGGTCGGTCACGCTCTCCACGCTTTTGCGCAGCTTTTCAGCCACCGTGAGCGCGTCGGCCAGCGGCGTTTGGGGCAGGCAGACCAGAAACTCCTCGCCACCCCAGCGAATGATCTCGTCGCCGCGGCGAAGGGTGTTTTGCAGCACGCGAGCGACCGCCTGCAAGGCTTTGTCGCCCGTGTCATGGCCAAACCGGTCGTTGATGCTTTTGAAGCGGTCCAGATCGAGCATCAGGATGGACGACACGGGCTCGAACAACGACGCCCGGTACACCCGGCGGTCGATCAGGTCCAGCGCGTGGCGGTTGAGCAGGCCCGTCAACGCGTCGTGGTAGGCCGCGCGCTGCAGTTCCTCTCGCTCTGCCGCTACCGTCATCAGCGACCCAAACAGTTCAGTCAACCCGGCGAATAGGCCAATCCCCACGTCATCAAAGTAGCCCTCGCGGTCGGCATACAACACGAAGATGCCGCTGTAACCAGTGAAGGCCGACGTGATGGGCAAGGCCAGCACATGGCGGATGCCGTGCTGCCGCGCCGCCTGTCGCCAGGGGCCAAACAGCGAGAACTGCGACACCGTGAAAGCTTCGGCAGGTTTGCCATCCAGAATCGAAAAGGCGGGGCCAACCTGGGTGATCAGGTTGCGCTCTATGTACAGCGATTCGGCATAGTCCAGCGCCGGGCCCGCAAACACCTGGGGGCGAATGGTCTGGGTGTCAGACGGCCCGAACCAGGTCCAGGCCAGGCGAATGTGGGGCGTGATTTCGGCAATGGCCTGGCACACGCCGCGAATGATCTCCAGCTCGCCGCGTCCCAGCACCAGCTTGGCAGACCGCTTGAGCAGCATTTCGGCCAGGGCGGAACGCTCGCTTTGCGCATCGAAGCCATCGGTTGATGGCGATGCGGACTGTGATGCGGATACGGATGCTGACTTCGGTGGCTGCGCACCGGGACGAAAACGTTTTTTGAAGAACATGGACAAATAGCGTACCGGCGAAGACCACTGAGGGAACGCCGTGTTGCAGAAGGTCAGTGGCTGTGACGGGGCATCATGTACCCGGACCTGTCCCCAAACCAGTCGGAGGGCCATCCAGCGCGCCATTCGTTTGCCGCACCAGCGCCTCAAAGTCTGCCACCGGTACTGGCGGGCTCAACAGGTAGCCTTGCCAGGCGTGGCAGTTGTGGCGGGCCAGAAAGTCACGCTGGGCTTCGGTCTCCACGCCCTCGGCAATCACGCGCAGGCCCAGGCTGGTGCCCAAGGCCACCACCGTGCGTGCAATGGCCGCGTCGTTGGGGTCGGTCAACACATCGCGCACAAAACTCTGGTCGATCTTGAGCTGGTCGAGCGGCAGGCGCTTGAGATAAGACAGCGACGAATAACCGGTGCCAAAGTCGTCGAGCGAGAACCCCACGCCGTAACCCTTGAGCAGGCCCATTTTCTCGATGGTGTCTTCCACGTCCTGCAGCAGCAGGCTTTCGGTCATCTCCAGCTTGAGCCGATGCCCGTCAGCGCCCGACCCAGCCAGCGACGCCAGCACCTGCGGCACAAAACCGACCTGATGAAACTGGCGCGTGCTGACGTTGACCGCCAGGCTCAGCCCGGCAAAGTCTGGCTGCCGCGCCCAGACGGCCAGGCGTTTGCAGGCCGCCTGCAACACCCATTCGCCCAGGGGCAGGATCAGCCCGGTTTCTTCTGCCAGCGGGATGAAGTGGGCGGGCGAAATAAACCCGTCGCGCGGATGGCGCCAGCGCAGCAGCGCTTCAGCACCGGTGATGCGGCCGTGGTCGATTTGAGGCTGGTAGTACAGCTCGAACTGGCCTTGGGCCAAGCCCACTCGCATGTCCAGCTCCAGCGCGGCACGGGCGCTGACGGCGGCCTGCATCTGGGGGTCGTAAAACCGCAGGGTGTCGCGCCCCGCATCCTTGGCCTGGTACAGGGCCAGGTCGGCGCGTTTAAGCAGCTCGTCCACCGTCTCGCGCATGTCGCTGAAGATGGTGATGCCCATGCTGATGGAACTGTGGTGTTCGCCGCCGTCCAGCTCGTAGGGTTCGCGCAGAACTGCCAGAATGCGCTGGCCCACCTCTTCGCTGCGGGCGGCGGCGTCCTCGGGGTTATCGGCCAGGTCTTCCAGCACCACCACAAACTCATCGCCCCCCTGCCGGGCCACGGTGTCGTCCTCGTGAACGCAGCTGCGCAGCCGGTGGGACACGTGCTGCAGCAGCATGTCGCCCCGGTCATGACCGCGGGTGTCGTTCAAGGTCTTGAAGTTGTCCAGGTCCAGCATCAGCAAGGCGCCGCTGCGGTGGTGGCGCGCACTGGTGGCCAGCGCGTGCTGCAGCCGGTCCATCAGCAGGCGCCGGTTGGGCAGCCGTGTGAGCGGGTCGTAATAGGCCAGCGAATTGATTTCTTCTTCGGCCGCCTTGCGCTGGCTCAGGTCCTGCATGGTGATCAGGCGCCCGCCCTCGACAAAAATGCCGGAGATTTCGACGGGTTTCCGTATCCCGTCGGCACACACGATGTTGTATTCGGAAACAGGGATCGTGCCCAGATGTTTGGCATCAATCAGTTTTTGTCGAATCGCATGGCGTTCTACTGGATCCGGATAGGCACGTTTCCACCACGTGTTGCTGTCGGGCGCTTCCTCTTGGGTGTAGCCACAAATATCTACGTACCGCTGGTTGCGAAAACCAATGCGGCCATCGTCTTGCACCAGGCAAAGGCCCACGGGCAGACGCTCCAGAATGCCAAGCAGACGCTGTTCGTTGGCGCGCAGGTTCTCCTCCATGCGCTTGCGCGAGGTGATGTCTTGCACCACCGCAATGTGGTGGTCCGACTCGGCATCCGGCGTCCACATTTGCGACACCGTGAGGTCGACCCACACCGCATGGCCATCTTTGTGGATGTAGCGTTTTTCCAGGCGGAACTCGGGCGTTTCCCCCTTCTTCATGCGCTCTAGTTGCGCCAGGTCGCCGTCCAGGTCGTCGGAGTGGGTGATGGCCTGAAAGCTCAGCGCCATCAATTCGTCCGGCGTGTAGCCCACGATGTCTGCGAACCGCTGGTTGACCCGCACAAATTTGCCGGTGCGTGCTTCAACCTGCGCCACGCCCATGGTGGCTTGGTTGAACAGCGTGCGAAACCGTTCTTCACTTTCGCGCCGAGCGTCTTCGGACACCTGCGCGCGGGCCAGCGCCAGGGTGCGCTGGCGCACCAGCAGGCCCACCGTGGACGCCAGCAGCAACGACACCAATACCCCCACCAGCCCGACCAGCAGCGGCAATCGCGCCTCGGAAGGGGAAAGAAAAGAGCGCGTGGGATAAAAAGTCAGCCGCCAGCGCCGGTCGTGCACCAGCAGGTCGCGCACGTGGGGTTCAGCGCCTGGCAGCGCAGCGGACGTTCGCTGCAGCAAGGGACGCACGGTGGTGTCACCGGTGCCCAGGCGCAGGGGACCATGGTCGCTCATGGCCACGGCAATCCCGTTCAGAAACCCTTGGTTCCCCAGCCCCTGCACCAGGTCATACACCCGGATGGTAGACGCCACTGCCCCCAAAAACCGAAGTTCGGGTGTGCCCGCCGTGGGGTCAAACACCGGCACACGAATGACGATGCCTGCACGGTGCTTGTCTTCCTGCAGCAGATCAAAAGGCGCCGACACCACCACCTGGCCGCTGTCACGGCTGTAGTGCATGGCCGCGAGGTTGGCGGGCTGGGCGCTGATGTCAAGGCCCAGCACGTCCTCGTTCCCACTCATGGGCCACAGATACTCGGCGACAAAATATTCGTTCCGCTCGCCGGGCGGATGGATCGAAAAATGGGGGAAACCGTCGGGAGACAGTGAAGTGTCGGCACGCACGCGGGCCACGTACGCCGCTTTTTCGGCCGCAGGCACCCAGCGGGTGAACGACAGATTGCGCACCCCGGGGTAACGCTGCCCGACCTCGACCTCGCTGGCTGCGCGCTCAAAATCCAGGCGCGACAGTTGCGGGTTGGCAGTGAACAGGCCGCGCAAGCCGTTGACGACCTCCGTGTGGCCCGCGATGCGCTGGGACAAGGTGTCTGCAAACACCCGGGCCTCCTGAACAAACCGTGCCTGCTCGATCTGCGCCACCGACTCGGCCTGCTGCTGGCCAAAACCCCAACTCAGCAACAACCCCAAAACAGCCACACCCACGCCCGACACCCAATGTCTGTAACGACCTGTTTGCAAGGCGGCGATGGGTGAGGAAGACATCGGAGACAGACGGAAGGCCTTTGGGTTGCCAGCCGGACATCCGACCGTGGGGCAAACCGCAGGATAACGGGAATCCGCGTGCTGTGACACCAACATAGCGTTACGGCCAAATTTTTAAGTAAAAAGTGCCTCTAGCGCAACACCCACATGCGCTAGCAGCTATTAAATGATGAGCGTATTTTATGACTCCCTGGTCGCCAGCCTTACCCACGAGGAAGAACTTCTGCCACTGGGTAAGGTGCAAACCGGCTGCGGTTTTCGTTCACGTCCAGCGCCCGCCCGATGGGCGGAAACGCACGCTGTGGACAGGCGTCGCGCTCGCACACCTTGCAGCCCATGCCAATGGGCACGGCGGCCTCGGGGTTGGCCACGTCCAGCCCGCGTGCATAGACCAGCTGCGGCGCATGGCGGATGTCGCAGCCCAGCGCCACCGAGAACTCCTTGCCCGGCACGCCCCACCCGCCTCCGCTGCGCGACACTGTGCGCGCCACCCACAGGTAGGCGCGGCCGTCGGGCATGCGCGCCACCTGTGGCACGGTGCGGCCGGGCTGGGCAAAGGCCTCGTACACATTCCACAGCGGGCAGGTACCGCCGATCTTGCTGAAGTGAAAGTGTGTGGCTGACTGCCGCTTGCTGATGTTGCCCGCCCGGTCCACCCGGATGAAGAAGAACGGCACACCGCGCGCGCTGGGCCGCTGCAAGGTTGATAAGCGGTGGCACACGGTCTCAAACCCCACGCCAAACTGGTGGCCCAGCCGGTCGATGTCGTAGTGCGCCGCTTCGGCCGCCCGCAAGAAAGCCATGTAGGGCAGCACCAGCGCACCGGCAAAGTAATTGGCCAGACCGATGCGCGCCAGCGCCCGGGCCTGGTCGCTCGACAGTCCGCCACTTTCTGCAATGCGCCGCAGCTCGTCGCCTTGCTCTAAAAACGCCAGCTGTGTCGCCATCTGGAAGGCGCGCTGTCCGCGCTCTAGCCCTGCCGACAGTTGCAGCACCCCGGCATCGGCCTGGAACACGCGCTGCGCCTGGCCTGGCAGGTCGGCGACATCCACCACACGAACGCCGTGCGCCGCATGCAGACGCTGGGCCAGTGCTTGGTCGGCACGGCCCGGCAGCACGCCCCAGTCGGCGGCGCACCGCTCAGCGGCGTCGTCCAGCTCGGCAATGTGGTTCTGGCGCGCAAAGAAAAAATCCCGCACTTCCTCATAGGCCATGGGCGGGTGGCTGGGCAGGGGCGCCAGCCCGCTGCGGTCGTCGCCCAGACCCCATTGCGTATTGAGGCTGCCCAGTGCCTCCAGCCGCTCCAGGGCTTGCCGATGCCGCTGGTGCAGCGCCAGCAGCGTGCGTGCCACGGCGGGCATGCCGGCGGCCAGCTCGCGGATCTCGGCCAGGGACACGGCATCGCCCGCGCCTTCCCCGCCGACCCCTGCGGGCAGATCGGCCAGCACCTCGCGCAAGCCGGTGATGAGCCGCGCCTCGTCGTCGTCAGAAAAGCGCTGCACATCCACGCCGAACACGGCATTGATCTTGAGCAGCACGGGCACCGTGAGGGGGCGCTGGTTTTGCTCCAGCTGGTTCAGGTAGCTGGCCGACAGATCCAGTGCCCGCGCCAGCGCAATCTGGGTCATGCCGCGCTCTTCGCGCAGGCGGCGCAGGCGCACGCCCATGAAGGTTTTTTTCATCGCATCTTTCTCATTGGTGCACCCACAAATGATTCGCAAAATTTGCAAATTGACGGTTTTTCATTCGCAATCATTCGCCGATTCAGGACTTACGGAGGGGTGCCATTGTGCGTAAATTGCGAAGCATGACAACCCCTACCGGCACCGTCGAGCAGACGGACATCGTCTTTCCGGCCCAGGCCAACCACCACGGCACGCTGTTTGGCGGCAACGCCTTGCAGCTCATGGCCAAGGCAGCGTTTTTGGCGGCACGCGGCGCTGCACAGCGCGATGTGGTGATGGCGGGCGTGACGGATGTGCGCTTTCTGGCCCCCGTGCCCGTGGGCCAGGTGCTCACGCTGCGCGCCTGGGTCACCCGCGTCGGCCGCAGCTCGCTCACGGTGTGTGTGTCGGGTCTGGCCGCCACGCTGGGCTCGCCCCAGGACGAGGTGCTGAAAGGGATTTTTGAAATGGTGGCGGTGGATGGCAAGGGCCACCCCACCCCCATCACCCACGCTTATCTGAACCAGGAGGCCGCATGACCACAATCACCACCGCAGAAACCCCGGGCTTTAAGCCCAAGAAATCCGTCTCCCTGTCGGGAGTGACGGCAGGCAACACCGCACTGTGCACCGTGGGCCGCACGGGCAACGACCTGCACTACCGGGGCTACGACATTCTGGACATTGCAGAGGTCTGCGAGTTTGAAGAGATTGCCCACCTGCTGGTGCACGGCAAGCTGCCAACGCGTGCCGAGCTCCGGGCCTACAAGGCCAAGCTCAAAGCCCTGCGCGGGCTGCCCATGAGCGTGAAGCAGGCGCTGGAGCAACTGCCCGCCGCCAGCCACCCCATGGATGTGATGCGCACGGGCGTGTCGGCCCTGGGCTGCGCGCTGCCCGAAAAGGACGACCACAACCTGCCGGGCGCGCGCGACATTGCCGACCGCCTGATGGCGTCGCTGGGCTCCATGCTGCTTTACTGGCACCACTGGGCCAGCTCGGGCCGCCGCATTGAGGTGGAGACGGACGACGACTCCATCGGCGCGCACTTTTTGCACCTGCTGCATGGCACCAAGCCCAGCGCCGCGTGGGAGCGTGCGATGCACACCTCGCTCAACCTGTACGCCGAGCACGAGTTCAACGCCAGCACCTTCACCGCCCGCGTGGTGGCGGGCACGGGCAGCGACATGGTTTCGGCCATCACCGGCGCCATCGGCGCGCTGCGAGGCCCCAAGCACGGCGGAGCTAACGAGGTGGCTTTCGAGATCCAGAAGCGCTACGACAACCCCGACGAGGCAGACGCCGACATCCGCCGCCGCGTGGAGGCCAAGGAGGTGGTGATCGGTTTTGGCCACCCGGTCTACACCGTGAGCGACCCACGCAACGTCGTCATCAAAGGCGTGGCGCGCAGCCTGTCGCAAGAAGCTGGCAGCACCAAGATGTTCGACATTGCCGAGCGGCTGGAGACCGTGATGTGGGAGGTGAAAAAGATGTTCCCCAACCTCGACTGGTTCAGCGCCGTGAGCTACCACATGATGGGCGTACCCACCGCCATGTTCACGCCGCTGTTCGTCATTGCACGCACCAGCGGCTGGGCGGCGCACATCATTGAGCAGCGGCAAGACAACAAGATCATCCGGCCGAGTGCGAACTACACGGGGCCGGAAAACCTGGTGTTTGTGCCCATCGAACACCGCGCGTGATTGGTACCCGCCCTGTCTTCCTCCCTCTCCCCTCGCGGGAGAGGGCCGGGGAGAGGGGGCGAACCAGCACAGCGTCACCATGCAACCGCCCCCTCTCCCCCAACCCCTCTCCCGCGAGGGGAGAGGGGAGTTAACAGCCGGGCGCCACGACGCCTCGCCATTCCCCCAATGATGAACACCCAACACCGCCGCCCCTTGTGCGGCACCACCCTCAACTACTTCGACGCCCGCGCCGCCGTCGAGGCCCTGCAACCCCGCGCCTGGGCCACCCTGCCCTACACCGCCCGCGTGTTTGCCGAAAACATCGTGCGCCGCGCCGACCCGGCCACCATCAACGACTGCCTGCGCCAACTGATTGAACGGCGCAGTGACCGCGACTTCCCGTGGTACCCGGCGCGCGTGGTGTGCCACGACATCCTGGGCCAGACGGCCCTGGTGGACCTGGCGGGACTGCGCGATGCGATTGCCAAAGAAGGCGGCGACCCGGCCCAGGTGAACCCCGTGGTGCCGGTGCAGCTCATCGTGGACCATTCGCTGGCCGTGGAATGTGGCGGGTTCGACCCCGATGCGTTTGCCAAGAACCGCGCCATTGAAGATCGCCGCAACGAAGACCGCTTTCACTTCATCGAATGGACCAAAAAAGCCTTCGCCAACGTGGACGTGATCCCGGCGGGGAACGGGATCATGCACCAGATCAATCTGGAAAAAATGTCTCCCGTGGTGCAAGTGCAAGACGGCGTGGCCTACCCCGATACCTGCGTGGGCACCGACAGCCACACCCCGCACGTCGACGCGCTGGGCGTGCTGGCCATCGGCGTGGGCGGCCTGGAGGCCGAGAACGTGATGCTGGGCCGCGCATCCATGATGCGGCTGCCCGAGATCGTGGGCGTGGAGCTGACCGGCCAGCGCCAGGACGGCATTACTGCCACCGATGTGGTGCTGGCACTGACCGAGTTTTTGCGCAAGGCCAAGGTGGTCGGCGCCTACCTGGAGTTCTTTGGCCCCGGCGCATCGAAGCTGACGATTGGCGACCGCGCCACCATCTCCAACATGGCTCCCGAATACGGCGCCACGGCGGCCTTGTTCAGCATCGACCCACAGACGCTGGACTACCTGACGCTGACGGGCCGGGAGGCGAGCCAGGTGAAGCTGGTCGAGGCCTACGCCAAGGCGGCGGGACTGTGGTCCGACACGCTCCAAGACGCCGTTTACGCGCGCAATCTCGTGTTCGATCTTTCCACCGTGGTGCGCAACCTGGCCGGCCCCTCCAACCCGCATGCGCGCGTGGCCACCAGCGAGCTGACCGCCAGGGGGATCGCAGGCCCGTGGACCATGCCCAAGCACAACCAAGGCACGATGCCCGATGGTGCCGTGGTCATCGCCGCCATCACCAGCTGCACCAACACCTCCAACCCGCGCAACGTGATCGCCGCCGCGCTACTGGCGCGCAACGCCAACCGGCTGGGTCTGGCGCGCAAGCCCTGGGTCAAGACGTCTCTTGCGCCGGGATCCAAGGCGGTGGAGCTGTATTTGAAGGAAGCCAGTTTGCTGGCCGACCTGGAAAAGCTCGGCTTTGGCATCGTGGGTTTTGCCTGCACCACCTGCAACGGCATGAGCGGTGCGCTGGACCCCACCGTTCAGCAAGAGATCATCGACCGGGACCTTTACGCCACCGCCGTGCTCTCGGGCAACCGCAATTTCGACGGGCGTATCCACCCGTATGCCAAACAGGCGTTCCTGGCCTCGCCCCCGCTCGTGGTGGCTTATGCGATTGCAGGCACGGTGCGTTTTGACATCGAAAAGGATGTGCTGGCTGTGGTCGACGAAAGAGAAGTTCGCCTCAAGGACCTGTGGCCCAGCGATGAAGAAATCGACGCCGTGGTGAAGGCTGCCGTGAAGCCATCGCAGTACCGCGCCGTGTACGAACCCATGTTCGCCATCCGGTACGACGACGGTGAAAAGGTGTCTGCCCAATATCAATGGCGCCCCCAGTCCACCTACATCCGCCGCCCGCCCTACTGGGACACCGAAGGCGTCGGCGCCCTGGCCGCCAACCCGCGCACGCTCAGCGGCATGCGCCCGCTGGCCATCCTGCCCGACAACATCACCACCGACCACCTGTCGCCGTCAAACGCCATCCTGGCCGGCAGTGCAGCGGGCGAATACCTGGCAAAGATGGGCGTGCCCGAGGAGGACTTCAACTCCTACGCCACGCACCGCGGCGACCACCTGACCGCCATGCGGGCCACGTTTGCCAACCCGCAGCTCGTCAACGAGATGGCCGTGGTGGAGGGTCAAGTCAAAAAAGGATCGTTCGCCCGGGTTGAGCCCGAAGGCCAGGTCCTGCGCATGTGGGAGGCGATGGAGACGTATCTGAACCGCCGCCAGCCGCTCATCATCATTGCCGGCGCCGACTACGGCCAGGGATCGAGTCGCGACTGGGCCGCCAAGGGCGTGCGCCTGGCGGGGGTGGAGGTGGTGGTGGCAGAAGGCTTTGAGCGCATTCACCGCACCAACCTGATCGGGATGGGGGTGTTGCCGCTGGAGTTTGGGGCGGGCACTAACCGGCACACATTGGCGTTGGACGGCACAGAAACCTATGACGTGCAAGGCGCCCTTCAGTCGGGCGTTTCACTCACCCTCGTCATCCGGCGGAAAAACGGCGACGTGGTGCAAACGCCCATGCGCTGTCGGCTGGACACTGAAGAGGAAGTCTCGGTGTATGAAGCTGGGGGGGTGTTGCAGCGCTTTGCGCAGGACTTTTTGGCGGCGCGGGCGGGAGTCGCCCCCTCTCCCCAACCCCTCTCCCGCGAGGGGAGAGGGGCTCTCGCCAGATGACAATGGCTGCGTATTTTCTTGCTCCCCTCGCCCCTTGCGGGAGAGGGGCTGGGGGAGAGGGGGCCCCACCCATGGACCAACGCCAGTTCACCAAAGCCCTGCGCCAAAACATGACCGACGCCGAACAGCGGCTCTGGAAGCACCTGCGCGCCCACCGCATGGACGGCCAGAAGTTCCGCCGCCAGCAACCCGTCGGCCCCTACATCGTGGACTTCGTACACCTCGGCCAGCGCCTGATCGTGGAAGCAGACGGCGGGCAGCATGTGGATTCAGACCACGACGCCACCCGCGATGCCTGGCTGCGCAACCACGGGTTCAGCCTGCTGCGGTTTTGGAACAACGACATCCTGCACCACACGGACGCGGTGCTGGAAAGCATCTGGAACGCCGTGCGTGCGGGCACCCCCTCTCCACCGGCCCCTCTCCCGCAAGGGGCGAGGGGAGGAACGCCATGAAACACCATCCCCATCAAATCAAAGTCGCTGCCACCTACATGCGTGGCGGCACCAGCAAGGGCGTGTTCTTCTGTCTGGAAGATCTGCCCCCAGTAACACAACACCCCGGCCCTGCCCGCGATGCCCTGCTGCTGCGCGTGCTGGGCAGCCCGGACCCGTATGGCAAGCAGATCGACGGCATGGGCAACGCCTCGTCCAGCACCAGCAAGGCCGTTATTTTGAGCCGCAGCACGCGTCCGGGGCATGACGTGGACTACCTGTTTGCCCAGGTGTCCATCGACCAGCCTTTGGTGGACTGGAGCGGCAACTGCGGCAACCTCTCCGCCGCCGTGGGGCCGTGTGCTATCCACATGGGTTTGATTGACGCGGCACGCATTCCACAGAATGGCACCTTTGCGGTTCGCATCTGGCAGGCCAACATCGGCAAGACCATCGTGGCGCACGTGCCCCTCACCGATGGACAGGTACAAGAGACGGGTGACTTTGAACTGGACGGCGTGACCTTTGCGGCGGCAGAGGTGACGCTGGAGTTCATCGATCCGGCGGACGACGGGGAAGACGGTGGCGCCGCCTTGCCAGCGCCGGGCCGCCCCAGGCTGGCGAAGTCCCCCTCGGGGAGCGGGGGGGCGTTATTCCCCACCGGCAACGTGGTGGACACCCTGGAAGTGCCAGGCGTCGGCACCTTCGCCGCCACGCTGATCAACGCAGGCATCCCCACCATTTTTCTCAATGCAGCCGACCTGGGCTACACCGGCACCGAGTTGCAAGGCGCCATCAACGGTGATGCGCAGGCGCTGGCGCGCCTTGAAGCCATTCGCGCGCACGGCGCCGTCCGCATGGGCCTGATCCAGAACGTGGGCGAGGCCGCCACGCGCCAGCACACACCCAAGATCGCCTTCGTCGCGCCGCCTGCCAGCTACACGGCGTCCAGCGGCAAAGCCATCGACGCCAAAGACATTGACCTGCTGGTGCGCGCCCTCTCCATGGGACAGCTGCACCACGCCATGATGGGCACAGCAGCCGTGGCCATTGGCGCAGCCACAGCCATACCGGGCACGCTGGTCAACCGGGCGGCGGGTGGCGGGGTGCGTAGCAGCGTGCGGTTTGGCCACCCCTCGGGCACCTTGCGTGTGGGGGCCGATGCCCGGCAGAACGATGCAGGCGATTGGCAAGTCGCCAAGGCCCTCATGAGCCGCAGCGCCCGCATCCTGATGGAAGGCTGGGTGCGGGTTCCCTCCGGGAGTTTTTAAGCCAAATTGGCCCCTAGCGCTTATCCATCAAGCGCGAGTAGCTATTAAAAATGCAGCGTTTTATCCAATCAACATGAACACAAAGCAACAACTCAAAGCCCTCGCCCAGGCCCGCCGGGGCGTCATCGTGCCCGGCGCCTTCAACGCCCTTTCGGCCCGCGTGGTGGCAGACCTCGGATTTGAAGCCATCTATATCACCGGCGCAGGCGTCACCAACATGTGGTTTGGCCTGCCCGACCAGGCCTTCATGGGCCTGACCGACATTGCCGACCACACGGCCCGCATCCGCGACGCGGTGGAGCACCTGCCGCTCATCGTCGATGCCGACACCGGCTTTGGCAACGCGCTCAACACCTATCACGCGGTGCGCACGCTGGAGCGCGCAGGTGCCGACTGCATTCAACTCGAAGACCAGGTCAGCCCCAAGCGCTGCGGGCATTTCAGCGGCAAGGAGGTCATCAGCACCGATGAAATGCTGGGCAAGATCAAAGCCGCCGTGGACGCGCGCCGCGACCCGGACACCCTGATCCTGGCGCGCACTGACGCCTGCGCCACCCAGGGTTTTGAGGCCGCCGTCGAGCGCGCCCAGCGGTTTCAAGAGGCCGGCGCCGACCTCCTCTTCGTCGAAGCCGTCACCACGCTGGACGAGATCCGCGCACTGCCCCAGCGGCTGGCAGCGCCGCAGCTGATGAACATGGTGATCGGCGGCAAAACCCCCATCACCCATGCCGAAGAACTGGCCGGGCTGGGCTACGGCCTGGTGCTGTATGCCAACGCCGCGCTGCAAGGCGCCGTGGCGGGCATGCAAAAGGCGCTGACCGTGTTGCGCGATACGCAACGCATCGATGAAGACCCGGCGCTGGTGGCACCGTTTGCCGAGCGCCAGCGGCTGGTGCACAAGGCCGACTGGGATGCGCTGGAACAAAAATACCAATGAAAATTGACTCTAGCGCTTTACCCATAAGCGTTAGCAGCTATCAAAAACACAAGTTCACGCAACACCACCGCAGAACGGCTGAGCCAGCCATGCACCGCGCTTTGCAAGACACCGCTATCAGTTCGGTAGCTGAATAGGCACATCTGGCGGTATTTGATAGGGTTTATGCGGAGCCACCGCAGCACAGGCGCGGCACAATGTGCGCTCTACGCCACCTATGCGTGGCGCACCTTATGCACAGCATCAACTCTCTGAATGTGGTGGACCTCCTGCTCGACGCCGTGTGCATCGTCGAGCCCGACAGCACCGTCGTTTTTGTCAGCCCCGCTTTCGAGCGGATCTTTGGCTACACGCCCGAGGAAATGACTGGCAGGCGCATGCTGGACCTGGTGCACCCGGACGACAAACCCGCCACAACGCAGCAGGCCCAGAGCGTGATGGATGGCAAATTGCAGCTGCAGTTTGAAAACCGCTATATCCGCAAGGACGGCACCATCGCCCATATCCGCTGGACGGCCCGTTGGGTGCCCGAGCGCAACGTGCGCCTGGCAGTGGCCCACGACATCACCGAGCGCAAGATCACCGAATCCATGCACGAGGCGATCTACGCCATCTCCGAATCCGCCCACACCGCGCAGACGCTTGACACCTTGTTCGAGCGCATACACCACATCATCGGCAAGCTGCTGGCGGCCACCAACTTTGCCGTGGCCTTGTACGACCCGCACAAGGACATACTGAGTTTTCCGTACCACGTCAACGAGCACCACGCGGCCCCCGGCCCGCTGGCGCTGGGCGACGACGCGCTGTGCGCCGAAGTGATCCGCCACGGCACCACCGTGCTGCTGACGCCTGATACCCGCGCCACACTGCCCAGCCGCCTGACGCAGCTGCCAGACCCCGCGCCCTTGTACTGGCTGGGCGTGCCGCTGCAGTCCACCCAAGGCCCCATGGGCGCGCTGGTGCTGCAGGGCTACACCGAGCAGGCCCGCTACACCAACAAGGACAAGGAGCTGCTGCAGTTTGTCTCCACCCAGGTCGCGGCGGCCATCGAGCGCCAACAGATGCGCGAGCGGCTGCAGCACATGGCGCAATACGACCAGCTCACCCACCTGCCCAACCGCCAGCTGTTTCTGGACCGCCTCAAGACGGCCCTGTCCCGCGCGCAGCGGGACGACCGGCTGCTGTCGCTGCTGTTCATTGACCTGGACCGCTTCAAAGACGTGAACGACACCCTGGGCCACGCCATGGGCGACCTGCTGCTGCAGCGGGTGGCGCAGCGGTTGATTGAGTCCGTGCGTGGCGCTGACACCGTGGCGCGGCTGGGCGGGGACGAGTTTGTGGTGCTGCTGGAGGGCGGCCATGCGCGCGATCACGCCAAAGCGGCTGCCGACAAAATCCTGGCCGCCTTCAGTCAACCGTTTGATCTGGAAGGCAACCGCCTGCACATTCAGCCCAGCATTGGCGTGGCCGTCTACCCCGAACACGGCGGCGAAGAACACCACCTGCTGGGCCACGCGGACGAGGCGATGTACGCGTCCAAAAAAAGCGGCGGCAACCAGGTGCGGGTGGCACGCCCGGCGCAACCTGTGCCGGATGTCGCCCCTGGCAAGTAAAAAACAAACGGCCAAAGGGCCAAAGGGCCAAACGGCAAACCGCGACCGCTCACGGTGCGTGAGGTTGCTGGCCGTGGCGGTGCCGGAGCCCACGATATGGCGCGCCATCCAGGGTGTTGGCACCCAAAAGTAGACGGCGGCGGATGGGCGCCCAGTGCCATATGGAGGCCCAACCCCACCCCAACACACCCATTCTCTGCAGGGATACAGCACGGGTTTCTGGGGCATTCGCCGTGCGCGTCGCGGCACAATGCCACTACCGCTTCCTAACCCCCAACCTCAACGACACGGTTTAGCCGGTGCCCCCCCAGCGCCAGCGCCGCACATCCATGCTCTACAACGCCCTCCAGCTCGTCCATGTCCTGTCCATCATTGTGTGGATCGGCGGCATGGTGTTTGCCCATTTCTTCTTGCGCCCTGCTGCGCTGTCGCTGGAGCCCCCGCAGCGCGTGCGCCTCATGCACGACGTGCTGCAGCGGTTTTTTGCTGCGGTAAGCGTGGCAGTGGTGGTGGTGCTGGGCAGCGGGCTGTGGATGATTGGCCGTGTGGCCAAACAAACCGTGCAGGCCGGCGGCAGCTTTGCCATGCCGCTGGACTGGACCATCATGGCCGCGCTGGGCCTGGTGATGATGGCCTTGTTTGGGCACATCCGGTTTGCGCTGTTCAAGCGCCTGCAACGCGCCGTGGCCGCGTCGGACTGGCCCGCTGGTGGCAAGGCGCTGGGCAGCATTCGCACGCTGGTGGGCATCAACCTGGCGTTGGGCGTGGTGATTGTGGTGGTCACATTGTTGATTTAGTTTGGGGGCCGCTCGGCCGCCAACGGGAGCCGCCTCTGGCTGCGCCCTAAACCATTTTTGAAACCCTTGGGCGCGACCCTCGTGCTGCCGCGTGCTTTGGAGCCGGGCGCACCGGCTTGCCGCGGCGGCACGTAACATCGTGGCCCAAGGAGTTTTGATTTTGTTCCGTTTCTTCGAAAGCCGCCTTCCCCCCTATCCCCCCGCCGAACCCCACCTGCCCCCCAAGGACTTCATGGCCTTTGTGTGGGACGGCACCCTTGGCCTGCGCGGCTATGTGGCCGCCATGGCGGGTTTGTCGGCTGCCATTGCCATTTACGAGGCACTGCTGTTTGCGGTGCTGGGCTACGTGGTGGACTGGATTTCCACCACGGCCCCGGGTGCGCTGTGGGCCGAACGCAAAGGCGCGCTGATCGGCATCACCGCCCTGCTGCTGGCGTCCATAGCTCTGGTGGTCGTGCAGACCAGCATCAAGCACCAGGTGCTGGCCATCAACTTTCCACTGCGCCTGCGCTGGAACTTTCACCGGTTGATGCTGGGCCAGAGCATGGCCTTTTATGCCGACGAGTTTGCAGGCCGCATCACCACCAAGATCATGCAGACCGCCCTGGCGGTGCGCGACATGATCTTCACCACCACCGACGTGGTGGTGGGCATGGGCATTTACCTCGTCACCATCCTGGTGTTGCTGGCCGGGTTTGACATGCGGTTGCTGCTGCCGTTTGCCGGTTGGATGGTGGCCTACGGCCTGGCCTGCTGGTACTTTGTGCCGCGCCTGGGCAAGGTGGGCAAGGCCCAGGCCGATGCACGCTCGGTAATGACAGGGCGCATCACCGACGCTTACACCAACATTGCCACCGTCAAGCTGTTCTCGCACACCCGGCGCGAGTCGGAATTTGCGCGTGCCGCCATGGATGCCTTCAAGCTGACCGGCTACGCGCAGATGCGCCTGGTGAGCCGGTTCGAGATCGTGAACCACATTCTGGTGGTGGCGATGATCCTCTCGGCCTGCGGAACCGCGCTGTGGCTGTGGTCGCTGGGCGAGGTGGGCGCCGGGGCAGTGGCGGCCGTCACGGCCATGACGCTGCGTGTATCGGGCCATGCGCACTGGGTGATGTGGGAGATGACCACCCTGTTCGAGAGCGTGGGCACCATCCAGGACGGCATCAACACGCTGACCCGGCCCCGCACCGTGGTGGATGCGCCGGATGCACAACCGCTGCAGGTTACGCAGGGCGAGGTGCGCTTTGACAACATGACCTTTGCCTACGGCCAGGGGCCTAACGCCCGCCCGGTTATCGACCAGCTCAACCTGACCATCCGCCCCGGCGAAAAGATCGGGCTCATCGGCCGCTCAGGCGCGGGCAAGTCCACGCTGGTCAACCTGCTGCTGCGGTTTCATGACGTGCAGTCGGGCCGCATCCTCATCGACGGGCAGGACATTGCCCATGTCACGCAAGACAGCCTGCGCCGCAACATCGGCATGGTCACGCAAGACACCTCGCTGCTGCACCGCTCCATGCGCGACAACATCCTGTACGGCCGCCCCGACGCGAACGAGGCCGACCTGCACCAGGCGGCCGAACGCGCCGAGGCGTCCGACTTCATCGCCACGCTCACCGATCTGCAAGGCCGCACGGGCTACGAGGCGCATGTGGGCGAGCGGGGCGTCAAGCTCTCGGGCGGCCAGCGCCAGCGCGTGGCCATTGCGCGCGTGATGCTCAAAGACGCGCCCATTCTGCTGCTGGACGAAGCCACGAGCGCGCTCGACTCCGAGGTAGAAGCCGCCATCCAGCAAAGCCTGGACGGGCTGATGCAGGGCAAGACGGTGATCGCCATTGCCCACCGCCTGTCCACCATCGCAGCCATGGACCGCCTGATCGTGATGGACGCGGGCCGCATCGTCGAAGAAGGCACCCACGCGCAACTGCTGGGCCAGGGCGGCGTGTATGCGCGGCTGTGGGGGCACCAGAGTGGTGGGTTTCTGGGCGAATCGGAAGAAGACTGAACGGAGGGCTCACGTGCCGCACGATATCAACTCAACAAATTTTGAGTATAAACGACCTGTAGCGCTTATCCCGTAAGCGCTACCAGCTATTAAATTAGAAGCAAATCTCTGTAAACCCGCACGGCCCCTGCCCACCTGCCATGAACCCAGACACCCTGTTGCCCACTGCGCTCACGCCCCTGAACCCATCGTTGAACATGCCCGTCCCGACTGGCGACCAACTCAAGGCCGCACGTATTGCCGCTGGCCTCAGCCAGGCCCAGGCCGCCGAACTGATGGGTTACCCGCTGCAGACCGGCAGCCGGGGCGGTGTGCAGTCGCGCACCTGGCAGGCGCTGGAAAGCACCACGGACGAGCGCAACATGCAGGGGCCGGTGTTTGCGATGTTTCTGCTGCTGACGGGGCAGCACCCGGATGTGGTGCTGTCCCCCCGCCCGCCCACTGGCAGTGCAGCATCAGCGGACTGAAAACTTGCTGGCGCCATAAAAAAAGCGGAACAGCCCAAAGGCGGTTCCGCGAAATCTTCACAGGGAGATACGGGATTCGGGTGCGTCAATCTACTTTGATATTGGCCGCCTTGATGACCTGCGCCCACTTCTCGACTTCGGCCTTCTGGAACGCAGCGATCTGGGCCACGCTCATGTCGGCAGGCTCCATGCCAAAGCCCTTGAGGCGGGTTTGCATGTCGGGCTGGGCCAGGATCTTGCGGATTTCGTCGTGCAGGCGCGTCACCACCGGGGTGGGTGTACCGGCTGGCACGAAGATGGCCTGCCAGGACTGCACCTGGAAGTCTTTGAGTTCGGGCACGCCCGACTCGGCCACGGTGGGCACGTCGGGCATCGATGCCAAGCGCTGGGGTGATGTGACGGCGATGGCGCGCAGCTTGCCGCTCTGGATGTGCGGCGCGGCCACCACCGTGGTGTCAAACATCATGTCCACCTGGCCGCTGATCACGTCCTGAATGGCCGGGCCACTGCCTTTGTAGGGGATGTGCGTGAACTTCACGCCCGACTTGTAGGCCAGCAATTCCACCGCCAAGTGCTGCGAGCTGCCCGTGCCGGCTGAGGCCGACGACAGGCCACCCTGCTTGCCCTTGGCCCCCACCAGCACGTCCTTGAGGGTTTTGTAAGGGCTGTTGGCGGCCACCACCAGCACCACAGGGTTGGTGCCGATCAGCGTGACGGGGCTGAAGGACTTGATGGGGTCGTAGCCCAGCTTGGGGTAGAGGCTCACGTTGATGGCGTGCGAGCTGACGGTGCCGCCCAGCACGGTAAACCCGTCAGGCGCAGACCGCGCAGCGGCTTCAGACCCGATGCTGCCGGCCGCACCGCCCTTGTTCTCCACCACCACCGTGGTGCCCAGCGCCGTGCCCAGTTGCTGGCCAATCAGGCGTGCCAGGGTGTCAGTGGTGCCGCCTGCCGCAAACGGCACCACGTAGGTGATGGGTTTGCTGGAGGGCCAGTTGCCCTGGGCTGCAGCGGGCAGGCTGATGAGGGCGCTGCAGGCCGCAGCAGCCAGGGCGGCGGTGTGGATGAGGGTTCTGCGTTGCATGGTGATGTCTCCTGTTTATGTAGATGTGAACGACTGAAGCGATGAACGAAGGCCGGACGCTCAATGCAGATCGACGATTTCGACCCAGTTAGGGTTCTTGCCCGCAGGCACCCGCGTGGGTGCGCCGGGAATGCCGGTGGCAGGGTCGATGGGGTGCAGCGCAACGTGGTGCGACTCCTGCCCCGCCGCAATCAAAAAGCGACCCGACGCATCCACCGCAAACCCGCGCGGCGACTTCTCGGTGGGCACCTGGCCCAGCGGCTGCAATTGGCCAGTGGTGGCGTCTACGCGAAAGCTGCTCAGCGTGCTGGAGGTGCGCTCGGACGCATACAACGTGCGGCCGTCGGGCGATAGGTGAATGTCCGCCGCCCAGGGCTTGCCGGTAAAACCTGCGGGCAATGCGGTGGTGCGCTGCACGGGGCGCAAGGTGCCGCGCTCTTTGTCGTACGCCATCACGTGGACGGCCGCATCCAGCTCGTTGAGCACATACATGTGCCGCTGGTCGCCGCTCCACACAAAGTGACGCGGGCCAGACTTTTCGGGCGCCACCTGGGTCCGCGCGGGCTCGTGCGCGGTGAGCTTGCCGGTATCCGCATCAAAGCGCCAGGCAGACAGGTTGTCACCACCCAGGCTGGTGGCAAACACATGGCGGTTGGTGGCATCCGCATGGATGGCGTGCGCGTTGGGCGCTGTAGGGAGGAGCTGCTGCACGGCGCCCACCGCTCCATCCTTGCCAATGCTGTTGACCGTGATCTTGTGGCCCGGGTACGAGGCCGCAAACAACCAGCGGCCGGTGGCGTCGGTGTCGATATTGGCCATGCTGTCGGCCAGAGGCGCCTCGCCCAGCTTGCGCAGCTTGCCGCTGGCCGGGTCGATGCCCAGGCTGACCACCCGAAACGGTTGCGAGCGCAGCGCCACGTACAGCACCTTCTTGTCCGGGCTCACAGCCATGGGCATGGCGTTGCCGCCCAACGCCGTGGTGTCCACCGGTTTGAGTACGGCGGCGCCTCGGTCGAGTTCAAACACCGACACATCCTGGCTGTCCGCGTTGGACACATAAACCCAGGTGGCCGCCCAACTGCCCGGCGCCCCAAAGGCGCACAGCGCCGTCAGTGCGAGCGGCGTGGCCCGGGTGCGAAACACAGCGTGCATTGCAAGGTCTCCTTGGTGTGCAGCGCAGCCCCACAGGGGCAGCGCGGTAATGGGTTGCGTCGTCTACATTCTCTAGAAAGCGGACAATTGTCATATGTCGTCATACAACAAGGAGATGCATTGTTACGTCGATTTGGTCTCCAGCCTCAAAGGGAATACCCGGGGATTTCGCATATCCCTTCAGCCCTAGTCCCCTCTATAAACCGGCAATGCAAGCTCTGAAACACCTAGTGAAAACCCTTAATTTCGGCCACAAAATCGCCTTTTTTGATGCCATCCATTGTTTTCCCCTACGCTTAGTTGTACGATGACTAACAACAAGACTACTGCTGGAGACATCCGATGACTTTGACCCGCCGAACGGCCCTTCTGGCCTGCACCGCCGCCCTCGCTACCGCCACGGCTACCGCCCAAACCACATCAACCGCCCAATGGCCCGCCAAGACCTTGCGCATCGTGGTGCCCTACCCACCGGGTGGCAGCTCGGACATCATTGCCAGGTCCATCAGCCAGGTGATGTCGGATGCGCTCAAGCAATCCGTCATCGTCGAAAACAAACCCGGCGCCAATGGCAACCTGGGCGCCGACTTTGTGGCCAAGTCCGACCCAGACGGCTACACCATGCTGCTGTGCGACGTGGGCGCGCTGGCCATCAGCCCATCCGTCTATACCAAGCTGTCGTTCGACCCCTCCAAGGACCTGCGCGGCGTGACCATGCTGGCCTACTCGCCCCACCTGCTGGTGGTGCACCCCTCGGTGCCTGTCAGCAACTTCAAGGAACTGGTGGCGTACTCGAAAAAGAACGACCTCAACTTTGCCGTGACGGCCACCGGCAGCGCCCCTCATGTGGCGGGCGTGGCGCTGGAACGTGCCAGCGGCGCGCGCTGGCAGTACATCCCCTACACGGGCGGCGTCACCGCCATTCAGGACACCGTGGCCGGGCAGACCCAGATCCTCATGAACGGCATGCTCGCCACCCTGCCCCACGTGCAAAACGGCAAGCTCAAGGTGCTGGGGGTGTCCAAGGCCACACGCATGCCGCTGATCGGCGACGTACCCACCATTGCCGAGCAGGGCGTGACCGGTTTCGAATCGGGCACCTGGCAAGGCATTCTGGTGCCGCGCGGTACGCCAGAGGCCGTGGTGCAAAAGCTCAACAACGCCTTCATCACCGCCATCCGCTCCCCCGAAATCCGCTCGCGCCTGGCCGGCCAGGGCGCTGAAGTGGTGACCATGACTCCCACCGAGCAAGACCAGTTCTTTGCCAAGGAACGCGCCCGCTGGGCCACCGTGGTCAAGGCCGCCAACATCAAGCTCGACTGATTTGGAGCGGCCAAAAAAACTCTTCTGGCGTCGTTGCCGCGTCTTGTCGTACTGCCCGTACTGCCTGCGACGCAGCGCCCAGCCAGAACCGCTTCGCTGAGTTTTATTCGCCGCTCTTAGCCCTACCTCCTTTTTTTGACCGGACCTGTACCCACCATGACCCCCCAAGAACTCAAATCCATCATGGGCTCCGGCCTGCTGTCGTTTCCGATCACGGACTTTGACGAGCAGGGCGACTTCCGCCCCAAAACCTACATCGAGCGCCTGGAATGGCTGGCCCCCTACGGCGCCAGCGCGCTGTTTGCCGCAGGCGGCACGGGCGAGTATTTCTCGTTGGCTGGCGCCGAGTACAGCGAGGTCGTCAAGACCGCGGTGGACACCTGCCGCGGCAAGGTGCCGATCATTGCAGGCGCTGGCGGCCCCACCCGCATGGCCATCGCCCATGCACAAGAGGCCGAACGCCTGGGCGCCCACGGCATCCTGCTGCTGCCGCACTACCTGACCGAAGCGGGCCAGGAAGGTCTGATCGAACATGTGGCGCAGGTCTGCAACAGTGTGAAGTTCGGCGTCATCGTCTACAACCGCGACCGCACCAAGCTCACCGCCGAATCACTCGCCATCCTGGCCGACCGCTGCCCGAACCTGGTGGGCTTCAAGGACGGCGTGGGCAACATCGAGGTCATGTCCTCCATCTACATGAAGATGGGCGACCGCTTCTCGTACCTGGGCGGCCTGCCCACGGCCGAGGTGTATGCCGCTGCCTACAAGGCGCTGGGTACGCCGGTGTACTCGTCTGCGGTGTTCAACTTCATCCCAAAGACCGCGATGGAGTTCTACAAGGCTGTGGCCGCTGACGACATTGCCACCCAGCACAAGCTCCTCAAGCAGTTCTTCATGCCATACCTCGCCATCCGCAACCGGGTGGAAGGCTATGGCGTGAGCATCATCAAGGCGGGCGCCAAGATCGTCGGCCACGACGGCGGCCCGGTGCGCGCACCGTTGACCGACCTCAAGCCTGCCGAGGTGGAAGAACTCAAGGCGCTGATCGAGAAGCTCGGCCCGCAGTAAGCATCCCCAAAAGGGCCTGGTTCACCAGGCCCTTTTTTCCAGCGCTTTCCGCACCCAACCCCACCCAACCAACCAACACACAACACCACGCGCCTGGCCGTGCACGGGCGCGAGGTGCCACTGCGGCACGCCACAACCTACACAAAAGACGGAGACAAACAATATGCTGAAGACTCTCATCCTTGCCGCAGCGGGCGCCCTGGCCCTGATCACACTGAGCGGCTGCGCCACCCATGCAACGCCTGCTGCATCGGCATCGTCCCAGCAAGCCGTGGCCGCAGCCGCCGAGCGCCTGCGCCTGGCCATGATCGACCCCACACCCGCTGCCCTTGCCCCGCTGGTGTCCGACGACCTGAGCTACGGGCATTCGGGCGGACGCGTGGACACCAAGGACAGCTTTATCAACGATCTGCTTGCTGGCAAATCTGACTTCGTCACCATCACCATCACCGACCAGACCATCAAGGTCGTGGGCCACACCGCCATGGTGCGCCACACGCTCACGGCCGACACCAACGACTCGGGCAAGCCCGGCAAGGTGCAGATCAAGATCCTGGGTGTGTGGCAACAACAAGGCGGACAGTGGAAGCTGCTGGCCCGCCAAGCTGTCCGGGTAGCGGCATGATGTAGCTTGCGGGGCCGCCGTGTGCGGCCCTCTGTTTTTTGCCATCCCGCTCGACGAAACCCATGACCACAGCCTCCCTGCCCCGCATCCTGCAAATCGGCCGCGCACCCCTGCCCGCACTGGGGGCCGAACTGGCCGCCCGGTTCAACGTCACGTGCCTGGCCGACCAGCCCGACCCCAAGGCCTTTCTGGCCGCACGCGGTGCAGAGTTCACCGGGGTGGTGACAAGCGCAGCCATAGGGCTCAAAGGCGAGGTCATTGCTGCCCTGCCCAACCTCAAGGTCATCAGCAGTTTTGGCGTGGGCTTTGACGCGCTGGACATCGACGCCGCCAAAGCCCGTGGCGTGCAGGTGGGCTACACGCCCGGTGTGCTGAATGACTGCGTGGCCGACCTGGCGTTTGGGTTGATGCTGGATGTGTCGCGCAACATTGCCGCCAGCGACCGGTTTGTGCGCCGGGGCGAATGGCCCAAAGGCAAGTTCGCGCTGGGCACGCGGGTGTCCGGCAAGCGCATGGGCATTGTCGGCATGGGCCGCATTGGCCAGGCCGTGGCCGAGCGCGCCGCAGGCTTTCGCATGGAGGTGGGCTACCACAACCGCCGCCCGGCTGAGGGTTGCGCGCTGTCGTATTTCGAGTCTTTGACCGCACTGGCGCAGTGGGCCGACTACCTGGTGCTGACCGTGGCCGGTGGCGCAGGCACGCGCCATCTGGTCAACGGCGATGTGCTGACTGCCCTGGGCCCGAATGGCTACCTGATTAACGTGGCGCGTGGTAGCGTGGTGGATGAAGCCGCGCTGATCGCCGCCCTGGCCGAACGCCGCATTGCCGGTGCCGGGCTGGATGTGTTCGAAGACGAACCCAGCGTGCCCGACGCGCTGATGGCGCTGGACAACGTGGTGCTGACCCCGCACACCGCCAGCGCCACACACGAAACCCGGCGCGCGATGGCGGATTTGGTGCTGGAGAATTTGCAGGCGTTTTATGCCACTGGGGCGGTGCGCGTGCCCGTGCCGGGCACGGCGGGCCTGTCCTGAGACGGGCTTTGACTGTCCACCGCGCCGTCGTATCAGCAAGTCCACCCGGCTCTGCCCCGGCTATTGCCCCCTCTCCCCCACCCTCTCCCGCAAGGGGCGAGGGAGCTGAAGACCGCGCTGGCAGAGTTCGGGGTTAAAAATTACCTCTTTTTGGCCTCTAGCGCTTACCAATAAACCGCCAAAAGCTATCAATATAATAGCATTTGGTTCTCGCCCTATAAAAGCTCCACGCCCTTGAGCGTCACAAAACTTGTCTCCCGCGTCACCTGCACAAAGTCCTGCAGATACGGCTTGGACGACAGGCTGGGCAGGCAGGCGGTGTGCAGTTCGCCGCGCAAACCTTTGGCTCCAGGCCCTACCGCGATTGGCCGGGCCGTCACATACCCCCGGTCCAGGTAACTCTGCACCGCCCACAGCGGCAGCGCCGCCACGCCGCGCCCGCTGGCCACCAGTTGCAGCATGGCCACGGTCAGCTCGGTGGTGCGGCGCGGCGGGCGCACGCCGGCGGGCTCCAGCACCTGGCGGATCAGGTCCAGCATGTCGTCGGGCACGGGGTAGGTGATGATGGTCTGGTCGGCAAAGTCCTCTGCCACCAGGTGCGGCTTGGCAACCAGCGGGTGCGTGTTGGCCAGCAGCGCGCGGATCTCAAAGCCAAACAGCGCGTGGTAGTCCACGCCCGCCTCGTCGGCATCGACCTCTGACACGATGGCCACATCGGCCCGGCCCTGGTGCAGCAGGCCCACCGGGTCGGCATGAAAGCCGCTCACGATGTCCAGCTCCACCTCGGGCCAGCGGGTGCGAAACGCGTCCATGGCAGGCATCAGCCAGTCAAAGCAGGTGTGGCATTCCACCGCTATGCGCATCTGCCCGCCCTGCCCCAGCACCAGGCGGGCGATGTCGCGCTCTGCGCCTTCCACCTGCGGCAGCACTCCATCGGCCAAGGCCAGAAGGCGCTCGCCCACGGCGGTGAACTGCGGCGGCACCGATTTGCGCTCAAACAGCGGCTGGCCGTAGCGGTCTTCCAGCAGCTTGATCTGGTGCGACAGCGCCGACTGCGTGAGGTTGAGCAGCTGCGCGGCCCGCACCAGGCTGCCGCTGTCGCGCAGGGCGACCAGCGTGCGCAGGTGGCGCACTTCCAGAATGGACTGGTTCATTATTAATTTTCACGTTGAGTGGCTAAAACTTTCGTTTGAATAATAAACGAGCCTGCACGACCATCGGGGTCTTCAATGTTTTGCTCTGTCCAGAAGAAGGAAATCACCATGTCGCTCGCCGCCCTTGCCCCTCGCCGCCCCGTGCTCACGCACACCCTGGGCTTTCCGCGCATGGGGGCGCAGCGCGGGCTGAAGTTCGCGCTTGAGTCCTTCTGGCGGGGCGAAAGCACCGAGGCCGATCTGCACGCCACCGCCGCCCAGTTGCGCCAGCAACACTGGCAAGCGCAGGCCGATGCGGATCTGGGCTTCGTCACCGTGGGCGACTTTGCGTTGTACGACCATGTGGCCAACCACATCCAGCTGCTGGGCTGCGAGCCTGGGCGCTTTGGCTTTGACGAAACCACGCCGGAACTGGCGCGCTACTTTGCGATGGCGCGGGGCGTATCGGCAAAGGCTGCATCAGCCCACGAAAGCTGCAGCGCAGGCTGCACCGCAGCGCACACCACCGCAGGCCAACCTGCGCTGGAGATGACCAAGTGGTTTGACACCAACTACCACTACCTCGTGCCCGAGTTCAGCGCTGCCACCCAGTTCCGCGTGGCCAGCGAGCGCCTGTTTGACGAAGTGGCCGAAGCCCAGGCGCTGGGCCACCGCGCCAAGGCTGTGCTGCTGGGGCCGCTGAGTTTTCTGTGGCTCGGCAAGTCCAAGGCGGCCGGCTTTGACCGCTTCAGCCTGCTGGAGCAACTGTTGCCGGTGTACGAGGCAGTGCTGGCGCGCCTCAAGGCCCAGGGTGTGGAATGGGTGCAGATCGACGAACCTATCCTGGGGCTGGACCTGCCCGATGTGTGGCGCCATGCGTTTGAGCCCAGCTACTGGCAACTGGCGCGCAGCGCCCCCAAGCTCATGCTGGCCACCTACTTCTCGCCCCTGGCCGAAAACCTTCGGCTGGCCTGCCAGTTGCCCGTGGCGGGTTTGCATGTGGATGCCGTGCGCGCGCCCGATGAGCTGGTGGGCGTGGCCGACTGGCTGCCCTCGCACAAGGTGCTGTCGGTGGGCTTGGTAGACGGCCGCAACATCTGGCGCACCGACCTCGATGCCGCCCTGGCAAAGCTGCGCCCCGTGGCCGACAAGCACCAGGGCGCGTTGTGGCTGGCGCCGTCGTGCTCGCTGCTGCATGTGCCGTTCAGCTTGCAAGCGGAGGCGCAGCTCGATGCCGAAGTGAAATCCTGGCTGGCGTTTGCCGTGGAAAAGCTCGGTGAGTTGCGGGTGCTGTCCACCGCGTTGAGCGATGGCGAGGCTGCGGTGGATGACGAACTGCACGCAGCCCGCATCGCCCTGGCTGCCCGCCGCGCCAGCCCGCGCGTGCACCGCGCTACCGTGGCTGCACGCCTGGCGGCGGCTGCGCCCGGTGCTGACCAGCGCGCCAGCGCCTTTCCGGCCCGGCAAAAATCCCAGCGTGCCCGGTTGAAGCTGCCGTTGCTGCCCACCACCACCATCGGATCGTTCCCGCAGACGGCCGAAATCCGCGCCGCACGCGCCGCCTTCAAGCGCGGCGCGCTCAATGCAGCGCACTACCAGCAGAAGATGGAAGCCGAGATCGCATTGGCCGTGCGCATGCAGGAAGCCTTGGGCCTCGACGTGCTGGTGCACGGCGAAGCCGAGCGCAACGACATGGTCGAATACTTTGGCGAGCAGCTCGACGGTTTTGCCTTCACCGCCAACGGCTGGGTGCAAAGCTATGGCTCGCGCTGCGTAAAGCCCCCCATCATCTACGGCGACGTGGCCCGCCCCGCACCCATGACAGTGGCCTGGTCGCAATACGCCCAGAGCCTTACGCCCAAGCCCATGAAAGGCATGCTCACCGGCCCCATCACCATTCTGCAGTGGAGCTTTGTGCGCGATGACCAGCCCCGCGCCACAACGGCCGACCAGATCGCCTGGGCCATCCGCGACGAGGTGTGCGACCTGGAATCCGCAGGCATCGCCATCATCCAGATCGACGAGCCCGCCATCCGCGAGGGCCTGCCGCTGCGCCGCGCCGGATGGAAGCACTACCTCGACCGCGCCACCCGCGCCTTCCGCATCAGTGCCAGTGGTGTGCGCAACGACACGCAGATCCACACCCATATGTGCTACAGCGAGTTCAACGACATCCTGCCCGCCATCGCGGCCATGGATGCGGATGTGATCACGATTGAAACGAGCCGCTCAGACATGGAACTGCTGCAAGCGTTCGGTGCAAGCGCCTCAGGAGGCGCGGGCGACTTCAAATACCCCAACGAAATCGGCCCCGGCGTGTACGACATCCACTCGCCCCGCGTACCCAGCGTGCACGAGATGGCCGCGCTGCTGGAGAAGGCTGCGGAGGTGGTGCCCGTGGAAAACCTGTGGGTGAACCCCGACTGTGGCCTCAAGACCCGGGGCTGGCCCGAAACCGAAGCCGCGCTGCGCCACATGGTGCAGGCGGCGCAGGAAGTGCGCGAGCGGCTGGTGGAAGAAGCGGCAGCCTGACAAGGCGGAAAAGGACAACGTTGCGAACGATGCACGCATGGTGTCGCTCGAAGCATCGTCCAAATACGCAAAAAACCGACCGCCAGACCCACCATTGCATCCTCACCCCGATTGGCGCAAAATGCGCCAATCAGGAGATCGCCATGTCCGCCACCCCGTTTTCGTCCGTCAAGCTCCCCGCCCACCTGGTGGAGCAAGCCCGCCAGGCAGCGCAACCCATGCGCCGTTCGGTGGCCAGCCAGATCGAATACTGGGCCACGCTGGGCCAGATCGTGGAGCACACCGGTCTGAGCGTGCAAGAGGCGCGCAGCGCCATCGAGCAGTACGAAGCCGCAGCCTCGCGCACCGCTGCGGCAGCGGCCCCCACGTCGGTCGATGCCCTCACCGCCCGGCTGCTGGCCGCACAAACGCGCGGCACCCTGGCGCAGCGGGTGCGTGAAGTGGTACTGGAGAACCAGGCCAAAGCCACTGCCGCTGTTTGACAAACAGGGTGGCCAGCTCCCCGTCGCCTTCGCCGCCATCTCCGTCATCTCCGTCATCCAGCACTCGCACACCACCCCGCTGGTTCCACCTGCTGGCCGGCCCGAACGGCGCAGGCAAATCCACCCTGTACCGCGCCCTGGTGCGCGAAGGTATCCTGGGGCCACCGCTGGAGTTCGTGAACGCCGATCTGTACGAACAGGCACATCTGCAACACCTCTCCGATCCAGAGGCCCGGTCCGAAGCTGCCCGCCAATGGGCCGACGACCGCCGTGCCACCCTGCTGCGCGAGGGTGCCGACTTCGCCAGCGAGACCGTGTTTTCGCACCCATCCAAACTGGCGCTGATTGAAGAAGCACAGCGCTGCGGCTACACCGTGGCGTTGTATGTGGTGGCGCTGGACGACCCGGCCCGGCTGCTGTCTCGCGTGGCGCAGCGGGTGCGCGAAGGCGGGCACCCTGTACCACCCGAACGCATCCTGGCCCGCTACCCCCGCACGATGGAGAACCTGGCCCAAGCCGTGCGCCTGGCCAACGTGTCGTACCTGTATGACGCCGCCGAAGCGACCGGCGCCGGCCCGCAGCTCGTGGCGGTGTGCACTCCGCGTGAAACGACGGCGCTGGCGCCCCGCTTGCCCCTTTGGGCGCAACAGTTGGCTGGACGCTGAGCACACTGCTACTCAGACCCAACGTAGCGCGGCCCTCGGTCATTGGCTATAAAAATATGGTCAAAACAGGCTCTAGCGCTTATCCATAAAGCGCTAGCAGCTATCTTTTTAGAAGTCTCTCTATCAAGAGGACTTGCGAGTGCGCGTGTGCACCCAGCGCAGCACCCCTCCCGCCCCGCCTGAATATTCCCCTGACGCCAAGTCAAGCAATCTTGGTTGCCAAGACAATCATTGTCTAGTCAATTAAATTCCAGCCCATGACTTCATCGCGCACCCCGCCCCCTGCCGCAGGTTTCTACAGCCCCACCCAAATGCAACCGGAAAACAGCGTGGGCTACCTGATGCGCAAGGTGATGACCTCCATCCGCACCCAGGCCGATGCGCAACTGGCGTCGCATGACCTCACCTATGCGCAGTGGTTGCCCCTGTTCAAGATTTCACGCTGCACCACCACCACGGTGGCCAGCTTGGCGCGGGACCTGGAGACCGACCCGGCATCGATGACCCGCGCGCTAGATCGGCTGGAGGTCAAGGGCCTGGTGACCCGGGAGCGTTCCACCACCGACCGCCGCGTGGTGCAGCTGGCGCTCACGCCCGAGGGCGAAAAAGTGGCTGCGCAGGTGCCCCCGGTGCTGGCGGACGTGCTCAACGGCCACCTGAGCGACTTCACGCACGACGAATGGCAACTGCTGCTGTCGATGCTGCGCCGCATGCTGGTGAATGGCAAACCCCCTGTGCCGACTTCGGCGTCTTCCCCCTGAGGGGAACGCCACCAGTGGCCTGGCAAAGCCAGTTCCACGGTGGCCCTGGCATGGACCGCGCCAGTTCTTAACGCCCCCGTTTTCCTCCACACAACACCCAAAAACCTTCTGGAGAACTCTGTGAACACCCCGTCCCCCCTGCACTCCACCCGCTCGGCCCTGGTGGCCCACTTCGCTGTGTCGGCGCTGGCCTTGGCCGCGGCCATCCTGCTGGTCGGCTGCGCCAACCCCGGCCCCAGCCACACGCCGCTGGCTCAAACCACGCCTGCGGCCTTGGGCTTGAATGCCTCAGCCACAGAAACCGCTGCGCCATCCCAGTGGTGGAAGGCGCTGGGCGATGAACAGCTCAACACCCTGATCGACACAGCCTTGCAAGGCAGCCCCAGTCTGGCCGTGAGCCGCGCACGGCTGGAGCAGGCCGTAGCCCTGAGCCAGGTGCGCGAGGCGGCCAACGGCCCGCAGGCTGTGCTGGGTGTGGACGCCACCCGCCAGCGCTACACCGCCAATGGCCTGGTGCCTGCGCCCGTGGCGGGCAACACCTACAACAGTGGCACCGTGCAGGCATCGCTCAGTTGGTCGCCCGACTTCTTTGGCCAACACGCTGCCGAGTTGCAAGCCGCCCTGGGCCAGGCCCGCGCCGCCCAGGCCGATGCAGCCGCTGCCGCCAATACGCTGGCCGCCCAGGTGGGCCGCAGCTACGTGGCGCTGGCCCGGCTGGTGGCGCAGCACGGCGTGGCCCAGCGGGCATTGGCCCAGCGCGAAGAACAACGCAGGCTCACGCAAGAACGCACTGCCGCAGGCCTTGATAGCCAGGTCGAGCTGACCCAGGCGCAGGGCGCCGTGCCAGATGCGCGCACCCAGATCGAAGCGCTGGACGAGCAAATCACCCTGGCCCGCCGCCAACTGGCGGTATTGACCGGCCAGGCGCCCGACGCCTTGCCTGCCGTGACGCCGCAATTGACCGCACTGCAACCCACCGCCGTGCCCGATGTGCTGGGCGCCGACCTGCTGGGCCGCCGCCCCGATGTGGTGGCTGCCCGCTGGCGCGTGGAGGCCGCCACCCAGGGCGTGAACAGCGCCCGCAGCGAGTTCTATCCCAACATCAATATCTCCGCCTTCATTGGCCTGAACTCGCTGGGGCTGGACCGGTTGTTCAACGGCAGCTCCCGCCAGATGGGCGTGACGCCCGCCCTGCGCCTGCCCATTTTTGACGGTGGCCGCCTGCGCGCACAACTGGGGGGCCGCGCGGCCGAGCTCGATGCCGCCATTGCGCAATACAACGGCGCCGTGCTGGATGCGGTGAAGGAAGCAGGCGACGCCATGGCATCGATCCAGTCGCTCACCCGCCAGCAAGCGCTGCAAGACGACGCTGTGGCCAGCGCCGAAAAAGCCTACCGCTTTGCACAAGAGCGCTACCGCGCGGGCCTGGGCAACTACCTGCTGGTGCTGACCACCGAAAGCCAGGTGCTGGCCCAGCGCCGCTTAGCGGTGGACCTGCGCGCCCGCCAGCTCGACACCCGCCTGATGCTGATGAAGGCCTTGGGTGGCGGCTGGACCGATGACACCGCAGTATGAAACACCCCCTGAGCCGCTTCGCGTCATCCCCCTCTCTCGCTTCGCGGAAGGGGGACGCACCCGGTGGCCTGGCAAAGCCCGTTCCACGGGTGCACTGGCCTCGGCCGCGCCAGTTGCATAAGTAGCTGGCAATGCCCGATCCGATCAAAACCAAACAACAACAGATTCCCGAAAGACCATTGCCATGAGCGAACCTCTCACCTCCAACGAAGCCAACACCGCCCGCCGCCGGGGCCTTACGATCATCGCCGCCGCCGTGGCCATTGCCGCCATCGGCTGGGGCGCATGGCACTGGGCCAATGGCCGCCATGTCGAAAGCACCGACAACGCCTACGTGGCGGGCAACGTGGTGCAAATCACGCCCCAAGTCGCGGGCACCGTGGTGTCGATTGGTGCGGATGACACCGACTTCGTGAAGGCGGGTCAGTTGCTGGTCAGCCTCGACCCTTCCGACGCCCGCGTGGCGCTGGAGCAGGCCGAAGCCCAGCTGGCGCAAACCGTGCGCGAAGTGCGCACGCTGTTTGCCAACAACTCCACGCTCAAGGCGCAGGTCAGCCTGCGCAGCGCCGACCTGGCCCGCGCCCAGGCCGACGCCGCGCGCCTGCAAGACGACGTGAACCGCCGCGCGCCGCTGATGGCCAGCGGCGCGGTGGGCAAAGAAGAGTTCCAGCACGCCAGCGCCCTGGTGAACGCTGCCAAGAGCACCGTCGCCGCCGCCCAGGCTGCCGTGGTGGCCGCGCAAGAGCAGCTGGCCGCCAGCCAGACGCAGACCGAAGGCACCAGCATTGAGCAGCACCCCAACGTGCAGCGCGCCTCGGCCCGCGTGCGCGAGGCCTATTTGGCGGTGCAGCGCGCCCAGCTGGTGGCGCCGCTGGACGGCCACGTCGCCAAGCGCGGTGTGCAGGTCGGCCAGCGCGTGCAGGCCGGTGCCCCGCTGATGACGCTGGTGGCCCTGAACGATGTATGGGTGGACGCGAACTTCAAGGAAAGCCAGCTCAAAAGCCTGCGCATTGGCCAGACCGCCGAGCTGGAAGCCGATGTGTATGGCACCAAGGTCGTCTACCACGGCACGGTGACGGGCCTGGGCGCTGGCACGGGCGCCGCGTTTGCGCTGCTGCCCGCGCAGAACGCCACGGGCAACTGGATCAAGGTGGTGCAGCGCGTGCCGGTGCGGATTGCCCTGGATGCCAAGGAAGTGGCAGAGCACCCGCTGCGCGTGGGCCTGTCGATGGAAGTGAAGGTGGACACGGCCGACCAAAGCGGCAAGACCCTGGCCGACACGCAGCGCACCACGCCCGTGGCCGCCACCGCCGTGTTTGACGAACAGTTCAAGGCGGCCAACGACGAAGTGGCGCACATCATTGCGGCCAACCTGGGGCGCAACAAGGCTGCCGTGGCGGTGACATCGCCCAAGGTGGGCGCTGTCGGGGCAAAGACACCGGTCGTCGCCAGCACCACTGCCAACTTCAATTCCAACGCCAACGCCAACTCCAACACCAAAGCCGCTGCTCGCACCGAGAAACACGCGTCTGCGCCCACAGCACCCGTGCAGTCCGTGCAGTCCCTGCAGTCCCTGCAATCACTGCAGTCTCCAGCCGTTCAGTAAACCGGGGTTCGCATGACTGCCGCCAACCCCACCGCAGACCCTGCAGGCCTGGCACCCGCCACGGCAGCGGCTGCTTCTGCCCCCACACCGCCCGCCGCGCCCTCGGGGCCACCGGCAGCGTATCCGCCGCTAAAAGGCACCGCCCTGTTACTGGGCACGCTGTCGCTGTCGCTGGCCACGTTCATGAACGTGCTGGACTCGTCCATCGCCAACGTCTCCATCCCCGCCATTGCCGGGGACCTGGGCGTAAGCCCGGGCCAGGGCACCTGGGTGATCACCAGTTTTGGCGTGGCCAACGCCATCTCGGTGCCGCTCACCGGCTGGCTCACGCAGCGCTTTGGCGCGGTGCGGCTGTTCACCATGAGCGTGATGCTGTTCGTATTGACCTCGTGGTTATGCGGCTTCGCCTCGTCGCTGGAGATGCTGATCTTCTTCCGCGTACTGCAAGGCCTGGTGGCCGGGCCAATGATTCCGCTGTCGCAAACCCTGTTGCTGGCCAGCTATCCCAAGGCGCTGGCTGGCACGGCGCTGGCCCTGTGGGGCGTGACCACGCTGGTGGCGCCCGTCGTCGGCCCGCTGCTGGGAGGGTGGATCACCGACAACGTCTCCTGGCCGTGGATCTTCTACATCAACGTGCCCGTCGGGCTGCTGGCCGGGGCGTTGACCTGGGGCATCTACCGCAAGCGCGAAACGCCGATTCGCAAACTGCCCATCGACACCGTGGGCTTGAGTCTGCTGGTGCTGTGGGTGGGCGCACTGCAGCTGATGCTCGACAAAGGCAAGGAGCTCGATTGGTTCGCCTCTGGCGAGATCATCACCATGGCCGTGGTGGCGGTGGTGGCGTTTGCTGTTTTCCTGGTGTGGGAGCTGACCGACAAACACCCGGTGGTGGACCTGAAACTCTTCAAGGGCCGCAACTTCACCTTTGGCGCGCTGGCGCTGTCGGTAGCCTACGCACTGTTCTTTGGCAATGTGGTGCTGCTGCCGCTGTGGCTACAGCAATGGATGGGCTACACCGCCACCTCGGCCGGCATGGCGCTGGCGCCGGTGGGCGTGTTTGCCATCTTGCTCACACCGCTGGTGGGTAAAAAGGTCGGCCAATGGGACCCGCGCCGCATGGCCACGGGGGCGTTTGTCGTCTTCGGTGTCGTGTTGTGGATGCGCTCGCAGTTCACGGTCCAAACGGACTTCATCCACATCCTGATCCCCACCCTGTTGCAGGGCGCGGCGATGGCGTTCTTCTTTATCCCGCTGACCACGCTGACGCTGTCGGGCATCGCGCCCGACCGCATTCCGGCGGCGGCGGGCTTATCGAACTTTGTGCGCATCACCGCAGGGGCCATGGGCACGTCGATAGCCACCACGCTGTGGGAAAGCCGCGCCGCCATGCACCACGCCCACCTGACCGAAGGACTGGTGCAGGGCCAAGGGGTGTTTGCGCAGACGCTGGACACGTTGACGGCCACGGGCCTTACGCAGTTGCAAGCACTGGCACAAGTCAACCGGCTCATCGACCAGCAGGCCTATACCCGCGCGGCCAATGACATCTTCCTGGGCTCGGCAGGGTTGTTTTTGTTGCTGATTGGTTTGATCTGGTTGACCAGACGCCCCACCAGAACCACAGGCGCCGGGGCGGCCGATGCTGCAGGGGCACATTAAGGCGGTTCGCATCGGCAGCAACCAAAATACAAGCCAAATAGGTGGTTAGTGCAGTGTTTCACGCTATCTGGCACATGGAAAGGCGTCTTTTCGCCCTTGGCGGCGTTGCAAATCCTCGCGATACACCCGGCATCGCTCCGGTTTGCGCCTTGCCAGGGGCAAAAATGCATCCAATTTTTTGCCTTCAAGCATGAAATACTGCGCTAGCGCTTATCCAGAAAGCGCTAGCAGCTATATTTTTAATAGCAGCATACCGGCGCATGCAAGGACTGCCTCAGCCCCATCCCACAGCCAATGCACCGAACTTAAGCGAAAATATCCCCTAACCCAATGATTTAATTGGGTTTTCTTGCAAATCTTCACTTGACAATGAACACCCCCAAGGCAAGAAAAATCAGGGTTAACCCTTGGTATTGATGGTGCTGCCCTCGCACATCTGCTCAGCGATCTAAGCGAGCACATCCACAGCGACACCTTCGCCCAAGCCGCACGGCTGGCTCAACACCCCCCGCCTTCACGCGCAGCCGCAAACTGCCCTTGCCCCACCTCATCGGGGCCTTGATCAGCCAGCGCGGATCTTTCCAGCAAGTCATGCTGGACAGCTTCTTTGGCAGCTTGGGCGGTAATGGTGCGGGGCTTGGTCTTTGTCTTGGTGATACCGGATACGTGCGCCGTGTCTCTGACCGCGCCTTTGCCAAAGCCCGCAGCCACCTCGATTGGAATGCCCTGCACGAGCTCAATGCGCGCTTGCTCGCGGCTGCGGATGCCTTTGTACCCCGCTGGCAGTGGCGGCGTGTGGTGGCGGCCGATGCCAGTGTGTTGATGCCCGCCCTGCGTGCGTGCCATCAGGTGCGGGTGGCCAGTGCAGACCAGCGTCTGTTTGCCCTGTACTTGCCCGGTGCCGAGCTTTGCTTGCATGCCCGCGTGTATGGCAGGCCAACATGCAGGTCTACGGCGCAGACAAGGTCTGGCGTCAACTTCGTCGGGAGGGTATAGCCGTAGCCCGCTGCACAGTGGAGCGGCTGATGCGCAAGCTGGGGCTGCGCGGTGTGATGCGCGGCAAAGTCGTGCGAACCATCGTCAGTGATGGCAAGGCGCCATGCCCGCTGGTCCGAGTTAACCGCCAGTTCCGAGCCGAGCGGCCGAACCAGTTGTGGGTCAGTGACTTCACATATGTCTCGACCTGGCAAGGCTGGTTGTACGTGGCCTTTGTCATCGACGTGTTTGCCCGGCGCATCGTGGGCTGGCGCGTGAGCATCTCAATGCGAACTGACTTCGTCCTCGATGCGCTTGAGCAGGCGCTATACGCGCGCCAACCCGAGCGGGACAGCAGCCTGATTCACCACTCCGACAGGGGCTCTCAGTACGTCAGCATTCGGTACACCGAACGCTTGGCAGAAGCTGGCGTCGAGCCCTCGGTGGGCAGCAAGGGAGACAACTATGACGACGCGCTGGCAGAGACGATCAACGGGCTCTACAAGGCCGAACTCATCCACCGCCGAGCTGCCTGGAAAACGAAGGAAGCAGTCGAGTTCGCCACGCTCGAATGGGTATCGTGGTTCAACCACCATCGCCTGCTTGAACCCATCGGGTACGTACCGCCTGCAGAAGCTGAGGCAAACTACTATCGGCAACTCGCCAGTCAGCCCACCACAGCGGCGGCCTGACTTAAACCAAACAGCCTCCACGGAACCCGGGGCGATTCACTCAGACGGCACCAGGTGTCTGCAGCAGCAAAAGACCCAGCCATCTGCTGACCCCTGAGTAGGGAAGACGGTAAAGGGGTGACTGACCGAGTCCTGCACCAGGCCTTTGACTTGGAGGCATAGCCTGGCAGATACTCCGTTCGGCAAAATACCCATGTTCTTGAATCGGGATTAACTGTCTGGCACAATACCTACCTATTGATAGGTTTGTTTCAGGACTTTTCAGTAATCCACTGAGATCATTGGAGCCAGTGGTACTGAGCCAGGATGCAATCTGTCAGTTAACAGATGAGGGCCCGTGAAGGGCTTTTATTTGAGCCAAAAAATCTACCTTTAAGTAGGTAGATAAATGGCGACGGTCGTTGCGGGGATGCACGCATGGATCGATTCACCAGCGCATTCGTTTGAAACTTTGAAAGAAATACCATGACCCCCACCGGCAACAAGCAAAAACGCGTTCTCCTCGTCATGTCCTCCGTGGATGAGATGGGTATCAGTGGCAAACAAACCGGCACCTGGTTCACCGAGTTGGCAGCACCGTACTACATCCTGACGGAAGCCGGTTATGAGGTGGTGTTCGCATCGCCCGATGGTGGCGATGCCCCGATCGACCTGCTGAGCATGAAGGCGCCGTTCACCACCGAGTACACCGACCGTTTCTTGAATGATCCGGTGGCCCTGTTCGCCGCTCAGCACACCCGCAAGCTGCGTAACATCGATGCTGAAACCTTCGATGCGGTCTTCTTCCCCGGCGGTTACGGTCTTTTGTGGGATCTGGCCTCCGACTCTTATGCGATCAAGCTGATTCGCGACTTCTACGCCGCCAACCGCCCGATCGCCATGGTTTGCCATGCCCCGGCGATTCTGCGCGATGTGAAGAAGGCCAACGGCGAGTACCTGGTTAAGGATGTGAGTCTGACCGGCTTCAAGAACGACGAAGACAGCGAAATCGAATTGCTGCACCACCTGTTGTTCTCGCTGGAAGACGAACTCAAGGGCCGTGGCGCCAAGTACGTCAGCAAGACCAACTGGGAGGCCAATGTGGTCGTTGACGGCCCGCTGATGACCGGTCAGAGCCCCGCTTCTGCTGCGCCCCTGGCTGAGGCCCTGGCGGCGCGTTTGAAGGGCTGATCTCACAGCCTGAACAGCAAGACAGGTCTGCCAACCTGTCTTGCTTGTCACATTTTCAATAGTCAACAAGACAAAGGAAATACCATGTACTCCCACGCACCCCCTGTTCTTCGCCGAGGTCTGTCCACCATCGTTTTGCTCGGCTTGGCCTTGACCACTGGTTTGTCCAGTGCGGCCGGACCCGAGATGCTGGTGCGCCCAATAGAAACGCTGCAATTCAGTGCGAAAAAGCCTGGAGAGCCGCAAATTTCTGCGGTGCGTGGCGATCCCGAGCGAGGGGCTTCCTCCATCGTGATGAAAATGGGACGAGGCGCCTTCCCCATGCACACCCACACTGCCAATTACGAGTTGGTGGTGATTAAAGGGGTAATGAAGCACTGGGACGCAACAGGTTCGCAAAAGACGGCACCCCGTATGGGGCCGGGCAGCTACTGGTACCAGCCGGCTGGACAGGCACACGGAGATGCGTGTGAGTCAGACCAGTGTGTCTGGTTCATCACTTTTGACGGGGTGCGCGACTTTGCGGAAGACAAGGGTCGCTGAAAGAGCTTGGGTCGATACTGGGGCGTTGATTTAACGACAGGGTTACAACGGCTTTTCATATGAAGACGTTGCGCAGGCGGTGGGATTCGAAAACCCAGTGTGCACCACCACTTTGCCGCCAAGGCCGATCTGACGACCGTTGTGGCGCAACGCTATGTGGAAGGCTTCACCCACTCACTTGAAAGCCTGAATCGCAGTCAAACAAAGCACCACGAGCGCTTGATGGCCTATGCCCAGGTTTTCCAGGCCAACTACGGTGGTAACCGCTTGTGTCTGTGCGGCATGCTGGGAGCGGAATCAGAAACACTGCCTGCGTCGGTGCGGGTGCAATTGCAGGAATTTTACGAACTGAATCTTCGCTGGCTGACACTCCCGGTGGTGCAAGGTTGGCCCTCACACGCCAGCCATGCTGAACTGTTGCTGTTCAGTGCCTTAGAGGGTTCGATGATCGTCTGACGCACCCTGCCCATGTCAGATGCACCACTACAAGTGATTCAAGCTTTTCTAGATCCACTCTAACGTTATTTTTTGCCGTATAATCTACCTACTGATAGGTAGTTTGCTGCAAGTTTTGAAACCCCAAGGAGCAACTGATGAAAACCCAAGGAAGCTTGCTGATCGCCGGCCATGCCAGCGGGCTGGGCGATGCTCTGCAAGCCCGCTTTGAAGACGGCGGCTACCAGGTGATCAGCGTCTCGCGCCAGGGAGACCCGCGCTGGGCCACCGATTTGCGCGACCCAGCGGCCACGGCCCGCTTGTTTGAACGGCTGGACCGCGAGGCGGCACCCTTGGCCGGTGTCGTCCACAACGCCATGCAGTTCCACCGCCAGCCCTTTCTCCAAACCTCGGCGCAAACCCTGCAGGATGTGTGGCAATCGATGGTTCTGACCGCATTCAATGTCAGCCAGCAGGCCATCACCCGCTTGCAGGCGCAGGGTGGAGGCAGCCTGATTTTCAGTGGTGCCTCGGGCAGCCTGCGGGCCGGGCCGCAGTTTTCAGCCTTCAGCTCGGCCAAATTTGCCTTGCGGGGCTTGACCCAGGCGCTGGTGCGCGAACACAGCCACGACGGTATTCACGTAGCGCATGTGGTGATTGACGGGCTGATTCGCAGCCAGCGCACGGTCGAGCGTTTCGCGCAGGCCGACGCGACGCAGATGATTGAGCCGGTCGATCTGGCCGAGCAGTACTGGCAGTTGTTTCACCAGCCGCGCAGCGGCTGGACCCATGAACTTGATATCCGGCCCATGGGGGCCATTGCTTGAAAGGAGCCTTCCATGTCCCATCCTGTTGTTGTGATTGGTGCCGGTCTCAGTGGCCTGCATGCCAGCCGTTTGTTGGTGCAAGCGGGTCAAAAAGTGTTGTTGATTGAGGCGCGAGAGCGCCTGGGCGGACGTGTGCTCAGCCAGGGCTTGCCGAGTGCTGCGCACCGGGCTGATTTGGGTCCGTCGTGGTTCTGGCCTGGCTTGAACCCCCGCGTCGAGCGTTTGGCTGCTGAATTTGGACTGGGTGTTTATCCCCAGTACGCTCGAGGAGCCACCGCCATTGAAGGGCAGGATGGACAGGTGCGCAAGCAGCAAAGCAGCTGGGAGCAAAGCCCGTCCTCCTACCGCATCGAAGGGGGCACGCAAAGCCTGATCGAGCGTTCGTATGAGCGCATCCAGGACCAGGTGGACCTGAAAACAGGCACCCGGCTGCTGGGTATGAAGCTGCGCGTGGACGCGGTGGAACTAACGCTGAAAGACGCCAGTGGCAGCTGGACCCAGCTGGCATCACAAGTGGTTTTGACGGTGCCGCCGCGTCTGACTGCGCAGGATCTGCAGATGGAGCCCAGTTGGCCCGAGGCTTTGGTCAAAGACATGCGCAACACCCCGACCTGGATGGCCGGGCAGGCCAAATTCGTGGCCATTTATCAAAACGCCTTTTGGCGCGAAGCCGGTTGGTCGGGTGCGGCCATGAGCCACCGCGGGCCGATGGTGGAGATCCACGACGCCTCGGACGCCACGGGCCAAACGGCAGCCTTGTTTGGCTTTGTCGGTGCATCGCCTGCTTACCGCGCCGGCATTGGCACAGAAGCCTTGGCCAGTCAGTCACTGGCCCAGTTGGTGCGCCTGTTTGGACCCGCTGCAGCAACACCCTTGTGGAGTGGGGTGAAGGACTGGGCGCAAGAGCCATTGACCGCCAGCGAGTCTGACCGACAGCCGTTGGCCTACCACCCGATGTACGGGGACCCGGTTGTTCCTGGTGAATGGGGGCAGCGCTTGTGGTTGGCGGGTACGGAGCGCTCGGCCAACTACGGTGGGTATCTGGAAGGGGCGCTGGACGCGGCCGAACAGGCGGTCAAGGGCTTGTTGGCTCAAGTTGCCAAGCAGAGCCTGCGCCAGCAAATTAACACACCCTAAGGCAGCAGAAGCATGAAATTGAATGCAGATTGGACACAAAGGGTTGTCGTTCATGCGGCGCAACTGCCTTGGCAAGCCTCGCCCATTGCCGGCGTGGAGCGGCGCATGCTGCACCGTGTGGGGGCGGAGGTGGCCCAGGCCAGCAGTCTGGTGCGTTATGCACCGGGCAGCCAGTTCAGCGCCCACACCCACACGGGGGGTGAGGAATTTCTGGTGCTCGAAGGCGTGTTTCAGGATGAGCACGGCGACTACCCGGTGGGCAGCTACATACGCAACCCGCCGGGTACCCAGCACACGCCTGGCTCGCAACCGGGCACCACGATCTTCGTCAAGCTGTGGCAGTTCGCCCCGCAAGACCGCACCCAGGTCAAAACCCACATCGACAAGCTGGCCCAAGTGCCCGATGCCCAGCGCGCGGGTGTGCGGGTCTCGCCGCTCTACCGGGATGAGCGCGAAGACGTGCGGGTGGAGCACTGGGGCGCCAACAGCCGGATCGAGCTGGCGCTACCAGAAGGCGGGGAGTTCTTGCTGATCGAAGGCCAGTTCGATGAAAACGCAGAACGCTTCGAGGCGCAGTCCTGGTTGCGCCTGCCACCCGGCAGCCGCTTGCAGGCCGACACCGGCCCGCAGGGGGCCAAGGTCTGGGCCAAGCTCGGGCACCTGCGACAGCTGGCGCAGTTGCGGCTGCCCGGTGAGTCATGAACCGTAGCGCAACAGAAAAGAACAGCACAGGACAACCATGACACGACTCAGCGACACCCGAGGACTCCCCCTCACAGGCTTGAATGCCACCCAGATCGAGCGCTACGAGACGCTACTGATCGAGCTGTACAGCTACCGACCAGGGGTGCAGGCGCGGTTGGAAGACTTGCTGCAAGAAGCCCCAGGCTTTGTGCTGGGCCATGTGCTCAGGGGCTACGCCACCATGACCGACGGCTTGCGCAGTGGCTTGCCCGAAGCGCGGCGCTACCTGCACCAGGCGCAGCAACTGGGGGGCACGGCCACCGAGCGCGAGCGACTGCATATACGGGTTTTGCAGGCCTGGGTGAAAGGACGAGATGCAGACCGTTTGATGGCGCTGGAAGACATCCTGGCGCGCTGGCCGCTGGACCTGCTGGCTTACCGCCAACTCACGGGCATGTTGTTCTGGAGTGGGGACAAGCGCCGCCAGCTGGGCGCCGCCATGCAGGCGTTGCCGCACTGGCAAGCTGCGGTTCCCGGCCATGCGCTGGTGCTGGGTCCGCTGGCTTTTGCACTGGAAGAAGACGGCCACTACGGCCTGGCGGAAGGTTTTGCACGCCAGGCACTGGAGCACAACAGCACCGACCTGTGGGCCCTGCATGCGTTGGCACACGTGCTGGAGATGCAGGGCCGGGTGCGCGAGGGCGATGCGGCCATCAGCGCCGTGGCCAGCCAGCTGAACGATTTCAACCTGTTTCGGGGCCATCTGTGGTGGCACCTGGCGCTGTTTCGCCTGGCCCAGGGCCGGCTCGAAGAGGTGCTGGACCTGTTGGATCGCGAGATTTTTCCGGCAGCCAGCCTGTTCTACCTCGATCTGCAGAATGCAGCCTCCTTGCTGGCGCGTCTGGAGATACAGGGTGTGGACGTCGGTGAGCGCTGGGTCAGGGTGGCCGATGCAGCCGAAAAAACCCTGGGGCAGCACCTGGTGGTGTTCACCGGGCCACACCAGGTCATGGCGCTTGCTCGCACTGGCCGCAGCCAGCCGCTGGCGCAGGCCCTGCAGGGCTTTCGTGACGATGCGCTGGCGGGCCTGGAGCAGGCGCACACAGGCTCTGCCGTGGCGCGGGCAATGGCCCTGTATTACCAGGGGGATTACCCCAGCTTCCTCCAGGACATGCGGCTGCTGCGTTACGAGGCTGCCAGCCTGGGTGCCAGCCATGCCCAGCAAGATCTGTATTTCCAGCTGATGGTCGATGCGGCACTCAGGACCGGCGAACTTGCGCTGGCCAAAAGCTTGCTCAAGGAGCGGTTGGTCAAACGCTTCACAGAACCGTCTGGCTGGCAACGCTATGCGGACATGGCCCATCTGATCGAACAAACGAACGACCCGCAGGTCCTGCGCGGCCTGCTGCGCAGCGGTTTGCACTTGTGACAACTGCACCGCCAAAGCTCCACCTTTAAGGAGACCATATGACCGTTGACAAACCACAGCTTCCCGTCTCGTTTTTTGGCATGGCCGTGGGCACCTTGGCCTGGGGCCACGCCTGGCGCACCGCTGTGCAATTGTGGGCGCTACCGGCCTGGACGGCCAACCTGGCTGTTGGACTGGGTTTGGCACTGTGGCTGGGGATCTTGCTCGCCTATGCCAACAAATGGCGTCTGCAGGCGCGTATCGCCCGTCTGGAGCTGGACCACCCGGTGCAATCCGCCATGGCGGCATTGGGACCGGTCTCTACCCTGCTGGCGGCTATCAGCCTGAAGCCCTGGCTGCCAGAAGCGGCTTGGGGCCTCTATGCACTGGGTGTGAGCGCTCAACTCGCCTTGGGCCTGTGGCTGGTGGGACGCTTCTGGCAAGGAGGGCGTGCGCCAGAGAGCGTCAACGCCAGTGCCTATCTGCCCGGTGTGGCGCAAAATTTTGTCGCTGCCACGGCATCGGCCAGTTTCGGTTACACCGCTTTGGGGGCTATGTTCTTTGGGGCGGGTGTGTTGACCTGGCTGACGCTTGAGTCACTGGTGTTGCAGCGCGCCGCCACCCTGGCCCCCTTGCCAGAGGCGCAGCGTCCGCTGCAGGGCATACAGGTGGCGCCAGCCGTGGTCGGAGGCTTGAGCTACCTGTCCCTCACCGCCGGGTCCCCCGACCTGGTGGCGCAGATGATGCTCGGCTACGGCCTGTACCAGGCTTTGCTGGCCGCTCGTCAGTTCGCCTGGAGTCGTCAGGGTGGATTCACGCCCAGTTACTGGGCCTACAGTTTCGGTGTGATGGCGCTGGCCACCATGGCCATGCGAATCTTGCAGCGCGACCCCACAGAGCCGCTCTGGCTGGCGCTGGCTCCGGTGCTGTTTGTGCTGGCCAACGGGGTCATGGCCCTGCTGCTGTGGCACACCGCCGCGCTGGCGCGCCAGGGCCGTTTGCTGCCCCCCTTGGCCCCCGCACCTTGAGAAAGCCGTGATGACTTTCGAATTTGCTGAACATCTGCTCTTTCAAAGTGTGCAGTGGCTGCGCCTTCTGATTGAGGCAGCGGGCGTCCTGGTCATCGCGCTGGGCATGGTCTGTGCCCTGCGCAGCCTGATGTCGACCCGCGAGCACCGAGGTGGCGACCGCTTCACCCACTTGCGGATGAGTCTGGGTCGCTACCTGGTCCTGGCGCTGGAATTCCAGTTGGCCGCCGATGTGCTGTCTACCGTGCTCTCACCCAGTTGGCAGGAGCTGGGTCAGCTGGCTGTGGTGGCTACCATCCGCACCGCGCTGAACCATTTTTTAACCCAGGAGTTGCAGGACTTGCGCAAAGGTGTCCAAGCCGCAGCCAGCGGGTGAACCCAGGAGCATTTCAGAAAAAAGAGAACCCTTCGTTGACCCCCTCTGTTGAGCCACCCGCCAGGGCCTGTTGCTCAGGAGGTTGCCTTGGGAGCAGCATTGAGCGCGCAACACAACAAGCCATCACCATGACCAACGCAGTACAACTCACCCTCGGCCCTCAAACCGCACAATTGCACGATGTGCAGACAGGCATCTTGATCGGCAGCATCGAGGCCGGCTACCAAGCCATGAGCGATCAGCATTTCAAACGCAGTCCCCTGGATGCAGGCGCCCTGGAGCGCGCCATTGAATGGACCGAAGACCGCATCCAGATGGCCCGTCTCGTGATGCCAGCGGGGGCCAGACTGATCACGCAGGAGGCAGAAGGAAAAAGAAAGCGCAAGCAGTCAAACACTGGAACAGCTTCACGAACGCCGCAAGCAGGTCGTGAGGCTGTACAAACAAGGCATCAAGATCATGCAGATCGGTGGCATGACGGGGCTCAGCTACCCCACCGTTCGAGCTGCTATCGATCTGTTTGAGGCAGGCGGGTGGATCGCCCTGCGACTGGCCAGGCGCGGACGTCCCCGAGGCGATGGTCGCGTGCTCAGTAAGGGGCAAGAATAGACCATCCAGCGCCTAGTCATTGACACACGCCCCGAGCAACTCAAGATGGACTTCCATCTTTGGAGTCGCGCGGCAGTGGGTCAGCTCATCGAACAAGAGTTCGACATCAAGTTGCAAACACGCAGCGTGGGCAAGTACCTCACCCGCTGGGGTTTCACACCGCAAAAGCCGATCAAACGCGCTTACGAACAAAGCCCCGCAGCCGTTCAGGCTTGGCTGCAAGGCGAGTACCCTGGCATCAAGAAACGCGCCCGGGCAGAGGGCGCTGAGATTCACTGGGGCGATGAGACGGCCTTGGTCAACACCGATGTGCGTAGGAGAAGTTTTGCACCTGCTGGCAAAACCCCTGTGGCCATGGCCGCGGGCGGTACTCGTCAAAAGCTCTCCATGATTGCGACGATGACCAACCAGGGCAAGACGGCTGGATGATCATTGACGAGGCGTTTAAAAGGCGTCTTTTCGCCCCTTGCAGCGTTGCAGATCCTCGCGATACACCCGGCATCGCTCCGGTATGCGCCTTGCCAGGGGCAAAAATCCATCCTTTTTATTCGTGACTTTAAGCATTAAATACTGCGCTAGCGCTTATCCAGAAAGCGCTGGCAGCTATATTTTAAATAGCAACATACCGGTACAGGCAAGAACTGCCCGAGCCCCCCATCCCACAGCGCGTGTCGGAAAAACCTGACCGCCTTGCGGGCGCAACACCTTCGGGCCGAGCGATGGATGCACCCAACAATCCACCCATCGCAACCCACAACAAGGAAACACACCATGTCGCTCTCCCTGATTCTCCTGATCGTTCTGATCCTCATCCTGGTCGGCGCGCTGCCCACCTGGGGCCACAGCAAGTCGTGGGGTTACGGTCCTAGCGGCGGTTTGGGTCTGATAGTGCTGATCTTGGTGGTGCTGCTGCTGATGGGCAGGATATAAGCCTCAGCACGCACAGCGTAGATGCGGCAAGCCACTGAAAAGTGGCGGCTGCCATCGCAAAAACACAACGGCCCGCAATGGGCCGTTGTGTTTTTGTGCTTTGTGCTTTTGTGGATTGCCCCTGGGGCTCGCCGAACGCAGCGCAGGCTAAACCACCACGGGCCGCTTTGCTGCAGTGGCAGCAAATGCCGTTGAAAACGCCGCAAACTCCCTGGCCGCCACGGTGCCATCTGCATTGCCGCTGCCACCGCGGTCCATCAACTGCATCACGGCCTGCGAAAAATCGGTGCCCGCCTGCGGCCCATTGGTCTTGGCCAACCCTTTGAGGAACTCGTCCTGCGAGATCGCCCCGTCCTTGTTCGCATCAAACCCGGCTGTCAGCTGCGCCTTTTGGGCATCGTCTGCGCCAAAGCGCGTCAGCAACTCCTGAAAATCCTGGGTAGACACCGGGCGGCCAGACAACGCCGCAGACACTGCGTTGGCCCCGCCCCCAGCCATGCTGCGCGCCACAACACCCAGGGCGCCCGGGGCATGTTCGACCTTGCCCTGCGACACCATGATGCCCGTGCCCGCAAAACCGGCCATCGCCTCCGCCTGCGGGCTGAGGGTGACCACCGCCGACGGCTCGGGCTCTGCATCTGCCCCACTGCGCCGCGCCGCAGCAGCCGCCTTGGCCGGGCCGCTGGATGCGGCGTTGAAAATCAAAGAAGCAACCGTGGCAAGGCCAGAAATGAGGGGGGACATCGCTGTGAACTCCGGTGTGGCGAAAGCTTCGCCCAGTGCGTCGAGGGTACGCGCCGCCCGCCTGCAGCAATGCCCGGATGAACCGGCGCAATCCGCTTTACTTCAGCACATAACTGGCCAGCACGGACTGCACGTCGTAAATGCTGAGCTTCTTATTGAACTGTTTCTGGCCTGTTAGTTAGCCTGTTACCCGGTTACCCGGTTACCCGGTTAGCCTGGATAGCCCGGCCCAAAGGCCACAAACTCCCCCACCAGTTGGCCCGCAGGCTGCCCCTGGTAGTGCAGCACCGCCGCCTGGGCGATTCTGCCCAGCCCTTTGCGCTGCAGCATGCGGGTGAAGGGTTGCCACACCTGTGCTGTGGGCGCCTGGGCCGCCGCGGTAAAGCTGCCATCGATAGGCGCCAGGTAATCCATGGTGTTGCGCTGAATCACCAGTCGGCTGCCCAGCCCCTCGGCCGACAGCCGCAGGTGCAGCATGGACCACGCCGCCAAGATGGCCACGGCCGACGCGCTGCCGCCAAACACGGTGTCACGGTGGTTGATGTTGGGGGCCAACGGCGCGCTCAGCACCACCTGCTGGGCCGACGCCTCGATGACCGACACCTCCATGGCGCGGGACAACGGGATGTGTTGGTGCAAATAGGTTTGAAGGTCTTGCGGGGTCACAAATAGTCTCTGATAGGTGTGAGGTGGACGGTGTGAGCGGTGAGGCGTGGGGTCTGCCAATGGCTACACGCGGCGCGACGCCGCTTCTGCGCAGCCGGTGCCGTGCTGTAGGGCTTCATCGCGGTGCACGATGTGCAAAACACCCTGCGCCCCCTGCGCCCAAAACCCGCCCAAATACTCTCGCAAAAAGGCAGGACGGATATCCAGGTGGGCCATCTCAACAGGTGCGAACCATGCAAACACCAGCTTGCGGGAGCCCTCGACACCGTCGTAGGGCCCGTTGGCTGTTACCAGCGGGCCGCCCGGCACGGGGCTGGCGTGCAGATAAAGCCCGATCTCGTGGTACGCCACGCCCGCGTAGGTGAAGAAATTTTCTGCCACCACCGCCAGCGCGCCCACGGTAACGGCAGTGCCCAGGACTGGGCCCAGCTCTTCGTAGAGTTCGCGTCTCAGCGCTTCGGCGGCGCTCTCACCCGGCTCGATGGACCCGCCCGGAAGGGCCCAGAAGTGGTCGCCTTCGAGCTGGTGCAGCAACACCTTGTCGCCGTGGGTGATGAGGGCTGCGGCGCGCTGGCGAAAGCGCGGTTGTGGCGGCGCTGTGGGATTGGGGCGATTGGGTGGCATGCAATGGCAGGGATGTGAATGGTTGCGGGCTGTGAGCGAAGCGATCCTATCCACGGACAGGTTCTTTGCCCGCCGCGGCCTACGGCCTTGCACACCACCGCAGCACCGGTGCTGGTGGTGCGCTCAAAAAATCAAATCAAAAGTGCCTGGTTAAGTACATATCTCAGATGGGAACATCAGCCGGTGCACCTGGAGCGACGCTTGGAGTTGACCCCCTCTCCCCTCGCGGGAGAGGGTTGGGGAGAGGGGGCCAGCACCCGCGCCGCGCCCGTTTCACCCCTCTCCCCGGCCCTCTCCCGCAAGGGGCGAGGGAGTGAGAACCATCTGAGGCAGATAACGAATCAAGCCAAAAGTGCCTTGAGCGCATATTCAACAAGCGCTGCCAGCTATCAACTATGTAGCAACATTCATCTCCGGCAGCAACAACCCCTGCCGCGCCGCCACGGCCTCGCGCAAGAACGCCCAGGTGGCCTGCATGCGCGCCACGTGCTTGTTGTCGGGTGGCATCGACATCCAGAACGTGCGCTGAAACCCCGCCACCGCAGGCAACACCGGCACCAGCGACGGGTCTTGCGCCGCCACAAACGCGGGCAGCACCGCCAGCCCCGCGCCTACGCGCGCAGCCTCGTACTGGGCCAGGATGCTGGTGCTGCGCAGCGCAAAGTGCGCGGGGCGGTGCAGTTCGTCCAATATCTGCAGCTCTTTGCTGAACAGCAGGTCGTCCACATAGCTGATGAAGGTGTGGCCGCGCAGGTCGTCTGACGTGTGGATGGGGGCAAAGCGTGCCAGATAGCTGCGTGCACCGTACAACTGCAACACATAGTCGGTGAGCTTGACCACCAGCACCGCGCCGCGCGCGGGGCGCTCCAGCGAGATCACGATGTCGGCCTCGCGCCGCGACAGGTGCACCAGGCGCGGCAGGGCCAGCAGGTCGATGACCAAGCCGGGGTGCTCCAGCGCAAAGCGCGCCAGTTGCGGCGCCAGGATCAGGTTGCCAAAGCCTTCGGTGGTGCCAATGCGTACCAGGCCGTGCAGCCCTTGGCGCACGCCGGGCGCGGCACTTTCTACTGCCAAAAAGGCGGCCTCCATCGCCTCGACCTGCGGCAACAGCGCGCGGCCCGCTTCGGTCAACCGGTGGCCGCCTGCCTCGCGGGCAAACAAGGCTGATCCCACCTGCTTTTCGAGCGCCTGCAGGCGGCGGGCCACCGTGGTGTGGTCTACCGCCAGCCGACGCGCGGCGCCGACCAGCGTGCCAGCGCGGGCCAGCTCCAAAAAGTAGCGCAGGTTGTCCCAGTCCATGGCGTTCTCTTGTGTCTTGATTCTTGTGGGGTGTGCCTACAGCGGCGCGATGTGCGTTTTTGCAAACCCGGTGCGCATCATTGTCTATTGTGCAGACAATTCTGCACAGCTACCATGGCGCAGTTCGGGGCAGCGCAGCCCACACTGCGCGCCCCTCGCCCCCCACCATTTCAGGAGACAAACCCATGAACGCACCCACCTCGTCGGCCGTACTGGCCCCCACCGTCAAGCTGCTGATCGGCGGCCAGTTCATCGAGTCCAAGACCACCGAGTGGCGCGACGTGGTGAACCCCGCCACGCAAGAGGTGCTGGCGCGTGTGCCCTTTGCCACGGCTGAAGAAATCGATGCGGCCGTGGCCTCGGCCAAGGAAGCGTTCAAGACCTGGAAGAAAACCCCCATCGGCACCCGCGCCCGCGTGTTTTTGAAGTACCAGCAACTCATCCGCGAAAACATGGCCGAGCTGGCCGCCATCCTCACAGCCGAACAAGGCAAGACCCTGCCCGACGCCGAAGGCGATGTGTTCCGTGGCCTCGAAGTGGTCGAACACGCAGCCAGCATTGGCAACCTGCAACTGGGCGAGCTGGCCAACAACGTGGCCGGTGGCGTAGACACCTACACGCTGATGCAGCCGCTGGGTGTGTGCGCGGGCATCACGCCGTTCAACTTCCCGGCCATGATCCCGCTGTGGATGTTCCCCATGGCCATTGCCACGGGCAACACCTTTGTGCTCAAGCCCTCCGAGCAAGACCCCATGGTCACCATGCGCCTCGTGGAGCTGGCGCTCGAAGCGGGCATTCCACCCGGCGTGCTGAACGTGATTCATGGCGGTGAAATGGCCGTGAACGCCATCTGCGACCACAAGGACATCAAGGCCGTATCGTTTGTGGGCTCCACCAAGGTGGGCACCCATTTGTACAACCGCGCCACCCTGGCCGGCAAGCGTGCGCAATGCATGATGGGCGCCAAAAACCACGCCATCATCCTGCCCGACGCCAACAAGGAGCAGTCGCTCAACGCCATCGCCGGTGCTGCGTTTGGCGCCGCTGGCCAGCGCTGCATGGCGCTGCCGGTGGTGGTGCTGGTGGGCGAGGCCCAGCAGTGGATTCCTGACCTGGTGGCCAAGGCCAAGACCCTCAAGATCAACGGCGGCACCGAAAAAGGCACCGATGTGGGCCCCGTGGTGTCTTGCGCAGCGCTCGCCCGCGTGGAAGGCCTGATCGAACGCGGCATTGCCGACGGCGCCACGCTGGAGCTGGACGGCCGCAAGCCGGTGGTACCTGGCTACGAAAAGGGCAACTTCGTGGGCCCAACGATCTTCTCGAACGTGAAGCCCGGCATGGCCATTTACGACCAGGAGATCTTTGGCCCCGTGCTGGCGCTGGTGGCCGCCGCCGACATCGATGAAGCCATTGCTTTCATCAACGACAACCCCAACGGCAACGGCACCGCCATCTTCACGCAAAGCGGCGCCGCAGCCCGCAAGTTCCAGGAAGAGATCGACGTGGGCCAGGTCGGCATCAACGTGCCGATTCCGGTGCCGGTGCCTTTGTTCTCGTTCAGCGGTTCGCGTGCGTCCAAGCTGGGCGACCTCGGCCCTTACGGCAAGCAGGTCATCATGTTCTACACGCAGACCAAGACGGTCACGGCCCGCTGGTTTGATGACAGCACCACGTCGCATGGCGTCAACACCACAATTAGTTTGAAGTAACCCCCTGAGCCGCTTCGCGTCTTCCCCCTTTCTCTGCATCGCTGCGCAATGCGCAAGGGGGATGCCACCCGTGCCCGGACCTGGTACTGGCGGCCCTTGCACGGTGGCGCTGGTCTTGGGCCGCGCCGGTTTCGGCTGCACCGGTCGATGGTAAAAGCGGGACATGCAAATTTTCAAACGGAAAAACTGGGTGTCGGCAATGGCCCTGAGCGCGAGCGCTGCGTGTGTGCTGCTGGCAAGCCCCGGCGCACACGCCCAGGCAGGCGCTGCGTGCCGCGACACGGGAACCCTTGAGGCGACCAATGCCTGCGCCGTGCAGACGTTTCAGGCGGCAGACGCCCAAATCGCCATCCTTTACGGGGATGTGATGCGCGCACTGTCGGCCCACGAGCGTCCCCAGCTGCGGCAAGAACACACGGTTTGGCAACGCGAGCGCGCCACGCGCTGCAAGCAGGCCATGCGCGAGAGCGAGTCGGAACCACAGTGGCCGCGCCTGTACCACGACTGCCTGACCACCGAGACCGAGGCGCGCCGCCGGGGCCTGATGCGCTGGCTGACGATGGACCACCCTTCCGCCAAGCCCTGAGCGCCAAACCCTGAGCGCCAAGGCAACTACAGCAACAACGACAGCCAGCGAGACCAACAAACACCATGGACTTTGAGCTCTCCGAAGAACAACGCGCCTTTGCCCAAACGGCCCGCGACTTTGCACTGGCCGAGTTCGCGCCCCACGCCGCACAGTGGGACGCCGAGGCCATCTTCCCCAAAGAAGCCATTGCCAAGGCAGGCGAGCTGGGTTTTTGTGGCCTGTATGCACCCGAGAACGCGGGCGGCCTCGCCCTGCCCCGCCTGGACGCCACGCTGGTGTTTGAAGAAATGGCCGCCATCGACCCCAGCACCACCGCCTTCATCACCATCCACAACATGGCCACCTGGATGCTGGGCACCTGGGCCACGCCCGCAGTGCGCGACCACTGGGGCCCGCTGCTGACCACCGGCGAAAAGCTCGCCAGCTACTGCCTGACCGAACCTGGCGCAGGCTCGGACGCTGCATCGCTCAAAACCCGCGCCGAGCGGGTGGGCAACGAATACGCCATCAACGGCAGCAAGGCCTTCATCAGCGGCGCGGGCAGCACCGACGTGCTGATCCTGATGGCCCGCACCGGCGACGCCGCATCAGGCGCGGGCGGCATCAGCGCCTTTGTGGTGCCCGCCGATGCACCCGGCATTACCTACGGCAAAAAAGAACACAAGATGGGCTGGAACAGCCAGCCCACGCGCACCATCAGCTTTGACAACGTGCGCATCCCCGCCGACCACCTGCTGGGGCAAGAAGGCGAAGGCTTCAAGATCGCCATGAAGGGCCTGGACGGCGGGCGCATCAACATCGCCACCTGCTCGGTGGGCGCAGCGCAAGGCGCATTGAACGCCGCCCAGCAATACCTACACGACCGCAAACAGTTTGGCAAACCCCTCGCCAGCTTTCAGGCCCTGCAGTTCAAGCTGGCCGACATGGCCACCGAACTGGTGGCTGCGCGCCAGATGGTTCGCCTGGCTGCAGCCAAGCTCGACGCGGGTGCCCGCGACGCATCCACCTACTGCGCCATGGCCAAACGCTTTGCTACCGATGCAGGGTTTACCGTCATCAACGACGCGCTGCAGCTGCACGGCGGCTACGGCTACATCCGCGAGTACCCGCTGGAGCGCCTGCTGCGCGACGCGCGCGTGCACCAGATTTTGGAAGGCACCAACGAAATCATGCGGGTCATCATTGCGCGGCGCATGCTGGATGGGGATGCGACCGAGGCGATCCGGTAGGCGCAAGAAACTCCTATTTTTATAGCTGCTAGCGCATATACATCAAGCGCTAGCGCCGTATTTCACATGAACAACGCGCTTTTAACCACCACCGTTGCTGCCGTGCACCGCGATGCGGAGCACCGGTTTTCCAAGCAACGCGTTCCGTTCATTGAACTGGAGAGCGGCATGGGCGTGGTGGGCGATGCGCACTGGGGGCGCACCGTGAAGCACCGGTCCCGCGTCCGGGCGGACCCGGGCCAGCCCAACCTTCGGCAAGTGCACCTCATTTCCGACTCACTTTTGGCCCACCTGCAAGACCTGGACTTTGACATTGCGCCCGGTGAACTGGGCGAGAACATCACCCTGGCCGCCACCGACGGCCTCGACTGGCGCGAGCTGATTGCGCTGCCCGTGGGCGCGCAACTGCAGTTCGGCAACGGCCCGCTGCTGCAGCTGACCGGCTTGCGCAACCCCTGCAGCCAGATCGAAGCACACCAGCGCGGCCTGCTGGCCGCCATGGTCGGGCGCGACGACATGGGGCGGGTGCTGCGCAAGGCCGGGGTAATGTCCATTGTGGTCACCGGCGGCACGGTGGCAGATGGCGACCCGGTCACCGTGCACCTGCCGCCACCGCCCCATCAGCCCATGGCGATCGTCTAGCCATGCCTGCCCGCCCGCTGTCCGACGCCACGCTGCACCTGATCGACGCCGTGCGCACGGCGCTAGCAGCCCGTCGGACTTGGAGCGTCGATAGCGAAAATGGACCACAGCGAGGACAGTTTCCGCCGGATTTGCAGCCCCATAGCCCCGCTATGGGGCAAAAAGACGGTGAAAAATGGACCGCTGCGGTCCATTTGCAGCCGAAGATTTCCAAGTCCGACAGGCTCCCAATGCAGCGCAGCGATGTGGAAGAGCGCACCATGTTTGGCTGCTATAGCTTCTTTGTTGACGGCAAGCTGTGCATCGGCATCAAGGGCGAAGAACTACTGCTACGCCTGCCGCCCAGTCGGCATGGCGAGTTTCAGGAGATGCAAAACACCCGCGAACTCTCGCCCGGCGGGGGCATGCAAGGCTACTTTTGGGTGGAACCCAACGGCTACACCACGCGGGCGCAGTGGAGCTTTTGGCTGGAAGAAGCCCTGGCCTACAACCCGCTGGCCAAAGCCACGCCGCGCAAGAAGACCAAGAAAAGCACCGTGGCTGCTGTGGACAACAAGGCAGCGCCCGCCAGCAAGGCGCCCCAGACAAAAACCGCTGCCAAGAAGAAGCACAGCATCTTCGAAGCCGACGACTGATCTGCCGCACCCACCATATAGCCAACCCGCACCCACCACGTAGCCACCGACCAAATTTCAAGCATTTTTGGCCTCTAGCGCTTATTGGATAAGCGCTAGCAGCTATCAAATTAATAGTTCTCTCATTCCCCATCATCATCACAACGACATCAAGGAGATAGACACCATGAAAATCGCATTCATCGGCCTCGGCAACATGGGCGGCCCCATGGCCCTCAACCTGCACAAGGCGGGCCACGCGGTCAGCGCGTTTGACCTGTCACAACCCGCCCGCGACAAGCTCGCCGCAGACGGTGTGCCAGTGGCCACCGACGCCAAGGCCGCAGCGCAAGGCGCCGAAGTCGTCATCAGCATGCTGCCCGCCAGCCAGCATGTGGATTCACTCTTTTTGGGCCAAGGCGATTTGCTGGCCCAGCTGCCCGCAGGCACGCTGGTGATCGACTGCTCAACAATAGCCGCCGCCACCTCCCGCAAAGTGGCCGAGGCTGCCAAGGCCAAGGGCGTGGCGTTTATCGACGCCCCCGTGTCCGGCGGCACTGGCGGCGCCATTGCAGGCACGCTGACCTTCATGGTGGGGGCCGACGCAGCCGACCTGGAACGCGCCCGCCCCGTGCTCGAAAAAATGGGCGCCAACATCTTCCACGCAGGCAGCGTGGGCGCAGGCCAGACCGCCAAGATTTGCAACAACATGCTGCTCGGCATCCTGATGGCGGGCACCAGCGAAGCCATTGCCCTGGGCGTGGCCAACGGCCTGGACCCCAAGGTGCTGAGCGAAATCATGCGCCGCAGCTCCGGCGGCAACTGGGCGCTGGAGAAGTACAACCCCTTCCCCGGCGTGATGGAAACCGCGCCCGCCAGCAAGGGCTATGCGGGTGGGTTTGGCACGGACCTGATGCTAAAGGACCTGGGCCTGGCGCAGGAGAACGCGATGGCGGTGAAGGCTGCTACGCCGCTAGGGGGCATGGCGCGCAACCTGTATGCGGCGCACAGCTTGGCGGGGCATGGGGGGCTGGATTTTTCCAGCATTATTAAGATGGTGCAGAAGGGGTGATTCAGCGTTCCTGAATGACATAAAAACGCCAGCATCTGCTGGCGTTTTTTCTTGCACTGGATGATCCGGCAAGAATATCCGCTGCTGAACACATGCAAGTTCCGAGTTCGGACCAAAGAGGATCATTCTGGCTTAGAAAATCGTGCCTCCTTCGAAAATCTCGTTGAGACTATGAATTAAGATTGCGCTCTTATAAATTCACGCATTGATTGAATGGACTCTTTTAATTCCTGTTCAGTAAATGCTGGATTTTGTGTGTTCTCTGGGTGATGAATTCGATGCCGAATGTACTCGGTGAGAATTATTTGCCTCTGCTCGATTGTCCCATCCCGGCGAATTTTGTTATAGAGCCTCCGCACCTTCCCCTCCGTGTATTCGTGCAACTTCCCTTCGGCCTCAATGTATCCATAGAGTTCATTGTGGTACTCAGAGGTCGCTTCGCCGAATGCTGCGAAATTAACTTCGTTCAGACTGGGATAAGGCAGTTCATGACGCAGAATTCGAGATATTTTCTCTGGCACTCTATCAGATACCAATAGAATATCCTCAAATCGAAGGCGCTTTACTATCTCAGGGCTATGCGTGGTTAATAAAACCTGAGTACTAGCTGCTTTTGACAATTCGATGAGAGCATCCGTTAAGCCTCTCTGATGATCGGGGTGTTGTGATGTTTCCGGCTCCTCAATTGCATAGACAATGTTCGGCAGACTGGCCTCGGTCTGTCGCCTTTCCGCCTCCGCTCGAAAAAAACTAATAAGAACAAGTCTTTTGACGCCACTTCCACGCTTATTTATTGGAATGTCATTGTCGCCAGATATCGAGACACTTTTAAAAACATCGCTCCACTTAAGAGCCGCTAGGTCCGGAAGTTGTGGCGTTAATGAATTGGCTATAGAAGGATTGAGTTCCGTCAACTTTGAAAGCGTTCTTTGTGCTACCAAATCAAGCCGGCTTTTAACCGTTTCAGCAACCGTTGCTAAAGTGCCTTGAATAGCTGGATCTCCAAGTATCTCTTTTACTGCAATACGCATGGGGTCTTGAACTTCATCATCGGAATCCGTGTTTTTTCTGTCCGATTGAAATAAGGTGTAAAAAGGCATATATGCCTTTAATTGCTCCCATACGTTTTTGGCATCAATTTTCGCGATTTCAATTTCTTGGTCTTGAAAATCTAACGCCTCTTGGCCTTGCCATATAGATTTTCTTAGCTGGGCATTTTTTGTCTTATCCGGGCATACCAAGCCCTGCTCATCCAGAATTTTTTTAAGATCTTGAATTTTTTTCTGCAGCAAGTCTTTGCACTCAACGTTGGCTGGATGCCATGCCTTAATAAAAACCTTCTCTTTTCCGGCGGCGGGATACCTTTTAATCACATGCAGCGTGCCTGTCTGTGTTGTGAGGTATTCATCTTGCAACGTAGTTACGTTCGTTGCATCAATTAAAATATTCGTTGGCAGATCGGAGAATTCAACTTCAATTTCAATGCAGTCGTCGCCAGTTGTCAGGCAATTTTTATTTATATCCTCTTTCTCAAGCTTGACACATCCTTTTCCCTCATTGAAGAAAATATCCAAAGCTTCAAGGAGCGTCGATTTTCCTTTGTCATTTTGTCCAACCAAAACACAAAGATCATCAATCTCAACGTTGACCCGGCTCTCGTAGCCTCGAAATCTATTCACTGCAACTGATTTTATTTTCATAATTGTTCCATGCGCATATTTTATAAATAAATCGTGTGATTGTTACTTAGTGAGGGCCGCTGTATAACTAAATCATCCTGCAGAAAATTCCGAAGAAACTGGTTCTTGCTAGATATTCTTAATCCTGGCCTTTCAGGCTCCTCAGATGGCAAAATTTCGGTTGAAAATCAGTGACTACTCTTGCATCCCCACTCTCCTTGCAGCCCGGAGGAGGAATGCGCAATTTGGACAGCATCACCCACTGGTGGCAAGCTTCAAATTGCCAGCGGTCAAAGTATCCATAGCAACCGAAGACGACTTTTCAGACGGCATCGTTAGGTCGCCCCTTCGGCCGATACCATTTCAAGGTAGGGCAACTTACCCAACAAACCACCACCCGCACTTGAGTATGATTCGCATCCCCTCATGCTGCGCCGCACCTTCCCCGCCCTGCCTTTCCACATCGTGCTTCTGCTGGTGGCGTTGTTCAACGCCCTGGCGGGCACGCCATTGCACGAGGCGAGGCACATCCGGGAATTGGTTGCCAGCGCCACCGCGTCGGCAACCGCAAGCGACGTGGATGCGTATGCGGCAGACACCATAGCCAGCGACGAGCACAGCGAAGAGACACACACCCCCTGCGCCTGGTGCCTGACCCACGCGCTGGAGGCGAGCCTGGCGCATGCACCGGGCCGCCAGCCGCACTCACCCGCAGAACCGAGCACCATTGCGCCGCAAAGCGCAGACCCCTTCACGGCCCAGCAGGTGCGCTGGCCGTTTGCCGCACGCGATCCCCCGCCAGCCCAGCAGGCCTGACACGCGTCAGGCCTAAGCCAGCCTGCGCTCATCAGCGCAACCACTTCTTGTTCTCGCCCTTGCAATCACCCCCATGGGGTGGGTGCGAGTACGCGGCCTTGCCGCCTGTCGTTCCATCGGTGGGCGGCGGGCCCGCTGCTCCTGGCTTTTGCATTCATCGCTTTTTGGACTGGTTTGCCATGCGTTCTTCATTCGCTTCTATTTCTTCTTCCGGCCTGGCCGCCCTGCCGCGCCCCACCTTGACAGCCTTGGCGGTTGCGTCGCTCCTCGCCTCCCTGCACCCCGCCTGGGCCGCAGACGGCGATGTGATCACCCCACCCACCTTGTCGGCCGTAGACGTGGTGGGCCGCAATGCCTCGGGCGCCTATTACGCCGACGAGGCCGAGGGCGCCAAGACCAGCCTGCCGCTGCGCGAGCTGCCCCAATCGGTGCGCGTCATGTCGCGCCAGACGCTGGACGACCTGGGCGCCACGCGGCTGGATGATGTGCTGGACTACGTGGGCGGTGTCTCGCGCCAGAACAACTTTGGCGGGCTGTGGGACAACATTGCGATTCGCGGCCTGCCGGGCAACGAAAGCACGGGCATGGCGACCTTGCTCAACGGTTTTTCGTCCAACCGGGGCTTTAACGCGCCGCGTGACCTGGCGGGGGTGGAGCGCATTGAGTTCCTCAAAGGCCCCGCCGCCGCGCTGTATGGCAGCAGCGAGCCCGGTGGCACGCTCAACATCGTGAGCAAGAAGCCACTGTGGAAGGCCGCCCATTCGGTGGAGGCCTACGCAGGCAGCAACAGCCTGGGCCGTGCGGCGCTGGACACCACGGGCCCCATCAATGACCGGCTGGCCTACCGCCTGAACGTGGCGGTGGAAGACAAGGGCAGCTTTCGCGACCATGTGCGTGCGCAGCGGCAGGTGGTGGCCCCGGCGTTTACCTGGAAGTTGTCGCCCGACACGGTGCTGGAATACCAGTCTGAATTTTTGCGCCACGCCACGCCGCTGGACCGGGGTGTGGTGGCGGTCAACAACCGCCTGGGCGTGGTGCCCGCCAGCCGGTTTTTGGGCGAGCCTGCGGACGGCAAAGTGACCGTGACCAACCAAACGCACCAGCTGGTGCTGTCGCACGAATGGAACCCCGACTGGCGCAGCCGCGTGGGGCTGTCGTACCGCGAGACGGGCATGGAGGGCTTCTCGACCGAGGCCACTGCGTTGCAGGCCGATGGCCGCACGCTGACGCGCCAGCGGCGCTACCGCGACTTTCAGTCGGACGATGTGGCGCTGCAGGCCGAGCTGCAGGGCACGCTGCGCACGGGTGCGCTGGAGCATGAACTGCTGATGGGCGTGGAGAGCTACCGGTTCAGCATGGATTCGGTGATGCTGCGGGTGAACCCCAGCGCCACCGCGCGCTACGCCATCGACATCTTCAACCCCGTGTACGGCCAGGCGCAGCCCACACCGGGGCGCAATACCGACACGCTGGAAAAGCAGCGCAACACGGCCCTGTATGTGCAAGACACGATCAAGCTGGGAGAGCAGTGGCGCGTGATGGCGGGGCTGCGGGCCGACAACTATGACCAGAGCCTGCAAAACCGCATTGCCAACCGCACCACGGCGCAAAGCCCCTCGGCCGTGTCGCCGCGCCTGGGGGTGAGCTGGCTGCCGCTGCAGGGCGTGACGGTGTATGCCAACGCGGGCACGTCGTTCCGCCCCAACACGGGCAGCGACGCTGCTGGCAACGCCTTTGACCCCGAAAAAGCCCGCGCCCTGGAGCTGGGCGCCAAGTGGGAAAGCGCCGACCAGCGCCTGGGCGCCACGGCCGCGCTGTTTGACATCAAAAAACGCAACGCCCTGACCAGCGACCCGCTGAACGCGGGCTTTTCAGCAGCGGCGGGCGAGGTGCGCAGCCGGGGGCTGGAGCTGGACCTGTCGGGCCGCGTGAGCGCGCATTGGCGCGTGAACGCCAGCCTGGTCTTCAACGATGTGGAAGTGAGCCGCGACAACACGCTGGAGGTGGGCGGCCGCCTGCTGAATGTGCCCAAGGTCAACGGCAGCGTACTGGCGGTGTATGAAAACGCCTTGGCCAACGGCCAGCGCTACGGCGTGGGCGGCGGCGTGACCCACATGGGCAAGCGCCTGGGCCAGGCCCGCACGCAGGCCGAGGCCAATGCAGGCACCGCCGCGTTCGAGCTGCCCAGCTACACCACGGCCAAGCTGATGGCGTATTGGCGGCTGAGCCCCACCATCAACCTGTCGCTGGACGTGGACAACGTGTTCGACAAGGTGCACTACACCAGCTCGTACAGCCGCGTGTGGGTGGCGCCGGGGGCGGCGCGCACGGTCACGGTGGGTTTGCAAGCGAAGTTTTGACCCAGTGAGCCGGAACCGTTCACTGAGCGAAGTCAAAGCGCGGCGCAAGGCTTCGACAAGCTCAGCCCGAACGGGTTGGGGCACCAGAGTCCAAGCCCCACCCTGGACCGCTCACTGAGCGAAGTCGAAGCGCGGCGCAAGGCTTCGACAGGCTCAGCCCGAACGGTGAGTGGGAGTTCAAAGATGCCGACCATCGCCGCGCCAGTTTCACGGCTGTGCTGCATGCATAACATGCCCAGCCCTAATGGATCACTGACATGAATCGTTTCTTCACCCCCCTGGCACCGCTGACCCGGCGCCGCGCCTTGCAGGCCCCCGTGGCCGCGCTGGCGGCGGGCGCCCTGCCCACTGCCTGGGCCCAGGGCACACCACCCGTCTCCATCCCCGCTCCGCTGCAAATCGTCGGCCCGTGGGAGATCAGCGGCCTGGCCCCCGCCAGCAGCGGCTATGTGTTTACCCGCCTGCAAGTCACCGAAACCCTGATGGGCGCCAGTGACGACGGCCAACCCCAGGCCGCGCTGGCCCAGCGCTGGCGTGTGTCGGCCGACGGCCTGCAGTGGCACTTTGCGCTGCGGCCAGCGGCGCGTTTTCATGACGGCACGCGGGTCACTGCGGGCGCCGTGGTGCGCAGCCTGCAAGCGGCGCAGGTGGCGCCCGCGCTGCTGAGCCAGGCGCCCATCGAGTCCATCACCGCGCCCGACGAGGGCAAGGTGCACATCCGCTTGCAGCGCCCCCACACCGCCCTGCCTGCGCTGCTGGCGCACGCCAGCACCATGGTGCTGGCACCGGCCAGCTACGGAGCGGACGGCAAGGTGCGCAGCATCATCGGCAGCGGTCCGTACCGCATTGCCGTGCTGGTGCCGCCGCAGCAGGTGGAGACGGTGGTGTTTGACGCCTACGACGGCCCGCGCCCCGCCATTGCTGCCGTGCGCTACCTGGCTGCCAGCCGCGCCGAAACCCGCGCGCTGATGGCCGAAAGCGGCCAGGCCGACCTGGCCTATGGGCTGGACCCGGCCAGCCTGCGGCGGCTGCAGCGCCATGCGCAGCGCCCACAGCACTCACAGAGCGCAAGCCACGCACCGGTCCGCATTGCATCGGTCACGCTGCCGCGCACTGTCATCGTCAAGCTCAATGCGGGCCTGCCCGCGCTGCGCGATGTGCGGGTGCGCCAGGCGCTGAGCCTGGCGATTGACCGCGCGGGCATTGCCCTGGCGCTGATGGGTGACGAGGCGCTGGCCGCCACGCAGTTGCTGTCGCCCACGCTTGGCGATTGGCACAACCCACAACTGCCGCCGCTGCAGTACGACCCTGAAGCCGCTGCGCGCCTGCTGCAAGCCGCTGGCTGGCAGCGCCACAGCGACGGCCTGCGCGACGCCCAGGGCCAGCCGCTGCACCTGGTCATCCGCACCTTTGTAGACCGGCCCGAGCTGCCGCTGATTGCCACGGCCTTGCAAGAGCAATGGCGGCTGGCGGGCATGGCAGTAAAGGTGAGCATCGGCAACTCGGGCGATGTACCCCGGGGCCACCGCGACGGCAGCCTGCAACTGGCCCTGGCCGCGCGCAACTACACCAATGTGCCCGACCCCACAGGCACGCTGGCGGCCGACTTTGCGGCCCAGGGCGGCGACTGGGGCGCCATGGGCTGGCACAGCGAAACCGTGGTGCAGGCCCTGCAAGAGCTGACGCGCACCCAGCCCACCCCCGAGCGCACGCGCGCGCTGCGGGGCGCCATCACGCTCACATTGCAAACCGAGCTGCCCGTGATCCCCGTGGCGTGGTACCGCCAGCATGTGGCTGTGGCCCCCCGGCTGGCGGGCGTCTCGCTGGACCCCCTGGAACGTTCTTACCGCCTGACCGGCATGGAGTGGAACAACCCATGAACACCCTGAAAACGATGAAGCCCTTGGCGTCGAAACCCTGGGCCGCCCTTGTTAGCCGCAGGCTGGTACAGGTGCTGGCTGTGTCGCTGCTGATCGGCACGCTGTGCTTTTTGATGGTGCGCGCCCTGCCGGGCGACCTGGCCATGCGCGTGGCGGCGGGCCGCTATGGCTATGACCTGGTGAGCAATGCCGCTGCCGACGCCGTGCGCACCGAGCTGGGGCTGGACCGCCCCGGCTGGCTGGCATTGCTGCACTGGTGGCGCGACATGGCCACCTTCAACCTGGGGCAATCGCTGGTGTCGCAGCGCTCGGTGTGGCACGAGGTTACGCACCACCTGGGCGCTACGCTGCGCCTGTCGGCCGCCGCGCTGGCCATTGCCTTTGCGGTGGGCGTGCCGCTGGGCGTGTGGGCGGGGTTGCGCCCCCAGGGGTGGGTGGACAAGGCCAGTTGGCTGCTGGCCGTGGTGCTGCGCGCCATGCCGCCGTTTTTGCTGTCGGTGCTGCTGATCTTGCTGGTGGCGGTGCAGTGGGGATTTTTGCCTGCGGGGGGTGACGACAGCCAGGCCAGCCTGGTGTTGCCCGCACTCACGCTGGGGCTGGGCCTGGCCGCAGGGCTGGCGCGGGTCACCCGGGCCGCGATGCGCGAGGTGGTGGTGTCGCCCTTTTTTGAGTTTGCCCGCACCAAGGGCTTGAGCGACTGGCAGGCGCTGGTGCGCCACGGCCTGCGCAATGCAGCCGTGCCGGTGACGGCCTACCTGGGTGTGCAGGCGCTGTTTTTGGTCGAAGGGGCGCTGGTGGTGGAGACGCTGTTTGCCTGGCCGGGCATAGGCCACGCACTGGTGCACGCGGTGTTCGGCCGTGATATTCCGGTAGTGCAAGGCACCGCGCTGTGCATGGGCCTGATGTTTGTTGTCTTCAATCTGCTGGTGGACGCGGCCTGCCTGGCGCTGGACCCCCGGCATGCCCAAAAGGTGGCGAAATGAGCAGCCCTCCTGAGTCGCTACGCGCCATCCCCCTCGAGGGAGGACGCACCCCGGTGGCCTGGCAAAGCCAGTTCCACGGGGGCGCTGAGGCAGAGCCTTCTGCCCCCCTCCGTCCTTTCCGCTGGCCGCTGCGCACCACCCTGGGCTTGGTCCTGCTGGGCCTGTTGGCATTGTTCGCCCTGCTCGGCCCGTGGCTGGTAAGCGCCAGCCCGGTGGTGCAAGACCTGCGCAACACGCTGGAAGCCCCCAGTGCCCGGCACTGGCTGGGCACCGATGTGCTGGGCCGCTCCACCCTCGCGCGATTGGCGAACGCCGCGCAGTTGTCGCTGGGCATGGCGCTGCTGGCCGCACTGAGCGCGGCCGTGCCTGGCACGCTGCTGGGCATTGCCGCAGCCTGGCGCGGTGGGCGCACCGAGCGTGCGCTGCTCATGCTGTCGGATTCGGTGCTGGCCATTCCGGGCCTGCTGCTGGTGCTGCTGATAGCGGCGCTGGCACCGGGCGCGCTGTGGGCGCTGTATGCGGGCCTGTCGGCGGCGCTGTGGGTGGAGTACTTTCGTGTCAGCCGCGCCGTGGCCCGGCCCGTGCTGGCAGGCGACGCCGTGCAGGCATCGCGCCTGCTGGGCTTTGGGCGCGGCTACGTGCTGCGCCGCCACCTGCTGCCCGCGCTGGCCCCCACGCTGGGCACGCTGCTGGCCTTCACCACGTCGCAGGCCGTGCTGGCGCTGGCCGCGCTGGGCTTTGTCGGCGTGGGCATGCAGCCGCCCACGCCCGAGCTGGGCCTGATGATGACCGAGGCCATGCCCTACTACGAAGAAGCCCCGTGGCTCATTGCCGCCCCCACCGCCCTGCTCGTATGGCTGGTGGCCGCCATGATGCTGCTCAACCCCGACCGGGAGACCGCATGACCTACGCCACACATTCCGACGCCATGCTGGTGGTGGAGGGCCTGGGCATCCAGGTGGGCGGCCGGCATTTGCTGCGCGACATTGCCTTTACCCTGCGTGCGGGCCAGGCGCTGACGCTGGTGGGCGAAAGCGGCGCCGGCAAGTCGCTGCTGGCCCAGGCCATCATGGGCAACCTGCCGTCAGCGCTAAAGGCCACGGGCCGCATCACGCTGGACGGCACCACCACCCGCGCCGAAGACGCCGCCGCCCGCCGCGCCCTGTGGGGCCGCAAGCTGGCGCTGCTGCCGCAAGAGCCCTCGCAGGCACTCAACCCTCTGGCCCGTGTGGCGCCCCAGTTGGCCGAGGTGTACCGCCTGCTGCACCAACACCCCGCCAGTACTGCCCACGCACAGGCCCAACAGGTACTGAATGCTGCAGGTCTGGGCGGTGCGGGCAGCCACTACCCCTGGCAACTGTCGGGCGGCATGGCGCAGCGGGCAGTGGCCGCCATCACCCTGGCGGGCGGCGCCCCGGTGCTGATGGTGGACGAACCCACCAAGGGGCTGGACAACCACTGGCGTGACCGCACAGTGGCGCTGTACCGTGGCGTGCTGCAGGCGGGCGGCTGCCTGCTGGCCATTACGCACGACATGGCCGTGGCGCAGGCGCTGGGTGGGCAGGTCATCGTGCTGCGGCACGGGCAGGCGGTAGAGCAAGGCCGCATCGACGAGGTGGCCGCGCAGCCCGCGCACCCCTTCACCCGCCAGTTGATGGACGCCAACCCGGCCCTCTGGCAGCCGTTTGCCGCGCCCGTGATTGGCGAGCCGGTGGTGCAGGCGCGCGGCATCTCCAAGGCGTATGGCGCCCACCAGCTTTTTGCGCCCCTGAACCTCGCACTGTGCAGTGGCGAACGTCTGGCGGTTCAAGGCCCCAGCGGTACCGGAAAAAGCACGCTGGGCAATGTGCTGCTGGGTCTGGTGGCACCCGACACAGGCAGCGTGGAGCGCAGCGCGGGGCTGCGTCCGCATGCGTTTCAAAAGCTCTACCAAGACCCGGTGGGCTCGTTTGCGCCCCACATCAGCCTGGCCCAGTCGCTGCGCGATGCAGCCCGGCTGCACCGCTGCGACTGGCTGGCCGTGCAGCGGCGGCTTGCGCAGCTGCGGGTGCCCGAAGACCTGCTGGCGCGCCGACCCGACCAAGTATCTGGCGGCGAGCTGCAACGCATTGCGCTGGCGCGCGTGCTGGTGGCGCAACCGGCCTTGCTGTTTGCCGACGAGCCCACATCGAGGCTGGACCCGATTACCCAGCAAGACGCGCTGAAAGTGCTGCTGGACGCTGTGCAGGAAACCGGCGCCGCGCTGGTGCTGGTGACCCATGACACGCACATTGCAACCGCCATGGGAACGCGCACGATGGATTTTCGGGAAGGGGGCATTCAAGCGCCAGGCGCCTGAAACGTCACCCAGCGAATGCACTGACCTGTTGCTTGTATCCTCCCGCACCATGACTGCTTCGGCCAACCGCACCCTGTGGATCATCAAAACCGGCGACGCGCTGCCGCCGCTGCACGCCGTGCACGGCGACTTTGAGGACTGGATTGCGCGAGGCCTGGCCCTTGGCACCGGGGCGGCAGCCGTCGTGCCCCTTCAGACGCTGGATGCGCGCACCGCCGCCGAGTGGCCTGCGCTTGACAACGTGGCCGCGGTGGTGGTGACCGGATCACCCGCCATGGTGACCGACCGCGAGCCCTGGAGCGAGCGCACTGCCGCGTGGCTGGCACAGTTGGTAGCCGCGCAGGTGCCGGTGCTGGGCATCTGCTATGGCCACCAGCTGCTGGCCCACGCGCTGGGCCGCGAGGTAGCGCGGCACCCGGGCGGGCTGGAGATTGGCACGGTGGCCATCCGGCCGTTGCCCGCCGCCGACGGAGACGCATTGCTGGGCGACCTGCCCGCCGAATTTGCGGCCCAGGTGGTGCACGAACAATCGGTGCGCCGCCTGCCGCCCGGGGCGGTGGCACTGGCCGCCAACGCCCACGAGGCGCACCACGCGTTTCGCGTGGGCCCGTGCGCCTGGGGCGTGCAGTTTCACCCCGAGTTCAGCGATGGGGTGATGCGCGACTATGTGCAGTGTTTCGCCCCATCGCTGCAGCGCGCAGGGGTGGACGCAGACGCACTGCGCCAACAGGTGCAGGCCACGCCCCACGCGGCCAGCCTGCTTGCACGCTTCGGGCAGCTGGCGGCAGCAGCAGCAGCAGCATAAAAATATTGATGAAAAGTGGCTCTAGCGCTTATCCATAAAGCGCTAATAGCTATCAAATAGATAGCTCAAAAAGTCAGTTGCCACGCGGCCGCAGCACCATGCGGTCGCGGCCCATTTCCACGTCGAAGTGGCGCAGAAAGTTTTGCCCCAGCAAGGCGTCGTCGTCACTGCGGCCGGTGTAGCCGGTGCCCACCCGCAAGCCCGACACCGCCAGCGACCGCACGGTGACCGAGTCCGACGCAATCACCCGCCCTTCGCGGGGGCCGTTGGCGGTCTGGAAGGTGATGGCGTCGCCGCCCTGCAAGCCCGCCTTGCGGGCCAAGGTCTCGGTCACACCGACCAAGCTGGCCCCGGTGTCCACCAAAAACATCACCGGCACGCCGTTGACACTGCCCGCCACGCGAAAGTGGCCATCGTGGTGGCGCGGTATCGCCACCGCGCCGTCCGCCGTCACGGTGACGCCTTTGGGTTTCATCGCGTACTGCATTGCAAAGTACAGCGCGGCCATAACCACCATCCAGAACGCCAGAATGCCCAGCGTGCCCATTCGCATCAGGCGGCGTGTGGACTGGTCGTTGTCGGTGGGCGGTAAAGGGTGGGGTTCGGTGCCCATGCAGGGAAAAAAAAGAAGAAAAGAAGAAAAGAAGAAAAGAAGGAAGACGGGGAAGGCAACGAAGGACGAAAAAATCGCAGGCGCTCAGCCTGCGGCAAACACGGATGCGCGCAAAGATCGCCCCAAGCGGTCCATCATAGGAGGCCCGCCGGAACACGTTTGCAGGCTGTGGTCTTCACCAGCCTTGGGGGGCGGCCAGGCTGTGCAGAAACTGCGCCTCAAACAACGCAGCGGGCACCGGTTTGCTGAGCAAATAACCCTGGATTTCATCGCACCCGAGCAAAGCCAGCATGCGGGATTGGTCCTCGGTCTCCACCCCCTCCGCCACCACCTTGAGACCCAGCGAATGCCCCAGGTTGATGATGGTGGACACCAGCGCCAGCCCCTGCGGCCCGGACGACAGGCCCGTGATGAAGGACCGGTCGATCTTGAGCGTATCCACCGGCAGCTTGGCCAGATAACTCAACGAAGAAAAACCCGTGCCAAAGTCGTCGATGGCAATGGTGATGCCCATGTCACGCAGCGCATGCAGGCTGATCGTGCTTTGCTCTACATCGTCCATCACCATGCTTTCGGTGATCTCCAGCTCCAGCCCCGCAGCCGCGTACGCATCGGAGGCAATCGCATCGCGCACCTCGGCGATAAAGCCGCGGTGCCGCAACTGCAGGAACGACACGTTGACCGCCACCCGCACCGCCAGCCTGCCCGCCTGCCGCCAGCGCTGGTTGTCCGCCAGCGCCTGCCGCAGCGCCCAGCGGCCCACTTCGTAGATAAGCCCCGTTTCTTCGAGGATGGGGATGAACTGGGCGGGTGGCACGAGGCCGCGCTGGGGGTCGTTCCAGCGGATCAGCGCTTCAGCGCCTGCAATGGAGCCGCTGGCCAGATGCTGCTTGGGCTGGTAGTGCAGTACAAACTGGCCTTGCTCCAGCGCTTCCCGCAGGCGGCCCTCCAGACTCAGCGCCTCGGCCACGCGCGTGTTCATCTCGGAGGTGTAGAACAGCAGGCTGTCGGCCGTTGCCTTGGCCTTGTACGTGGCAGCCTCTGCATTGCGCAGCAGGACCTCGGCGTCCATGCCATCCATGGGGTACACGGCGACACCCGCCTTCGCGGCCATGCGCAACTCGGTGTCTCCCAGTGCAAAAGGCGCATCAAAGCACATCCGCATCAGGTGGTCCACCGTCAACGCTACCGTGCCGGCATCCCGCGGGTCGGGCACGGCAATGCCAAAGCTGTTGATGCCAATGCGCGCAACATCGTACGCATCCCCTGCAGCCTGCTGCAGCCGCTGCGCCACTTGCTTGAGCAATTCGTCCCCCATCCGGCGGCCGAGCGTGTCATTGACGATGCGAAACCGGCTGATATCCATCAACGCGATGCCCAGCACCGCCTTGGCACCCTCGCGCGGCCGCAGGTGCTGGCCACACCGCTCCAGAAACAGCGTGCGGTTGGGCAGGCCGGTGATTTCGTCGTAATAGGCGAGGTAACTGAGCCGGTCCTCCTTGTCGAGGTGGTCCATGGCAAAACCGATGTCGCCCGCAAGTTCGGTCAACAGGCTCATCTCGTCGTCGTCAAAAAAGCGCGCCTCATCGGCAAACAGGGTCAGCACTCCCACCACCTCATGGCCAACCACCAGGGGGAGGACCGCCATGGAGGCCGCCCCGTGCTGGGCGAGTGTTTCCTTCAGCAGGATGCGGGGGTCACAGAGGAGGTCGTCGCACACAACCGGGCGCTTTTCGCGCACGACTTCCGAGCTCAGGCTTTCCCCCTTGGTCGGGGCTGCGTGCAGGCGCAGTCGGCCCTTGAGCTGAGCAAGAAAATCCCCGTCGGCACCGGCCAGTTCCAAGGGGACCACGAATTCCCGGGCCCGGTCGACCTGGCCGATCCAAGCAATGCGGAACTGCCCGTGCTCCACCGCAATGCGGCAGGCCTCGCGGAACAGCTCTTCGCGCTGGCGCACCCGTACGATCAGCGTGTTGATACCGCTGAGCATGGCGTACACGCGGTTCAGGCGTTTGATCTTGCGCTCGGCATCGCGGCGCTCGGTAATGTCCTCGCCCAGGCTGGCCACACCGGTCACCTGCCCCCCTACCGAACGCAGCACCGTGTTGTTCCAGTGCACCAGCCGCCGCTCTCCCTTTCGGGTCAAAATTTCATTGTCGTAGTGCCACGCCGATGGCCGGTCCGCCAGAAGATCGGCAAAAATCTCGTGCACGTCCGGCACATCGGGCGGCAGAAACAGCGCGAACCAGTTGCGCCCAAACACTTCGTCACGCTGCCAGCCGGTCAATCGCAACAGGTAGTCGTTGCAATAAATGATGCGGCCTTCACTGTCCAGCATCAGCGAGATCATCTCGACCTTGTCGAGCATGTCGTTAAAGCGGCGGTCGCTTTCGTGCAACTCTTCCTCGGCCCGCTTTTCCTTGGTGATGTCCTGAATGGTGTTGAACCAGCGGCGCGGGGCACCCCGCTCCACTTCGTCCTCCAGAGGCTCCATCACCTGCCGCAGGTGCAACAGCTGCCCATCAGCACAGAGCATTCGGTAGGTGAAGTCCACGCGCGCGCCTTCGTGAGATGCTTCCAGTGCATGGCGCCGAAACATCGCTCGGTCGTCCGGGTGCACCAAGGCCAGCCAGTCGCGCGCAGATTGCGGCATGCCTTCGTCAGACAACCCCAGCATTTCGGGCAGGGTGTCGAGCCAGCTTTCAAACGCTCCGTCAGGGCCGCTGATGACGTGGGCGATTTTTGCCAGCGCCTGGGCCCGGCGCAGACTGGCTTTGCTGGCGCTAAGGGCATCCATGGCGCGTTGGCGCTCTTTCACTTCGACTTGCAATTGCTCGGCATGTTGTTGTATCTCCTGGTACAGGCTGCCGTTTTCATAGATGCGGCCCACCTGTGCCCCCAAAATACCCAAGATCTTTTCGTCCTCCGAACTGAAACCATCGGCTCCGAGCTTGTTAGCCAGGCAGATCCAGCCGTACGAGAAAGAAAGCGAGGTGACCGGTACGATCAAGGCCGTGAAAAGCGGCGGATAGCCGCGCGGCAGACCAATCGCCTCAGGGCGCCCGGCAGGATCTGTCCAACGCTCCGAGCGCCTCTCGGCACGCACTGTGCCCAACAGCCCGTGCGACATCGTCGGCGATTCCAGATGGGAGGCGCGCTCGATGTCCAGACCGCTGGTGAATACGATGGGGTCCGCCGAATTTTTGCGCGCAACACACAGCACCGCATACTGCGCGCCCACCAAATCACGCGCGCCCCGGCACACATTGTTCAGCAGCACGTTCGGATCGCGTTCGGAGGCGAGTTGCAGATTCAGGTCGGTGAGTGCAGCCAGCCGAAAGTTCATGGCCTCTAGCTGCGCCACGTTGCCCGTGAGTTTGTCGGTCATCAAGCGCAGGTGCTGCGTCTGAAAGCTGTGCTCTAGCGCCAAGGGCGAAGGTGCAGGCACCTGCGCCAGGGCCAGGGCCAGGTCGATGGCTTCCAGAATGTCCTGTGGCTCGCACGGTTTGATCAGCACCTGCGTCACTCCGCAAGCCAGTGCCAGATTGCGTGCCTCCAACTCGCGGTAGTGTGCGCTGTAGAAAACCACCTGGGTATGCGCGATATCGGCATCGGCGCGCAACTGACGCACAAACTCATAGCCGTCCATGGTGGGCATCAGGATGTCGGAGATCACCAGCTCCGGGCGTTCTGCGCGCACCAACGCCAGCGCCTCGGCGCCATCAGACGCTTCCAACGCCTGGTGGCCACCGTGACCGATGAGCGTGACCACCAGCGCCCGGTTGGCGGGGAGATCGTCTACGACCAGTATCTTTGCCATGCTGAAATTGAATCTACGCCGCTCTACACGCGGTAGATGTCAGCCAACGCCGTGTGACCGGCCAGTCGCTACCCCCAGAAACCCTTGGATTTGCTGCGCGAAGGTCTCCGGTGTAATGGGTTTGGACAAATGATCGTCAAAGCCCATCTCCAGCGCCTTCTCACGGTCGCCAGGCATGGAAAACGCCGTGACCGCCACCAGCGGAACCCGCTGCCACTTGGGATGAGAGCGAAGAGTTTGCGCCACCTGGTAGCCGTTCATGATGGGCATCTGCAGATCGCACAGGATGAGGTCGTGGGGCTGGGCCAGGGCCAGCTCCAGCCCCACCGCCCCGTTTTCGGCCACATGCACCGTATACCCTGCCGCTTCGAGCAGGTAGGCAACCAGCAGGCGGCTGGCGTCATCGTCTTCGATCACCAGGATTTGCGGGGTCGTCATTCTCTAAGCTCCGGCAATTCGAGGGTGAAGGTGCTGCCCTGCCCCTCGGTACTTTCATAGTGAATCCGCCCACCCAGGGCTTCGGCTAGTTTGCGGCTCAGGTGCAGGCCCAGGCCAGTGCCCTCATGGTGGCGCCGGTCGGCACTTTCGACGCGCGAGAAGGCTTCAAACAGCCGGGTCCGGTCATCGGCTGGGATACCCGGCCCCGTGTCTTGCACGCACAAAACAACCGTGCGGCCGTCGGCATGCAAAACATCGTCCCGCAGCGTTACATGTACGCTGCCCTGTTGTGTGAACTTGATGGCATTGCCCACCAGGTTGATAAGAATCTGGCTCATCGCGCGCCGGTCGGTCTGCAACAGCACGGGGCCGGGCGGAAGGTCTGATGCGAACGCCAGGGCCTTGCGCGTGGCCTCCGGGCTCAGCGTTGCAATCACCTCCTCCACCACGTCGCGGCAGTCCACCACTTCAAGATTCAATGCCACCTTGTTGGCGCCCAGTTTGGCCACGTCCAGCAGATCGTTGATGAGCGACAGCAAATGGCGCGCACCCGTCTGCACAATGCGAAGCTGCTTTTCCTGCTCGGTGTTCAAAGGCCCGGGCAGCTTCATCAACAAGGTGCCTGTGAAGCCGATGATGGCGTTGAGCGGGGTGCGCAACTCGTGCGACATGCTGGCAAGGAACCGGTCCTTGACCAGGGCTGCGTTCTCCAGCTCCAGGTTCTTTTCGCGCAGCGCCTGCTCGATGCGTTTGCGCTCGGTCACATCGCGGATGGCGCTGGACACAAACAGCCCTTCTTCCGTCTCCAGAGGGCTCAGGCTGATCTCCACAGGAAACTCGCTGCCATCTTTGCGAAGACCATGCAGCTCCAGCCCGGCGCCCATGGAGCGACTGCGGGGCTCGGCAAAAAAACTTCCGCGGTGCGCGGGGTGCGATCCGCTGAACCGCGCGGGCACCAGCAGTTCGATCTGCTGGCCCAGAAGTTCATCACGGCTCCAGCCAAACAGCTTCACTGCCTGAGAGTTGACAAGCACGATGCGCCCCTCTCGGTTGACGATGACCATCGCATCGGGCGCAGCCTCCAGCAAGTCTTTGAACTTCTGGTCAGCCTTTTTGCGGTCGGTGATGTCGCGAATCGCACTCATCACCATGGTGCCCTCTTCGGTCTCGATGGGGCTCAGGCTGATCTCCACCGGAAACTCGCTACCGTCCTGGCGCAGGCCATACAGCTCCAGCCCCGCGCCCATGGTGCGGGTTCGCGGCTGTGCAAAAAAGCCGCTGCGGCGCCCCAGGTGTGCACCGCGGTAGCGCAAAGGCAGCAGCACCTCCACCGCCTGCCCCAGCAGATCCGCTCGCTGGTAGCCAAAAACGCGCTCGGCCTGCGAGTTCACCAGCACAATGCGGCCCGTCACGTTGACCATCACGATGGCGTCGGGTGTGGATTCAAGCAGGTCCCGGAAACGCGCTTCGAGCAGTTTGGCGTCGCGCAGCACCTTGAGCTGGGTAACGTCTTTTTTGCTCGCCAGAAAGTACAGCACCTGCCCCGCAGCATCAAGCACTGCCTTGGTGGAGACGTTGACATGCACCAGGGACCCGTCTTTGCGGCGGCGCACCGATTCGTGCACAGCGGTCCCCAAGCGCAGCGCCTCAGCGCGAATGGCCTCTTCTTCATGCGCACGGTCGGTGGGAACAATGAGGTCAAGGATGGAGCGCCCCTTGGCTTCGGCTTGAACATAGCCAAAGATTCGCTCGGCCGCGGGGTTCCACTCCAGCACCACACCTTGCGGAGACAGCACCAGCAGGGCATCGGGGTTTTGCTCCCAATACGCCGCAGAAAAGTTAGACGCCATTCAGTCCCTTGTGTTGGAGGCCTCGACTTGCAGGCGCCTGTGGTGCCCGCGCGTTCCAGCCCATCACCCCGTAGCCCGCCAGAAGATGGAGTTGCAGCGCACCGGGCGTGCCAGCGAAGAACCACGGCACACCCCGTCCAAACTCATATCCCTCCAGCCCGACTCAGCCCCCTCGCGTGCGAAGCATCTTAGGTGCTAAGTTGGGCAAACGCCAAATAGCAATTGATCAGTGGTACCGGGAAAACTCCATGGACAAAAAGAAGGAGCTGCGCATGCCACGCGCAGCGGAAAACCTACCACCCGTCACATACCCATGATTCGGCAAAAAAATAGCCCCTGATCCGACCACGGAACAGGGGCTTTATACAGCGTCCTTGCAGCGCGTTCACCGCGCCACTCAAACACCGTGTCTGCTGCTGACAGCGTTTACATGTGGTCGATCATCACTTGACCAAAACCCGAGCAACTCACCTGCGTCGCGCCATCCATCAGGCGCGCAAAGTCGTAGGTCACTTTTTTGGACGCAATCGACTTTTCAAGCGAGCTGATGATCAGGTCGGCAGCGGCTGTCCAGCCCATGTGGCGCAGCATCATCTCGGCCGACAGAATTTCGGAGCCGGGGTTCACATAGTCCTTGCCTGCGTACTTGGGGGCTGTGCCGTGTGTGGCTTCAAAACATGCCACCGAGTCGGACATGTTGGCGCCCGGTGCAATGCCGATACCGCCCACCTGGGCAGCCAGTGCGTCCGAGATGTAGTCGCCATTGAGGTTCAGCGTGGCCACCACCGAATACTCGGCAGGCCGCAGCAAAATTTGCTGCAGGAAAGCGTCGGCAATGCTGTCCTTGATGGTGATCTCTTTGCCTGTCTTGGGGTTCTTGAGGCGACACCATGGGCCGCCGTCGATCAGCTGGGCGCCAAACTCCTTTTGTGCCAGCGCATAAGCCCAGTCGCGGAAGCCCCCTTCGGTGTACTTCATGATGTTGCCCTTGTGCACGATGGTCACGCTGGGCTTGTCGTTGTCGATGGCGTACTGGATGGCCTTGCGCACCAGGCGCTCGGTACCCTCGATGGAGACAGGCTTGACGCCAATGCCCGAGGTGTTGGGAAAGCGGATCTTCTTGACGCCCATTTCCTCCTGCAGAAACTTGATGAGCTTCTTGGCCTTGTCGGACTCGGCTTCAAACTCAATGCCTGCGTAGATGTCTTCCGAGTTCTCACGGAAGATCACCATGTTGGTCTTTTCGGGTTCCTTCAGGGGCGAAGGAACGCCCTTGAAATACTGCACGGGCCGCAGGCAGACGTACAGGTCCAACTCCTGGCGCAGGGCCACGTTCAACGACCGGATGCCGCCACCCACGGGCGTGGTCAACGGGCCTTTGATGGACACCACATACTCGCGCAACACCTGCAGGGTTTCTTCGGGCAGCCACACGTCAGGGCCATACACCTTGGTGGATTTTTCACCCGCGTAGACCTCCATCCAGTGGATCTTTTTTTGGCCGCCGTAGGCCTTGGCAACCGCTGCATTCACCACCTTGATCATCACGGGCGTGATGTCCAGACCCGTGCCGTCGCCTTCGATGAAAGGGATGATGGGCTGGTCCGGCACATTCAGGGACATGTCGGCATTGACGGTGATCTTCTGGCCTTGGGCGGGCACCGTGATGTGCTGGTAGGTGGTCATGGGGGGTTGTGTCTCCGGGAGAATCTGAAACGGGGTCCGCAGCTGGCGCGAGGCCAACGAAAGCCAAATCATTCTAATGAGAAAATTTTTGCGCCAAACCCTCTCCACAGGGTGGTCGCTGCTATCGTCGCCCACGGGGCCACGCGGATTTTCGGGTGGCTCCTTTTTGTTCACTTTGGAAACGGCATATATGAAAAAACTCCTCGCTGTCCTGGTGGCTGGTCTGTTCGCTGCAGGTGCATTTGCACAAGCACCTGCAACCGCGCCCGCAACCACTCCTGCACCCACCATGGCCACTGCACCCGCAGCGGCAGCACCCGCCCCCATGGCCGCACCAGCAACTGCTGCGGCACCGGTAGCCCAGAAAAAGACGGCTAAAACGGCCAAGTCGGCGAAGTCCACCAAAACGACCAAAACGGCCAAGAAGAGAACTTCCAAAAAGGTTGCGAAGAAAAAAACCGCTAAAAAGCTCGCCTGACCTGCGCAGTCAACGCTCCTGCAGACCTGATCACCAGGTCTGCAGGAGTGCGCCAAATCACAATCGCCCGCACTTGCGGGCGATTTCCATGCGTAGCGCGGACAGGCCACCTGCCCGGTTGAACTTACCGCGCTGTCCACAGTCCGTCCTTTGTCCGTTTCGCTCTTCACCTGAAAGCCTTGGTCATGATCGCTTCTAGCTCTGTCACTGCCCCACTGGCGCCCCGCCGGATCACACGTTGCTCCACCCGGGTGGCCAGTGCCTTGCTGGCCTTGGCATGCACGCTGCACATCGGCACTGCCGCAGCGCAGGAAGGCCCCCAACTCAATCTGCAGCGTGTAGAGCTGACCGCAGGCATGCACCGCATCGACGCCCAAGTGGCCCAGGCTCCGCAAGAGCGCCAGACCGGGCTGATGCACCGCAAGGAGATGCCCCAGCACGAGGGAATGATTTTCGTCTTCGAGCAACCGGCTCAGCAGTGCTTCTGGATGAAAAACACCTTGCTGCCGCTGACGGCAGCGTTTGTGGACGATGACGGCACCATCGTGAACCTGGCCGACATGAAGCCGCAAACGCTGGACTCACACTGCTCGACCAAGCCCGTGCGCTATGTGCTGGAGATGAACCAGGGCTGGTTTGCCAAAAAGGGAATCAAGGCCGGCGCCAAGCTGGGGGGTGCGCTGTTCAGTCGCAAGTGAAAGTCGGCCTTTTAGCGCAGACTTTTACTATCATTTGAATAGCTGCCAGCGCTTTACCCATAATCGCCAGAAGCCAAAATGGCTTCAAATCCATAAAAAAAACGGCCCGAAGGCCGTTTTTTGTTTTGCCGGTTTCACCAGCGGCACGAGCGAGGTTCGCACGTGCTTGGAAGATCGATCAGGCGAAGTTGCTTTCAGCAAACTTCCAGTTCACCAGGTTGCCCAGGAAGGTTTCGACAAACTTGGGGCGCATGTTGCGGTAGTCGATGTAGTACGCGTGTTCCCACACATCCACAGTTAGCAGTGCCTTGTCGGCCGTGGTCAGCGGCGTGCCAGCGGCGCCGGTGTTGACGATGTCGACGCTGCCGTCGGCCTTCTTCACCAGCCAGGTCCAGCCCGAACCGAAGTTGCCCACGGCGCTCTTCACAAACGCTTCCTTGAAGGCTGCGTAACTGCCCCACTTGGCGTTGATGGCATCAGCCAGCGCGCCAGAGGGTTCGCCGCCACCTTGGGGGGCCATGCAGTTCCAGAAGAACGTGTGGTTCCAGATCTGCGCTGCGTTGTTGTAGATGCCGCCGGTCGACTTCTTGATGATCTCTTCGAGCGTCATCGCTTCGAACTCGGTGCCCTTTTGCAGGTTGTTGAGGTTCACCACATAGGCGTTGTGGTGCTTGCCGTGGTGGTACTCCAGGGTTTCCTGGCTGTAGTTCGGCGCCAGGGCGTCAATGGCGTAAGGCAGCGGGGGAAGGGTGTGTTCCATGTGGTGTTTCCTCGTGGTTTGAAATTCTGGGATGCCATCCGCAACGCCTGGGTGAGCAATGCAGTCGGGCACAGCGCGAGGGGGCATTGTAGAAAGATCGGGTGACCTGTGCAGGATCAGGGCGGGCGGGCGCTGACGAAAGCCGGAGAAAGCCCCAGAACACGCCGCTGTCCTACAGCAGGTCCTTGGCAGCGACCTGCCATCCCTTCTCGGCCCTCAGAGAAGCCGCGGTTGTCCCACGGTGACGTCCACTGTCACATCCACCGTGCCGTCTGCCAGCATGGCGCGCAGGGCATCACCGGGGTGGGCCTGCTTGACGCTGGTCACCGCCTGACCGGCGGGGTCGGTCAGCAGTGCATAGCCGCGCTGCAACACCAGACGCGGGTCCAGCAGCTCCAGCCGCAGCGCGGCGCGGTCGAGCCGGTCCGCCTGCCCCAGGAGGTGCCGCTGCAATTTTTGAGGGAAATTGGCCTCTAGCGCTTGCTGTGATTGCGCAAGGCGCTGCAGTTTCAATAGCACGCCATGGCGCATGCGCTGCGCTAGGCGGGCGAGCTGCATTTGCTCGCGTGCCACCAGACCGGATGGGCGACCCAGGCGCGCTGCGGCTTGGTCCAGCCGCTGGTGGCGTGCGTCCAGCTGGCGCTGCACCCCGTCGCTGATGCGCCCGGCCATCAGCCCCAATGCTCCCAACCACACATCGCGCGGCTGCGCCACCAGCTCGGCCGCCGCCGTGGGCGTGGGTGCGCGCAGGTCAGCGCAAAAGTCGGCAATGGTGAAGTCGGTCTCATGCCCGACCCCGCTGATGAGCGGCACCGGGCTTTGCACGATGGTGCGCGCCAAGCGCTCGTCGTTGAAGGCCCACAGGTCTTCGATGGAGCCACCACCACGCACCAGCAAAATGACGTCAATGGCTGGTTTTTGAGCCAAATTGGCCCCTAGCGCTTGTCCTGCCTGCGCTAGCAGATACAGTTTTGATAGCGCCGCAATGATCGACGCTGGCGCGGCCACCCCCTGCACCTGCGCGGGCACCAGCACCACCGGGATGTGGGGCACCCGGCGGCGCAGCGCAGTTACCACGTCGTGCAGCGCCGCCGCCCCGAGGGACGTGACCACGCCAATCCCGCGCGGTTGCAGTGGCAGCGGGCGTTTGCGGGCGGTGTCGAACAGGCCCTCGGCGTCCAGGTGCGCCTTGAGCCGCAAAAACTGCTCAAACAACGCGCCCTGCCCGGCCCGCTGCATGCTTTCAACGATGAACTGCAGATCGCCCCGCGCCTCATACACTCCCAGGCGGCCCCGCACTTCCACCAATTCGCCATCGCGCGGCGAAAAGTCAAGCAGGGTGGCCGCGCGGCGGAACATGGCGCAGCGCAACTGCCCGTTCGCGTCCTTGATCGAAAAATAACAATGCCCGCTGGATGCGCGCGAGAAGCCCGTTATCTCGCCGCGGACCGCGACAGGATTGAATCGCGCCTCCAGGGCATCAGCAATGGCGCGGCACAGCGCGCCAACTTCCCACACGCGGGGCGCCACAGCGTGGCCTGGGCGCTCAAGCATGAGACACGGCGCGGCTTTGCGCTGTGCGTGAAGGGCGAGTACTCCACAGAAACGGCCGAGCGGACGCAGGGCTGAGAGCCGGCACCCCAACCGGCTGCAAAACACCAGAGCACGTGCAAGTGGTTGATTTATATGCGTTTTTCATTGCTCAATTTTTCATCAATCTGTTGCAAGCACGGCGTGGCGCCACTTTGTGAGGTTGTTGACGTGGGTTGCCCACAAAGTTATCCACAGTTTTTGTGGGTGAGCAACCCCGCGCATCGGGTGCACAGCAACGTAACGGTTTGTGACGAAGTGGCGCCCGGAAGCTGGTCCATAATCGCCGATTGCTTACATCTGCGCGGAGAGAGATTTGCTGTCCATCATACAAGCCGCAGGCTGGCCGATCTGGCCCCTGATTGCGTGTTCCATCCTGGGAATGGCGCTGATTTTCGAACGTTTTGTAGCCCTCAAAACGTCTCGCGTTGCCCCCCCTAAACTGCTCGACGAGGCCATCACGGTGTCGTCCAAGTCGGTGCCCACGCCTGACGTGGTGAACCAGCTGGCACAAAACTCGGCGCTGGGCGAAGTGCTGGCCACCGGCCTGCGCACCCTCAACAGCAACCCCCAGTGCAGCGAAACCGACCTGCGCTCGGCCATGGAAGGCGCCGGTCGCGCCGTGGCCCACCGTCTCGAGAAGTACCTGGCCGCCTTGGCCACCATCGCGTCTGCTGCGCCGCTTCTCGGCCTGCTGGGCACGGTGATCGGGATGATCGAGATTTTTGGCTCGCAAGCGGGCACGGGTGGCGTGGGTCAGGCCATGGGCGGTGGCAACCCCGGCCAACTGGCACACGGCATTTCGATTGCGCTGTACAACACCGCGTTCGGGCTGATCGTGGCCATCCCGGCGCTGATCTTCTGGCGCTACTTCCGGGCCCGGGTGGACGCCTATCTGCTGACGCTGGAACTGGCCTCCGAGCAGTTTGTGCGCCACATCCTGCGCCTGCGCAAAGTGAAGTAAGGCGGGCTGTTCGCCTGTTGCCCTCCCGGCCTCCCGCCCTTTCAGAGCCTTGCCCATGAACTTCAGCCCCCGGCCCAAAAACGAGCCCGAGATCAACCTGATCCCGTTCATCGACGTGTTGCTGGTGATCCTCATCTTTTTGATGCTGACCACCACCTACAGCAAGTTCACCGAACTGCAACTGACCTTGCCCGTGGCCGATGCCGAACAGCAGCGCGACCACCCCAAGGAAGTGATTGTGTCGGTGGCGGCTGATGGCCGCTACGCCGTCAACAAAACCGGCGTGGACGGCAAAAGTGTGGACGCCATCGCCCAGGCCCTGCGCACCGCCGCCAGCGCGGGCCGCGACAGCGTGGTGATCATCAGTGCCGACGCCATGTCGCCCCACCAATCGGTGGTCACGGTGATGGAAGCAGCGCGCCGCGTGGGCCTCACGCAGATCACCTTTGCCACGCAGTCGTCGGCATCGGGCCGCGCCGCCAGCCGCTGACGCACATGGCAGCCTCCGGGCCGCAGCCGCCCTCGCCTTCTCCGCCTCCCCTGCCCTCCATTTCCTCGTTTTCCGCCGTCTCCTCGCCCCTAGCTGTGGCGCCCTCCCGGCAGCGCGGGCTGCAACCTATCTGGCAATCGCGTGGCATTGCCGCCTGGGCGCTGTGGCCGCTGTCGCTGCTGTACGGTGGTTTGGTCGGCATGCGCCGGGTTCTGTACCAGTTCGGGATGCTGAAGACTGAGCACCCGGGCCGCCCGGTGGTGGTGGTGGGCAATGTGATTGCTGGCGGCGCGGGCAAAACCCCGGTGGTCATTGCCCTTGTGCGGCACCTGCAGGCACGCGGACTGCGCGCCGGGGTGATCTCGCGGGGGTATGGGCGCATCACCACCGATTGCCGTGCCGCAACCCCCGCCAGCCTGGCCAGCGAGGTGGGCGATGAACCCGCATTGATTGCGCGCAGTTTTGCCAGTGGGCCGGTGGTGCCTGTTTTTGTGGCGTCCCGCCGCATCACCGCCGCCCGCGCCCTGCTCGCGGCCCATCCAGACACCGATGTGATCGTGTGCGATGACGGCTTGCAGCACCTCGCCTTGCAGCGCGACCTTGAAATTTGCATCTTCAACGACCAGGGCATCGGCAACGGGTTTTTGCTGCCGGCCGGGCCACTGCGCGAACCCTGGCCACGCGCTGTGGACTTGGTATTGCGTGCGGGCGGTATCGCGCCTGCCCAAACAGAGAGTCCAAACGCTGCGTTTGGCATGCGACGCGATCTGGCGCCCTATGCGCTTCAGTCTGACGGCACCCAGGTTCCGCTGTCCAACCTTGAGGGCCAACCGCTGCACGCCGTCGCGGCGGTGGCCAGGCCCGAAGACTTCTTTGCCATGCTGCAGGCGCGAGGTTTGACGCTTGCACACACGGAGTCTTTGCCTGATCACTATAACTTTAATAGCTGGAAGCGCTTATCAGATAAGCGCTACACCCTGATTTGTACTGAAAAAGATGCCGTCAAGCTGTGGGCGCAGCACCCCGACGCGTTGGCCGTGCCTTTGCAAGTACTGATCGACCCCGGGTTCTTTGCAGCCTTCGACACGCGCCTGGACGGCTGCCTTGCAGCGGCGTAAAAGCCTCCAACGCCGCCGCTATCATTCCCTTCTGCCTGAACGACCCCTCTCGGAAAGCCTGCCACCATGGACCCCAAACTGCTCGAACTGCTGGTCTGCCCCGTCACCAAGGGCCCGCTGACCTTTGACCGCGACGCACAAGAACTTGTCTCCCGCAGCGCACGGCTGGCCTACCCGGTGCGCGATGGCATTCCGGTACTGCTCGAAAATGAGGCCCGCACCCTGACCGACGAGGAACTGGAGCAGTGACCCACGCGGCCCACAGCGGCGCACCCGCGGTCACCCCAGCGCCCCGCTTCACCGTGCTGATCCCGGCACGCATGGCGTCCAGCCGCCTGCCAGACAAACCCCTGGCGGACATTGCGGGCCAGCCCATGGTGGTGCGGGTAGCCCGGCGCGCTGCGCAGAGTGAAGCGGCCCGCGTGGTGGTTGCCGCCGACGACGCCCGCATTCTTCAGGCCTGCGCCGATCATGGTGTCGAGGCAATCTTGACCCGTGCAGACCACGCCAGCGGCAGCGACCGCCTGGCCCAGGCCTGCACCGACCTCGGCTTGGATGGCGACGACATCGTTGTCAATGTGCAGGGCGATGAGCCGCTGATGGACCCTGACCTCATCAATGCCGTGGCAGCCCTGTTGCAAGACCATGACGGGAAGCGGCCTGAAGCCAGCATGGGCACCGCGGCGCATGCCATCGCATCCCTGGCGGACTACACCAACCCGAATGTGGTGAAGGTGGTGCTGGACGCGCGGGGCCTTGCACACTACTTCAGTCGCGCGCCGATCCCGTTTGCGCGTGACCTGCCAGACACCGCATGGTGGCAAGGCGCTGCCCAGGCCGCTGCGCCCGGTGTCGTCAGCCTTTCAGGGTTTGCGCCGCTGCGCCATGTTGGTATCTACAGTTATCGCGCGCGCTTCTTGCGCCAATTTCCGACGCTTGCGCCTGCCCCTACCGAAGCTGTCGAGGCGCTGGAGCAATTGAGGGCACTGTGGCATGGCCATCCGATTGCCGTGCACCTGGCCGCCGCTGCCCCCGGGCCCGGCGTGGACACGCCCGAAGACCTGGAGCGGGTGAGGCGTCTTTTTCGCTGAGCGCCGCAGGCCGCGCCGCGCACCGGCCAGCGCCGTCATACAGGTGTCATCCACTGGTCTTAGCAATGGGCGGATGTAAGTGAAATCAGGGTGGTCACATGCTATCCTCGCCCGCAACGGGAGCATCGCATCCCGGGCGCACAGAACGGCTTCAGGTGCCTTTCGAGCGTCCCCGCCAGCGGCGCCAACCGATTTCTAACCTTCGAGGACTTCCATGAGACTGATTCTGTTGGGCGCGCCTGGCGCCGGAAAGGGCACGCAAGCCACGTTCATCTGCCAGAAATACGGCATCCCGCAAATATCCACCGGCGACATGCTGCGCGCAGCGGTCAAGGCTGGCACGCCGCTGGGCCTGCAGGCCAAGGCAGTGATGGATTCGGGTGCACTGGTCAGCGATGACATCATCATCGGACTGGTCAAGGAACGCATCACCCAGCCCGACTGCGCCCACGGATTTCTGTTCGACGGTTTCCCCCGCACCATTCCCCAGGCCGATGCGATGAAGGCTGCGGGCGTCAAGCTCGACTACGTGCTTGAAATCGATGTGCCCTTCGACGCCATCATCGAACGCATGAGCGGCCGCCGCTCGCACCCCGCCAGCGGCCGCACCTACCACGTCAAGTTCAACCCCCCAAAGGTGGATGGCAAGGATGACGTGACAGGTGAAGACCTGATCCAGCGCGAAGACGACAAGGAAGAAACCGTGCAAAAGCGCTTGCAGGTCTACAGCGACCAGACGCGGCCACTGGTGGACTACTACAGCAACTGGGCCAAAGCCGAGCCCGCAACCGCCCCCAAGTACCGCGCCATCAGCGGCACGGGCACCGTGGACGAGATCACGTCCCGCGCATTGCAAGCCCTGGCAGGCTGACCGGCCGACCGACCCCATCGGGCAAGCCTTAGCAGCGGCGCTGCATTCTTAACTGCGCTGCACACACTGCACACACTGCACACGCTGGCTATCGGCAAAAGTCCAAGGGACTGCCCCAAAAGCGACGCTCTACCGTTAGACCGTCGCTTTTTTGTTGGTGCATAGGCTGGTCGTCGATCAGATGCAAAGTCGATGCCGCCACCCATAGCGGTCCCCATACCGGTGGACGCGGGGAGCCTCCGCCTCCAAGTTGAGTTCAATCAGGCCGGACTGGACCGCAATGCATAGGCCTTGCCGTCCACAAAAAGATACTCGGCGCGCAGCACGGCTTCGCCCTTTTCATCTCGCAAGGTAAAACCCACCACCGACAGCGAAGCGCCCTGTTTCACTTCTTGTACCTGCCACGCCTGCATGCGGGTGAGCGGCGCCAATTCGATTTCCCAGACCTTGTCCTTGCGCGTGGGCAACACGGTTTTGGCCAGCAGGGCTTTGCCGTCCACCGGAGCTGCCTGCGCAGGCAGCTGTCGTTGCGCCAGGTCGGGCGGGAGCTTCAGGGCTTCGGGCAATTCCAGTTCCAGCTCTGCATGGGGGTTTTGCCAGCGCACTTTGCGCACGGTGCCTTCGAGATAGAGGGGGCGCTCGGGGTCAAAACTGCTCCAGCCATGGTGGGCGCGCACGCCCAGCGGCAGGGCCGTTGCGGCCAGTAGCAGATGACGACGTTGCAGGTGACTCATAACGGCTCTCTCCTTGCTAAAGATAGGCAATCCAGCGGCCACACACCACCACAGCCAACCAGACCAGGGTCGATGCCAGCATCTGCGCACGGGCCAAGCCGTCCAGACGCACCAGTGACCCGCGCCCATGGAACCACGCGGCGTTGCAGCCTGCAAGCATTAACAACAGCATCTTCAAGGTAAATATCCGGTTGCTGAGCAACTCCGCTGGCTGCGTGGCGAACATCAACAGGCCCGATGCAGCCGCCAGCGCAAACCCGCACAACGCCACCGACAGGCTCAAGCGCGCCAAGTCCTTGATGGGCAGCGCCGCGCCCCGACCAAACACCCGCAGTTCCAGCAACACCAGGTTCCCTAGCAACAGCGCAATGCCCACGATGTGCACCACCTCCAGCGCCGGGTAGGCCCAGACATGTGTCTTGAGGGAGGTAAACACGCAAAGCGCCTTTCTAGTCTCTAGCGAAGGAGGTTCAGCATGAGTGCAATGCGTGCCTTGACCGGGGACAGGCCTTGCGAATCCGGCAACGGATCACCCGGCTTGGGCAACACCTGCCCCTCGGGGCAGCGCGTGGCCCGCACCACAGCCACACCCGCGGCCTGGGCACGCAACAGCGCTGCTTCAAGATGGTGGTGAATCGTGCCGTTGCCGGTGCAGGCCACTACAAGACCCTGCACCCCATCGCGCACCAGCGCATCGACCATAGATCCGGTGGCGCCCGCATGGCTGACCACTATTTCCACGCGGGGCCAAGGATCTACATTTGCTATATTTTCAATAGCTATTAGCGCTTCTCCATCAAGCGCTAGAGGCCAATTTCGTGTCAAACGCACCTGACCTTCCTCCACAAACCCCAGAGGACCAACGTCTGCCGACGCAAACGCGTGCACGCGGTACGGATGCATCTTTTGTACGTGGCGTGCGCCGTGCACCTCACCCGCAGCCACCGCGAGCACACCCGTGGCACCCGGCGCCACCGCGACAGCAACGGCATCGAGGAGGTTCTGCGGGCCGTCGGGTATCAACGCGGTGGATGGACGCATCGCACAGGTCAACACCACAGGCTTGCGGGCATCAAGGACTTCGTGGAGAAACCAGGCCGTTTCTTCCAGCGTATCGGTGCCATGGGTGATCACAATGCCCCGCACCTCGGGGTCTTTCAAGTGGTGGGTGCAGCGCAGGGCCAAGGCCCGCCATACCTCGATGTCCATGTCCTTGCTGTCGATCTGTGCCACTTGTTCGATCAGCAATTCGCCTGCCATCGTTTGCAAGCCCGGTACTGCGTCCAGCAATTGGGCCACCCCTACCTGGCCAGCGGTATAGCCAATGTTGTCTCCTGCCTGCGCAGAGGTGCCCGCAATCGTTCCACCTGTTCCCAAAACCACAATTTTTTGCCCACTCACTTGCGCACTCCGAAAAACTGGTGAAAAATACAGTTACTGGATTAAAAAACAGTTGTTCGCCACTGTAACCGCCTCCACCGGAAACCACCATGCTCGACAACCCCAAACTCACCGCCCGCCAGCAGCAGATTCTGGATCTCATCCAGACCGCCATTGCACGCACCGGTGCTCCCCCTACCCGCGCTGAAATCGCAGCCGAACTGGGGTTCAAGTCGGCCAACGCTGCCGAAGAGCATTTGCAGGCCCTGGCCCGCAAGGGCGTGATCGAACTGGTCAGCGGCACTTCGCGTGGTATTCGTCTGCGCAGCGACACCGTGCGCTCCATCAACGCAGCACGCGGCAACCAGTTCCACCTTCCAATTCCAGGCTTGTCACAGTTGGTGCTGCCTTTGGTGGGACGCGTGGCGGCGGGCTCGCCCATTCTCGCGCAGGAACATGTCGACCAAACCTACAGCGTGGAAAACAGCCTTTTTCAGCACCGCCCCGACTACCTGCTGAAGGTGCGCGGCATGTCCATGCGCGATGCGGGCATCATGGATGGCGACCTGCTCGCCGTGCAATCCACTCGCGAGGCCCGCAACGGCCAGATCATCGTGGCCCGTTTGGGGGAGGACGTCACCGTAAAGCGGCTGCGCCGCACCGCAACAGCCATCGAGTTGCTGCCTGAAAACCCCGACTACCCGGTGATCGTGGTCCAGCCCGGCGAGCCTTTTGAAATTGAAGGCGTTGCCGTGGGACTGATCCGCAACACCATGCTGATGTAGTCCCTCCCTTTCTGTTTTGCTGCACCGCAGGTGGCGGGCGTTTGGCGTGTCGATGGGCTATTGCCGTTCACACACCAGCCCTGCGGTGTCGCTTCGCCTTGCAATCCTGCCTATGTCAACCCCCCGACCTTCGGAGTTTTCACATGGGAATTGCTTTGTCCACCCTCTCTACTTTGCCCGCCCCGCTGCGTACACTGACCCGCTGGTTGCAGCAGGCAATTCGCCTGGAGACAACAGGCTCTTCCGATCGCAACGCTCCCGTAACAAACGCTTCTGGCGACTCCTCGCGCGGTCACGCCGCCCCCCACCTCCACGCAACCGGGGATGAAGCCACAGCGACTGCGAACCACCGCCCTGCTGTGCCAGCAGGCCATCGCCCGTTGCGGGGAAACTGGCCGTTTAATGTGCGCCCTCCTGCCCCCGCAGTCGGCGCGCCGACTCGGCCGCAAGCAGGGGCGACACGGTCCTTTCTGCCGCCTTCGTCGCCAGCAAGCCGCAGAGACACATTTTTTGCAACCCTCTCCACAGAGGGACATACACACCGGCCTGCCAGAGTGTTGCGCAGGGTGTCCGACGCTGGCGCTGGTCGGCTTGTCATTGCGGGCCGCATGGCCGATGTATGCGCAGAGCTGGACCGGATGGCTGCATCCGAGGGGTTGCGAACTCAGTAAGAAGCCGGAAAAGCGGGTTGCCAAGGCCGGGACGTTTGCTCCAAGCGCCACATAGCGCACAAACTGAGCGTGCCTTTCGGAGGCTTCTCTGTGTACGGCTTCGCTGGTGATCTTTCTGCGTTGAGACCTCTGGTGTGTGCGACAAGTCCGCATCCAGCAGAAATCAACACTCCGTCACCAAAAGCGAGGCGTTTTGCGGGGATGCAGCACCATCCGGGGCGGTGCGGCATTGCTCGCCAAGGCACAATGTCGGGATGAATATTGTGATCCTCGACGACTACCAGGACGCGGTGCGAAAACTGCACTGCGCCTCCCGGCTCGACGCATATACCGCCAAGGTCTACACCAACACTGTCAAAGGATTGGGCCAGCTCTCTGTGAGGCTCAAGGATGCGGACATCATTGTTTTGGTCAGGGAGCGCACACAAATCACCCGCCAATTGGTAGAAAAGCTGCCCCGCCTTAAGCTGATTGCGCAGACTGGCAAGATTGGTAGCCACATCGATGTCGCCGCGTGCACCGAGCGCGGTATCGCGGTGGCCGAAGGGGTAGGCTCCCCAGTGGCGCCCGCTGAGCTCACGTGGGCACTGGTCATGGCGGCCTCGCGCAGGTTGCCTCAATACATCTCCAATCTCAAACATGGCGCTTGGCAACAATCAGGGTTAAAAACCGCCTCCATGCCACCCAACTTTGGCTTGGGCAACGTGTTGCGCGGCAAAACGCTGGGTATCTGGGGGTATGGCCGCATTGGGCAACTGGTAGCAGGCTATGGGCGAGCGTTCGGCATGAATGTACGGGTGTGGGGCCGCGACGCTTCCCGCGCGCAGGCACTGACCGATGGCTACCAAGCGGCGACAACCCGCGAGGAATTTTTTGCACAGTGCGATGTGATTTCGCTGCACCTTCGGCTCAATGATGAAACCCGTGGAATCATCTCGCTGGAAGACTTGTCGTGCATGAAGCCCACATCACTGTTGGTCAATACCTCCCGTGCGGAATTGATTGAACCCGATGCACTGATTGCAGCCCTCAACCGCGGCCGCCCCGGCATGGCTGCGGTGGACGTGTTTGAGAGCGAACCCATCTTGCAGGGCCACGCCCTTTTGCGGCTCGAAAACTGTATTTGCACGCCCCACATTGGGTATGTAGAGCAAGACAGCTACGAGCTGTATTTTGGTGCGGCCTTCGACAACGTCATCAACTTCATCAAGAGCACTCCGACCAATATCGTGAACCCCGGCTCGCTCCAGGTGCGACGTTAGGATTGTTCACCACGGGTTAGCTAGCTAGCTCTGCTCTGTTGATTCGAACTGCGCGGAGATTCTGAGAAAAAGTGGGATCTGAACGCGACAGATGCACAAAGAAAAAGGCTTCCCGAAGGAAGCCTTTTTGGCATCTGCAGCAGGGCACCAGGGTGCCCTGTTGAGTGCGTGAAGCGCTCTATTACAGAGGCGTCTTCTTGCCGTCCTTGTAGTTGTACAAGGTGATGGAAGGGTTCTTCATTTCGCCGTTGGGTTCGAAGGCGATGGCAGAAGTCACGCCCTTGAAGTTCGACTTGGCCAGCTCGTTCACGTAAACCTTGGGGTCTACCGAGTTCGCACGCTTCATGGCGTCAACCAGCAGGAACGTGGCGTCGTAGGTGTAAGGGCTGTAAACCTGGAACTGGTTAGGGTACTTGGCATCGTACTTGGCCTTCCAGGCCGTACCGCCAGGCATCTTGGCCAGCGAAGAGCCGCCTTCAGCGCAGATCACATTGCCCAGGGTCTTGGCACCAGCAGCCAGCTTGGCGATTTCGGACGTGCAGACGCCGTCACCACCAAAGTACTTCACGTTGCCCATGCCCAGCTGTTCCATTTGGCGCAGCATAGGGCCGGCCTGTGGATCCATACCGCCGTAGAACACGGCATCAGGGTTCTTGGACTTGATGGCGGTCAGGATGGCCATGAAGTCGGTGGCCTTGTCGGTCGTGAATTGCTCATCCACCACCTTCATGCCCTTGGCAACAGCCGTCTTTTTGAACACGTCTGCCACACCTTGGCCGTACGCAGTACGGTCATCGATGATGGCAACGGTCTTGAGCTTCAGCGTGTCTACAGCGTAGAACGCCAGACCAGCGCCCAGGGCGTTGTCGTTGGCAATGATCCGGAACGTGGTTTTGTAGCCAGGCTTGGTCAGGTTGGGGTTGGTCGCAGCGCCCGTGACCATCGGAATACCGCAGTCGTTGTAGACCTTGGATGCAGGAATGGTGGTACCGGAGTTGAGGTGACCCACAACGCCCGCAACCTTGGAGTCGCACAGCTTTTGTGCAGCGGCCGTGCCCTGCTTTGGATCGGCAGCGTCGTCTTCGGCTTGAAGTTCAAATTTGATCTTCTTGCCGCCGATGGTGACGCCTTGAGCGTTCAACTCTTCAATGGCCATGCGGGCGCCATTTTCGTTGTCCTTGCCGTAGTGGGCTTGGGCGCCGGAAACCGGAGCCACATGGCCGATCTTGACCACCTGCTCTTGTGCAGAGGCCACACCAGCAGCAGCCGCGATAGCAGCAACCACGGTCAGTTTCAACTTCAATTGCATATCAATCTCCAGTAAAGATAAACGCTGAGAATATTCTTGTGTCTCAACGCAGGCGAACATATCGCAATTTACGGGCCAGATCATTAGGGAACACGATTAAATGCGAGGGAAACCACAGGGGAATACCCTGTCATCCCTTTGTGACCGACGGAGCGCCACTTGCCAATTCGTCGGCCACAGCCTCGTAAACCGCATGCCGGACCACCGATTCAATCTCTTCGCGCAGTCGCGGAAGCACTGATCGGGTTTGTTCTTGCACCACTGTGGCGATCGCTTCACGCAAGCGCTGGTCGAGCACCACATCCACACGCTGCATGACCCTGTGCACCATGTACTCCTCCATGCCGTCGGGCATGGGCCGCGCTACCGCTTGGGTGACGATGGGAATGCTGCTGGCAGCCGTTTTGGCAAGCGTTGGCTCTGAGTGAGGATCAAAACTTGGCGCGGGGCGAGGCGTCAGTTCATGCGTCGTCGCTTCCATGGAGGGCACCGGTGTCGATGGAAGTGTTGCTGCGGGTGGGGGCGCTGCAAAAGGCCTTGCAGCTGGCGCCGCTGTGGGGCTCGCCGTCGCAGCGATGGCAGGCCGTGCTACCAAAGGCGGAGGCGATGAAAGATTGGGCCGCGGCACGACTGGCGTGGCAGCAGCCGGTGCATGCCGCACCATAGGGGGCGTTGCAGGTGGTGGCGGGCTGGACACCCCAGGAACCGCAGGCGACGAAGTGGGCAGGGAAGACCCCCGCCCAGCCGCTGGGGGCAACATCACCGTCGTGCGCAACGTCTCTGTTGCGGCGGGATTTACGACAGGGGCGTTCGGTGTCTGCACCACTTCGGTGAGCGTGGGCACGAAACGCGGGGGGGTTCGAGGAGGCAGCGCCATCAGTTCGCTTTCAGCACCAGGTCGTGGCGCGTGATGGCATAGCCGCGGGATGCATAGTGCTTCCACCGCGCCCGCGCTGCACTGCGATCCGCTTCGTCATGCGCGCTCACCACTTCGACCAATCGGTCAAACCGGCCGAACCCCTCAGGAACATCCGCATTCAGATTTAACAGCACCTCGTGGTGCGGGGACCGACGCGCGTCCGCCGCCAGCAACACCGGGGATACATGGACCATTTCCTCGTCCGCGTCGTCACGGCAATGGGCCACAAAATCTTGCGGGGCCAGCGTCCAGAGCATTCGATCCAAGGCCTCCAGCATGTCTGCAGGTCCCGCAATCACCAGCCGGGAGCCACTTCGCTGCACTTTGCGAGCAAAGCGACACGCGTAGGCCAGCTTGTCTGGCGCGTTGAAGTGAAAAGCGACCTCAGTCATGGTGGTGGGGGCTCAACGCAATGGCGTTCAAACAGCCTTGGCCCGGGCGGGGCGTTTTGCTGCGGGCTTGACCGCAGCGCGCGACACCGGTGCTTGGGCCTGGTTCAAGAGGTACTGCACCAGAAGCCCTACGGGGCGACCGGTAGAGCCCTTGGCGGCTCCGCCTTTCCATGCTGTACCCGCTATGTCCAGATGGGCCCACGGCATGTCGCCCACAAACTTCTGTAAAAACTTGGCTGCTGTGATCGAGCCGCCAGCACGCCCCGCCACGTTACCCATGTCCGCAAAATTACTCTTGAGGCCGTCGGCATAGTCATCGTCCAGCGGCATGCGCCAGCAGAGGTCCTGTGCTTCATTGCCAGCCTCCTGCAATGCAGAAGCCAGTGCATCGTTGTTGGCAAACAGCCCGCTGCGCACGCCGCCGAGAGCGATCACGCAGGCGCCAGTCAGCGTGGCAATATCCACCACCGCGGCCGGCTTGAACCGGGCCGCATACGTCAACGCATCGCACAGAACCAGGCGTCCTTCTGCATCGGTGTTGAGAATTTCAATGGTCTGGCCGCTCATGCTGGTCACAACATCACCCGGTTTCACGGCGCGACCATCGGGCATGTTTTCGCATGCGGGAATCAATCCCACCACGTTGATGGCCGGTTGCAGTTCGCCCAGCGCGCGGAACACGCCCAGCACGCTGGCGGCGCCACACATGTCGAACTTCATTTCGTCCATCTCGGGCGCAGGTTTGATGGAGATGCCGCCGGTATCAAAGGTGATGCCCTTGCCCACCAGCACCACGGGAGCCTTGTCCTTGGTAGCGCCGTTGTAGCGCAGTTCGATAAAACGCAGGGGCTCCTCCGAGCCACGTGCCACGGCCAGAAACGCGCCCATTTTCAGCCGCCCTACTTCGGCTGGTCCCAACACCTTGCACTGGATCCGCGGCAGCTTGGCCAGCGTCTTGGCCGCATCGGCCAGCAACGTGGGTGTAGCGTGGTTGGCCGGGCGATTGCCCCATTCGCGTGCAAACTCGACCCCTGCCACCAGCGCCACACCGCTGTCAAAACCTTCGCGCGCATCAGCCGCGTTGGGTACCCCCACCACGCAGCGGCTCAGGCTGCGGGCCTCCACCTTAGACTTGGTGGTGGTATAGACATAACTAGCCTCTGCAACCGCCTGCACCACCGCGCACACGGCACCCGGCTCGACAGGTCCGGCAAAACACACAACAACACGCTTGGTTTGGGGCGACCTGATCGCAGCACCCACCGCCAACACCGCTTGACGCGCTGTGCGTGTAGAACCGTCGCCAGCACCCACCAGGACCACCCGGCGGGCCGCTACCGCGGGCGCTTGGTACATCTGCAGATGTTTGCCCGCTTTCACAGAAAGATCGCCGTTCTTGAGCGCCAGCGCGGCCAATGCCGACAACGCATCCCGCCCGGGCTTGAAACCCTCTGGAATCAGCGCGACCAGCAGGTCACATTTTTCGGAGGCCGCCGCAGCCAGTTCAAGGGTCTTGAGATCAAAGTTCATAATCGGTGTTTTCCTTTTGAGCGTGCAATGCACTTTCACAGTGCACTCAAAAGTGCATAGCAAGCTCTTAGCCAATGTTATTCGATTCATCCATCCGCAAAGAGCTGGCCCGCAGCTTCGGCGCGACGCTCGTGGTGCTGGTCACTGTGGTGATGACCATGATGCTCATCCGCACGCTGGGTCAGGCATCCAAAGGCAGCGTCAGCCCTTCTGACGTCATGCTGGTCATGGGTTTCACCGTGCTTGGGCAGTTGCCCACCATTCTCAGCCTTAGCCTCTTCATCGCCGTGGTCGGCACCCTGTCGCGCATGTACCGCGACAGCGAGATGGTCATCTGGTTCGCCAGCGGACGCGGCCTCATCAGTCTGCTCAAGCCCCTGGTGCGTTTTGCCTGGCCGGTGATGGCGGTCATCGCCGTGCTATCGCTGTTAGTCTGGCCATGGGCAAACTCGCAGATTCAGGAACTCAAAACCCAGTACGAGCAGCGCAGCGACATCGACCGCATTGCACCGGGAGAATTTCAAGAGTCCAGCAACGGAAGCCGGGTGTTTTTCATTGACAAAGACAGCCCCGACACACAGGCTGGTAACAACATCTTCATCGCCGCCAACGACGGCGTGCGCGAATCCGTGACCTCAGCGCGCAGCGCCCGGCTGGAAACCCAGAACGGCGAACGCATGGCACTGCTCAGCGACGGACAGCGGCTGGAGACCACGCGCGACAAACCTGGTGTCAAGATCAGCGAGTTTGTCGAATACGGCACCCGCATTGGCTCGGCACCCACAGGCTCGCCGGAAGAACTCTCCGTCAAGACCCGGGCCACCCACGAGCTTCTGATGCAACCTCTCCCGGCCTACCGCGCAGAACTCGGCTGGCGCCTGGGGCTGGCGTTTGCCGCCCTCAATTTTGTGGTTTTGGGCCTGGCCGTGGCCAGCGTCAACCCCCGCGCCGCACGCAGCACCGGGCTGGTGTTTGCACTTTTCGGCTTCATCGTCTACTACAACCTCATGACCCTGGGGCAAAGCTGGGTGGGTGCTGGCCGACTGGGCCTGGTCAGTTTCATGGTGATGCTGCACGGCGGCATGCTGCTGATGTCGCTGCTGGTAATTGCAGCGCGGCACAACCAGTGGACACTGGCCAGCCTCTGGCGCACCAAGGCAACGCGCACGCCCAGGAGCCCCGCATGAAAACCATACGCCGCCTGATCCACCGCGAAGCCCTGTTCGCAGTCACCTTTGTCACCGCAGGCTTTCTGGCGCTGTTCTTCTTCTTTGACTTGGTGGATGAACTGCGCTGGGTGGGCCGCACCGGCGCCGACGGCTACCAGCTGTCGCACGCACTTTTGTTTGTGGTGCTCAGCATTCCCAGCCACCTGTACGAGCTGCTCCCCATCACGGTGCTCATTGGCACCATTTTTGTGATGGCTCGTTTGGCTCAAAGCTCCGAATTCACCATCATGCGCACCAGCGGCATGGGGCCGTGGCGCGCGCTGCGCACACTCCTCACCCTGGGCGGGTTCTTTGTGCTGCTGACGTTTGCCATTGGCGACTACGTTGCGCCTTGGACGGACCGGGCCGCGCAGCTCGTCAAGGTGCGGTACCTTGGCAGCCTGACCACGGGAGCCACGGGGGCCTGGCTCAAAGAGCGGCAAGACGATCACTCTTACGCCGTCAATGTGCGTGCGCTGACCCCCGATGGGGGCATGCTGGGTGTGCGCATTTTCGAGTTTGATGCCAAGGGCCGCCTCGCGTCGCAAACCCGCGCAGCGTCGGGCCAGTTTGGGGCTGACGGCGCCTGGGAGCTTGAAACCGTGCAGCGCAGCCGGTTTGAGCAACGCGGCAGCGACGAGGCCCGAGTGGAGCACCTGGTTGCCCCCACCCTGCAGTGGCCCACCCGCATCAGCGCCGACATGGTCGCAGCCTCGCTGCTCAAGCCCGACCGCATGGCCACTATCGACCTGTTTCAGTACATCCGCCACCTCGACGCCAACGGCCAGTCTGCCCAGCGCTATGAAATCGAGTTCTGGCGCAAGGTTTTCTACCCACTCAGCTGCCTGGTCATGGTGGTTCTGGCGCTTCCGTTTGCTTACCTGCATTTCCGTTCAGGGGGTATTGCGGGCTATGTGTTTGGCGGCGTGATGGCGGGCATCAGTTTCTTTTTGCTAAACAACGTGTTCGGTTACGCGGGCAACCTGCAAAACTGGTCGCCCTGGCTCACCGCCGCTGCGCCGGGACTCATTTACTCCGTTTTATCGCTGGCGGCCTTTGGCTGGCTGGTGCTGCGGCGGTGACATCACGGCCTCATCCCCCTCCCTATGAACCACGCCATCATCCTTTTCTCCCACGGTTCACGCGACCCTTTGTGGCGTGCACCCGTAGAGGCCGTCGCTGCACGCATCGCCTCCCGTGATGCCACCCGCCCGGTCGTCTGCGCCTTCCTGGAGCTGTGTGCGCCTTCGCTCCCTGACGCAACCACCGACATCGTGGCCCAAGGCGCAACGCAGGTCACAGTGGTGCCCATGTTTCTGGGCACCGGTAAGCATGCCCGCGAAGACCTGCCCTTACTGGTGCAAGAATTGCGCGCCGCCCACCCAAGCGTTCAATTCCATGTACAAACCGCCATTGGCGAAGACCCCCGCATGACCGCATTGATGGCAGAAATTGCCTGCGAGGCGCCGCCACACTGAGGGTTCCGACTGAAATCCCGAGGAAGCTCTGCACAGATCGTGCGGAAAGTGTGCGCTGCGGATCGGGCGGGTCGGCCAGGCCGCAAGCGCAGTCATAGCCGCAGTAAGAGCCGCAGCTATTGCGAGCATTTGCAACAACGCAGACCGCGCGAGTCCGCAGATGCGCACGGCGCGGCGATTCGTGCAGAGACTCCTTAGATGCTTGCAGCATAATGATGCAACTCTTTAGTCGATATCAGATATGAACCTGCACCAATTTCGCTTTGTTCAAGAGGCCGCTCGTCGCAACCTCAACCTGACCGAAGCCGCCAAGGCCCTGCACACCTCGCAGCCCGGCGTATCCAAGGCCATCATTGAGCTGGAAGAAGAACTGGGTGTGGACATATTTGCCCGCCACGGCAAGCGCCTCAAGCGCATCACCGAACCCGGCCAGCACGTGCTGAAAAGCATCGAAGTCATCATGCGCGAGGTGGGTAACTTGAAGCGCATTGGTGAACAGTTCAGCGCACAAGACAGTGGCACCCTCAGCATTGCCACCACCCACACCCAGGCCCGCTACGTGCTGCCCGTACCCGTGGCCCGCCTGCGCGAGGCCTACCCGAAGGTCAACATCAGCCTGCACCAGGCCACGCCGCACGAGGTAGCCCGCATGGTGATCGATGAAGTGGCCGAGATCGGCATGGCCACCGAATCGCTGGCCGACTACCCCGAACTTGTCACCCTGCCCTGCTACGAATGGCAGCACGTACTGGTGGTGCCCAACGACCATCCGCTGGCACAAAAAGAGCGCATTGGCCTGGACGACCTGGCGCACGAAGCGCTGATCACCTATCACCCCTCGTTCACCGGGCGCGGCAAGATCGACCAGGCGTTTGCCGCCCGCAAACTGCAGCCGCGCATCGTGCTCGAAGCCATTGACTCCGACGTGATCAAGACCTATGTGCGCCTGGGCCTGGGCATCGGCATCGTGGCCGAAATGGCCATGCGCGACGACCCGGTGGGTGACCTCGCTGTGCGTCCCGTGGGGCACCTTTTTGGCCAGAGCGTGGCCCGCGTTGCCTTCAAGCGCAGCGCCTACCTGCGCAACTTTGTCTACAAGTTCGCCGAACTGCTGAGCGACCGCCTAAGCCGCGACCTCATCGCCCGCGCCATGACCGGGCACGTCAACGATTACGAACTCTGACCGATCTCGCCCCCGACCGGCCTCCGTCCCCCAATAGCCCATCGCAGATTTCACCGCAGTGCCATGACCCAGACCACCGCCACCGCCCGCACCCCCGCCTTCCCCAGCAAGCTGCCCCACGTCGGCACCACCATCTTCACCGTGATGTCGGCCCTGGCCGCAGAACACAACGCCGTCAACCTGGGCCAAGGTTTCCCGGATTTTGAATGCGCCCCCGAGCTGGTGAACGCGGTGACCCAGGCCATGCAGGCAGGCCACAACCAATACCCCCCCATGCCCGGCGTGCCGGGTTTGCGCGAAGCAGTGGCCAACAAAATTGCGGCACTGCACGGCCGCCAGTACAACGCCAACACCGAAATCACCATCACAGCGGGTGCCACGCAGGCCATCATCACCGCCATCCTGGCCATCGTGCACCCGGGTGACGAAGTGATCGTGCTCGACCCCTGCTACGACAGCTACGTGCCCAACATCGACCTGGCCGGCGGCAAGGCCGTGCGCGTGCCGCTCACGCCCGGCACCTTCCGCCCCGACTTCGCCAAGATCAGCGCTGCCATCACACCGCGTACCCGCGCGATCCTCATCAACAGCCCGCACAACCCCAGCGCCACCATCTGGACCGCCGAGGAAATGCGCCAGCTCGAAGACCTGCTGGCCCCCACCGACATCCTGCTCATCAGCGACGAGGTGTACGAGCACATGGTGTTCGACGGCGCGCAGCATCAGAGCGCAGCCCGATTCCCCGGCCTGGCCGCCCGCGCCTTCATCGTGTCCAGCTTCGGCAAGACCTTCCACGTCACCGGCTGGAAAGTCGGCACCGTGGCCGCGCCCGCCGCCCTCACCGCCGAATTCCGCAAGGTGCACCAGTTCAACGTGTTCACCGTCAACACCCCGGTGCAATACGGCCTGGCAACCTACCTGCAAGACCCCACGCCCTATCTGCAGCTGCCCGCGTTTTACCAAGCCAAGCGCGACCTGTTCCGCCAGGGTTTGGAGGGCTCGCGCTTTAAGCTGCTGCCCAGCACCGGCAGCTACTTCCAGTGTGTGGACATCTCGGCCGTGAGCGACCTGAACGAGGCCGACTTCTGCCAGTGGCTCACCCGCGAAGTGGGCGTGGCGGCGATTCCGCTGTCGGCGTTTTATGGCGACGGGTTTGACCAGCGCGTGGTGCGGTTCTGTTTTGCGAAGAAGGATGAGACGCTGCGGGCTGCGCTCATGCGGCTGCGCAAGCTTTGATCCGCAGGGCTCTGAAGGGCCCTTACCTCGTCTGCCGCGCCAACCACACACCCACAGCCGTCAAGGCCATCCCGGCCAGCGCCCAGCCGCTCAGCGTTTCGCCAAACATCGCCCATGCGATCAGTGCGGTGGTGGGCGGGGTCAGGTAGAACAGGCTGGCTACATTCACCGCGCCACCCCGGCGGATCAGTAGGTTCAGCAGGCTTACGGCCCCCAGCGACAACACCAGCACCAGCCAGCCCAGCGCAAACACAAACTCGCCGGTCCACGTGATGGCCATGGACTCGGTGGCATATGCCAGTACCGCCATGGCGATGGCGCAAGGCAGGTACTGAATCACCGAGCCTGTGCGCAAATCAAACGAGGGGCAAAATCGCTTCTGGTACAGCGTGCCAGCCGTAATGCCCAGCAGCGCGACCACTGCGGGCAACAGCATTCCCAGCAGTGCGTCGGCTGGCACGGTCGCCACCTTGCCAGCCACCACCAGCGCCACGCCTGCGAAACCCAGCGCAAGGCCCGCCCACTGCGCGGGCCGCACCTTTTCACCCAGCAGGGCTCCTGCCACCAAAGCGGTTAACAGCGGCTGCAACCCCACCACCAGCGCCGTGATGCCCGACGGAAGGCCGTGGCCGATGGCGATGAAAACGCCACCCAGGTACACCCCATGCACCAGTAAGCCCGACACCCCGATGTGCAACCAGGCCTTGCCTGAAGGCGGCCACGGGGCGCGCACCACAGCGACTACGGCCAGCATCAGCACAATGACGATGGCAAACCGCAGCGCAAGGAACGTCAGCGGCTCCACATACGGCAGGCCCAGCTTGGCGCCGATAAAGCCCGTGCTCCACAGCGCGACAAACAGCAGAGGGACGAGCGAATCGAGCGGATTGGAAGCGCGGGGACGAAGCGGAGTGGCCTGGGTCATGGAATAAAGAAGCGAAATGCCGGGTGGGGATGATCGCAGCTTGTGAGCGCTGGAGCTCCGGGCACGCAAGCCAACAGACCTTCAGCGACCAGCGATAGGAGGAGACATGACCACTCGGGCTTGGTGAGCAGCAACAAGGACACCAAATGACAGACCAAAAGCCGACAAGTTCGTGACTTGCTCAGAAAAAATGAAAGAAATGGCCTCTAGCGCCTATCCAAAAAGCGCTGATAGCTATCGAATTTATAGCTAACTACCCACTACTCCACCACACGGCCCAGCCCATGCTCTCTCGAACTTGATGCGTTCTTGATACCCCGCCCCCACTCTTGCGCCCATCTTGTTACGGCCGCTTCTAGGCGCCTGTCGTACTTGGAGCGTCGATAGCGAAAATCGGCCCCGGCGAGGACAGTTTTTGCCGGATTTGGAGACTCATAGCCCAGCTATGGGGCAAAAAGTCGGTGTTCTCGAAGAGCGGCGTAGCCAAAAATGGACCGTTGCGGCCGATTTGCAGCCGACGACTTCCAAGTCCGACATGCTCCTAGCATCGGTCCATGTCTCAAGGCGGACGATATGGACTGAATATTTATGGCGGTCGGAGGCTTGCTCTGGCTGGCCGTCCTTGGGCTCGCGAAAGGCTGCGCGCTGGTGCAACGACAGACGCAAGCGGCGGTCGTGGCCAGCGGCTAGATGATTCTGGCGGCAGCTACGGCTGCAGCCCTGCTGGCGTCCTTGAACGCAGTGCTACTGATGCCCCGGCATTTGCTGACCGAGGCGGGCATCGGGTACCGCTTCGTACCCTGAAAAGCCTCACGAATCGGCAGCAGCAGCAGCGCCAGTCGCACAACGCAACGCCCGCTCCCCCGCAACGCGCAGCCGATCCACCATCGACGCGGGCGCCACCACCTCAAACTCCACATCCAGCGCCATGAGCCAGAACACCAGCCAATCGCTGGCGGCGCATTCCAGCTGGCACCGCTGCCCATCTGCCAGCTCTGTGACCACACCTGCCGAAGGCTGAATGCGCCGCGCCATCTCCGTGTATGGCGCATGCAGCACCACCCGCGCCTGGTCGGCGTGCGGCGCCACGGTGATCGAGCGCGAGACATAGGCTTTAAGGTCGCCCCCGTCCGGCCCGAGGCGCGGCTTGAAATGCGCGCCCACTTCGGGCTTTGCCGCCATGCGGTCGATGCGGAAGGTGCGCCAGTCGCTGCGCCCCCGGTCCCACGCCACCAGATACCAGCGCATGCCGGTGTGGACCATACCTTGGGGCTCCACGGCGCGTTGGGTGTTGCGCCCTTTCCCATCCTCATAAGAAAAATCCATCCGCAACTGGTCGCGGCAGGCGCATGCGAGCGTGGCCAGCAACGAGGCCTCCACCACCGGCCCGACACGGTCCATGGGCAGGATGGTGGAGCGCAGCGCGTCCACCTGCTGCCGCAGCCTGGCGGGCATGGCCTGTTCCAGCTTGACGAGTGCGCGCAGGGCCGGTTCTTCGATGCCGCCCACTGCACCCGCCGTGGCGGTGCGCAGCGCAATCGACACGGCCAGTGCTTCGTCGTCGTCCAGCAGTAAAGGTGGCAACGCCTGCCCCGCGCGGAAGGCATACCCGCCCGCCACGCCACTGCTGGCCTGCACCGGATAGCCCAGCTGGCGCAAGCGGTCAATGTCGCGCCGCAAAGTGCGAGGGTGCACGTCCAGGTGTTCGGCCAGCTCGGAGCCGAGCCAGTGGCGGCGGGTTTGCAGCAGCGCCAGCAGCTGCAGCAGGCGTGTGGAGGAAGACAACATGGCGCCACTCTAGCGGGCATTGAGGGCCAAATCTGTCCGCAATGGGTTCTACAGTGCCCTCATCTGCAGTTCTTTCTGGTTTCTTCTTCTCTCTCTTTCATTCATTCTTTCAACCCCAAGGAGCACTTCATGTCCATCGTCCTCTACTGGCACCCCATGTCCAGCGCCACCCCTATCGCCTGCGCCCTTGTCGAACTGGGCGTCCTCCACGAGCGCGTGAAGGTCGATATCCGCACCGCTGAACAGCGCCGCCGGGACTATCTGGCCCTGAACCCCAATGGCAAGGTGCCCACGCTGACCGTAGACGGCGCGCCCATGTTTGAGGCGCTGGCGATCCATCTGTGGCTGGGTCATCGTTATGGCGTGGAGAAAGGCCTGTGGCCTGCCGCTGGCACGCCTGAGGCACTGCAGGCCCTGTCGTGGTGTGCTTGGGCTTATGTGACCTATGGCGCGCTGGTGGGACGCCTGCATGTGGCGACCCAGGGCGAGGAGGTTTGGCGAAGCGCCGCCCAAGCCGAAGCGACCTTGCGCGGATTGAATGATCTATTGGAAGTGCTGGATGACCGCTTGGCACTGCAGCCCTGGATGCTGGGCGCCGACTATTCGCTGGTGGACCTGGTGGTGGGATCGGTGATTGGCTACAGCGTGTACCTGGGCGCGCCGGTCAACGCACACCCGCACGTGCAGGCCTGGCTAGAACGGGTGCAGGCGCGTCCGGCGATGCAAATCGAGGCGTGACGCACCGCGCCGATGGGAAACCGGCTACAGCAGCACGATGTCGTACTGCTCTTGCCCCATCGCGCTTTCCGATTGCAGCGAGATAGGCTTCTTGATGAAATCCGAGAGGCCCGCCAAGTGCTGGCTTTCCTCATCCAGAAACAGCTCCACCACCCGCGGCGACGCCACCACGCGGAACTCGCGCGGGTTGAACTGGCGGGCTTCGCGCAAAATTTCGCGCAGGATGTCGTAGCAGACGCTGCGCGCGGTCTTCACACTGCCCTTTCCCTGGCAGGCTTCGCAGGGCTCGCACAGCATGTGGGCCAGGGATTCGCGGGTGCGCTTGCGCGTCATCTCGACCAGGCCCAGCTGCGAAAAACCGCCCGATGACATGGTCTTGACGCGGTCCCGCGCGAGCTGCTTCTTGAACTCGGACATCACGGCCTGCTGGTGGTCGTCGCGCACCATGTCGATGAAGTCCACGATGATGATGCCGCCCAGGTTGCGCAAGCGCAGCTGGCGCGCAATGGCCTGCGCGGCTTCCAGGTTGGTCTTGAAGATGGTGTCGTCGAAATTGCGGGCGCCCACATAACCACCGGTGTTCACGTCAACGGTGGTCAGCGCCTCGGTCTGGTCCACGATGAGATAGCCGCCCGACTTCAGATCGACCCGGCGGCCCAGCGCCTTGGCCACTTCTTCGTCGATGGAGTACAGGTCAAAAATGGGCCGCTCGCCCTTGTAGTGCTGCAGCTTGCCGTAGGCCGCAGGCATGAATTCCTGCCCAAAAGCACGCAGGCGCTGAAACTGCTCCATCGAGTCGAGCCGGATGGTCTGCGTCTGCTCGCCCACCAAATCACGCAACACGCGCTGCAGCAAATCCAGGTCCTGGTGCAACAGCGAACCTGCAGGCAATTTGAGCGATGCCTCTTTGATGCGCGTCCAGGTTTTGCGCAGATAGGCAATGTCTTCGGCCAGCTCGGCGTCGGTCGAATCCTCGCCATTGGTGCGCAGAATGAAACCGCCGCCACCGCCTGTGGTTTTGTCACCCACCAGCGCCTGCAGCCGCGCGCGCAGGGCGTCGCGCTCAGCGGGCGGTATCTTCTGCGACACGCCCACGTGGTCGTCCTGCGGCAAAAACACCAGCAGGCGGCCAGCCACGCTAATCTGCGTGGACAGGCGTGCGCCCTTGGTGCCAATCGGGTCCTTGATGACCTGCACCATCAGCGACTGGCCTTCAAACACCTGCTTTTCAATCGGCACCTGCGGCTCGTTCTTGCGCGCAAATGCAGGCGGCTCGCCATCGGGCTGGCGTTGCCAAACATCGGCCACATGCAAAAAGGCCGCACGCTCCAGGCCGATGTCGATAAAGGCCGACTGCATCCCCGGCAGCACACGCGACACCTTGCCGAGGTAGACATTGCCCACTAAACCCCGCTCCAGCGTGCGCTCGACGTGCAGCTCTTGCACCGCACCGTGCTCCACCACGGCCACGCGGGTTTCCTGGGGGGACCAGTTGATCAGGATGTCTTGTTGCATGGCTTCTTCTTTTCTTGAATCGGTAACGTTCTCGCTGCCCGTGGAAACACCCCTGCGCCAGGCCAGTGCCGCCGGGGAACTGGCTTTGCCAGGCACCTAGCGGCGTCCCCTTGGGGGGAAGGCGCCGCAGGCGACTCAGGGGGGATTCATATCTGAAAGCCTGCGGCGCGGAGCAACTGCGCAGTCTCGTACATGGGCAACCCCATGATGCCCGAATAGCTGCCCGCCAGGTGTTCCACATACGCAGCCGCCCGGCCCTGAATGCCATACGCACCCGCCTTGCCCAGCGGCTCGCCGGTGGCCACGTAAGCATCAATCTGTGCAGGCGTCATGGCGGCAAAGGTCACACGCGACACGGACAGCGCAGACAAGCGCTTGGGGCCCACCTGCAAGGCCACGGCCGTGAGCACCCGGTGTTCATGGCCGACCAGTTCGCCCAGCATGCGTGCAGCATGTTCAGCGTCGTCGGGCTTGCCGTAGATGGTGCGGCCCAACGCCACGGTGGTGTCAGAGCAGAGGATGGGCGCATCGGACAACCCCCGCCGCGCACGCCGCGCCACCGCGGCGTCCAGCTTGAGTCCGGTCACGCGCTCCACATAGGCCGTGGGAGCTTCACCGGGCAAGACCACCTCGATGGCTTCAGCGTCTTCGGGCTCGTCGCCGTCCGCGTTGGGCAACAGCAGTTCGTGGCGAACGCCCAGTTGTTCGAGCAGTTGGCGCCGACGTGGGCTTTGGGAGGCAAGGTAGAGGAAGTCAGGCATGAACAGATTTATAGTCAAAATCGGCTGAGGGAGCCTCTGCACGAATCGAGCGGTAAGTGTGCGCTGCGGATCGGGATGGACTGCCAGGCGCAAAACGCAGCAATAGCCGTAGCTATTGCGAGTATTTGCAACAACGCAGACCGACCGAGACCGCAGATGCACACGACGCGGCGATACGCTCAGAGGCTCCCTAACGCTTATCCATCAAGCGCTAGCAGCTATCAATAGCATAGTACCGTGCGCCACACCCATGGTTGCAACACCTCATTCGCGGTGGTACGGGTGTCCGGCATTCACCGACCACGCGCGGTACAGCTGCTCGATGAGCAACACCCGCACCATGGCGTGCGGCAAGGTCAGGTCAGACAGGCGAATGCGTTCGTGTGCGCCCTGGCGGAACGCGGGGTCGAGCCCGTCCGGGCCGCCGATGACCAGCGCCACATCGCCGCCTCCCAGCTGCCAGCCTTTCAGGCGCTCGGCCAGGGCCTTGGTGGTGAGGTTGGTGCCGCGCTCGTCCAGCGCCACCACGCGTGTGCCACGGGGGATGGCGGCTTCAATGCGCTCGCGCTCGGCGGCATACAGCGTCTCCAGGGTTTTGGAGCCACGGGGTTCGGTCTTGACGGCCTTGAGTTCGACCTTGATCTCAAACGGAAACCGCTTGGCGTAGTCGTCGTAGGCGGTCTGCGCCCAGTCGGGCACGCGCTGACCCACGGCCACGATCAACAGCTTCATGGCGGGTCAGGCGCTGTGCGCTGAGGGGCGATATCGAAGGGCCGAGGCACCACCGATCACTTGCGGCCCGGTGCCCTCTTGGCTGCAGGCTTGGCTGGTGCTCCGCCGCGTGCGGACGTCGGCTTGGCACCGGTCTTGGCGGCAGCAGCGGTTTTGCTGCGTGGGGCCGATGGCTTGACCACCACGGTCTTGATCGGAGCCTTGGTGGCTGCGGGTTTCTTGGCGGCAGTGGTTGGTTTTGCGGGTGCCTTGGCTGGTGCAGCCTTGGCAGCACTGCTGCTTTTCGCGGGCGCCTTGTTGGTGGTTTTTGCAGGTGCCTTGGCGGGCGCTTTGGCGGGTGCTTTGGCAGATGTTTTTGCAGCCGGCCTGGCTGCAGACTTGGCAGGAGCCGCGGCTGTCTTGGCGGCTGTCTTGGCAACAGCCTTGACAGTGGCTTTGCCCGACCGGGCTGCCACCACAGGTGCTGCTGCCTTTTTGGCAGGCGCCTTGCCAGTGGCCTTCGCGTCTGACTTGGCAGCCTTCTGGGCCGACTTCTTTTGGGCCAGCTCTGTCGCGGCGCTAGAGACAGGCTTGGCTGCACCCAGCTTCAGGCGCACTGGCGTGTCGCCCCACAGCTCTTCCAGACGGTAATACTGGCGGATGGCGGGCTGCATGATGTGTGCCACGGCTGCGCCGCAGTCCACGATGATCCATTCGCCGTTTTCTTCGCCTTCGATGCGCGGCTTGGTGAAGCCGGCTTCTTTGACCGCGTCGCGCACGCTGGCGGCCAGGGCCTTGGTCTGGCGGTTGGAGGTGCCCGATGCCACGATCACCCGTTCAAACAGCGGCGAGAGATGCTCGGTGTTGAAGACCTGGATGTCTTGCGCCTTGACGTCCTCCAGGCCATCGACGATGGCGCGCTGGAGTTTGGAGACGTCTTTTTTAGCGGCGGTTTCCGATTTGGTGGAGGTGGTCATCAGGCGGTGAATAGAAAGAGAATGGAATCAATATAGCGTGCAACGCAGCGCGCAACCAGTAGGGCTGCGCCTTGGGTGTTGCGCCGGTGTTGCGCTTTGGCGCTGCGGCAGTTTGAGGTGTTTTTGGCCTCTTGCGCTGGTGTGAAATGCGCGGGCAGCTATTGAAATTATAGCTTTTACGCTTCTCGCAGCTTTCAGGGCGTGGTGACAACCCCCTCTGCGAGCCAATCGCGGCGCACCAAAAAGCGCTGCAAAAGCGCAGCTTCGGCCGAATCCGACGCATCAGAACGCTGGTATGACCACGACACCAGCGGCGGCATTGACAACAAAATCGACTCCGTGCGGCCGCCCGACTGCAGTCCGAAGTGGGTGCCCCGGTCCCACACCAGGTTGAACTCCACATACCGGCCACGGCGGTAAAGCTGGAAGTCGCGTTCGCGCTCGCCGTACGGCATGCCTTGGCGCTTTTCCACGATGGGCAAATAGGCCGCCAGAAAGGCATCGCCGACCGATTGCGTCATCGCCAGACTCTGCTCAAAACCGAGTTCCGAGAAGTCGTCGTAAAACACCCCGCCCACTCCGCGCTGCTCGCTGCGGTGCTTGAGGTAGAAGTATTCGTCGCACCATTGCTTGAAGCGCGGGTACTTGTCGTCGCCAAACGGTGCCAGCGCATCGCGGCAGGTGCGGTGAAAGTGCACCGCGTCTTCCTCAAAGCCATAGTACGGCGTGAGGTCCATGCCCCCCCCAAACCAGCAGGTGGGCGCCTGCCCTGGGTGGCCAGCCGCGATCATGCGCACGTTCATGTGCACCGTGGGCACGTACGGGTTGCGCGGGTGGAACACCAGCGACACGCCCATGGCCTCAAACGGCGCACCCGCCAGCTCGGGCCGGTGCTGCGTCGCCGAGGGCGGCAGTTGTGGGCCGCGCACATGGCTAAAGCCGCAGCCCGCACGCTCAAACACGCGGCCGCCTTCCATGATCTTGGTAATGCCGTCACCCTGCAGCGGCTCGCCCGGCGGCTTGCTCCAGGAATCGGCCAGAAAGCGCGCGCCGCCCTCGCCTTGCGGGCCTTCCACGGCTTCGAGCGCATCGGTGATGCGCGCCTGCAAGCCCTGCAGGTAGCTGCGCACACGGGCCACGGTGTCGGCAGGGTTCAAGGTCTGAGCGTCTGCCATCAGCTTTTCAGGGCGCGAAAACCGATGTCGCGGCGGTACTGGGCGCCGTCGAACTGAATGCCACGCGCCACATCGTAAGCACGCTGCTGCGCCTGCTTGACGCTGTCGGCCAGCACGGTCACGCACAACACGCGGCCGCCCGTCACGCTGACCACGCCATCCTTGAGCGCTGTACCCGCATGGAACACCACCGCGTCATCCGCCTCTGCAGGCAAGCCGATGATGGCGTCGCCCTTGCGTGGGTTTTCCGGGTAGCCATGGGCGGCCATCACCACGCCCAGTGCGGTGCGGCGGTCCCACTGCAGCTCGACCTGATCGAGCTTGCCGTCGGCCGCAGCACCCATCACATCGCTGAAATCGCTCTTCAGGCGCATCAGGATGGGCTGGGTCTCGGGGTCGCCCATGCGGCAGTTGAATTCGAGCGTCTTGGGCTGGCCCTTGGCGTCGATCATCAAGCCGGCGTACAGGAAACCGGTGTAGGGGATGCCGTCTTTTTCCATGCCCCGGATGGTGGGCATGATGATCTCGCGCATGGCGCGGGCATGCACATCGGCCGTGACAACGGGCGCGGGCGAGTAGGCGCCCATGCCACCGGTGTTGGGGCCTTCGTCGCCGTCTTTGAGGCGCTTGTGGTCTTGGCTGGTGGCCAGGGCCACCACGTTCTTGCCGTCGCACAGCACGATGAAGGAGGCTTCTTCGCCCTCAAGAAACGCTTCGATCACCACGCGCGGCTCGGCCTTGCCGTCGGCGCCCTCGTTGTGCGTCACACCGTATTTGTTGTCCACCAGCATGAAGTCCACGGCATCGTGGGCCTCTTGCAGCGTCATGGCCACGACCACACCCTTGCCAGCCGCCAGGCCGTCGGCCTTGATGACGATGGGCGCGCCCAGGCGGTCCACAAAGGCGTGGGCGGCGGCCGGGTCGGTGAAGGTGTCGTAGTCGGCCGTGGGGATGCCGTGGCGGCGCATGAAGGCCTTGGAAAAGGCCTTGGAGCTTTCGAGCTGGGCGGCAGCCTTGGTCGGCCCAAAGATGCGCATGCCGTTGGCGCGGAATTCATCGACCACGCCAGCGGCCAGCGGCGCCTCAGGGCCCACCACCGTCAGCGCGATCTTCTCAGCCTGGGCCCACAGGCGCAGTTCACGCACGTCGGAAATGGCCACGTTTTCGAGCTTGGAGTTCAAGGCCGTGCCGCCGTTGCCGGGCGCCACAAACACCTTGGTCACCTTGGGGGACTCGCTCAGTTTCCACGCCATCGCGTGTTCACGGCCGCCGCCACCAATCACAAGTACTTTCATAGGAACCTTTGGTGAACCCGGCCCGCAGCGCAGCGCTGCTGGGCGGGGTTCGGGGAAATATCAGTCGAAAAACAAATCAGGGCAAGAAAAAAGCGTTGATCCACTGGGACAGAGTCACAGTGCCGCGTTGTGATAGACCTCTTGGGTGTCGTCCAGGTCTTCCAGCACATCCAGTAGCTTTTGCATCTTGGCGGCGTCTTCGCCTGTCAGCTCGATGGTGTTTTCAGGCCGCATGGTCACGCTCGCCACTTCGGGGGTCAGGCCTGCGGCCTCCAGCGCATTTTTCACTGCTTCGAAGTCGGCCGGGGCGGTCAGCACCTCCACCGCGCCATCATCGTCGGTCACCACGTCTTCGGCGCCTGCCTCCAAGGCCACTTCCATCACCTTGTCTTCATTGGTGCCAGGGGCAAAAATCAGCTGGCCACAATGTTTGAACTGGAACACCACCGAGCCTTCGGTCCCCATGTTGCCACCGTGCTTGCTGAAAGCGTGGCGCACTTCAGCCACGGTGCGCACCCGGTTGTCGGTCATGGTGTCGATCATGATGGCCGCGCCACCGATGCCATAGCCTTCGTAGCGGATTTCTTCGTAGGTAAGGCCTTCGGCATTGCCGGTGGCCTTGTCGATGTTGTATTTGATGCGGTCGGCGGGCATATTGGCCGCCTTGGCCTTGTCCACCGCCAGACGCAAACGGGGGTTGGCAGACAGATCGCCCCCGCCAGAGCGGGCAGCTACAGTGATTTCACGAATGATGCGAGTCCAGATCTTGCCGCGTTTTTCATCCTGGCGACCTTTGCGGTGCTGGATATTCGCCCATTTACTGTGTCCTGCCACGTGAAGTCCTTTTGTATTGATTTAATCTAGTCGGTTGATTTTACTTTTTGCAGAACCGCTCCCCGGAGGAAACCCCAAATGGCCGAACCCATGCTCATTGCCAAGCACAACACCACCGAATGCCACCTCCTTCCCAGCCTCGCCAACCGCCACGGACTGATTACCGGGGCGACGGGGACCGGCAAAACCGTCACGCTGCAAACTCTGGCTGAAAATTTCTCCCGCATTGGTGTTCCGGTGTTCATGGCGGACGTGAAGGGCGACCTCACCGGTGCCAGCCAGCCCGGCAAGATTGGCGAAAAGCTGGCTGCTGTGCTCAAGGAGCGGGGGCTGGATCTGCCCACGCCGCTGGCCTGCCCCACAACGCTGTGGGACGTGTTTGGCGAACAAGGCCACCCGGTGCGTGCCACCGTGTCTGACATGGGCCCCCTGCTGCTGGGGCGCATGCTCAACCTCAACGAGACCCAGCTGGGCGTGCTCAACCTGGTGTTCAAGATTGCCGACGACAACGGCATGCTGCTGCTGGATTTGAAAGACCTGCGCGCCATGCTGCAGTACGTGGGCGACAACGCCAAGGAGTTCACCACCGAATACGGCAACGTCAGCGCCGCCAGCGTGGGCGCCATCCAGCGCGGGTTGCTGCAGATCGAGCAACAAGGCGGCACAGAGTTTTTTGGCGAGCCCATGCTCGACATCAACGACTTCATGCAGACGGTGGACGGCCAGGGCGTGGTCAACATCCTGGCGGCCGACAAGCTGATGAACTCGCCGCGCCTGTACGCCACCTTTTTGTTATGGATGCTGTCCGAGCTGTTCGAGCAACTGCCCGAAATCGGCGACCCCGAGCAGCCCAAGCTGGTGTTCTTCTTCGACGAAGCCCACCTGCTGTTCAACGAGGCTCCCAAGGTGCTGGTCGAGCGCATCGAACTGGTGGTGCGACTGGTGCGATCCAAGGGCGTGGGCGTGTATTTTGTTACGCAAAACCCGCTCGACATCCCTGACAGCGTACTGGCCCAGCTGGGCAACCGCGTGCAGCACGCGCTGCGCGCCTTCACCCCGCGTGACCAGAAGGCTGTGAAGGCCACCGCCACCACCATGCGGCAAAAGCCGGGCCTCGATATTGAAACCGCCATCACCGAGCTGGCCGTGGGCGAGGCGCTGATCAGTTTTCTGGATGCCAAAGGCCGCCCCAGCATCACCGAACGGGTGTTTGTGCTGCCCCCGGGCAGCCAGCTGGGGCCCATCACGCCACAACAGCGCAAAGTGCTGATGGCTGGCTCGTTGGTGGCGGGCGTGTACGAGAAGGTGGTAGACCGCGAGTCGGCCTACGAAAAACTCAAGGGCCGCGCCGCCGAAGCCAGCGCGCAGGCACCTGCCAATGGCAAAGGCACGCCCGCGAACTCCGAAGACGGCGGTGGCGGCCTGATGGGTGGCCTCAACGATGTGCTGTTTGGCAGCACCGGCCCGCGCGGCGGCAAACGCGACGGCCTGGCCCAAACCATGGCCAAGTCGGCCGTGCGCACCATGGGTACCTCGCTGGGGAAAGAGATCTTGCGCGGAGTGCTGGGCAGCATCTTCGGCGGCAGCAAGCGCCGTTGAGCATTCGGGTGGGGCGTCGCACGCTCTACCTCATTGGCGTAGGCGTAGGCGTAGGCAAAGCCCAAAATCCGCGTCCCTGGAACCATAGCAAACCCACGCCCTCAGCTGCCCAAAAAACACCCAAGAGGCCCGCGAGCTTCGGGCTTCAGGAAGCACTCGTGACCATTTGACGACACACCAAAAAGTGTCATTCATTAGTCATATGGCAGTCGTGAAATCGCCAGACATAACAAAAAAAGGAGGGACGATGAAACGATTCGAAAACCTGCTGCTGCGTCTGGGCGACAAGGTCATGCTGTTGGCCATCATGTTCTGGGTGCTGGCCTTTGCCGGGATTTTTACAGGCGCCTGGCGCTTGCGTGGGGTGTGGATTTTTTACGTCTTTGTCACCGTGGTCCTCATCGCCCTGGTGAGGCACTGGACCCAATCCGTCCGCCAGAACCACATCCGCGAAGCCCCGCTGCCCCGCTTTTTGCAGCGCAAGCTGCGCGAAACCTACCCGCACCTCAGCCCCCGCGACTGCGAACTGGTCGAACGGGGCCTGCGCCAGTTCTTCATGGCGTGCCTGCGCAGCAACAAGCAGTTTGTGGCCATGCCTTCCAAGGCGGTCGATGCGCTGTGGCATGAGTTCATCCTGCACACCCAGGCCTACAAACTCTGGTGCCGCGACGCCCTGGGGTTCTTCTTGCACCACACCCCCGCCGAGGCCCTGGGCAAAAAGGCCCGCCACAACGACGGACTGCGCCGCGCCTGGTACTGGGCCTGCAAGGAGGAATCCATCGACCCCAAAGCCCCCAGCCGCCTGCCTTTGCTGTTTGCGCTCGATGCCAAGTTCGCTATCTCGGGCGGGTTTACCTACGTCCCCGACTGCTCCCTCCTTGATCGCCAACGCGACGGGGGCGGCTGTGGCGGCGGTGGCACCCACTGCGGCACCAGCTTTTCGGACGGGAGCCACAGCGGCAGCTCGGGCGACTTTGGCGGGGCCGACAGTGCAGACGGCGGTGGCGGTGGCGGTGGGGATGGCGGCGGCTGCGGGGGTGGGGGCGACTGAACCGCCAACCCGCACCCGCAACAACGGTGCGCCCTCCGGCACCAAAGGCACAACACGCGCCAACCTCACCACCCCAAAGACTCCTGTTTTTATAGCTATCAGCGCTTACTGGATAAGCGCTAGAGGCCAAGAAAGCCTAAAGTCACCCAGGCGACGACACTGCGCACGCAAGCGGGTCTACAGTGGCAACCCATGAACACCCCTCTCACCTGCTTCACCCTGAGCATCACCCACCATGTGGCCCACCTGGTTCTGAACAAGCCCGAGGCCCTGAACACCATGCACCCCACCTTCTGGCGCGAGCTGGACGAGGTGCTGACCCACCTGCACCAGGCGGGCGAGGCGCGGGCGCTGGTCATCAGCAGCACGGGCAAACATTTCAGCGCGGGCATGGCGCTCGAAACCTTTTCTGGCGCCATCACGATGGACGACCAAAGCCCCGAAGGCCGCGCCGCCATTTTTGACTCGCTCACCGACATGCAGGCCACCTTCACCCGCATCGAAAACCTGCGCATCCCCGTCATCGCAGCCATCCACGGCGGCTGCATTGGCGGCGCGGTGGACATGGTGACCGCAGCGTGCGTGCGCTACGCCACCGCCGACGCCGTCTTCTGCATCCAGGAAATCAACATCGGCATGGTGGCCGACGTGGGCACGCTGCAGCGTTTGCCCAAGCTGATTCCGCTGGGAGTAGTCAAAGAGCTCGCCTACACCGGCCGCCGCCTGCCCGCGCAAAAAGCGCTGGGCTACGGGCTGGTCAATGAGGTGTTCGACACGCAAGAAACCATGCTGGCCGCCGCCCTGCAATGCGCGCAAGAGATTGCGTCCAAACCCCCTGTTGCCATTTGGGGCACCAAGCAGGCCGTGAACTACGCGCGCGACCATTCGGTAGAAGACAGCCTGCGCCAGATGGGCTGGCTGCAAGGCGCGATCTGGAGCAACCAGCACGTGCGCGAATCGGTCACCGCGATGAAACAAAAGCGGGCAGGCGAGTTTCCGGCGCTGACGCCGCTGCAACGCTTCAGCGAGCTGGGCTGAGCCGCCGATCAACACACCGGCAAGTCATTAAGTCGGTAGGCTGACAATCGGTAGGCTGACAGGTGGGCGCTTGAACTGCTGCAGTACGGAGGCCGTCGAAGGCACTCCGAAGTCAATACATCAAAATTCATAGCTACCACCGCTTACTGCACAAGCGCTAGAGGCGTATTTGGCTTGAAAGCTTGCGACAAACGGCTATCATGGGGCAACCGTGGCCAGCGTGCGCCCCGGCACCCAGGGACGCCACCAATGACCTTGCCCAGCCTCACCCCACCCACCTACCAAGACGTGGCCGACGCCGCCCAGCGCTTATCCGGCGTAGCGCACCGCACACCCGTCATGTGCTGCACCACCATGGACGAGCGGCTGGGTGCCAAGCTGTTCTTCAAATGCGAGAACCTGCAGCGCACGGGGGCCTTCAAGTTTCGCGGCGCCTACAACGCACTGGCGCAATTCAGCGATGCGCAGCGCGAAGGGGGGGTGCTGACCTTCTCTGCTGGCAACCATGCGCAGGCCATAGCGCTGTCGGCGCGCCTGCTCGACATGCCCGCCCTGGTGGTGATGCCCGAAGACGCCGCCCACTCAAAGATGGCCGCCACGCGCGAGTACGGCGCCCAGGTCGTCACCTACAACCGCCACACCGAAGACCGCGAGGCCATCAGCCAGCAACTGGCGCGCGAGCGCGGCATGACGCTGGTGCCCCCGTTCGACCACGCGCACGTCATTGCGGGCCAAGGTACCGCCGCGCTGGAGCTGCTGCAAGAAGTGCCCGACCTGGACTACCTCTTCGTCTGCCTGGGCGGCGGTGGCCTGCTGTCGGGCAGCCTGCTGGCCGCACAGGCGCTGGCGCCGCAGTGCAAGGTGATTGGCGTGGAGCCCGAAACCGCCAACGACGCCCAACAGTCGCTGCGCGCCGGGCACATTGTGCGCATTGACCCGCCCCAAACCATCGCCGATGGTGCCCAGGCCCAGGCGCTGGGCGACCTCACCTTTCCCATCATTCGCGACCTCGCCGAAGACATCGTCACCGTCAGCGACCAGCAGCTGATCGAGGCGCTGCGGTTTTTCGCCCAGCGAATGAAGATCGTCGTCGAGCCCACGGGCGCCCTCGCCTTTGCGGGCGCCCAGGCGTTCTCGGGCGAAGACAATGGCGCCAAGCTGCTGCAGGGCGAGCGCGTGGGCATCATCGTCAGCGGCGGCAATGTGGACTTGGCCCGCTACTCGCGGTTTCTAGCGGAGTGAGCCTTCCCCCCCCCCGATGCGACTGCGTCGCCGCCCCCTCAGGGGGCGGCCCCAGCGGCCCGGAAAAGCCGGTTTCCGCGGGGCCACGGATGTCGCACCGCGCCAGTTTCCACGCCCAGGGAGCGAAGGGGCGTCAAAATACGGCCACCGCTATTCATTCACCCCTTGCAGACCAAAGGCCGCGCCATGAGCACCGCTACCAACAACAACGTCACCGTCATCACCCACCCCCTCGTCCAACACAAGCTCACGCTGATGCGCAAAAAGGACGCCAGCACCAACAGCTTTCGCCGCCTGCTGGGCGAGCTGTCTACGCTGATGGCGTACGAAGTGACGCGCGACATGCCGCTGCAGGACGTGCAGATCGAAACCCCGCTGGAGACCATGACCGGCAAGATGATCGACGGCAAGAAGCTGGTGCTGGTCTCCATCCTGCGCGCAGGCAACGGCTTTCTGGACGGCATGCTCAACGTGGTTCCCGGCGCACGGGTGGGCCACATCGGCCTGTACCGCGACCCGACCACGCTGCAGCCGGTGGAGTACTACTTCAAGATGCCCGCCGAAATGGACGAGCGCGACATCATCGTGGTCGACCCCATGCTGGCCACCGGCAACTCCGCAGCAGCCTGCGTAGACCGCCTGAAAAAGCTCAACCCCCGCTCCATCAAGTTCGTCTGCCTGCTGGCCGCGCCTGAAGGCATCGCCACCATGCAAAAAGCCCACCCCGACGTGCCCATCTTCACCGCCGCGATTGACCGCGAGCTGAGCGACCATGGCTACATCCTGCCGGGTCTGGGCGATGCAGGCGACCGGATTTTTGGCACCAAATAAGCGCACGGCGCCAGCACACATGCACCAGCCACTGCAGGGCCTCGTCGCCCCGTGGTGGCTTTTTTCATTGCCGAGCCGCTCTGCGTTGTGTAGCAGGCACTTTTCCTCCCTACTCTGGTGGGGTGCCCGAGCCCTGTTGAAGGACGCGCAGCATGCGCCCACCATTTTTTTACCAACTGGTGGCTTTCCTCTGGCAGACTTGCCGCTGGTTTGCGCTGCTAAAGCCCCCGACTGGCGCGCTCCTTGCTTGGTAGCAGCACACCCAACCTCCTTGTTTGCTTGTCTGAAGGACCCCACCATGACCACTCGCCGCATCTTCACCGGACGCCTGCTCTGCACCTCCATGGCCCTTTCGGCCGCCATGGCGTTGGCGCCCTCTTTGGCCACAGCGCAGTCCAAGATCAAAGTCGCGGCGATCTACACGGTGCCCTTTGAACAGCAATGGGTCAGCCGCATCCACAAGGCCCTGAAAGCCGCCGAATCGCGCGGCGAGATCGAATACAAGGCGAGCGAAAACGTCAGCAATGCCGACTACGAACGCGTCATGCGCGAATACGCCACCGGCGGCAACCAGCTCATCCTGGGCGAGGCCTTCGCGGTAGAAGCCGCCGCCCGCAAGGTGGCCAAGGACTTCCCCAAGACATCCTTCCTGCTCGGCTCGTCCGGCAAGCCGCAGGCACCCAACTTCAGCGTGTTCGACAACTACATCCAGGAGCCTGCGTACCTCTCCGGCATGATCGCGGGCGGCATGACCAAGTCGAACAAAATCGGCATGGTGGGCGGCTTCCCCATCCCCGAGGTCAACCGCCTGATGCATGCCTTCATGGCCGGGGCCAAAGAGACCAACCCGAAGGTCGAGTTCACCATCACCTTCATCAACAGCTGGTTCGACCCACCAAAAGCCAAGGAGGCCACCTTTGCCATGATCGACAAGGGCGCCGACGTGCTGTACGCCGAGCGCTTTGGTGTGTCGGATGCCGCCAAAGAAAAAGGCAAGCTCGCCATCGGCAACGTGATCAACACCCAAGAGCAGTACCCCGACACCGTGGTCGCCTCGGCCATCTGGCACATGGAGCCCAGCATCGACCGCGCGCTCAAGCTGGTGAAAGAAGGCAAGTTCACACCCGAGGACTACGGCCCGTATTCGATGATGAAGCACAAGGGCTCTGAGTTGGCGCCGCTGGGCACGTTCGAAAAGAAGGTGCCTGCCGACATCGTCGCCAAGGTCAAGGCCAAAGAGGCCGACATCCTGGCAGGCAAGTTCACCGTGAAGGTGGATGACAGCCAGCCCAAGTCCACGGCCAAGTAAGAGGAGTGACTGACAAAGCTCTTCTGGCGTTGTTGCTGTCTTTTCTGGCGTTGGTCGTACTTGCCGTAGTGCCTGCGACACAGCGCCTAGCCAGAACCGCTGCGCTGAGCTTTGTCAGCCACTCCAAACCAACGCGAACCATACTGAATAGATACCTGGGCCACCACCTTACCGCGGTGGCCCTTTTCCTTTTCTCCATACGATTTCGCTCCAACTTGGTAAACCCATGAAGATCACATCGCCCAAACTATTTCGCACCTCCATCACGCCTTCTTTCACACGGGTGCTGGGAGCATTTGTATTGGCTGGCGCGCTGGCTGGGTGTGCATCCAGCCCCATCGGCAAGGCAGTACGGCTGGACGACACCTCGCGCATCGCTGTCATCTCCGCCTTTGCGCCCGAGCTGACGGTGCTGCTGCCCAAGGTGCAACAGCCCGCCCAACACAGCGTCAATGGCGTGGAGTTCACGACCGGCACGCTCGAAGGCAAGCCTGTGGTTGTGTTCCTCTCGGGCGTCAGCATGACCAACGCGGCCATGAACACCCAGCTGGTGCTGGACCGCTTCAACGTGAGCCACATCGTCTTTTCCGGCATTGCCGGTGGCGTGAACCCCAGCCTGCACATTGGCGACGTGACCGTGCCCGCGCAGTGGGGCCAGTACATGGAATGGCTGATGGCCCGCGAAGACAAGCCCGGCCAGTACAGCGCCCCTGCCTGGATGAAAAAAGAGCTGACGATGCCCGCTTTCGGCATGATGCAGCCGCGCCCGGTAGAGGTGCGGTCAGCAGCCCAACCCGGCCTGACCAAGAAGTTCTGGTTTGAAGCCGACCCCAAAATGCTGGCCACCGCGCGCAGTCTGCAAAACGTGGGCCTGGAGCATTGCCTGGCCAACACCTGCCTCAAACAACGCCCTCAACTGGTGGTGGGCGGCAGCGGCGTGTCGGGCCAGGCGTTTGTGGACAACAAGGCCTTCCGCGAATACGCGTTCAAGACCTTCGATGCCAACGTGCTCGACATGGAAACCGCCGCCACTGCCATGGTGGCGCATAGCAACGGCGTGCCCTACATCGCGTTTCGATCACTCAGCGACTTGGCGGGTGGTGGCGAGGGTGAGAATGAAATGGGCACTTTCATGGGACTGGCAGCGGCTAATTCGGCCAAGGTGCTGCAGGCGTTTTTGGCGAGTTGGAAGTAAGCGCGATGAAGCTGCAACGGGCTTGGAGATGCGCGATTGGCCCCTCCCCCCTCGCGGGGGAGTGGTTGGGGAGAGGGGGAGCGTGGAAACAGGCGCAGTGTTTGGTACCAGCGCGGAGCCCCCTCTCCCCCGCCATCTCCCGCGGGGGGAGAGGGAGTAACAGCCAGCCGCAGTTAGCGCGCGGCACCATGGACCACTGACATGTCCACCGTCCTGCGTCTCACAAACATCACCAAACGCTTCGGCAAACTCGTCGCCAACGACGCCATCAGCCTGACCCTGGCGAGTGGCGAAGTGCTGGCCCTGCTCGGCGAAAATGGCGCGGGCAAATCCACGCTGATGTCCATCCTGTTCGGGCATTACGTGGCCGACGAAGGCAGCATTGAAGTCTTCGGCCAACCCCTGCCCCCCGGCCAGCCGCGCGCAGCACTGGCGGCGGGCATTGGCATGGTGCATCAGCACTTCACGCTGGCTGACAACCTGACGGTGCTGGACAACGTGCTGCTGGGCTCCGAGCCGCTGTGGCAGCCGTTTTCGCGCCGCAGCAGCGCACGCGCCAAGCTGCTGGCCGTGTCGCAGCAGTTTGGCCTGCCGGTGGATGCGGATGCGCGGGTGGGCAGCCTTTCGGTGGGCGAGCGCCAGCGGGTGGAGATTTTGAAGGCGCTGTACCGGGGCGCGCGCATCCTCATCCTCGACGAGCCCACCGCCGTGCTCACCCCGCAAGAGAGCGAGGCGCTGTTTGACACCCTGGCGCAGATGGTGGCGCAGGGTCTGTCCATCATCTTCATCAGCCACAAGCTTGCAGAGGTGCTGCGCGTATCGCACCGCGTGGCCGTGCTGCGCCAGGGCAAGCTGGTGGCCGAGGCGCCTGCGCAAGGCACTACACAAGGGCAACTGGCGCAGTGGATGGTGGGCCATGCCATTGAAGCCGCCGAGCGCCGCCCTGGGCAGAACGTAGGCAAACCCGTTTGCACGCTGGACCACGTCAGCACCGCACCCACTGGGCGTGACCGCTTGCGGGACGTGTCGCTCACCCTGCGCGCGGGCGAGATCGTGGCCATCGCCGGCGTCAGCGGCAACGGCCAGGTGGCATTGGCCGATGTGCTGTGCGGCGTGCGCGCCGCCACCGCCGGCCAGGTCACGTTGCGCGGCGTGCCGCTGCAAGCCAGCCCCGCCTGGTGGGTAAACCAGGGCGTGGCCCGCATCCCTGAAGACCGCCACGCCGTGGGCGTGGTGGGCGATTTGCCGGTGTGGGAAAACGCCGTGTCCGAACGCCTGCGCAGCCACTGGTTTGCGCACCCGTGGTTCAAGGCGTTCTGGGTCAAACGCGGTGCAGCCCGCCAGCATGCCCAGCGGGTTGCCGAGACGTTTGATGTGCGCGGCGGCGGGCCAGATACTCCAGCCCGGTCGCTGTCGGGCGGCAATATGCAAAAGCTCATCCTGGGCCGGGCGCTGATGCCGCCCTATGACGCCAGCCAGAGCGCCCCCGCCCCGTGTCTGATCGTGGCGCACCAGCCCACCTGGGGGCTCGATATCGGCGCGGTGATGTTTGTACAGCAGCAGCTCATCAACGCCCGCGATGGCGGTGCGGCGGTGCTGCTGATTTCAGATGATCTGGACGAAGTGCTGGCCCTGGGTGACCGCGTGGCGGTGATGCATGACGGCCAGCTGAGCGAGGCGAGGCCTGCGGAAAACTGGACGCGCGAAGCCATCGGCCTGGCCATGGCCGGTGCAGCCCACTGAGCGACAACAAGAAAAACCCATGAGACTCGAAAAACGCAACCACACCTCCCCCGCCGCCTATGTGCTGGCGCCGGTGGGCGCCGTGGTGTTCACCCTCCTTATCAGCGGCCTGCTCGTGCTGTGGGCCGGGGCGCCGGTGGGGCGCACCTATGCGCTGCTGCTGCAGGGCGCATTCGGCTCGGTGTTTGCGCTGACCGAAACCCTCACCCGCGCCACTCCGCTGATCCTGACCGGGCTGGCCGCGGCCGTCGCCTTCCGCGCGCGGCTGTTCAACATTGGGGCGGAGGGGCAGCTCTACGCCGGGGCGCTGGCCGCCGTGGCCGTGGGCGGCATGCATGGGGGTACGGGACTGGAGTGGTCGCCCTACGTGCTGTTCCCGCTGATGATGTTGGCGGCTGCGCTGGCCGGGGCACTGCTGCTGCTGGGCCCGGCGCTGATGAAGGCGCGGCTGGGGGTGGACGAGGTGGTCACCACGCTGCTGCTCAACTTCATCATGCTGCTCTTGGTATCGGCCCTGCTTGATGGGCCGATGAAAGACCCGCTCTCCATGGGTTGGCCGCAAAGTGTGGCGCTGCAAGGCGACATGGAACTGAGCAAACTGGTGCCGCAAACGCGGCTGCACACCGGGTTGCTGTGGGCCGTGTCGCTGGCGGTGATGCTGTGGGCGCTGCTGGCGCGCACGGTGCCGGGCTTTGACATTCGCGCTGCCGGAGCCAACGCCCGCGCCGCCGCGTTTGCGGGTGTGCCCATCACGCGCACCGTGGTGCTGGTCGCACTGCTCTCGGGCGGGTTGGCCGGACTGGCGGGCGCCATCGAGGTGGCGGGCCGCACCGGGTATGTGACGCTGGACATGTCGCCCGGCTACGGCTACAGCGGCATCGTGATTGCGATGCTGGCGGGGCTGCACCCGCTGGGCGTGATCGCGGCGGGCACCTTTGTGGCAGGGGTGTTGGTAGGGGCGGACAGCATGAGCCGCGCGGTGGGCGTGCCTACCTACATTGCGGATGTGATCGTGGCGACTTCGCTGATTGCTGTGCTGGTGGCCGGGCTACTGACCCAATACCGCGTACGGTGGAAGTGATGGCGCCATGAACAAGCACTTGCACCCAAAATTCAAGCCAAATTGGCCTCTAGCGCTTGTCCATCAAGCGCGAGTAGCTATCAAAATGATTCTATCGACATCGACCCACTTGAAACCGTTCACGCTGAGCTTGCCTGCCCGGAGCTTTGTCGAAGGGTCGAAGCGCCGCGCAAGGCTTCCACAAGCTCAGCCCGAACGGGTGTCGCACGGTCATACATGCCGACTCCGCAAAGCGAACTACACCGGAGTAGCCACATGACCGAGCTGCTCGACATCCTCGCCAACCCCGCGTTCTGGATCGCCACCCTGCGCGTGGCCACGCCGCTCATCCTGGGCACGCTGGGGGTGCTGCTGTGCGAACGCGCAGGCGTGCTCAACCTGGGCATTGAAGGGATCATGGTCGCAGGCGCCTTCACCGGCTGGCTGGCGGTGTATGCGGGCTATGGGCTGTGGACGGGGGTGCTGGTGGCGGCGCTGACGGGGGCGGTGTTTGGGTTGCTGCACGCGTGGCTGACGGTGGGGTTGGCGCTGTCGCAGCATGTCTCGGGCCTGGGGATCACGCTGCTGGCGACGGCGCTCAGTTATTACGGCTACCGGGTCAGCTTCCCTAAAGTGAACACGCCACCCACCATCGAGCCGTTTGCGGCGATGGACTGGCTGCCGATTCCTATCCTTTCGGCGCAGACACCGCTCACGCTGCTGGCCCTGCTGCTGGTGCCGCTGCTGGCCTGGGTGCTGCTGCGCACACCGCTGGGCCTGGCCGTGCGCATGGTGGGCGAGAACCCGCAAGCGGCCGAGGGCCAGGGTATCTCGGTGGCGGCCACACGCACCGGGGCCATCGTGGCGGGCTCGGCGCTGATGGGCGTGGCGGGGTCGTTCCTTACGCTGGCAGCGTTCAATGCGTTCTTCTTCAACATGGTCAACGGGCGCGGCTGGATCTGCGTGGCGCTGGTGGTGTTTGCCTCGTGGCGGCCGGGCAAGGCGCTGCTGGGTGCGCTGCTGTTTGCGTTTTTCGATGCGCTGCAACTGCGGCTGCAGCAGGCGGGCGATGCCTGGCTGCCGTACCAGGTGTATTTGATGCTGCCGTACCTGCTGTCTATCCTTGCGCTGGTGCTGGTGGCGCGCAAGGCTGCGTATCCGCAGGCGCTGATGAAACCGTATCGCAAGGGTGAACGATGAAGCGCACAAGCAACCGTATCGCCCGCTGGCTGGCAATTGCACTGCTGGCCAGCGCAGGCCAAGCCCACGCGCTGGGTATGGACGTGCCCTATGAATCGTTTGCCACAGCCCCAGACGTGGACTGGATCAAGGTCTGTGGCCAATGGCCTGCGCCCGCACAGCCACCGAGCGAAGGCCGAGGCATGTACCGCATCGTGCACGCCACGCGGTATGGGCAATCGTTTGTGTACCTGCAATGGATCGTGCGCGACGGCAATGACAGCGCGAGCGAGGTGCACACGCAGAGTTTTGACGCCATCAACAACGACCATGCCGAAATCACCCTGACGCAGATGCACTGCCAGCCCACCCGCCGGGGCATCCGCTTTACCGCGCGGGCGCAGTCCAGCCATGACGACAGCGTGTTTCGCATCACCATCGATGCGGGACACAAGCCCGGCGAGGTGCGTTTTCGCACCACACAAAAGCGCTGACCCACGGGCCTGCCATGCCAGACGCGCCGCTGATTCACATCGCAACATCTGTGCTGCCGCCCACGGTGCTGGCGCGCTGGCAGTTCGACACCACGGACTCCAGTGCGACCACGGTTTTGCCTGATGGCTGCAGTGACCTCATCCTGCACATAGACGCATGCGGCCAGTCCAGCTGGCATATCTCGGCACTGGCCGATGCCGCCATGGAAGTGCCCGGACACGCTGGCGAGCACTGGCTGGGCTACCGGTTGCTGCCGGGCACCAGCATCAACACGGCAGCTTTGTTGCAGTCCGTGCAAACCATCTGGCAACAAAGCCAGCGCCGCGCGGCGCTGCCCTCCTCCCGTCTGACCCATGACACTGCGGCGCTGGAGGCCTTGGTGCTGGAGACCATCGACCACCACACCCGCATGGACCCGCGCGCGCAAGAGGCATTGCACGCGCTGACGCACATCCGCACCGTGGGCGCAGCCGCGCGAAGCCTGGGGGTGTCGGAACGCACCCTGGAGCGCCTGACGCAGCGCGCCACCGGCCAACCGCCTCGCTTCTGGCGCGCCCTGGCCCGCGTGCGCCGCGCAGCACAGGGGCTGGGCACTGCGCAACCCCTGGCGGAAATTGCGGCCGACCACGGCTATGCCGACCAGGCGCACTTCAGCCGCGACTGCCTGCGCTGGCTGGGGCACACACCTGCGGCGCTGCGCCGCTCGCCACCACTACTGGCCACCGTGGCGCAGGCCGGCTATGGCTGAGCTGGATTTGAATGCAGCGCCGTGGGCCCGGCAACACCCGCTGCGCCAGGGCAACCAGTGCAGTTCAAGCGGCCGGTGCCCCCATGGGCGTACACAGCTCGACCAGCGCGCCATTGATATCCGCCACATAGGCCACGGTCTGGCCCCAGGGCATTTGCGCGGGTGCCTGCACCAGCCGCGCACCGGCATCCACAGCGCGCTGCACGGCTGCGGCTACGTCGGGGGTGGTGAACGCGATCTCGAAACTGGGCGCATCGGCCGACGCGCGCTGCGGGTTCTTGCCCAGCTCGGCCATCAGCCGCAAGGACGAGAAGGCCAGCGCGGTGGCGCCGGTGTCCAGCTCGCCATAATCTCCAGCTTCGTGCACAAAGCGGCGAGCAAAGCCGAAAGCGGCCTCGTAAAAAGCGATGGTTTTGGGAACGTCCTCGACGTAGAGAATGGTGTAGCCAAACTGCATGAAAACTACCTTTGTAAGAATGAATGGATGCGCTAAGAGCGGCTCACACAATTCAGCGAAGCGGTTCTGGCTAGGCGTTGCGTCGCAGGCAGTACGAGTAGTACGACAAGACCCAGCAACGACGCCGGAAGAGTTTTGTGAGCCGCTCTAAACGTTGATACGCCAAGCGAGACCCAGAGCTTAGGCACAGAACCCGCCCCGGTCTTGAAAAAAACCGACACCCCGACACCGAACACCCCGCACCATGCTCGACCTCCTCATCACCCACGCCACCCTGCCTGACGGCCGCCAGAACATGTCGATTGCCGTGCAAGACGGTCGCATTGCCGAAGTGACCGAGGGCCTGCAAGCACCCGCCCACGAGACGGTGGATGCCGCAGGCCTGCTCGTCAGCCCGCCGTTTGTGGACGCGCATTTCCACATGGACTCCACCCTGAGCTACGGTCAGCCGCGCGTGAACGAAAGTGGCACGCTGCTTGAAGGCATTGCGCTGTGGGGCGAACTCAAGCCCCAGCTAACGCACGAAGCCATCGTGGAGCGCGCCCTGCGCTATTGCGACATGGCCGTGGCACGCGGGCTGCTGGCCATCCGCAGCCATGTGGACACCAGCCACCCGAGCCTGCTGCCCGTGCACGCCCTGCTGGATGTAAAGCAGCGCGTGGCGCCGTATCTGGACCTGCAACTGGTGGCTTTCCCGCAAGACGGCGTGCTGCGTGGTGCGGGGGGGCTCGACAACCTCAAGCGCGCACTGGACCTGGGTGTGGAAGTGGTGGGTGGTATCCCCCACTTCGAGCGCACCTACGCCCAGGGCACCGAAAGCGTGAAGCTGCTGTGCGAGCTGGCCGCCGAACGCGGCAAACGCGTGGACATGCACTGCGACGAATCCGACGACCCGATGTCGCGCCATGTGGAAACCCTGGCGTACGAAACCCAGCGCCTGGGCCTGCACGGCCGCGTCACAGGTTCACACCTCACCTCCATGCACAGCATGGACAACTACTACGTGAGCAAGCTCATCCCGCTGATGGCCGAGGCCGATCTGGGCGTGGTGGCGAACCCGCTCATCAACATCACGCTGCAAGGCCGCCACGACACCTACCCCAAGCGCCGGGGCATGACCCGCGTGCCCGAGCTGATGGCCGCAGGCCTGACGGTGGCGTTTGGCCACGACTGCGTGCTAGACCCCTGGTACAGCGGCGGCAGCGCCGACATGCTGGAGGCCGCACACATGGGCCTGCACGTGGGGCAGATGACCAGCCAGGCCGCGATGCGGCAGTGTTTTGATGCGGTGACGGTCAACCCCGCCAAGTTGCTTGGATTGGAGGCCTACGGCCTGGTGCCCGGCGCGTTTGCCGACTTTGTGTTGCTGCATGCGCGCAACCCGGTGGAGGCCATCGCGCTGCGCGCCACGCGGCTGAGCGTATGGCGCCGCGGCCGCCTGCTGGCCAGCAGCCCGGCACCGGTGGCGCAGCTTAAGTTGCCAGGGCGGCCGGACGGTGTGAATTTCATATGAAAACAGGCGCTGACGCTTATCCATAAAGCGCAAGCAGCTACTTATTTTGTAGCAAATTTCAAAATCTCCAGGTACCGGCTCCGTAGGTCGGGTTGGCCCACAGGGCGTAACCCACATCTGCCAGCCGCGTGCGACAAGAGCGTCGGGTTACGCTGCGCTAACCCGACCTACATGAATGGCGCTTATCCGCAAAGCGCTGGCAGCAACGCAGCCCCCGTAGGTCGGGTTAGCCCGCAGGGCGTAACCCGACATCTGCAGACACGTGCGGCAAGAGCGTCGGGTTACGCTGCGCTAACCCGACCTATATGAACGGCGCTTATCCGCAAAGGGCTGGCAGTAACGCAGCCCCCGTAGGTCGGGTTAGCCAGCAGGGCGTAACCCGACATCTGCAGACTCCGTGCGGCAAAAGCGTCGGGTTACGCTGCGCTAACCCGACCTACATGAATGGCGTTTTTCCGCCTAGCGCTCGAAGCAACGCAGGCACGGGCAATTTGATTCACGCCATCCGCGCAATCGTCTTGCGAAACCGCGCCAACGCCAGTGTGAACAGCACCGCCCCTATTCCCAGCAGCCACACCAGCGACGGCCACACCACCGCCCAGCCCGCGCCCCGGTAAAGAATGGCCTGGGCCAGCTCGGTGAAGTGCGTGGTGGGTGCCAGCGCCATGCCGTATTGCACCCACAGCGGCATGCTCTCGCGCGGGGTCACACCGCCCGACAGCATCTGCAGTGGCATCATCACCAGCACCATCAGCAAGCCAAACTGCGGCATGCTGCGCGCCACCGTGGCCATGAAGATGCCCATGGATGTGGTGGCAAACAGGTGCAGCGTGGCGCCCAGCAGAAACAACGGCACCGAGCCCTCGATGGGCACGCCAATCGCCCAGCGGATCACCGCCGTGAGCGACACCCAGGTAGCGACCAGCACCACCAGCGCCATGGCCCACACTTTGGCCAGCATGATCTCGCCCGGCGTGACGGGCATCACCAGCAGATGCTCCACCGTGCCATGCTCACGCTCGCGGATCAGCGCGGCTCCGGTGAGGATGATCGACAGCATGGTCACGATGTTGATCAGCTCCATCAGAGATCCAAACCAAGCTGGGTTCAGCGCCGGGTTGAAGCGCGCGCGCACCGTCAGCTCGATGGGCTGGGCGGCCACGGTGCGGTCACGCTGCACAAACTCGGCCACCTCCAGCTGCACGATCTGCTGCACCGCCCCATTGGCCGCAAACGCCTGCCCCATGCGGGTGGCGTCGATGTTGAGCTGCACCTGCGGCACCCGGCCCGCCAGCACGTCGCGCTGGAAGTGGGCGGGAATGTGCAGCACCAGCGTGAAGCGGCCGGCGTCCAGCCCCGGGTCCACCTCGCCCATGCTGATCATCGCGGGGCGTGTGAACTGGGGCGCATAAAACGCCATGGCGATGCGCTGGGACATTGCCGAGTCGTCTTCGTCCACGATGGCAATGGGCACGTGGTACAGCGTCTCGGGCTGCGCCATGCCCGCCGAGTACACCGCCAGCGTGGTGGTGTAGACGATGAGGAACAACATGGCCGGATCGCGCCACAGGCTCCACAGCTCTTTGATACCCAGGCGAAAGATGTTGGACCAGCGGCCACGCAGCGCCATGTCAGGTTTCCTGCTTTTTGAGGAGTGCGATGGCCGCGCCGATGATGACCGGCACCGCCACCAGCATGGGCCAAAACTCCGCCTGCAGGTCTTGCAGGCCCAGTGCCTTGTTGAACACGCCCCGGCTGATGGTGAACATGTGGCTGGCCGGGTAGACCTCGCCCACCCAGCGCGCAAAGCCGGTCATGGACGACACGGGGTTGATAAGCCCCGCAAACTGCACCGCCGGGATGAGCGTGCCCACCATGGCAAAAAACATGGCAGCAATCTGGCTGCGCGTGACAGTGGAGGCCAAGAGGCCCATGCCCGTGGAGCACAGGCTGAACAGCAGGGCGCCCAGAGTCAGCGTGGCAAAGCTGCCGGTGATGGGCACACCAAACACCGTCACCGCCGCCAGGCACATCAAGCCAAAATTGAACAGCGCCAGCAGCACATAAGGCAGCTGCTTGCCCAGCATGAATTCGGTGCGCGTGGTGGGCGTGACATACAGGTTGATGATGGAGCCCAGTTCCTTCTCACGCACCACGGCCAACGCGGTAAGCATGGCGGGCAGCATCAGCAACAGCAGCGGGATCACAGCGGGCACCATGGACGGCAGGCTGCGCACGTCGGGGTTGTAGCGGTAGCGCGGCTCCACCTCCAAGAGGCCACGCGGCACCACGCCCGTGCGGCTGCGGCTTTGCTCCATCAGCCACCGCTGGTGCAGGCCCTGCGCGTAGCCGATGACTGTTTCTGCGCGCTGCGGCATGGCGCCGTCCACCCACGCGCCGATCTGCACCGCCTGGCCGCGCGCCACGTCGCGTGCAAAGCCGGGCGGGATCTCCAGCGCCAGCGATATCTCGGCGGAGCGCATGCGCGCGTCCAGCTCGGCGTAGGTGGCAATTGGCGGCTGTTCGGTGAAGTAGCGCGAGCCCGCCAGGTTCAGCGTGTAGGCGCGGCTCAGCGCGGTCTGGTCGCGGTCCAGCACGGCAAAACGCAGGTTCTCCACGTCCATGCTGATGCCGTAGCCCATCACAAACATCAAAATCAGCGAGCCCAGCAGCGCCATGGCGCCACGCACGGGGTCGCGGCGCAGCTCCAGCGATTCGCGCCACTGGGTGCTGTGGATGCGGGCCAGGCTCTGGCGCAGGCGGGTAGGCCAGGTGGGCGTGATAGACGACGCGGCGGATGTGGTGGGCGCTGCAGGGGTGGACAACGGTGATGTTGAGAGGCGTACGGAAGCTTTGACGGCTGGCTGGTTGGGTGCGGTGCCAGCAGCGTCTTCCAGGTAGCCAATGAAAGCCTCTTCCAAGGTGGCGGCACCCCGCTTCGCCACGATGTCCTGCGGCGCAGCGCTCTCCAGCACCCTTCCTGCGTGCATCAGCGAGATGCGGTCGCAGCGCTCGGCCTCGTTCATGAAGTGGGTGGAGATGAAGATCGTCACCTTGTCGCGCCGGGCCAGCTCCACCATCAGGCGCCAGAAGTTGTCGCGCGCCATCGGGTCCACGCCGGAGGTGGGCTCGTCCAGGATCAGTAGCTCGGGCTGGTGCACCATGGCCACGGCCAGCGACAGGCGCTGGCGCATGCCCAGCGGCAGCTTCATGGGCAGTGAGCTGCGCACGGCTTGCAGATCAAACCGATCCAGCATGGCCGCCACGCGCGCGGGCACCTCGGCCTCGGGCACATGGAACAGCCGGGCGTGCAGCACCAGGTTCTGCTCCACCGACAGCTCGCTGTACAACGAAAATGCCTGCGACATATAGCCCACACGCCGTCGCGTGGCCATGTCCTTGGGGTCCACCGGCTGGCCAAACAGCCAGGCTTTCCCATCCGTGGCGGGCAGCAGGCCAGTGAGCATCTTCATGGTGGTGGACTTGCCGCAGCCGTTGCTGCCCAAGAATCCAAAAATCTCGCCGCGCTGGATGCGAAAGCTCACGTGGTCCACCGCCACAAAGTCGCCAAAGCGCATGGTCAGGTCGCGCGCCTCGATGGCCACGTTGGCGGCATCATGGGCCTGCGACCGGTCCAGCGGCGGAATCTTCACCGCCTGGTGGCCCCGGCGCTTGGCCTCGGGCAGCAGGGCCACGAAGGCCTGCTCCAGCGCATCGTGGCCGGTGCGGGCCATCAGTTCGGCGGGGGTACCGGTGGCCAGAATACGGCCTTCGTCCATGGCCACCAGCCATTCAAAACGCTGCGCTTCTTCCATGTAAGCCGTGGCCACGATCACGCTCATCCCGGGCCGCGCGGCGCGGATGCGGCCGATCAGGTCCCAGAACTGCGCGCGCGCCAGCGGGTCCACGCCGGTGGTGGGCTCGTCAAGAATGAGCAGGTCGGGGTCGTGGATGAGCGCGCAGCACAGGGCCAGCTTTTGCTTCATGCCGCCCGAGAGCTTGCCCGCAGGCCGGGCCAGAAACGGGTACAGGCCGGTGCTGCGCGTGAGTTCATCAATGCGGCGATGCCGCTCGGCCGCATCGTGCCCGAACAGGCGGCCAAAGAACTGCAGGTTCTCTTCCACCGACAGCGTGGGGTACAGGTTCTTGCCCAGCCCCTGCGGCATGTAGGCGATGCGCGGGCACACGCGGCTACGGTGGCGGCTTTTCGCCATGTCGCCGCCCAGCACCTCCACCGTGCCCTGCTGCACCGCCCGCGCACCCGCCACCAGGGCCAGCAGGCTGGACTTGCCCACGCCGTCCGGCCCGATCAGGCCCACCACGCGGCCGACAGCCACCTCCAGGTCGATGCCATCGAGCGCCACCGTGCGCCCGTAGCGCTGGCCCACCCCACGCAGGCGGGCCACGGGTGGCACGCTGGGCACGGGGTTCACGGACCGGCCTTGACGGCGAGTTCTGCGGGCCACTCCACTGCAGGGTCTACCCGCAGCCAGGCCACGCCAGGCAGGCCGGTTTTGACCTGCTCCTGGTGGCGCAGCAGCAGCGCCCTGTCGATCTGCGCGCGCACGCGGAACATCAGCTTTTGGCGCTCGCTGGCGGTCTCTACCGTCTTGGGCGTGAACTGCGCGGTGCTGGCCACAAACGACACGGCAGCCGGGATCACAAAGCCCGGCGCCGCATCCAGCACGATGCGCACCTCGCTGCCCAGCGCCACGCGGCCTGCCACCGTCTCGGGCAAGAAGAAGGTCATGTACACATCGGTCAGGTCCACAAGCTGCAGCACCCGCGCGCCCGCGCCCACCACTTCACCGGGCTGCACCACGCGAAACTGCACGCGCCCATCGCGCGGTGCCTTGAGTTCGCTGTCGGCCAGCTCTACATCTATGCGCGCCAGCGTGGCCTCCAGCGCGCGCACGTTGGCATGGGCGCTGGTCACCTGGGTGTGCGAAGCGCCAATGCCCGCCTGCGCGGCCTTGGCCTGGGCCTTTGCAGCGGTCACACCGGCTTGCTGGCTGCGCACCTTGGCGCGGTCGTCATCAAGCAACTGGCTGGAGAAAAAGCCTTCGCGCGCCAGCTGTTCAGAGCGCGGCAGGCGGCGGCGGGCGGTATCCAGGTCGCTCTCGCGCTGCGCCACCACGGCCAGCGCGGCCTGGTAGTCGCTTTCGCGCTGGGCCACCTGCACCTGCGCGCTGCTGATGGCCAGCTGTGCCTGCTGCAGCCGGGCCACGGCTTCTTCGCGCTGGGCCTGCAAGCTGTCGATCTGCATGCGGGCCAGGGGTTGCCCGGCTTTCACGAAGTCGCCCTCGGCCACCAGCACATCAAGCACCCGGCCCGCCAACTTGGTGGCCACGGCAATCTCGGTGGCCTCGATGCGGCCGTTGCCGCTCACGAAGCCCGGGCCGGGGCCTTTGGCCTGCCAGGGCGCCCAGCGCACCACCAGTACGGCGCCCAGCAACAGCAGCACCACCGCTACTGCATAAAATTTCCACTTGCTGCCCATGCGTTCGCCCTCGTTGCCAGGGCGGGGGCAGCGCGCAAACAGCCGCGCCTGCAGTTCCGCCTTGCGTCAAAAAACCATGGTAAGCGCCGCACTCCGTTCGCTCTGTTCGGTAAGGCACTGCCGCTTGACGTGCATCAAGTCGCCTGCGATTGCTGTCGCGAGTGTTCTACAGGTCGCCTCACATGGCCGCTGAAGCAGCAAGTGTTCAGCCCTGATCGGACAAATCAAACGCCGATACGTGATTGGCCAGGTGCATGGCGTGCGCCTGCTCAACGCCCCGTAGACAAAGTGCGGGTGCAGCGGCCCGGCGTGGGTGGCGAAATCCTGCACGGCCTTGCGCAGCCGGGCCAGGGCCGCTGACGCGTCGGGCGTGGGTGCATCCAGCGCGGGTGCGCCGGGGATGGGCTCCGCCAGGTTGTGGCTCATGCGGCCGCGCAGGGAAAACACGCCCAGGGCTGCCGACCCCAGCGTGTCTTGAAACAGCGCGGACTTGGGCGCCGGAAAGCCCTGTAGCGAAAACTCGATGCTCTGCGCGCAGTGTTCCAGCGTTTGAGACCAGTTCCAGGCCGTGGCGGGCGCCAGGGCACTGACCGATGCGCTGCCAAGGCGCTCGACCTCCCGCATGGCATCGCCCAGGCTGCCAAAGACCAGTTGCCGGTCATTGCCTGGCTGGTACAACAGGTAGCCTGCCCCAGCAACCGCGGCCACGCCGAGCGCAGCCAGCCCCGTGCCAGATTTCAGGAACGTTCTGCGCGGCGTGCCGGGCACAGACGGCGCAGCATGGGAGGTGGCGCCTTGGTCGCCGCCTTTGGAAGTCGCTGGCATAGGGGTGTGATCCGCGAGAAATGCAAAATGGGCTTGTGTCATTTTGTAGCCGCCCAGACCTGCAGCGACTGCCGCTTCGACGCGGTTTGACGCGCGGAGGTCGGCCAGCCGACACACATTGCAATTGGGTTCACCAAACCATTGCAGGCCGGTAGCAGCGGGCGGTGGCGCTTGCCAGCAAGCGCCTTCGCAGCTACCCGAGCGATCAGGCGCTCAAGCAATCACGCAATCAAGCACTCAAGCACTCATGCAGTGGTGATTGCCACGGGCATGCCGGGCACTGCGGGCTTCACCAGCATTTCGACTCGGTTACGACCCCGCTTTTTCGCTAGGTACATGGCCTCATCGGCCCGCTGCAGCGCCGCGTCTGCGGTGTCGCCATCGGCACACAGGGTCGCGCCCACACTCACCGTCAGGTGGATGGGGTGCTGGTCGGTGACCAGGGGTTGCGCCTCCACCAGCGCCCGCAGGCGCTCTGCCACGGCAATGGCGCCACCGCCGCCTGCATTGGGCAAAAAAATGGCGAACTCTTCGCCGCCCAGGCGACCAAGCACGTCTTCGTTGCGCAGGCAGCGGTTGGCCAGCAAAACAAAGTGGCGCAGCGCGTCGTCACCCGCCCGGTGGCCCCAGGTGTCGTTCACCTTCTTGAAATGATCCAGATCCATCACCAGCACAGGCACCAGCGTCTGGGTGCGCTCGGCGCTGCTGATGGCTTTGTCCAGCAGGGTCAGAAAAGCCCGGCGGTTGAATACGTTGGTCAGCGGATCAACTTCTGCCAGGTGCCGAAGTTCATTGGTAATGAACTCGTTGGCCAGGATGAGTGCTCCAAACCCCAAGAGCACGGCCGCCACAATGGCCTCCAGCACCACAAACTGCGACAACAGATTGAGATCCATCTGCCCACCAACCGTTGTGGGCGCTGCCAGCTTGAACAACAAAGGCCGCAGCAGCAAGAAACCCCCGTGCAAACCGACCACCATCGCCAACAAATAGCGCGCTGGCACTCGGCGCAGCTCACCCTTTGCCAAGGTAAAAGCTGTGAGTAAAAAGCAGATGCCGGCCCCCAGACCCGCCAGTAAAAATCGCATGCCCAGGTGGGGCTGCACCACCGTGAAATAGACCGACGCCGAGATCAAAGCCCCAATGCCCACCACCGCATAGAGGTGCGACACCGGCTGCCGTCCCATGTACTTGCGGCTGGCCAGCAAGCAGAAGTACGCGGCCATCGATATGGTCCCTTGCGAGATCGCAACGGCGAATACCTCGGCAATCCAGTCCCGCACCAGCAGGCTGACAGTGAACACCGACCCAAACAGAAACGAGAGCATCCACAGACGCAAGCCCGGAATGGTCTTGTTGAAGAACCACACGGCATACAGCACTGAAGTGATGAGCGCCGTCAGGATGGCTGCGAGGATGAGGAGTGTGGGGCTGTGCACGGAAGGGTTGCGACTTGCGGGGCGGCTTGAATGTTAACCGGGCACTTAACGCATTTGCGGCGTTGCACGACGTTGTAGCGGGGTTGTTGCACCGTTGTGGCGATGTTGTTGCCTGCCAAGAGCTTGCTGCGAGACGCCTTGATGTGCGGGGTCTGGCCGTGGCGACGTCTGCGGCACCCTGCACGCCCGGATCACCCCACCACGTTGCACTCCCGGCGCAGCAGAGCCAGCGCGTCGTGCAACTGGTAGTCGCTGTCGCTGGTCAGCGTTTTTTCAGCGTCCTGCGCAAACCCGGTCCACAGCGTGGTGTAGTCCTGCTGGTAGGCACCGGCTGCGTGCGTGCGGATGAAATCGGCGGCCAGCGCGGGTTGCCAGCCGGACTTGCGGATTTTGCGGATGAGGCTGGCGGCCGTTTTTTCGGTCAACAAGGTCTTTTTGGGGACACCTGCGGCCAGGCACACAAACAGGGTGAGCAGCGAGTGCTCGTCGTCATTCCCCTGGGTCGTTTTCGTCCAGGTCTTGCTGGCGGGCAGCGGCGGCTCGCCGCCCTCTTCCAGCGCATCCAGGCTGCGGTGGTAGTTGTCCACCTCGGCCAACGGGTCGTCCAGCAGAAAGTACCGGGCCCGAAAAGTGCCCGTGGGGCGCAGCAGCGTTCGTGGCGGGGTTGCGCCGTCCAGCAACCGCGGCATGTCGGCCAGCACAGCGGCGGACTGGGCCAGCATGACCTCTCGCAGTTCGGGTGGCACGCCGGCGGGCAGGCGCAATGCGGTGGCCGGTGGCTGCTTTTTCTTGCGCAGGGCCAGCAGCAGTTTTTCGAAGCTGGTGGCGTTGGGCCATTCGCCCAGGGCCATGGCTTTGGGCGCCAGCGCCTGCATCAGCAAACCCGTGCGGATAACGGCCTCGGCGTCGGCACCTGCGGCCTCCAGCTCGTCGGTATCCAGTTCGTACTGCTCTGCCAGCCACTGTGCGGCAGCAATGGCCTGCGCAGTCTGCGTGCGGCGGGCCAGCTCGGCGCGGTAGTCCGAGTAGCTGCGCAGCGACCACACCGCCAGCAGCGGAGTCTCGGCGTCGGCATACCCGGCCATGCCAAAGTTGCTGCTTTCGGGCAGCGCAATCAGGCGCTTGAGCATGTCGGACCCGCCCTTGGAGCGCGACAAAAACGAGTGGTCACGCAGCGAAGCAGCAGCCTTGCTCAAGTCGCCCTCGGTGCTGTCCAGAAGGTACAGGCTGATGAGGTTGACCATGCGGTCGCGGGCTTTCTCCAGCTCTGGCCGCAAAAATTCGCTGCCAAAGTACCGCGCAATCTGCACCATACCCTTCGGCGCATCGGCATTCATGGCGTCCAGCCTGGCCGCATCGATGATGCCGTGCTGCACGCCGTGCACCAGGGCCTTTTCAAAAAATGGGCGGGCGTCATGGAGCTGGAGGGCTTTGGCCCCCGCAGCCTGGGTGGAGGACTTTTCGTCAGCGGTCATTTAGTGGGCCATTCCATCAGCCGTTCAGACTGGCGCTGCAAAGGCCAGCGCCCCCGCGCAAGGGCCGCCAGGCAACGTACGCGGCGCTTCGCTTGCGTGCGCTGGGGGCGTCCTCCTCCCGCATTGCGCAGCAATGCGAGACAGGGGTGAAGGCGCGAAGCGACTCAGGGGGTGCTTCATCTCAGATGGCAGATTCTTCGTCGGATGCGCGTGCTGCAGGTGTGGCCTTGCCGCGGTCCGTGTCGCTGGTTTCAAACTTGCCGTCTTCTTCTTCGGCAGGCTCATCGCCCTCTTCCAGGCCCAGGCCCAAGTCAAAGGCGCGGGCCTTGGCGCGCAGCACCAGCAGGGTTTCGATGAACAGATCGCGGCACTCGTAGCGCAGCAACCAGGCCAGTTGCATCCAGTCGCGGTCGGCCACTTCGTCCTGGTCGACACGCGGCTGAACGTAGCCCGAAGCCAGCAGTTCGTCGTCCGTCAGCGTCACGCCGTAGTCTTCGACTGCGTCAAACGTTCCGGTGCGGGCAAAGGCTTCCATGCGGCTCCACTTTTCGGCAAAGTAGTTGGCCAGGGCCTCGCTTCCACCGTCCAGCTCGCCAATGGCAGTGAGGAACTCCACGGTATCGGCCCCGTCGCGGAAGATGACCGCGTTGACCATGCTGCGCAGGTGCGTGTGCGAGAGGTCTTTGTACTGTTTTTCCAGCACCATGGCGCGGGCAAACTGCTCGGGCGTGACCAGCATGTTGACCACCGAGGCCTTTGACTCGTCATATTCGCGCATCACCGCCAGGATGTCCTTGGGCGCCAACTGGTCCAGCACCACCATCAGGGCGTTGTCACCGTCGGTGTCGGCCAGCTCGGCCAGCGCCGACTCCGCGCCCACGATGTCACCGGCCGCGATGAGGCTGGTGGTTTTGGTGATGAGGGCGAGATGGGTGTTATTGCTCATGCGAAATCCTTTTAGTTGTCCACTGCGTCATGCATGCTGCCCAGACCGATGAAACTGGCGCGCCCAAGGCCGGCGGCCTTCGCGCAAGGGCCGCCCCCGCCGCGCTGACGGTGTCCCCCTTGAGGGGGAAGACGCGCAGCGGCTCCGGGGGTGCGTCATTCCTTGCGGTCAAAGCCCACATCAGACAGCCAGTTGGAGCTGGCTTCTTCGCGGCCCCGGTTGTTTTTGGGGTCTGCTGCATCGTCGGCGCTCAGCGCGTCGTAACCGTCATCATGCTCTGCAGCGTCTTCGCCGTCGTCAGTGTCATCACCGTCGCTGTCGGCATGGGCTGCAGCAGCAGGGGCCATGCGCGCGTGTTGCTGCAGATACTCCAGCCCAGCGGCCACGGCCATGAATCGCGCACCCTGTGGCTCGCGCAGCACTGTTTGCGCCAGGCTGGCGGCCCAGGGCTCCAGCGTGATGGCGTGGGTCAGGCTGTGCCAGTCGGGCAATTCGTCTACCGGCAGACCCAGCAGTTGCTCGATGGCTGCAGGCTTGACGAAACGAAACCCCCGGTGAAAGACCACGGCCACCATCTCGGGGGCCAGCTCCATCATCTGCACCAAAAACGCAATCTCGTTGCGCTTTTCGGCCAGGCGCTTGCGCAAAACATCCTTGCCTTCGGAGTCCGAAATCAGGTCATCCAGCTCAGCCTGGTAGGCCGAGCGCAGGTCATAAAAGTAGGGAGAGATTTTCAAGGTGTGGTCGTCATCAAAATGCGCGTGGAATAGGCTTGCCAGATCTCTTGGGCCGTCTGCAGCGGGTCGTCCAGAAGGTTGCGGCGGCGGTTGTCGTCGTAGGCTTGGCGGGCGGTGTCGTCCCCCAGCACCTCGTAGGCTTTTTGCACCGCCTGAAATTGCTGGGCTGCGTCCGGCGCGTCGTTGCGGTCCGGGTGATAGAACGACGCCTTCTGGCGAAAGGCCTTTTTGATGTCTGCCAGCGTCGCGTTGGCCGCAAGCCCCAGGGCGGCGTAGTGGTCTGCGGTCATGGCTGAAGAATCAAGGCGGCGGCCAACGGTGGTTGGCAATCGCCGTGGCGTGATTGCAAGTCCTGCATCAACCGCCCAGGCTCACAAACACGTTCTGCACATCGTCGTTGCCGTCGATGGCGGCCAGAAAATTTTCGACTTCTTCGAGCTGTTCAGCACTCAGGCTGGCGGGGTCCACGGGGTTTTTGGGCTTGTAGCCCAGCTTGACCGACAGCACGTTGAAACCGTGGGCGGGCAGCGCACGGCTGACCAGGTCGAGTTCGGCAGGGTCCGTCCAGAAGGTGGTGGTGCCAGCTTCATCGCCCGGTTCGCAGTCTTGCGCACCGGCTTCGATGGCGGCTTCTTCAGGGTCGGCGCCTGCAACGGTCGGTTCTGCCTCGATCATGCCGACATGGTCAAAGTCCCACGCCACAGAGCCCGAGGTGCCCAGTTGGCCCTTGCGGAAGAGCACGCGCATCTCGGGCGCGGTGCGTTTGACGTTGTCGGTCAGGCATTCGACCATCACCGCCACCTGATGCGGGGCATAACCTTCGTAGATCACATGCTCGAAGCTCACGGCCTCACCGCCAATGCCAGCGCCTTTTTTAATGGCGCGGTCCAGGGTCTCTTTCGGCATGGAGACTTTGCGCGCCTGCTCCACCACCAGCCGCAGCTTGGAATTGCCAGCCGGGTCAGCGCCGCCGCGTGCGGCCACCATGATTTCCTTGGCCAGCTTGCCAAACAACTTGCCTCTGGCATCTGCGGCCTGTGCCTTGCCTTTTGCTTTCCACTGCGCGCCCATGGTGATGTCTTTCTTGGAGTTGCGGCGCGCCCTGGCGCCTGTGAATGTATTGGCGGCCCCTGCGGGCATTGGCCTAAAACCCTTGCCACCCAGGCAAAAAGGTCGGCATGCACGTCTGAACCGAACCCTATAGGGTACCACCGACCAGCCCGTTGCCTTGCCGCCACGCAAATCCGCCCTGCGGCACTCCAGGCCGGGTAACCTCAACTCTCTATGCGCGCCCGTCCACCCCATTTCCCCCAGGTTCACTGATGCTCAACACCTTGTGGCTGGGCTTTTTTGTGGTGGCGGCGGTGGCAGGCCTGGCGCAGTGGCTGGTGGGCGGCAACGCTCAGGTATTTGCAGCCATGGTCGAGTCGCTGTTTGCCATGGCAAAGCTATCGGTCGAGGTGATGGTGCTGCTATTTGGCACGCTCACGCTGTGGCTGGGCTTTTTGCGCATTGCCGAAAAGGCGGGCATTGTGGATGCGCTGGCCCGCTGGCTGGCCCCGCTCTTCAGGCGGCTGATGCCCGAGGTGCCCAGCGGCCACCCGGCCTTGGGGCTGATGACGCTGAACTTTGCAGCCAACGCCCTGGGGCTCGATAACGCAGCCACACCCATCGGCCTCAAGGCCATGAAGGCCCTGCAAGAGCTGAACCCGCAGCCCGACACCGCCACCAATGCGCAGATTCTGTTTTTGGTGCTCAACGCATCGTCGCTCACGCTGCTGCCGGTCACCATCTTCATGTACCGAATGCAGCAGGGCGCGGCCGACCCGACTTTGGTCTTCTTGCCTATCCTGCTGGCCACATCAGCCTCGACCCTGGTGGGCCTGCTCAGCGTGGCCGTGGTACAGCGCCTGCCGCTGTGGAGCCCCGTGGTGCTGGCCTACCTGCTGCCGGTGGCGCTGGGCCTTGGCGGCTTCATGGCACTGCTGACCACGCTCAGCGCCACCGCACTGGCGCAACTGTCGTCCCTGCTGGGCAACCTCACGCTGTTTGCGCTGATCGTGTTGTTTGTCACCGTGGGCGCGTGGCGCAAGGTGCCCGTGTACGAGGCATTCATCGACGGCGCGCGCGAAGGTTTTGACGTGGCCAAAAGCCTGCTGCCCTACCTGGTGGCCATGTTGTGCGCGGTGGGCGTTTTTCGCGCCTCTGGCGCGCTGGGCTACGTACTGGACGGCATCCGCTGGTGTGTGGAGCTGGTGGGCGCCGACACCCGGTTTGTAGACGCCCTGCCCACCGCCCTGGTCAAGCCGTTTTCAGGCAGCGCCGCCCGCGCCATGCTGATCGAGACCATGCAGACACAGGGTGTGGACAGCTTTGCCGCCCTGGCAGCAGCCACCGTGCAGGGCAGCACCGAAACCACGTTTTATGTGCTGGCCGTGTACTTTGGCGCCGTAGGCATTCAGCGCGCGCGGCACGCGGTGGGCTGCGCCTTGCTGGCGGAGTTCGCCGGTGTGGTGGCGGCCATAGGGGTGTGTTACTGGTTCTTCGGATGAAGCCGCCCACGGGGAAGCCTGAAGCCCCACTTGACTGCAAGTGAAACAGCGGGCTTTCTCCCTGACCCGCCCCAAACCGCAGAGAATGATTGCGCCCCCACTAAAATTATGAGTCAAATTGGCCTCTAGCGCTTATCCCACAAGCGCTAGCAGCTATCTTTTTTAATTTGAGGATGTTCCTGTGCCCCTGCAGTCCCGCCCCCATCGCGCCAACCCCATCTACACCCGCCGCCACGCCCTGACCATGCTTGGCGCCGCCAGCGCAGCGTTGTCGCTACCCGCCTTTGCACAGCTCTCAACCCCACCCACCCCCGCAGCCTGGGCCGACACCGAGCGCGCCGCGCGGGGGCAGACGGTGTTTTTCAACGCCTGGGCGGGCAGTGAACGCATCAATGCCTATTTGCAGTGGGCCACCGCGCAGCTGGCGGCGCAGTACGGTGTGAAGCTGGAGCACGTGAAGATCGCCGACACAGCAGACGTCGTCAAACGCGTGCGCGCCGAAAAAGCCGCAGGACGCAAAGACGGCGAGGGCACGGTGGACCTGGTGTGGATCAACGGAGAAAATTTTGCGCAGATGAAGCGTGAGGGGCTGCTGTTTGGCCCATTTGCCGAACGACTGCCCCATTTTCAGTACGTAGACCTCACAGGCAAACCCACCACACGCATCGACGCGTCGATTGCCACCGAAGGCATGGAGGCCCCCTGGGGCATGGCCCAGTTCACCGTGTTTGCCGACGGCCAGCGCCTGCCCGAACGGCCCCAGAACATGGCCGAGCTGCTGGCCCTGGCACAGCGCCAGCCGGGGCGCATCAGCTACCCGCGCCCGCCTGATTTTCATGGCACCACATTTTTGAAGCAGGCGCTCAGCGAGCTGTCGCCCAACCCCGCCGCGCTGCGCGAACCGTTCACGGCCGCCGCGCTGGATCAGCAAACGGCCCCGCTATGGAAGTTTCTGGACGCCCTGCACCCTGCGCTGTGGCGGGGCGGCAAACAGTTTCCGCAAAACGCCGCCGCCATTCGCCAGATGATGGCTGACGGCGAACTGCTCCTGGCCTGGACCTTCAACCCCAACGAGGCCGCCAACGAAATCGCCGCGCAGCGCTTGCCCGCCACGGTGGTGAGCTGGCAGTTTGCCAAGGGCTCCATCGGCAACACGCACTTTGTCGCCATTCCCTACAACGCCCGCGCCAAGGCGGGCGCGCAGGTGGTGGCCAACTTCTTGCTGTCGCCCGCAGCCCAGGCGCGCAAGGCAGACATTCGCCAGTGGGGCGACCCCACGGTGCTGAACGTGGCCGCGCTGCCCCCCGCAGACCGCGCCCTGTTCAGCGCCGCCACCATGCCGGGGCAAGTGGTAACCACCGCCCCCACGCTGCCCGAACCCCACGCATCGTGGGTAGACGCGCTGGAAAAATCCTGGGCGCAGCGTTACGCCCGGTAGGCGCTACCGCCTTTCTCCGCTGTTCAATTCGCTGCCTGCAGTGCATCGCCCGCGCACCCTCTTTGCCGCCGGGCTGTTCCTGCTGGTAGCCCTGCCCCTGGCGGCGGCGGCCGGTTGGGCGCTGCTCGCGGTGGCCAACGCCGCCGCCTGGCAGGCACTGGCGCAGCACCCCCTCACACGCCCGGCGCTGGGTTATAGCTTGTGGACGGGGCTCGCATCTACAGCGCTGGCCTGGCTGGCCTGTGCGGTGTTGCTGTCGCAAGGGTTTGTGCGCCGCTCGCTCGCGCGCACGCTCAAAGCCATGCCCGTGATGCTGGCCACGCCGCATGCGGCCTTTGCCATTGGGCTGGTGTTTTTGCTGTCGCCCAGCGGCTGGCTGCTGCGCCTGGTGTCGCCCTGGCTCACCGGCCTGGCGTGGCCGCCCCCATGGCCTACCGTGCAAGACCCGTGGGGCCTGGGGCTGGTGGCCGCGCTGGTGGCCAAGGAGTTGCCGTTTTTGCTGTGGACCGCCGCCACCCAGCTGCTGCGTGGCGACGTGCAGCAGCGCCTGGGGGCCGAGCACGCCATCGCGCAAACGCTGGGCTATTCGCCCCAGCGCGCTTTTTGGCATGTGGTGTGGCCGCAGCTGGCGCCCCGCATGGCATGGCCGCTGTTTGCCGTGCTGGCCTACGGGTTGACGGTGGTGGACATGGCCCTGGTCATTGGCCCGGCCAGCCCGCCGCCATTGGCGGTGTTGGCCTGGCAATGGTTGCAAGATGCCGACCCCGCCACCAACGCCCAAGGCGCCGCAGCGGGTGGGCTGCTGGCGCTGGTGGTGGCGGCCAGCGCAGCGGTGGCTGTGGCATTGCGCCACTTCGTTGCCAACCCCCTGTGGGCCCGCGTGCGCAACCAGGGTGTGAGGGGTCGGCACAGTGCCCGCCACCACCGCTTTGCAGTCGCGCCCTTGCTGTGGCCGCTGCTGGCCTTGTATGGCTTGGTGCTGCTGGCGCTGGCGGTGAACAGTGTGGCGGGAGTGTGGCCGTTTCCGCAGGCGTGGCCACAGCAATGGACAGCAGGTGCGTGGACCAGCGTGTGGGCCAGCCGCGCCACCCTGGGCCACACGCTGGGTCTGGCGGTGTGCGCCAGCGCGCTGGCACTGGCCTGGGCGGTGGCTTGGCTAGAACTTGCGCCCCCCACATGGCATGCCGCCATGCGCCCGCTGCTGTACCTGCCCCTGGTGCTGCCTGCCGTGTTGTGGGTGCTGGGCGTGTACGGCCTGGCGTTGCATGTGCAGCTAGAGGGGCGCTGGGCCGGTTTGCTGCTGGCCCACACGCTGGCCACCCTGCCCTATGTGGTGCTGGCGCTGTCGCCTGCCTACCGGGGGTTTGACCCGCGCTATGCCAGTGTCAGCGCCAGCCTGGGCCACGGGCCTTGGCGCTTTTTGTGGCGCGTCAAATGGCCGTTGCTGCGGCGCGCACTGGCAGCCAGCGCCGCCGTGGGGTTTGCGGTGAGCGTGGCGCAATATGTGCCCACGCTGTACATCGGCGCGGGGCGGTTTGCCACCGTGACGACCGAGGCAGTGACGCTGGCATCTGGGGGGCAGCGATCGCTGACCAGCGCCTACGCATGGCTGCAGTTCATCCTGCCCGTTGGGGGCTTTGCCCTGGCGGCGTGGGTGGGGCAGCCCCGCCGGTTTAGAGTCGCCCGATGAGCCTCGCCGTACACATCGACCAAATCAGCACCCCAGCCAGCGTGGTGGTGGTGCGGGCCCTGGCCTTCAGCGTGGCGCCGGGCGAGGTACTGACGCTGATGGGCGCCAGCGGCAGCGGCAAAAGTTCAGTGCTTGGCGCCATTGCGGGCACCATCGGCCAGACTGCCGATGCGGGCGTGGGCACTGGCGCAGTGGGGCTGCGGTTCAGCGGCTCGGTGCATTTGAACGGCGTGGACATCACCCACCAAACCACATCCCGGCGCGGTGTGGGCCTGCTGTTTCAAGACGACCTGCTCTTTGCCCACATGACCGTGGCGGAAAACCTGTTATTTGCCGTGCCGCCGGGCGCACGCAAAGCGCGCCTGGCCCAGGTTGACGCCGCGCTGGCCGACGCTGGCCTGGCAGGCTTTGGCCCGCGCGACCCGGCCACGCTCTCGGGCGGGCAACGCTCGCGCGTGGCCATGATGCGTGCCCTCTTGGCGCAGCCGCAGGCATTGTTGCTGGACGAGCCGTTTTCGCGGCTGGATGCCGACCTGCGCGGGCAGTTCAGGGCCTTTGTGTTTGCACAAATCCGCGCCCGCCACATCCCAGCGGTTCTGGTGACCCACGACGCCGCAGACATTGCCGACCCGGCGCGGGTGATGGTGCTGCAAAGCGCCCCCCACCTCCCTGCACCCCATGTTCGATAGCCGCATCCAGGCGTGGATACGCCCCGCCATGGCCCGCGCAGGCCAAACCCTGGCCCGCTGGGGCTGCACTGCCAATGGGGTGAGCTTTGCGGGGTTTGGCACCGGGCTGGCCGCTGCGGCGGCCATTGCGCTGTCGCAGCCGCTGGTGGGGCTGGTGCTGCTGCTGCTGTCGCGGCTGATGGACGGCCTGGATGGTGCCGTGGCGCGTGCCACAGAGGCCACCGAGCGCGGCGCGTTTCTCGACATCACGCTCGACTTTTTGTTTTACGCCTCCATCCCCCTCGCGTTTGCTGTCGCCCACCCTGCTGCCAACGGTCTGCCCGCTGCGGTGTTGCTGGCTTCGTTCATCGGCACTGGCAGCAGCTTTTTGGCGTTTGCCATTGCGGCAGAACGGCGGCAACTGCGCTCGCAAGCGTTTCCCGACAAAGGCTTCTACTTTTTGGGTGGCCTTACCGAAGCCACCGAAACCCTGGCGGCATTTGTGGCCATGTGCCTGTGGCCACAGTGGTTTGGCCCCATCGCATACGGCTTTGCCGCGCTGTGCGCGGTGACCACTGCGCTGCGCATTCGCTGGGGCTGGACCAGCCTGGCGCCAGCGCCCACCCCCCATTCACACACGCCCCCACCACCATGAACATCAAAAAAACTGCGGTAGCCTTGCTGGTGGTGCTGGGCATCGCCGCCTTTTTTGTGCTGGACTTAGGCCAGTACCTGCAGCTCGATTTCATCCAGCGCAGCCAGTCGCGCATACAGGCCCTGTATGCCGCCGAGCCCGCCGGGGTGATGCTGGGCTTTGGCGCCATCTATGTAGCGGCCACTGCACTGTCGCTGCCGGGCGCCACGGTCCTCACGCTGGCGGCGGGTGCGGTGTTTGGGCTGTGGTGGGGCACGCTGGTGGTGTCGATAGCATCCACCCTGGGCGCCACGCTGGCCATGTTGGCCGCGCGCTACCTGCTGCGCGACTCGCTGGAGGCCCGCTTCAGCCAGCGGCTTGCCGAGGTCAACCAAGGCATTGATCGCGAAGGCGCTTTTTATCTGTTCAGCCTGCGCCTGTTGCCGGTGATTCCGTTTTTTGTGCTGAACCTGCTGATGGGCCTCACGCGCATGCGCACCTGGACATTTTTCTGGGTGAGCCAGCTGGGCATGCTGGCAGGCACCCTGGTGTTTGTGAACGCGGGCACACAGCTGGCCCGCATTGAATCCTTGCGGGGCATTTTGTCGCCCGCCTTGCTGGGTTCGTTTGCATTGCTGGCCGTGGTGCCGTGGCTGGTCAAGAAGATGCTGGCGCACTGGCGCCGCCGCAAGGTGCTGGCGCACTGGCGCCGCCGCAAGGTGCTGGCCCCCTGGGCGGCGCAACGCCCCCGGCAATTTGATCGCAACCTCATCGTGATTGGCGCGGGCGCCGGTGGGCTGGTCACGGCGTACATTGCGGCCGCCGTCAAGGCCAAGGTCACGCTGATTGAAGCCCACAAAATGGGCGGCGACTGCCTGAACTACGGCTGTGTGCCCAGCAAGGCGCTGATCAAAAGCGCCAAGGTCGCGCACCAACTGCGCCACGCCGACCGCTATGGGCTGGAGGCTGCGGCGCCTGGGGTCAGCTTCAAGCGGGTCATGCAACGCATCCAGGACGTCATCCGCGCCATCGAACCGCACGACAGCATCGCCCGCTACACCGCGCTGGGCGTAGACGTGCGCCAGGGCTACGCCCGCTTCATCTCCCCCTGGGCGGTGGAGATCACGGCGGCAGACGGCAGCAAAGAGCAGCTCACGGCGCGAAGCATTGTGATTGCCGCAGGCGCAAGCCCGGTGGTGCCACCCTTGCCCGGCATCGAAGCATCTGGCTATGTCACCAGCGACACGCTGTGGGAACGGTTTGCGCAATACGTCACGCCACCCCGCCGCGTAGCCGTGCTGGGCGGTGGCCCCATCGGCTGTGAGCTGGCCCAGGCCCTGGCACGCCTGGGTTGCGGGGTGACGCTGGTAGAAAGCAGCGCCCGCGTGCTACCACGCGAAGACGCTGACGCCGCAGATGTGGTTACCCAGGCGCTGGTGGCCGACGGTATAGACCTGCGCACCGGCCACAAGGCCCTGCGCTGCGAAACGTCGGCGGGCGAAGGCCATGACCCCCAAGTCACACCCCGCCGCACCCTGGTGCTGCAAGCGCCAGACGGATCGGAACACGCCGTTGAATTTGACGAACTGGTATGCGCCGTAGGCAGGCAAGCGCGGCTGACGGGCTATGGCCTGGAGGCGCTGGGCATACCCGCGGCGCGCACCATCGACACCAACGACTATTTGCAAACGCTGTTCCCCCACATCTTTGCGGTGGGCGACGTGGCGGGCCCCTACCAGTTCACCCATGTGGCATCACACCAGGCCTGGTATGCGGCGGTAAACGCGCTGTTTGGCAGCCTGCGCAGCTTCAAGGTGGACTACCGCGTGATCCCGCGCACCACCTTTACCGACCCCGAGGTGGCGCGGGTGGGCCTGAGCGAGGCCGAAGCGCGCGAACAAAACACAGCGGTAGAAGTCACCCGCTACGACATCGACGACCTGGACCGCCAAATTTGCGAGGAAGGCGCCGCGCCCACCAGCCGGGGCTTTGTGAAGGTGCTCACACCGCCCGGCAAAGACCGCATCCTGGGTGTCACCATCGTTGGCCCCCACGCCAGCGAACTGCTGGCCGAATACGTGCTGGCCATGAAACACGGCCTGGGCCTGGGCAAAATTCTGGGCACCATCCACACCTACCCCACGATGTCCGAGGCCAACAAATACGCGGCAGGCGAATGGAAGCGCGCCCACGCGCCCGAGAAACTGCTCCAGTGGGTAGAACGATTTCACACCTGGAGACGCGGATGAACGCTTTTGGGTCACGCGCATCCGTCAGCTCACAACGCACGTTGATGCCCGCTGCACGGGTGCCCGCGCGCTGGGCAACAGGCGCGATGGTCCCCGTCATCGCCCTGTGTGCTGCAACCGGACTGCACGCCACGCAGACCACGGCCCAAGTGCCGCTGGCGCCCCTCATCCCAGCGGCTGGCGACCAAGCACCAGCGCCTTGGCGCGCCGTGGGCTTCCCCAAAAAGCAGGCCCCGCTGCCCATGACGCAGTTTGTGGCTGCCTCCGTCGACGGGCAACGCGCGCTGCAAATCCGCACCGCATCGTCGTACGGCACCTTGGTGCACGACTGGAGCGGCCCCGCAGGCACGCTCGCATGGCGCTGGCGTCTGGACGAGCCCCTGGCGGGCGGCAGTGCCGGGCCCAGCCTCACCACCAAAGCCGGGGACGACGCCGCACTCAAGGTGTGTGTGATGTTTGAGCACGCGCTGGACCAAGTGCCGTTTGTAGAACGCACCGTGCTGCGCCTGGCCCGCAGTGTGAGCGGCGAGGCGCTGCCCGCCGCCACGCTGTGCTATGTGTGGGACACGGGCAGTGACAAGCCCCTGCAGGGCGCGAACCCCTATACCCGGCGGGTGCGCTACATCAGCCTGCAAACGCGCACCACGCCGCTCGCACAGTGGAAGGCAGAGTCCAGAGACGTCGCGCGCGACTTCATCACATTGTTCGGCGACGAACTCCCTGGTGGTGCCGACGCCCCCGTGAGCGCAGTGCCCCCGGTGAAAGCGGTGGTCATCGGCGCCGACAGCGACAACACGGGCAGCCGCAGCATGGGCTGGATGGCGCAAGTGCAGTGGAAGCCAGCCGCTGGGGCAGCCATTGGCACCAACGTCGACCCCGGCAGCAGCGCAGCCAACACCAGCCCGCCGATCGCCAACCGCCCATGACGGACGCAGCCCCCACAGCCACCGCCCCCACTTCACGCAAACACCTCCTGCTCGTTGGTGGTGGGCATGCCCATTTGCATGTGCTGCACATGCTGGCGCAGCACCGCCCCAGCCAACTCGACATCACGCTGCTTACCCCCGATGACTGGCAGACCTACAGCGGCATGGTGCCCGGCTACGTTGCAGGCCGATACCCGCTAGACGCCTGCCGCATCTCGCTGCAACCCCTTCTGCGCGCTGCGGGAGTCCATTGGATACAAGGTCGCTGCACGGCTATCGATGCAGCCCAATCAGAGGTCACGCTGCAACCCACGGCCGGTAGCGACCAAGCGCTACAGCACCTGCGTTATGACCTCCTCTCGCTCGACACAGGAGCCGTTTTCGACCCCCAGCGCATGGCTGCCGACATGCCCGGCGTTCTGGAACACACCCTGCCGGTGCGCCCCATCGACAACTTTGCCGAGCGCTGGCAATCGGTTGTGGATCGCCAGCAAACGGTACACCAACCGCCACGCGCCACCACCGTAGCCTTCATTGGCGCAGGTGCTGCCAGTGTTGAGCTGTTGATGGCCGCGCACCAGCGTTTCTCAGCACTACAGCCGCGCAACGCCGCCAGCGAACGCACTCAGCTGGTGTTGGTCGCTGGTGGCGGCGATGTCGCGGCAGGCTACACGCCCGGCGTTCAACGGCGCGTGTTGCGCCAACTGCAGCGCCGCCAGATCCAGGTAGTGCGCCAGCGTTGTGTGGGCGCACAACCCGGCGCTTTGAAACTGGAAGACGGCTCGCTGCTGCCGTGCGACGCCGCCGTGTTGGCCGTGGGCACCCATGCCCCGCGCTGGCTACAGGGCAGTGGCCTGGCGCTGGCGGACACGGGGCATCTTCGTATAAACCACTTTCAACAAAGCACCAGCCACCCCAACGTGTTTGCGGCAGGCGACGTCGCCACGCGCGCCGATGCACCCCATCCCAAAAGCGGCGTCTATGCCGTCCGCGCCGGCCCGCCCCTGGCCCACAACCTGTTGGCCGCCGCCAGCGGCCAGCCGCTCAAGGCCTACCAGCCGCCCGCACGCACGCTCAACCTGCTGTCGTGCGGTACCGGCCACGCCATCCTCAGCTGGGGCCCGTTGCACGCCGAAGGCGCCTGGGCGTGGTGGCTGAAAGACCGGATCGACCGCGCGTTTGTGGCCCGATATGCGTCAGCGGCTTGAGGCACCGGGGTACAAAAAAAATCAAGCAAAATCAGCCTCTAGCGCTTATCTATAAAGCGCTAGCAGCTATCAATAAAGAATCATCCCGACACCCAAAATCCATGCTTTCGCGCTGTGTTTCACTGTGTGAGCATGCCTGCAGCGCGCTTTAGCCCAAGGCCGTGTCCAGCACCATCATGATCACAAAACCCACCATCAACCCGCCCGTGGCCCAGGCCTCGTGCCCCTTGCGGTGGGACTCGGGGATGATCTCGTGGCTGATCACAAACAGCATCGCGCCTGCTGCAAACCCCAGCCCCCACGGCAACAGGCTGGCCGAAGTGCTGACCACCGCAGCCCCCAGCACAGCACCCACCGGCTCGACCAAACCCGACGCCATGCCCAGGCCCACCGCCAGCGACCGCTTGTAGCCTGCCGCAAGCAGTGCCATCGCCACCACCAGGCCCTCGGGCACGTCCTGAATGGCGATGCCCGTCGCCAGCGCGCTGGCGCGCAAGGCGTCGCCGCCCGCATACGCCACACCAATCGCCAGGCCTTCGGGCACGTTGTGCAAGGCAATGGCAAACACAAACAACCAGGTGCGCTGCAGGGTGCGCGATGTCTGGCCGCCCTCCACGCCTTTGATGAAATGCTCGTGCGGCAGCAGCCGCTCCATCCACAACAACGCCAGCGCGCCCAGCAAAATGGCCGCGCCCAGCGTTGCCCCCGCCGCCCAGGCCCCCGCCCCGCCCGCCCGCGCGGCATGGATGCCGGGGATGATCAGAGAGAACGAACACGCCGCCAGCATCACCCCCGCGCCAAAGCCAAACAGCGTGTCTTGCGTGCGCTCGGACAAACGCTGCGACAACAGCACCGGCAAGGTGCCCAGCGCCGTGGCCAGCGCGGCCGCCAGGCCACCCCACAGCGCATTCAGCACCACGGGTTGGCCCGCAATCCATTGCCACGCCTGGGCCGATGCGGCCAGCATGCCCAGCAGCACGATGGCAAGGCCGATGCGCTGACGCAGGCGCAGCGCAGAAACACGTGCCATGGTCATGTCGGTGGCGGGGGTCGGTGTCTGCATGGCAGTTTTCCTGTGGTTTTCATCCATACCAGTAGTGATACGCGGCGCTTGAAACTGGCGCGCACCGGGCCAGCGGACGCCGTGGAACTGGCTTCGCCAGGCCACCGGCGTCGTCCCACGTCCCACGTCCCACGTCCCCCGTTCCGCGCGTAGCGCGAGAGAAGTGGGAAGCGGCGCAGCCGCTCAGGGGGTTGTTGCGAATGAATAGCGGCACGCCACCTCGGCCCAGTCCACCACGTTGTAAAACGCGGCGATGTACTCCGGGCGGCGGTTTTGGTACTGCAGGTAATACGCGTGCTCCCACACGTCCAGACCCAGGATGGGCGTGTTTCCGGACAGCACACCCGCCATCAGCGGGCTGTCCTGGTTGCCCGTGTTTTCCACCACCAGCCCGCCCGCAGCGTTCACACACAACCAGGCCCAGCCGCTGCCAAAGCGGGTCAGCGCCGCTTTGGTGAAAGCGTCCTTGAACGCGTCAAAGCCCCCCAGGTCGGTGTCGATGGCCCGCGCCAGCTCGCCCTGCGGCTGGCCGCCGCCCTGGGGCGACATCACGCTCCAGAACAAGCTGTGGTTGGCATGCCCGCCCCCGTTGTTGCGCACCGGGCCTTGCAGGTTCTCGGGCAACAGCGAAAGGCCCGCCACCAGTTCATCAACGGGCAGATCGGCATGGGGCGTGCCCTCCAGCGCTGCGTTCAGGTTGTTGATGTAGGTCTGGTGGTGCTTGGTGTGGTGGATCTCCATCGTGCGGGCATCGATATGGGGCTCCAGCGCGTCATAGGCATAGGGCAAGGCAGGCAGCGTGTAGGGCATGGTGCTTTCAGTCAGAGGTAAGAACGAGGGAAGGGAAGGGAAGAAAAGAAAGAAAGAAAGAAAGAAAGAGAGAAAGGACGCAGGAAGGAATCGTTGCTGGCGGCAGTTGCGGGGCCCGCCGCCACACAGTCAGTGCTGCAGCCCCACACGACGCGGGCTAGCCAGCGCCTGGGCAATGGCGGGGTGCGGGCCGTGGTCGGCCACATGGGCAAACAAGGCGGCCAGGGTTTCGCGGCTGTGCCGCAAGGCCGCCTGGCGCAGCGCCGGGCTGTGGCGGCCATCGGCCAGCAACCCCAGCACTAGCGAGTGCGCCCGGCACAGCAGATGCGCAGCCGCATCCAGCTCAGCAGCCTGCGCCTGCAGGTCGGCAACGTTCAGATGAGAGACCACCAGGGCCGCAACGCAATCGTCCTCGCGCCCCGCCGGAGGAACCTGCTGCAGCACGCGCAACGACAGCGCCAGGGCCTGCTGCTGATATGCCAGCGCCATCGCCATCTGGCCCAAGCACGCTGCGCCACGGGCGCGCTGCATGGTGCGCTCCCACAACGGCAAGGTGGCCGGTGCGGGTGGACAACTGCTGGCGGGTGTGGATTGGCTTGGCTGCGGTGTGCCCAGGTCCATGGCAAAACTCCTTGGAGGAGCCTTTTGCGGTGGACGGGGTGTGCGTACTCAGGCGGTCAAATGATATTAATTCTCATTCGTTTTGTCTAGACCTGCGGAGCGGTGGGTGCTTTGGGCTGGATTTTTGAGTGTTTTTGGGGTCTAGCGCTTATGTATAAAGCGGTAGAAGCTATTCTTTTTATAGTGAAATTGCCGACCGCATGTGAGGAAGTCATGGCGAAGGCAAGCGACGGTTCGACCGTCAACAAAGCCTTCGCGTGGAGCGACCCTGCGCCCGCTAGGGAAGTCCTGCATAACCCTCGCGAGGCGGTGACAGTGCGGATCGGGATGGGCCGTAAGGCGTCTTTTTGCAGCCAATAGCGTGCTATTGGCAAGAAAAGCAACGCAGCGGACCGCCCGAGCCCGCGCTATCACAGACTGCAGGGAGTTATGCAGGACGTTCCTACCGCCATGAACAGCCGCAGCCGCCCGCGAGTTCAAGGTCCGTTCAAGGCTGATTTCGGACTTTCACTCATCCCCCATTCGCAGGCAGTTTTTGACCCGAAGCGGTCTGTTTGCCGCGCAACAGGGATCGGCCATTGGCTGCCCTTCAGTTAAAGTCCTCGCCCTTCGGGTGATTTTTGCCCGCATCGCGCACTTCGCATCCCAAGGGGCATTGGCTCCCCGGTAACGGGGTTTGAAAACAAAATCTGCGACTTTGGGCGGTACGTCGGCTGATGCGGCCGTGCAAACTGCAGCTCGCAGAGCTAGAAGAACAACATGCTGTTAACCGATATTGCCGTCGAGCACACTTTGGTGTCCAAAAAGGATGGCGTTCGTCAGACTTTCTTGCTGCACCCTTTTACCGATACACAGCGCGATTCACTTGGCAAATTCGAACTCGTTCGCGACGTAAGCCAGCCAGGATTCAAAGACGTGAAACGTTCCACCTTCGTAACGTTTCAACAATTAGCGGAGTTGTATGCGAAAGGCGTGCTCGAAGAATTCGGTTTTTCCGTTCGCATGTGTCCAGGCAAAGGTACGTTCCCTGCCAAGCTTCCAGCAAAAAAGATACTGCCCACCAGCATCAAGCCTGGCTCTTCATTCGATCTGGCGGTGGAAAAGGTGGATATCTCCAAACCTGCCACTCGCGAATTGAGAACAGCCTTGCTTCGCGCCAACGTCAAAATTTAAAAGTACCGACGCAAATTGATGTGGGCGTAACTGTGAACCCACCCATTGCGCATGCTGAACTCATCGCTACGTTCAAGCGAGCAGAGGCAGATGCCGCCCACACGTTCGGGCTGATCAAAGCGGCTGCAAACAAAGGCCCCAAGGCCATACAAGCCGCCACAGAAACAGCGGCAAAAGCAGCAAAACGCAGGGACTCGTTTGCGAAAGAGCTGGAAATTCTGGGGGTGAGCCTCAAGGATTAAGTATTGCCAATGCCTACGGCGTAACACCCACCATTGGAGGCTGCGCACAAGGGGCTCGGATCATAAAAATAATCTCCATAACCTGAAAAAATAATCGGAAATGAGTCTTTTACCGATTTGCTTTATTTCCAAACGCAGCAGTTAAATTGTCTTTTTTAGGATCGCGAAGGTGTGGAGAGAGATAGGAAACCGCTTTAGGCTGATTATGGACTTACGCCTCGCCTTCGCGAATGGGTACTATCGGCCAGGAGCAGTCGATGGAAGTAGTTGAAAGCAGGCACTCAACGTTTGACTCAAGCGGATTACCGAAGGCAGGTCTGCTTGACGGAAAGGTTAGGCTGCATTCTTGCGCTCCTGATGCCACATGAAAAGGCTGTAGCAGCTGGACATAATGGTAATAAGTGGAGCCCAACTATTCAACGGAAGGCGAAGAGCGGGTATCGCGATGAGAATTGCTATATAGCCCGCTGCGAGCATGAAATTGGCCAGAGCGAAGGTTCGCACGAGTGCCTTTGCATTGCGCAGCGGCTTGCCTGAGAGTGACTTTACAAGGCGCTCGTCTCGTCGGACTCCCAGTCGATAGCTTCTCCACAAGAGCCACAGCGCTACACCCGAGAGTAGAAGGTAGATAAACACGGGCAGCATCCGCATTACTTCCGGTGGCGCCAGTAAGAGGAGATATGTCCCGGCCAGAACGAATGGGAGAGAAATTAGAGACCACCGGAACGTTTTGCGAGCACGCTCTTGATCTGCAAGCGGTTGTTGCTTGAATTCCTTCGAGGACTGGACCAGTGCTAGCAAGAGAAACACAAATGCATAAACGCCAAGCGCGATGAGTACGAATGATGAGAGGGTTGGCATGACTTTTCCGATGCGGCCTAAGGATTGAAAGCGACTTCTCCGTCCAAAGTGAACGGCGCATTCGCGGGATAAGGCACCCAAGTGCCACGATGGGAACTCCGAACTCTCATCAACTCACTTGTTTGTTGGAAGGGGAAGACCATGAATGCCATTGTCACCATCGGAATCGCTATGGCAAAGAATGTCTTTGCTGTGCATGTTGTTGTCACCAAAGGCAAGCCGGTACTTTTGTGTGCCAGTGTGCCAAGCTACGCGAATTCATCGCAGCGCTGTCAACATGTCTCGTTGACATGGAAGCGTGCACTGGTGAACGACAGCTTCGCGGTAGGGTTGCCAAGGTCCGCTAAGGGCCCACTAGCGTCCTTCGCCATCGGACAAATTCGGCCAGAAAACGGTGATTCGAAGAATGATCGCGACCGGTCATCCCGATTGCGTGTTTCTGTGAGTTGGACCACACAAACCAAGATTCCCTGTCAACTCAAAGATATCCGGGTGGGCCACGTGCAAGCCACCGCCGTGTTAGTCACAAGGCTGAAACCGAACGCAAGGCGCCACCGCGCGGATCGAAGTCAGAGCGTTTTCACCTTCCATACGCTCGGCGCGAAACTTCACGCTGGCGCCCTTTTGCAGACCAGTGAGCAGGGAGGCATCACGAACGCGGAAGCGCGCTGTGGTGAAGGGTCGCCTCGCCTGAGGCACCAGCTTCAGATGCACGTAAGTCCGAACGCCGCCGTCTTCCGTGGCGATGGATTGCAGTGTGGCCCGAGTCTCGATCAACGGTACTTCCACGCTCTCTGCGGCGGCCGTAGACGAAACGGCACCGTCTGCAAGTTTCCCGGCATGCTCCATTGTTGCCGCCACAACCTGCAGCAGCAGATGCAGTTGGGCACGGCCAATGCTCGCGTCGTTGTATGCGCCTGCCGTCATCACCACTACCATGTCCAACGATGGCACGATAAAAAGGCGCTGCCCCCCGTTTCCTAACGCCCCATGCCAGGTCACCTCTTTGCCCCGCACGAATACGTTGCCATGCCACCAGTGATGGCCAATTTCCTCTTTGTCCGAGCAGCGCGCCAGCAGCGTGCGCACCCAAACCTCGGGGACGACCTGGCGGTTCTGCCACCGGCCGCCATCCATCATGACTCGCCTCAACCGCGCCAAGTCGCGTGGGCGCAACCGCAGGCCGGTGTAGGCTCGCGCGCGCCCACGCAGGTCCGTCACCCACTCCCAGTTCCGAATGCCCAGAGGCTCCAGCAATACATGGCGGGCATAGTCCTGCAGGTTAGCGCCGGTGCGAGCTTCCAGTGCGATGCCCAAAATCGCGGTGAGTCCGCCGTTGTAGTTGAACAGGGTGCCCGGAGAATGGGAAAGTGGCTTTTCCATCACATGGCGGGCGCGATCACCGCGCCAGAGTAGGCCGCGCTCGTCGTTGCCCCAGCGGCTGTAGCCGCCGCTTTCGTCCCAGTCCAGGCCACTTCGCATGCACAGCATGTGCTCGACCGTGATGCGCTCGCGACCGCTGCCGCGCAGATCCGCCAGCTCTGGCAGCAGGTCCAAAATAGGCGTGTCGGCAGGCGGTACCGCACGGGTTCCCTCCGCAATACCCCAGAGCATAGCCACCACCGACTTGGTGATCGAGCGGACATCGTGCAGCGTCTCTTTATCGAACGCTGTCTTGCTGGCCCACAGGGAGTAAGTGGAACGATCGCTGCCAGTGCGATAGGCGTCGACCACCAGCATGCCGTGACGTTCCACCAATAGGCTGTGGCGGTTGCTCAATCCTTGAGCGAAAGTTTGCACCGCATCACACAGCAGATCGGCATCGAAGCCCGCGCGATGCGGGTCGGGCTCGGTGCGCCAGCCATCGTCGGTGACCTGTGGTGCGCCGCATGTGCGCGTCGCCGCGATGGCCGGTAGATGGACCGCCGCGAGCGCAAGGACGAAAGTAAGGACGTGCCATCTCAGGTTCAAGTTTCTCTCCTCGACAGGCTTGCAGGTCTTTACCTCTCGATTGAGCCGCTAGGTTTCACTGAGGTAGCCCCCCTCCACCTGCTGCTGCTGATTCTCAAAGATGGCCATAGCAGTCTTCATGCGCATGAAGCCGAACTTGCTGTAGAAAGGTTCTTTACCAGGGACCGCATACAAGATGATTTTCTTGTGGCCACATGACATTTCTACAAGGTCACTGACAACCTGTTTACCAAGGCCTGTGCCTTGATGGCTCGGCAATACCGCAATGTCGCAGATGTACGAGCAGTCTGCGCCATCAGCAAGCGCACGCCCCGCCGCCACGAGCGTCGTATGCTCGTAGACGAAACACTTAAACATGCTGTTTGAGAAAACTGTTTGCAGATGAACTGGCTTTTTCTCGCCCAGTGGGGCGGCCCGATACAGGGCAGAAAGTTCTTCCCAGTTGATTCCATCGGTGGAGTGTTTCCATTCGAGTGTCATTTGTGGCTCCAATGTCCGCTCATGGCCGACAGCAGACTTTGGCGGCCGCGAGCTAGACGACAGCAATCGCTGCACAACTGCCATTCGGCCGCACACCCCGGGCTTCACTTCAGGCCGGCCTCTGGGACAAGACGCTAGGTGTCGAATTTTCAGTCTTTTTGGCCTATAGCGCTTATCTATCAAGCGCTGATAGCTATAACTTTGATAGTTTACAACACCGAAACCGGGGCAACTTCGCCTACCCCACGCTCAACGCCCCCCAATCACTCCGGCTCACTCAACCCCTGCTCCCACTCCGCCAACTGCTCGTTGGTCGCAATCAGCCGCCCCACCAGCAGCTTGATAAAGGCTTTGTCAAAGCGCGACTGCAAATCCTCCGATGCCTCGCGCAGCGCCGGGTTGCGGACCTTGAGCACCAGCACTTCGGTCTCAGCCACGGCGGTGGCGGTGCGCATTTTGTTCTCGGGGCGCAGGTAGGTCATTTCGCCCAGGGTGACGCCGGGGCCCAGGGTGCTCAGGCTCCAGCCTTGGCGGCTGACTGCCACCTGGCCTTCGATGAGGATGCAGAACGAGTCGCCGGGGGTGTTCTCGCGCATCAGCACGGTGCCGGCCTCTAGCCTGCGCCAGTTGCCCAGGCGCATCAGCTCCCACAGCGCCACGTCGTGAAAGTCGGCAAAAAATGGCAGCGCCCGCAGGCGGGCAAAGCGCTCGGCCTCGGTGTCTTGGGATTTTTGGCGGGGCAGGCTTTGGTGGGCGGCCAGCAGGGCTTGGGCAAAGTCGTCCCAGGTGGCAAAGCGATCGATGGGCTGCTTGGCCAGGGCGCGCAGCAGCACGTCGTCAACATGCGCGGGCAGCGATGCGCGCAGCAGGCTGGGGGGGGTGGGGGTTTCGTTGCTGATCTTGTACAGCGTCGCAAAGTCGGTGTCGCCATCAAACGGGCGGCGGCCGGTGAGCAGCTCGTACACCACCACGGCCAGCGAGAACATGTCGCTGTGGTGCGTGAGGTCTTCCTCGCGCACTTGCTCGGGCGACATGTACGAGGGCGAGCCGACCAGGCCCGACAGTTGCGTGGCGTCGCTGCGCAGTGACAGGGCGGCGCCAAAGTCGGTCAGCTTCACGTCGCCGCCCTTCGCCAGCATGAGGTTGGCGGGCTTGATGTCGCGGTGCACCAGGCCCTCGCGGCACGCGTATTCAAGCGCGTTACAGCATTTGAAGGCGATGTCGAGCACCTGGGGCACGGGCAGCAGGGTGTCGGGGGTTGCAAAGTCTGACAGGGGCCGGCCGTCGATGTATTCGAGCACCAGGTACGGCGGAAAGGCTTCTTCGTCGGCGTCGAGCAGGCGGACGATGTTGGGGTGCCGCAAACGGCCCGACAGCGCGGCCTCGTTGCGCATCAACTTGCGGTAGCGCTCGGCCTGGTCGGGTTGTTTGAGCAGGTAGGCGTGCGTCTGCTTGATGGCGACCTTGCGGTCCCGAAAACCGTCGAGCGCCAAAAACACGATGCCGCTGGCGCCCCGGCCCAGTTCGCGTTCGATGCGGTACTTGCCGATGGTGGCAGGCGGGGCTGAGGTTGCTGTGGCCATGGGGGTGGTGCTCAGTCAGTCAGGAGGAGGAATAAGCGCGCCATACCAGTCCGTCAACCCCGTTCGCCCTGAGCCTGTCGAGGGGCTTCTACAGGGAGCACCCTGGCTTCGACAGGCTCAGCCCGAACGGATGGTGGTTTTTTTGAACCAACCAGCATGGGGATAGCGGGCATTTCAACACAAGGCGCCCGCACGTTGGGGCTTGCGGCCCTTCGACAAAGCGCCAGAGCCAAGCGCCACGTGGCACCAGCACCAGCGACCGCCCGATCACACCGTGGCCAGCGCCTGCTCAAAGTCGGCCAGCAGGTCTTCTACCTCTTCCAGCCCCACCGAGAGGCGGATCATGCTGTCGGCAATGCCCATGGTGGCGCGCACTTCAGCGCCCGCCTCCCAGAAGATGGTGTGCGCCACCGGGATGATGAGCGTGCGGGTGTCTGCCAGCCCCGTGGCCTTGATGGGCAGCTGCAGGCGGTTGCACACGGGCAGGCATTGGGTTGGGTCGCGCAACTCAAATGACAGCAGCCAGGAGCCCGCCTTCAGGTGCTTGCGAGCTTGGTCATGCTGCGGGTGCGATGGCAGCATGGGGTACAGAACGCGCGATACGGCGGGATGCGCCTCTAGCCACTGGGCCAGCGCCAACGCGGTGGCGCTGGTGCGGTCCATGCGCAGGGCCAGCGTTTCGGCGCCCACAGCCAGCTGGTGCGCGGCGTGGGACGACAAGGTGCCGCCCATGTCGCGCAGGCCCTTTTTGCGCAGCTGCTGCAGGCCCCAGCCTTTGGGGTCGCCCTTGCGGTAGGCCGCAAAAATGTTGGGGTAGGTGGACCAGTCGAACAAACCCGTGTCGGTGATGGCGCCGCCCAGCGCATCGCCATGGCCGCCAATGCTCTTGGTGAGCGAGTTGACCACCAGCCCTGCGCCCACCGTAGCGGCGCGGAACAGATAGGGCGATGCCACGGTGTTGTCCACCACGTAAAGCGCGCCGTGCGCCTTGCACAGGGCACCAATGCCTTCAAGATCAGGAATCTGCGTGCCGGGGTTGGCAATGGTCTCGACAAACACCATGCGGGTGTTGGGGCGCAGCGCGGCGGCCACCTTGGCTGCGTCGGTCACATCCACCATGGTCACTGCAATGCCCAAGTCGGCCAGCGTGCCCAGCACGCTGTTGGTGTTGCCAAACACAAACTGGCTGGCCACCAAGTGGTCGCCCGCTTTGAGCAGCGTCAGAAACACTGCGCAGATGCCCGCCATGCCGGTGGAAAAAACGATGGTGCCCTGCCCGCGCTCCATCTGCGTGATCTTTGCCTCCAGCGCCGCCGTGGTGGGCGTGCCCTGGCGGGCGTAGTTGAAACCGCCCCTGGCGGTGCCCTGGAACACGGCGATCAGGTCTTCAACCTGGTCGTAGCCGTATTGCACCGAGGTGTGGATGGGCTTGTGAATGGCGCCCTGCTCAGCGCCGCCCAGGCGGTCGGCATGCACGATCTGGGTGGTGAAGCTTTGGTTTTGCGGTGTCGTCATAAAAATCTGCGCTGTTTCTGCGGGGCTACTTACAAGACGGGGCGATCACTACTGGCGCGCCCTGGTGTCAGTGCACCCGTGGAACTGGCTTTGCCAGGCCACCGGGTGCGTCCCCCTCCGGGGGAAGGCGCGCAGCGCCTCAGGGGGGAGTCATCGTTCAGGTGCAATGTGCTCAGCGTAATCGTACAAGGCGCCCAAGATGTCCTGCGCGCGGTCGTCGGCCGTCTCGGACATTTCATCGATCTCGGTAAACAACTGCTCCACCGTGCGCGCCCCGCCCTGCCCATCAAACAGGCAGGCCGCACGGTGCGCATCCCAGCGCTGCTGCTCTTCGGGCGACAGTGTCTGCGGAAAGTTGCGGGCGCGGTAGCGCCAGAACAGTTCTGCAAGGCGCGGGTCTTCGAAGTGGGCCCGCGCCTTGGCCAGCTTGTCACCGCCCAGGGTGCGCAGGTCGTTGAGCAGGCGGCGGTCGTTGTTACCCACAAAACCGCCGTACAGGTCCTGGTCCACATCGGGCGCAGGCTCTGGCGGGCGTGCAAACACGGCGGGCCAGATGCCGCTCATGTCGGGCAGCGCGCGCGCCACCTCGGCGTGCTGCGCAGCCTGGGCCAGGTCGATGCCCCAGCGCTGCGCCAATGCGGGCGTCAGGGTGTTTACGTTGCCCACCACCATGGGGGACTTGTTCAGGTGAATGGTTTTGACGGGCAGACGCGTCATGCCTTCAGGCAGCGCGTCGGCCTTGCTGAACATGCGCAGGCGGATTTCGTCGGGGCCCATGGTGGCCAGCGGCGCCGGGTCGTGGGCCAGGTCCCAAGCGATGAGTTCGTTTTTGTTGGTGGGGTGGCTGGCCAGGGGCCACATCACGCCCAGGCACCCGCGCTCGGTGGGGAACATGCCCGACACATGCAAAAACGGACGCGCCGTGAGGGTGGTGGCGGGCAGGCGCAACTCGGCGGCGACCCGGTCCTTCTTGTGCAGGCTGAGCGCAAAGTCAAACAGCTTGGTGTTGTGCTGGCGGATCAGGCGCGCCAGCGCAATGGTGGCGCGCACGTCAGACAGCGCATCGTGCGCGGCCTCGTGCAGCAGGCCGTTGGCTTTGGACAGGTGCTCCAGCTTAAAGCTGGGCGTCACACCGTCTTCCTTCTTGGGCCAGTTGATGCCGTCAGGCCGCAGCGCATAGGTCATGCGCACCACGTCCAGCAGGTCCCAGCGCCCGCACTGGTTTTGCCATTCACGCGCATAAGGGTCGATGAGGTTGCGCCAGAACATGAAGCGCGTGATCTCGTCGTCAAACCGGATGGTGTTGTAGCCCACGCCAATGGTGCCGGGCTGCGCGAACTCGGACTCGATGCGCGCAGCAAACTGGTGCTCGGGCACGCCCTGCTCCAGGCAGTGCTGCGGCGTGATGCCAGTGATGAGGCACGAGACCGGGTCGGGCAGGTAGTCGTTGGCGGGCTGGCAATAGAACATCAGCGGGTCGCCGATTTCGTTCAGCTCCGCATCGGTGCGGATCGCCGCAAACTGCGCGGGCCGGTCGCGGCGCGTGTTGGCACCAAAGGTTTCGTAGTCGTGCCAGAGAAAGGTATGGGGGGGCATGGCTGTGAGCGGTAGACAAGCGGTCTCCGACTGTAACCGGATTTATGGTGTTTTTGGCACCTAGCGCTAGTCAATCAAGCGCTGACAGCTATCAATTCAGTAGTAACACAGGTTTTCAAATCGATACACACCACGATGGGCAGATGCCATGGGCAGGGGCACGACAATGGTTTGATGCAGACACGCCCTATCTCCCCACGTTCAGCTCCCTCTTCCCCTGTTTCGGCCCCCTGGTGGCTGGCGCTGGTCGCCGCCATTGCGGTTGCAGGGTGTGCATCCGCCTCACCACCCAATGCAGCGCCACGCACAACGCCACAGCCGGTGCAGCAGCCCGCAGCCGTACCGGCCCTTACAACACCGACCCCACCCGCGGTGCCATCGGCAGCCACTGCAGCGACGGCCCCCGCAGGCAACGCTGATTCCGCACAACAGGCGGCATTTATTACCTGGCGCGACCAGTTTTCTGCCCAGGCGCTGGCAGCCAACATCCGCCCCGAGACGGTGCGCACGGTGCTTGGTAATGCGCAGCTTCTGCCCCGGGTGGTGGACCTGGACCGCGCCCAGCCTGAGTTCACTCGCACGCCCTGGGCCTACCTCGACAGCGCCGTGTCCGCCCAGCGCATTGCGCAAGGCCAGGCCAAGCGGGCCGAGCACCAGGCGGCGCTGAACGCTGCCGCCGCGCGCTACGGTGTGCCGGCCCCGGTCATCACGGCCATCTGGGGTATGGAGAGCAACTACGGCAGCAACTTTGGCACTTTCCGCGCGATCGATGCGTTGGCCACACTGGCGTTTGAGGGCCGCCGCCGCAGCTGGGCCCAGGCCGAGCTGCTGGCCGTGTTGCGCATCGTGGACCAGGGCGACATTGCGGCAGACCGCATGATCGGATCGTGGGCGGGCGCCATGGGGCACACGCAGTTTTTGCCTTCTGTGTTTTTGACCTACGCGGTGGATGCGGATGGCGACGGCCACCGCGACATCTGGGGCAGCATCCCCGATGTGACGGCGTCCACCGCGCATTTTCTGGCGCGCATGGGCTGGCAAAGTGACCAGCCGTGGGGTGTCGAAGTGCAACTGCCCTCAGGTTTTGACTACGCGCGCGCAGAACTCACCACCCGCCAAAAAGCCACCGCCTGGGCGGCAGAAGGCGTGCGCACGCTGGACGGCCAGGCGCTGCCCGAGCTGGGCGATGCCTCCGTCATCACACCCGCAGGCGCACGGGGCCCGGCGTTTCTGGTGGGCGCCAATTTCCGCACCATCCTGCGGTACAACAACTCGGTCAACTACGCACTGGGCGTGAGCCTTCTGGCGCGCCAGATCGACGGCGGCGCACCCATCTCTACCGCGTGGCCCCGTGACATGGAACCCCTGCACCGCGACCAGCTGCGCCAATTGCAGACGGCGCTGAACGACAAGGGGTTTGACGCAGGCACGCCAGACGGCGTGATGGGCCCGGCAACCCGTGCAGGCCTGCGCCGGTTTCAGCAAAGCATTGGTGCCGTGGCAGATGGCTACCCGACTGCGGCGCTGCTGGAGCGGCTGCAGGCGCCATAGGACTGATTCGGCGCTGTGATGTCCCCAATACCGCTCAGGCGGAGCCCGTCGAAGCAATCCAACAGGCTCAGGGCGAACGGTTCAAACTTTACAGGGCCGTATCAACAAGAGCGCCACACGCTATTGATGGGCCCTCGTGCCGGAATATTGACTTGGCATCAACCCATTTGAACCGTCACGCTGCGCTTATGCAGAGCGGAGCAGGCATTGCGCCCTGGCTTCTACAGGCTCAACCCGAACGGTTTCACCTTCATCGACCCGCTGCGGCGCGGCGACCATAAAAAAAGCCCGGGGCTTGCTTGCGCCACGGGCTTTCTTTGATTTGGCAACAGCACTTCGCACCAGGGCTCCGTGCTGCAACGCAGTGCCCTCAGTCGGCAGTAGCCTCTTCGGGTTCAGCGGGCTCGGACTTGGCAGAACGCTCCTTCTTGGGCAAGGGCTGAATGTCAAGCAGCACTTCAGACGTCTCAACACCCTTGTCGTCGGCCTTGAGCTCAACGTCCACCGTCAGGCGTCCACCTTCCGTCAAGCGACCGAACAGCAACTCATCTGCCAAGGCACGGCGAATCGTGTCTTGGATCAGGCGCTGCATCGGACGGGCGCCCATCAGCGGGTCAAAGCCCTTCTTGGCCAGGTGCTTGCGCAGGGTGTCGGTGAAGGTAACGTCCACCTTCTTCTCGGCCAGTTGTTGCTCCAGCTGCAGCAGGAACTTGTCCACCACGCGCAGGATGATCTGCTCGTCGAGTGCCTTGAAGTTGACGATGGCGTCCAGCCGATTGCGGAACTCGGGCGTGAACAGGCGCTTGATGTCGCCCATTTCGTCGCCCGCCTGGCGCGGGTTGGTAAAGCCGATGGTCGCCTTGTTCATGGTCTCGGCGCCCGCGTTCGTCGTCATGATGATCAAGACGTTGCGGAAGTCGGCCTTGCGCCCGTTGTTGTCCGTCAGCGTGCCATGGTCCATCACCTGCAGCAGCACGTTGAAGATGTCCGGGTGCGCCTTCTCGATTTCGTCGAGCAGCAGCACGCAGTGCGGCTTCTTGGTGACGGCCTCGGTCAGCAAGCCCCCCTGGTCAAAGCCCACGTAGCCAGGAGGCGCACCAATCAGGCGGCTGACGGCGTGGCGCTCCATGTATTCCGACATGTCGAAGCGCAACAGCTCGATGCCCATGATGTAAGCGAGCTGCTTGGCTGCCTCGGTCTTGCCCACGCCCGTGGGGCCGCTGAACAGGAATGAGCCAATCGGCTTGTCGCCCTTGCCCAGGCCCGAGCGCGCCATTTTGACCGAACTGGCGAGCACTTCCAGCGCCTTGTCCTGGCCAAACACCACGCTCTTCAGGTCGCGTTCCAGTGTCTGCAGCTTGCCGCGGTCGTCGTTAGACACGTTGGCAGGCGGAATGCGCGCGATCTTGGCCACGATCTCTTCGATCTCGGCCTTGCCGATGGTCTTCTTGCGCTTGCTCGGCACCATGATGCGCTGGGCAGCACCGGCTTCATCGATCACGTCAATCGCCTTGTCGGGCAGATGGCGGTCGTTGATGTACTTGGCGCTCAGCTCAGCCGCGGCTTGCAGGGCTGCCGCAGCGTATTTCACGCTGTGGTGCTCTTCAAAGCGCGACTTCAGGCCCTTCAAGATGTCGATGGTTTCTTGCACCGTGGGCTCGACGACGTCCACCTTCTGGAACCGACGCGACAGCGCTGCATCTTTTTCGAAAATGCCACGGTATTCGGTGAAAGTGGTCGCACCAATGCACTTGAGCTGACCGCTGGAAAGCGCGGGTTTGAGCAGGTTGGATGCATCAAGCGTGCCGCCCGAGGCCGCTCCAGCGCCGATCAAAGTGTGGATTTCGTCAATGAAAAGCACGGCGTTGGGCTTGTCCTTGAGCGACTTGAGCACGCCCTTCAGGCGTTGCTCAAAATCGCCACGGTATTTGGTGCCCGCAAGCAGTGCGCCCATGTCGAGCGAATACACCACCGCCTCAGCCAGAATCTCTGGCACGTCATTTTGGGTGATGCGCCAGGCCAAGCCCTCGGCAATCGCGGTCTTGCCCACACCGGCCTCACCCACCAGCAGTGGGTTGTTTTTGCGGCGGCGGCACAGGATCTGGATGGTGCGCTCCACTTCGTAGTGGCGCCCGATCAGCGGATCGATCTTGCCTTCTTTGGCGGCCTGGTTCAGGTTTTGGGTGAACTGCTCCAGCGGCGAGGCCTTTTCGTTGCGTTCAGAGCCCGCACCCTCTTCGCCCTCCGCCTGGTTTTCAGGCTTGGCGGGTTCTGGTGGTTCGCCCTTTTTGATGCCATGGGCGATGAAGTTGACCACGTCCAGGCGCGTCACACCCTGCTGGTGCAGGTAGTACACGGCGTGCGAATCCTTCTCGCCAAAGATGGCCACAAGCACGTTGGCGCCAGTGACTTCTTTTTTGCCATTACCTGTGGACTGCACATGCATGATGGCGCGCTGGATCACACGCTGAAAGCCCAAGGTGGGCTGGGTGTCCACCTCGTCGGCACCCGCCACCTGCGGCGTGTTGTCTTTGATGAAGTTCGACAGCGATGAACGAAGATCATCGATGTTGGCCGAACAAGCGCGCAGCACTTCCGCTGCGCTGGGGTTATCGAGCAGTGCAAGCAACAGATGCTCCACGGTAATGAACTCGTGGCGCTGTTGGCGGGCCTCAACAAAGGCCATGTGCAAGCTGACTTCCAGTTCTTGGGCAATCATGTGAACTCCTTGGTGCTTGCGTGGAAGATGGATAACTGTAAATCGGGATCAAAAACCTGTTACGCAACAGGTTCACTGACACATTGCAGTGGGTGGCCCGCCTTGAGGGCGGCGTCAAGCACTTGTTCCACCTTGGTGGCAGCCACATCACGGGAGTAAACCCCGCAAACGCCTTTGCCATCCAGATGAATCTTCAACATGATTTGGGTGGCTTGTTCACGGTCTTTGCTGAAAAACTCCTGCAAAACCACGATGACAAACTCCATGGGGGTGTAGTCGTCATTGAGCATGACCACCTGGTACATCTGCGGTGGCTGGGTCTTTTGGGTGCGTCTTTCGAGCACGACCGAACCGCCGTCATCCCGCGCAGGCCGGGTCACGGGCGGCGCGGTAGGGGGTGAAGGTGGTTTTGTTGCCATGAATTTCATTCTAGCGACCCCTGCGGGGTGCTGCTGTGAGAGAAATTGGTTGTTGACCCGGTTTTTTCAAGGCATACGCTGCAGATTCTGTCTGCCACACAGGTTCTACTCGTAAACCACAGTGGCAGTTCCCGCGCCTGCCTGTGCCAACCACGCTGCAAGTGCTGCGTCGGTGGGGTAAAACCGCGCACTTTCGCCCAGTTGCAACTCTGCGACCGCTGCGGCGTCATCGGCAGTGCAGCGCACACCCATCCGGACACGCATGCCATGCACCAGGTCGTCCCCTTCCGGCCGCTCTTCACGGCGTGGCGGAAACTCGCGGACCAGCCTTGGCACGTCGGGCGCCTTGTCTCCGACCATGACGTGCAAATACTTGCCAAAACGGCAACGCGCCCCAGCCAAGTCCCACACCTGCTGCACCTTCACACGCAACCCGCCGCTGAAATGGTCGAGCTGCAAACGCCCCATCATCACAACGAATTCATCTTCCTTGAGTTGGTTGCGGTAGGTATTGAGCAGGCTTTCGTCGGCCGACGCCTCGATCACGGCTGATTTGTCATCGAGTTTGAACAAGCCAAGCTTGCCGCGCTGCCCGTTGATGACCCGGAAATCGCTGATGATCCCGGCCAGGACCTGGGGCTCGCGGCTGTCCAGCAACTCATCGATCTGGGTGCGCACAAAGCGGCGCACCTCAGAGGCCACCTCATCGAACAGATGGCCCGAAAGATAGAACCCTACGGCCGTTTTTTCCAACGTGAGACGTTCTTTGATGCCCCATGGAACGGCGTCCACAAGGTCGGGCTCCTGGGTGCTGGAGCCATGCGAGTCGTCGCCCATCATGTCGAACAAGCCGCCCTGGTTCACGTTCGCCAGCGTCGCCGCGGCAAACTCAAAGGCCCGGTCGATAGATGCCACCATCGCAGCGCGGTTGAGGTTGATCGAATCAAACGCGCCGGCCTTGATCAGCGCCTCGACCGAGCGTTTGTTCATGCGGGCCTTGTCAACACGCAGGCAAAAATCGAAGAGGCTCTTGAACGGGCCGGTGGTGGAGCCCTGCGAGCCCTCACCTCGGCCTTCGCGCGCGGCGACGATGGCTTCGACCGCCTGCTGACCAGCGCCCTTTACGGCGCCCAGACCGTAGCGGATGATCTTGTCAGTGACAGGCTCGAACCGGTAAAAGCCCCGGTTGACGTCTGGTGGTTCGAAGCTGATGCCGAAGTGTTTGACTGCGTCCTCGTACAACACCTTGAGCTTGTCGGTGTCGTCCATTTCCACGGTCATGTTGGCGCAGAAGAACTCGGCGGTGAAATGCACCTTGAGCCAGCCCGTGTGATACGCCAGCAACGAGTACGCGGCCGCGTGCGACTTGTTGAAGCCGTAGCCCGCGAATTTCTCCATCAGATCGAACACTTCGTCAGCCTTTGCCTGGCTGATGTTCTTTTCTGCCGCGCCCTTGCGAAAGATCTCCCGGTGCTCGGCCATCTCCTCGGCCTTCTTTTTGCCCATCGCCCGGCGCAGCATGTCGGCGCCGCCCAGGCTGTAGCCACCCAGGATCTGCGCGGTCTGCATCACCTGCTCTTGGTACACCATGATCCCGTAGGTCTCGGCAAGCACGGGTTCCACCAGCGGATGCGGGTACTCCACCACTTCCTTGCCGTGTTTGCGGTTCACAAAGCTGGGAATCAGGTCCATGGGCCCTGGGCGGTACAGCGCATTCAGCGCAATCAGGTCTTCCAGCCGACTCGGCTTGGCTTCTTTGAGCATGCCCTGCATGCCGCGGCTTTCAAACTGGAACACCGCCTCGGTTTTGCCCTCCGAGAACAGCCGGTAGGTCGGCCCATCGTCGAGCGGTATGGTTTCAAAGGCAAAGTTCTCTTGTCCCTTGTGGCGCTTGATGATGAACTCGCGCGCAATCTCCAGAATGGTGAGTGTGGCCAGGCCCAAAAAGTCGAACTTGACGAGGCCGATGGCCTCCACGTCATCCTTGTCGTATTGACTGACCGCAGAGTCGCTGCCTGGCTGCTGGTACAGCGGGCAAAAATCGGTGAGCTTGCCCGGCGCAATCAATACGCCTCCGGCATGGGTGCCGATGTTGCGCGTCATGCCTTCGAGTTTTTGCGCCATCTCGATAAGGGTTTTGACGTCTTCTTCCTTGCGCACACGCTCATAAAGCGTGGGTTCCAGCTCAAGCGCGTAGTTGTTCTTGTCGCCTTCTTTCTTGGGCTCTGGCGGGTACTGCAGCGTGTACGACATGCCGGGCTTACCAGGCACGAGCTTGGAGATGCCGTCGCAGAACGTGTAGCTCATGTCCATCACCCGGCCCACATCCCGAATAGCCGCCTTCGCAGCCAACGTTCCGAACGTGGCGATCTGGCTTACCGCGTTCTTGCCGTATTTGTCCTTCACATAGTCAATGACACGGTCACGGTTGGACTGGCAAAAGTCGATGTCGAAGTCAGGCATGGACACCCGCTCCGGGTTCAAAAACCGCTCAAACAGCAGGTTGTATTCCAGCGGATCCAGGTCGGTGATCTTGAGCGCGTACGCCACCAGCGAACCTGCACCCGACCCTCGGCCCGGCCCCACGGGGCAACCGTTGGCCTTGGCCCACTGGATGAAGTCCCCCACGATGAGGAAGTAACCCGGGAAACCCATCTTGAGAATCGTGCCGATCTCAAACTCCAGCCGCTCCACATACCGAGGACGCTGCTTGTCTCGCTCTGCTGCGTTTGGAAAGAGCAGCTCCAGACGCACTTCCAGTCCGTCAAACGACGCAACGCGAAAATACTCATCGATCGGCATGCCATTGGGCGTGGGAAAGTCCGGCAGTTGCGGCTTGCCAAGCACGAGCGTGAGGTTGCACCGCTGGGCGATCTCGACCGTATTCGCGATGGCCGAAGGGACATCAGCAAACAGGGCCTTCATCTCGGCGGATGACTTGAAATACTGGTCGCGCGTGAATTTGCGCACCCGGCGCGGATTGGCCAGGATCTCGCCTTCCGAGATACAGATGCGCGCTTCATGCGCCTCATAGTCTTCGGCGGTTGCAAATTGCACCGGATGTGTTGCTACCACGGGCAGGTTCAGGCGCGCAGCCAGTTGGGCTGCGGCAACCACATGGCTTTCATCATCGACACGTCCTGCGCGCTGCAGCTCGATATAAAACCGGTGCGGAAATATCCCTGCCAGGCGCAGCGCCACCTGCGCAGCGCCGGACTCGTCACCCTTGAGCAGCGCCTGCCCCACAGGCCCGGCTTGGGCACCCGCCAGCGCTATCAGCCCTTCGGAAAGCTCTTGCAGCCAATCCCAGGTGGACAAAGCCTGGTTCTTGACGATGTTGCGCGTCCAGGCGCGGGCCAACAATTCCGACAGATTGAGATAGCCCTGCCGACTTTGCACCAGAACGATGATGCGTGACGGACCACCGCCCGCCTCACCTTCGAGAAATATCTCGGCACCCAGAATCGGCTTGACGCCTTTGCCGCGGGCTTCCTTGTAAAACTTGATGGCGCCAAATAGGTTGTTGAGATCGGTGATGGCCAGCGCTGGCTGGCCATCTTTGGCCGCCGCCTTGGCGACCTCGTCGATTCGGTTGGTACCGTCGACGACGGAAAATTCGGTGTGCAGGCGCAAGTGAACAAACATGGGGCCCATTGTAGAAACCCCCGAGCCCCTACCGGGACAAAGGCGGTGGCGTAACGTCTATTGACAGGTACGGCCACCAGTACAATGCCTTTTCGTGCCAGGGGTGCAGCCAACCGGAGTGCCTTGCAAGCCATGCAAGTTGACTCCAACCCGCAGCCCCATCCACACCTGTTCTCCCCTTTTGCTGAAAGCTGCTTGCGATGCTGCGTGCCCCACTGCCCCTCGTTTCCGCCCTGCTGGTTGCTGGCCTGCTGGCAGGCTGTTCCAGCACTTCTGAAGACAAAACAGCGGGATGGAGCCCCAACCGCATTCATTCTGAAGCGCAAGACGAAATGAACAGCGGAGCGTACGACAAGGCGGTTCCGCTGCTCGAAAAACTGGAAGGACGCGCCGCAGGCACACCGCTGGCGCAGCAGGCCCAGATCGACAAGGCATACGCGCACTACAAGGCGGGCGAAAAGGCCCAGGCAGTTGCCACGCTGGACCGCTTCATGAAGCTGCACCCCGCGAGTCCGGCGGTCGACTACGCGCTGTACCTCAAAGGCTTGGTGAATTTCAACGACAACCTGGGTCTGTTCTCCTTCATTTCGCGGCAGGATCTGTCAGAGCGGGATCAGAAGGCGGCCAAGGATTCGTTTGAGGCCTTCAGCGAACTGGTCACCCGTTTTCCGGAGTCCCGCTACGCGCAGGACTCACGCCAGCGCATGACCTACATCGTCAATTCGTTGGCGCAGTACGAAGTGCACGTGGCCCGCTACTACTTTCAGCGCGGCGCTTATGTGGCCGCCATCGGCCGCGCGCAGGTGGCGCTGGCCGATTACCAGGGCGTTCCGGCTCTCGAAGAAGCGCTTTACATCCTCATTCAGTCCTACGATGCGCTGGGCATGACCCAGCTGCGCGACGATGCGCGCCGGGTGATGGATACCTCGTATCCCCAAAGCACCATGGTGAAGGGCGGCCTCAAGGGCAAGTCGGATCCGTGGTGGAAGTTCTGGTAAGCGACCGCAAGGCCTCTTCAAAATCTGCGTCGGTTTCCAGACGCCGCATCGGCGGCAAGGCCGCCATCAACCGCTTGCCATAACCCATGGTGACCAAGCGGGTGTCTCCGACCACCAGGATTCCCCGGTCTGACTCGCGCCGTATCAGGCGCCCCGCGCCCTGTTTGAGTGCGACGGCTGCTTCAGGCAGCGCATAGGACTTGAACGCCTTACCGCCCGACTGCTCGATCTTGTGCGTGCGAGCCTCCACCAAGGGATCCCCGGGCGGAGGAAACGGTAGCTTGTCGATGACAACCAGTTCCAGCGCATCGCCCGGCACGTCGAATCCCTCCCAGAACGTGGCAGAAGCCACCAATACGCACCCTGGCCGACCTCCATCGCTGCCCTCGCGAAACCGCTCCATCAAGCGGCGTTTGGGCCACTCGCCCTGCACCAGTACTTCAACATTTGCAGAGCTGCCAAATCGGTTTTTGAGCGCTTCACCAATGGTGCGCAAAGCCTTGAGCGTGGTGGTCAGCACCAAAGTCCGACCGCCCAGCTGCGCGGAGGCATCGCCCACCCATTGCGCCAGAGCACCACTGTGCGCCGGGTCCGCAGGGGACGGCAGATGGCGCGGCACATACAGCGCAGCCTGCGCCGCATAGTCAAAGGGGCTCGCTACCCGCAAAATCTCTGCGTCCTGCAGGCCTGCACGTTCGGTAAACCAGGTCAGACGTTCGTCATCTCCCAGCGTGGCAGATGTAAATATCCAGGCCCTGCCGGGCGCTGCCGCTGGCTCATCGGGCCAGCCGTCAGAGTCCGCGGACTCAGCCGGTGCCGCCAACAGCCGCGTACGCATGGCGTCCGCAATATCCAGCGGCGACTCGATGAGCCGCAATTGCGCACCTACATCGACCCAGCGCACTGCGTCAGGGTTGCCCAGGCCCGAAAACCGGCCCACCTTGGCCAGCAGCTCGAAACCCCGCTCGTACAAACGAACAAAATCCGGAGCGATTTCGCTCATGGTGTCGAGCGCTTCCTGGGCCTGCGTGCACGCTTGGGCCACGCGCCTTAGGGCGGCGTTCCATGCGTCACCGTCTGCACCCTCTGGAACTTCGTCGGTCCAGCGCAGCTTGGCAGCGATCCGCTCTCCACCCACCGCCAATCGCAAATCCCGCGCCGACAGTTCAACAAGGCTGGCCAATCCGCTCCAGTCGGCCAGCCCGCGGGCGTGTTGAAGCCCCACCGCCAGCAGGTCCCGGCTGAAGTCGATCAACTGCCCGGTAGACAGTTGCATGCCCAAAAACTGCACCCCGGTTTCGTTGATCTGGTGGGCTTCATCAAACACCACCACACGCACGGTGGGCAACAACTCCGCCATGCCCGACTCGCGCACCGCCACATCAGCAAAAAAGAGATGGTGGTTGATGACCACAATGTCAGCCGCCAGCGCTTCGCGCCGCGCCAAGTGAACATGGCAGTCCCGAAACCGGGGGCACTGCGAACCCAGGCAGTTCTCACGCGTCGATGTCACCAGCGGAATCACAGGCGAGCGATCGTCCAGCCCCGTCAGCTCTGCCAGATCGCCAGATCGGGTGCTCTGCGACCAGGCTTCGACCTTGGCCAGCACCCGCGCCACACCGCGGTCCTGCCCTGCCACGTCGTGGCGCGCCTGCTCCATGCGGTACAGGCAGAGATAACTGCCACGCCCTTTGAGCAAGGCCATTCGCACCGGTGTGCCCAGCGTCTGCGCTAACCGGGGCAGATCGCGCGCAAACAATTGGTCTTGCAAAGCCTTGGTGGCGGTCGACAACAGGATTCGTTCGCCGCTGAGCAGCGCGGGCACCAGATAGGAAAAGGTTTTCCCCACCCCCGTCCCAGCTTCAACCACCAGGGCACCGCCCTCTTCCATCGTGCGCGCCACCGCCACCGCCATCTGGGTTTGCCCCTCCCGCGGCTGAAAATGCACATCCGCGCGCGACAACACACCGCCGTCGGCAAAAACCTCCTGCACCATCGCGACCAGAGACATCAGGCGGGCTCTTGCGGTTGGAGTTCGCGCTCAAGCCGCTCCAAGGCATCTCGGAGTACCAAACGGCGCTTTTTCAAGCGACGCCATGTGAGGGGGTCAGGCACAGCGTCGGAGCCGCAGCGGTCGATCAAAGCATCCAGGTCCGCATGTTCCATGCGCAGCTCAATCAGTTGTCGGTGGGGAGAGTGAAGACTGGGTTTCAAGGCAAGACGCCGTGGGATGGCAAAAATGCCACAGGCGGGCGGATAATACGCGCTTGGCCTGCCACCCCGGTGGGCGTTTGTACACACGCCCCCCACAATCACCAGCATGACCAAAGCGTTCCGCCTTATCGCGTCCACCGGCATTCACAAGGGTGACCGGGAATACCAACAAGACCAGGTGGCCTTGATCTCTCACGAGCGGCACAACGGCTGTGTGCTGGGCGTGGTGGCTGACGGAATGGGCGGGCGCAGCGGCGGGCGCAAGGCGTCCGACCAGGTCATGATGACGGCGCGCCAACTGTTTGAGCGGTATTCGCCAGACACCGATGACCCGGTGGCCATGCTCAAAAGCATGGTGGAAGAGGCCCACATCGTGATTCGCCTAACTGCCATTTCGGCAGAACAGGAGCCTCACAGCACCATTGCGGCCTTTCTCATCAACCCCCGCGGCGATTGCCACTGGGTGCATGCGGGTGACTCGCGCATCTACCATTTTCAGGGTTCCCGGCAGGTGTTTCGCACCAGCGACCATTCGTACGTGCAGGCGCTGGTAGACCGGGGCGAACTCACCGAAGCCGAGGCTAATAATCATCCGCACTCCAACATCCTGGTGGGCTGCCTGGGCACCGAAAGCGATCCGCCCATCACAACCCATGTGATCCCGCAGCTGCAGCCCGGCGACGTGCTGCTGGCCTGCAGCGATGGTGTGTGGCATTACTTCTCCCCCACCGAACTTGCTTCAGTGGTCGACTCCCTGTCGCCGCGGGAGGCCACCGAATTCCTGATCGAAAAGGCCCGCTCGCGGGCGCGCGGAGGCGGCGACAACCTCTCGCTGGTGATTGTCAAGATTGAAGCGCTGGTGGAAGAAAAGAAGGTGGCACGCCTCACACCCGTAGAAACGGGTCGCGCCTGAGGCGCATCCAGCAGGTACTGGCCGCCTCTTGGCGACTCCCCTATTTGTACAAGGGCACGGGGAGGTGCCCTGCGCTACTTTGCGCAGGCGTAGGGCGTGGCGCCTACCGCCCCGACAACGACGCAGCAGGTAAGGCAGCAGCCGGTTTGCGGCCTGCAGCGGCGGCATCGACCTGCGATTTTTCCACGCGCGCGCGGCGCTCTTCGGCCGCGTTGATCACTTCAGCCTGACGGGCACGCGCCTTGGCGGCGCGGTCTGCGTTCTGGGTATTGCGGGTTGCCTGCTCGGTGGCCTGGGCCTGCACCCGATTGCGCTGGTCCTGTGCTCGGCGCTCCGCATCCTGCTCGCGCTGGGCTATGGTGGCCTTGTTGGGCTGCGGTTTGGCAAGAGGCGCGCCTCGGACCGAGGCACCCGGCATCCCATCCTGGGCAGGGGCGGCAGGCACGCCCTTGGTTTTTTCTTCGATGGAACGCAGGCGCTCTGCAGCCTTTTCCTTGCGTTCGGCGTCGTTCAGTTCGATCTCTTGGTTGCGCAACCGTGTCTCGGCACCGCGCGCCTTTGCACGTACGCCGCGCAAGCAGTCCTCCACCGAAAACCGCTGATAACACGCGGCCTCTTCTTGCTGGCGTTTGGCGGTGATGTCTGCGCGCTCGTTGTGAATGCGCTCGTGTTCGGTCTTGCGATGGGCGGTGGACGCTGCTTTGGCGGGATCATCGGCAGCTTCAGCAGGCTGAGCACAGGCGGATGAGACCGCCACCGCCAAAGAAACCAGCACCGACGCAAATACCGAGGCCTTGAAGGCGAACCGCGTAGGCACTCTCATGTGAGCCCCGTGTCCACCATGCGGCGGTCCAACGCCAAAAATTCTTTGGACTGCATTTCATTGAGTCGCGACACCGTACGAGGAAACTCATGGGCCAGGGGGCCTTCGGTATACAACTGCTCCGGCGGCACTGCGGCAGACAAAATGAGCTTCACCCGCCGGTCATACAACACATCTACCAGCCAGGTAAACCGCCGCGCTGGGGACGCCATGCTGACCGGCAGATAAGGCACATCCGACAGCAGCACGGTGTGAAACTGGGTGGCGATTTCCAGATAATCATTTTGCGAACGTGGCCCGCCACAGAGGGTCTTGAAGTCGAACCAGACCACGCCCCCTGCCTTGCGACGCGCGCGAATCTCGCGCGCTTCGATGTGCAACACCGGGTCATCGTCATGCACTTCGGCCAGTTGGTCAAACGCTTGGTTCATCTCCGCATCGGCTTGCGGCCCCAGCGGCATGTGGTACAGCTTGACCTGTTCCATCGTGCGCCGACGGTAATCGGTGCCGTTGTCCACGTTGACGACTTCAAGGCGCTCGTTCAACAAGGCAATCGCCGGCAAGATGCGGTCACGGTGCAGCCCGTCGGGGTACAAATCGTCGGGTTTGAAGTTGGAGGTGGTGACAAAGCCCACGCCGTTCTGGAACAGCGCCGCCAGCAAGCGGTGCAGGATCATGGCGTCGGTGATGTCTGCCACGTGGAACTCATCGAAACAAATGAGTTTGTAGCGTTTGGAAATGCGCGCGCCCAACACGTCCAGCGGGTTGACAGTGCCCTGTAAGACCGACAACTCGCGGTGCACTTCGCGCATGAACTCGTGAAAGTGCAGGCGCACTTTGCGCTTCAAGGGCACAGCGTCAAAGAAGCATTCCATCAGGAAGCTCTTGCCCCGCCCCACTCCCCCGTACATGTACACCCCACGCGGAACATCGGGGCGATTGATCAGTTTTTTGAGGGCGTTGGAACGGCTCGTCTTGTAGGCCGCCCAGTCGTCCGCACACCGTTGAAGGGCATCCACTGCGCGCAACTGGGCAGGGTCACTTTGGTAGCCTTTGGCGGCCAGCTCGGCCAGATAAGCCTGTTTTACAGTCACGCGGTGGATGCTCTGGTACTATCAATTGAATAGCTACTAGCGCTTACCCATCAAGCGCTAGAGCCCATTTTTATCAAAAACTTAGAAGTTCAGGGTGCGCTTGTCCACGGCCAGGGCCGCTTCCCTGGTGGCCTCGCTCAAGGACGGGTGTGCGTGGCAGATGCGAGCAATGTCTTCGCTGCTGGCCTTGAACTCCATGGCCACCACGGCCTCGGAAATCAACTCGCTGGCCTGCGGGCCGACGATGTGTACGCCCAGGATTTCATCGGTCTCGGCATCAGACAGCATCTTGACCATGCCGGTGGTGTCGCCCAGCGCACGTGCGCGGCCGTTGGCCAGGAACGGGAAGGTGCCCGCCTTGTACTTGACGCCGTCGGCCTTGAGCTGCTGCTCAGTGCGGCCCACCCATGCAATCTCGGGGCTGGTGTAGATGACCCAGGGCACGGTGTTGAAGTTGACATGGCCGTGCTGGCCGGCAATGCGCTCAGCCACGGCAACGCCCTCTTCCTCGGCCTTGTGCGCCAGCATCGGGCCGCGCACTACGTCGCCAATCGCCCACACGCCCGGCAGGTTGGTCTTGCAGTCGCCGTCGACCACGATGGCACCACGCTCATCCAGGGCCAGGCCCACGGTTTCGGCGTTCAGGCCGATGGTGTTCGGTACGCGGCCGATGGAGACAATGAGCTTGTCCACATCCAGCGCCACGGCCTCGCCCTTGGCGTTGGTGTAGGCAATGCTTACGCCCTTCTTGCCCGTCTTGATCTCGCCGACCTTCACGCCCAGTTCGATCTTCAGGCCCTGCTTGTCGAAAGCCTTCTTGGCTTCCTTGGCGATCTGCTCGTCCACCGCGCCCAGGAAAGTGGGCAGGCCTTCGAGGATGGTGACTTCAGCGCCCAGGCGGCGCCATACGGAGCCCATTTCCAGGCCGATCACGCCAGAGCCGATGAGGCCCAGCTTCTTGGGCACGGCACCTACGCGCAGCGCGCCGTCGTTGGACAGCACAAACTCTTCGTCGAACGGCGTGCCGGGCAGCGCACGGGCGTTGGAGCCGGTGGCAATGATGATCTGCTTGCCCGTCAGCGACTCTTCGGCGGCCCCAGCCACCTTGATCTCATAGCCACCTTCGGCAGTTTTAACGAACGACCCACGGCCATGAAAGAAGCTGACCTTGTTCTTCTTGAACAGGTACAGGATGCCGTCGTTGTTTTGCTTCACGACGGTGTCCTTGCGGGCCAGCATCTTGGCCACGTCCATCTTCACGCCGGTGGCCGTGATGCCGTGTTCGGCAAAGTGCTTGTTGGCGTGTTCGAAATGCTCGGACGATTGCAGCAGCGCCTTGGAAGGGATGCAACCGACGTTGGTGCAGGTGCCGCCGGGTGCGGGGCCGCCCTTTTCGTTCTTCCACTCATCGATACAGGCCACGTTAAAGCCCAGCTGGGCCGCGCGGATGGCGGCGATGTAGCCGCCGGGGCCGCCACCGATGACGATCACATCAAATTGTTTGCTCATGGAAATCTCGTTCAGTCTGTTGAAGAAAAACCCACCGGCGGGCGAGACCAAAGGTCGGGCCACGCGGGTGGGTCGATACGGTTCAGGGCTTAGATGTCAAACAGCAGGCGCGAAGGATCTTCCAGCGCTTCCTTCATGGCAACCAGGCCCAGCACAGCTTCGCGGCCGTCGATGATGCGGTGGTCGTAAGACATCGCCAGGTAATTCATTGGGCGAACAACAACCTGGCCGTTTTCGACCACAGCGCGGTCCTTGGTGGCGTGAACGCCCAGGATGGCCGACTGGGGTGGGTTGATGATGGGGGTGGACATCATCGAACCGAACGTTCCACCGTTGGAGATGGAGAAGGTGCCACCGGTCATTTCTTCAATGCCCAGCTTGCCTTCGGCAGCCTTCTTGCCGAACTCAGCAATCTTCTTCTCGATGTCAGCAAAGCTCATCTGGTCTGCATTGCGCAGGATGGGCACCACCAAGCCACGGGGCGAGCCCACGGCAATACCGATGTCAAAGAAGCCGTGGTAGACGATGTCGTTGCCATCGACCGAGGCGTTGAGCACAGGGTACTTCTTCAGGGCGTGCACGGCAGCCTTCACGAAGAAGCTCATGAAGCCGATCTTTACGCCGTGTTCCTTGGTGAACGCATCCTGGACCTTCTTGCGCATGTCCATCACCGGGGCCATGTTCACTTCGTTGAACGTGGTCAGGATGGCATTGGTGGACTGCGACTGCAGCAGGCGCTCGGCCACGCGGGCACGCA
>JAUXZO010000038.1 GCA_030692685.1 Acidovorax sp. | reverse complement strand
GGGCGTGAAGGAAACCAGCGGCAGCCCGGTGACGGAAGAAGAGATCCACGCCATGCTGGTAGAAGGCACCACCGCCGGTGTGATCGAGTCACACGAGCACACCATGGTGCGCAACGTGTTCCGCCTGGACGACCGGCAGATTGGCTCGCTGATGGTGCCGCGCGGGGATGTGGTGTGTCTGGACGTGGAAGCGTCGTTTGAAGACAACCTCAAATGCATTGAAGAGTCGGACCACGCGCGCTTTCCCGTCATACGCGGCGGCATGGACAACATCCTGGGCGTGATCAACGCGCGCCAGTGGCTGTCACGCACGCTGCGCGACAAGGCGCGTGGTGGGCTGGCCGACCAGCCGCTTCAGCAAGCACTGTATGTGCCTGAGACCATCACCGGCATGGAGCTCTTGGACAACTTTCGCCTGTCGGACGTGCACATGGCGTTTGTGATCGATGAGTACGGCGAGGTGCAGGGCATCGTCACGCTGCAAGACCTGATCGAGGCCATTACGGGCGAATTTCAGCCACGGGACCCCGAAACCTCATGGGCGCTGCAGCGCGAAGACGGCAGCTGGCTACTGGACGGCCATATCCCCGTGCCCGAGCTGAAGGACCGGCTGAACCTGGATGCCGTGCCGGAAGAAGACCGCGGCCGCTACCACACGCTGAGCGGCATGATCATGCTGCTGACCGGCCGCCTGCCCAAGGTGACCGACGCCGTGCAGTGGGAAGACTGGAAGCTGGAAGTGGTGGACATGGATGGCAAGACCATCGACAAAATTCTGGCCACGCGCCTGACGCCCGAAGAAAAGGCCGAGTCCGACGACAACGGGGCGGGCTAACCGCACCCGCGGGGTCAGGACTGCGAGGGATCGCTGTCCACAAACACGGTCAACACACCGGTGTAGCCATACAAATGGTGGTGCGCGATCTCGCCGCCCGCAAAAAACCCGGCCAGCGGCACATCGCCCAGCGCATGGCGCACGATCTGCAGCTCGGCACTAGGCCCGCCAAAATGCGGGCCGCCGCGGCCCGAGCAGCTCACGTAAATCGCACCACAGATGCGCCGCTCCGCCTGCGGCGCGGCGCGGGCGGCTGAGGCGCCGCTGGCAGCGGCGCTGTCGCCACCCGCGTTCGAAGACGACATCAGCGACGCGGGCTCCAGTTCTTCAGGCGAGAGTTCCTCGCGGATCTCGGCGCAGATGCGCATGAGGTCGGCCCGTGCCGCAGCCACATTGCGCTGGCAGAACGCCAGGTGCATGCCAGCCTCGACATGGTCAGCCAAGGCCACGCCGCGGCGGCTCCCATCCAGCCCCACGATGTGGCGCACCCGGGTGTCGGTTCCAAAGTGGCCCGTGCGGCGCTGGCCCTGCGGCTGCTCGCCCGCGTTGACCAGCCCGGCCAGCGTGGCGCGCACCTTGCGCAGGGCAGGCTGCGGGTCGCCATCGAGCGAGACTTCCAGCGTGTCCAGCAGCACATCCAGCGCCGACTCACCATCGAGCTTCAGCACCACGTTCTCGTGCGCCTCGGTGATGGTGCGCAAGGCGCCCACGGGCTGGCACCCTTGAGTGACGCGGGACACCAGCGACACCCCCGCACCAAACGCCACGCCCGACAAACCGCCATCAAACACACCACTGGCGCCCCCCTGGCCCGCCATGTTGCCGTTCCCACCGACGGCAAACTGCACGTTGGCCGAGCGGCTGGCGCAGAGGCCGCCAAACAGGTAACCCGTATCGGTACGGGCTGCCATCTCGGCCAACAACTCGGTCAGCTCCGGCGTGCGGCCGTCGGCATGCACCAGCGCGGTGTGGGCCACAAAACCACTACTGGGGTGATTGGCATGGGTGGGCAGCGGCGCTACACCCGAGAACACGCGGTACTGGTCGGCCGACACGTCGAGCAACATGACCGACAGCGCGGGTTCGTCAAAGTATTCGGCGTTGTTGGCCGACACGCCCACACCCACCGTGCCGCTCCAGTCGGTCACCTCGGGCAGCTCGCCGCTGAGGTAGTCGAGCAGGCCCTGCGCCTCGTTGGCGTAGTGGTCGGTGATGTAGAGCAACCCCAGCGAGGGGGCCGATGCGTAGTCGGGCAAGGCCATCTGGGCGCGCAATTGCGCCAGCACCAAAGCGGCGGCCATGCGCCACTCTGGGTGAGTGGCATGGCCGGTGGGGAAGAGTTTCATGACAAAGTCTCTCGCAGACGGGGCGGGCCAGCAGGAGCACTGGGGGGCCAACCGCCCGCCTGGGTCAGCGCGCCGGCTTGCGCGGGGCGCTTCGGTTGGGGGATTTTTTGGCCGCTGCCTTGCTTGCAGGTTTGGCAGGCGCTTTTGCTGCAGCCTTCTTGGCCGGGGCCTTCTTGGCGGCGGTTGTGGGCTTTTTGGCGGCACTGGCAGCCCGTTTACCGCCTTGCATGGTCTGCATGCCTTTGGCGGCAAACTGCGTGGCCATGCCGGTGGCCGTTTTGAGGGCCTCCTTGGCAAGGCCTGTCGCCATGTTCTTGGTGGTGTCGATGGCGGTCTGTTTGGCCGCGTCTTTCATGGCGTTGGCAGCAATCTGCTGGAACTGTCCGGTCAGGGCACCCCACCACTGCATCGGGTCGACCACCGTGGGCTCGGCAGCACCGCTGGCTTTGTCGCCCTTGGCTTTGGCCTTGGCGGGCGCTGCGGTTGGCTCGTCGGCGGGCTCTGCATCGTCTTCGTGTTCTTCGGGTTCGGCCTCTGCAGCGTTGGCCCGGCCCGTGGCGCGGGCAGCGGCGCTGGTCATGGCGTCGGCCGCACCGGTCATGGTGCTCGCGGCCTTTTGCACGCCGCCCATCACGGTGTCGGCGGTTTTGAGCTTGAAGGCGTTGGCCACGTCGCCCATGCTGAAGTTCATGCCCTTGAGCGTGGCGAGCGTCATCTTCTGCACCTCCAGCGCCTGGATGGTGGCGGCCAGCGCGCGGGAGTTTTGCTCCAGCCAGAACTGCACGGCCTTGAGTTCGTCAATGCGCTTTTCCAGCTCTTCGACGCTAATGGTGGGCGCCACCCAGTTGCTGAGGCTGGGCAGCTGTGGAATGCTGCTGGATGCCCCCTTGGCCAGGCTCTGCAAAAAGTCAAAACCGGGGACAAGTTTGCCGAAACCGAAATTCGATGTGTCGCTCATGGCCGCTCCGCAAGAGGTGGGTCTGTGGTGGAGTCACAGCTTACTCCAATGCATTGCCCAGGCGAAGCGGCCGCAGCCGCTGGAACGTCAGTGTTTATGCCCATCCATCATGCTGCCCGCCGTGGCGCCTGCTGGCGGCGTGGTGCCCACGGGCACGTTCAGGTTGAGCTTGCTTTCTGCGCCCTTGGCGTCCTGGAACACCAGGGTGATGGGCACCGAGGTGTCCTTGGCCAGCGGTGCTTTCAAGTCCAGCAGCATGACGTGGTAGCCGCCGGGTTTGAGTTCCACAGTTTTGCCTGCGGGCAGCTCCAGTGCGGGCACGGCGCGCATCTTCATGATGTCGCCTTCCATCTTCATCTCGTGCACTTCGGTCACGCCCGCAGCGGGCGATTCGGCGCGCACCAGACGGGCGCCGTCCTTGGCGGTGAGGCGCATGAAGGCGCCCGTGCCCTTTTGGCCCTGCACGCTGGCGCGGGCCCAGGCGCCTTCGACCTTGACGGCGGCGGTCTGTGCCCACGCAGGGGCGCTGGCCAGTGCAGCGGCCAGTGTGGAAACCAGAGCAGCGGTGTGAAGCAGTTTTTTCATGGTGATGTCTTTCAGTTTTCAGTTTTCAGGAGAAGGAGAAGGAGAAGGAGAAGGAAGAACAAGCCCGTGGGCCTGACTGTCAATGATTGTGGGCACCGGCGCCTGCACCGGGCAGGATTTCCAGCGCCGCCGCTGGGGACTTCAGGTCCGAGAGCTTTTGGCCGGGTTGGGGTACGTCGGTCCATTCGTTCTGGCCTTCGACACAGCTCTGGCGCACGGGCCAGTACACCGGCCCGGCTTTCTCGGGCGTGGTGGCGACGAGCACGAATTCATCGTAATGGGCGCTCTGCAGCATGTCCTCGGCAGTCTTGGCCGTCCACGTCACACGCACCACGTCGTCGGTGATGCTGCGGCCGTGGCTGGTGTACGGCTGGGCGAGCTTTGCGCGCTGCACATCGAGCGTCCAGCCCGGCTTTGGCATGGGGCGTGCGCCGCGCATGCCGGTGGGGATGTCCACCGCAATCTGCCGCGTGGGCGATGCGCCGCAGCCGTGGCCAACCTTGAAGCTGGCCTTATAGCTGGCCCCCGCCGGGGCCACCTGGTATTCAAGCACCACATGGGCCGATGCAGTGCCAAAAAGGGCAGTAGCGCTTATTAAGCAAGCGCAAGCAGCTATCTTTTTCATAGTGTTTACTTTCATATTCAGACCTTGTCGTTTCAACAATTCATTGCCTTAAAAACTGGCGCGCCCCCACCAGCGTCCCCGCGCAAGGGCCGCCCCGCCGCGCCGGGGGCGTCCCCCGGGGGGATGCGGCGCAGCCGCTCAGGGCGGGACTCACAAACTCACCTTCAGTTCAGCCATGTAGGTGCGCTGCGGGTACGGGTGGAAGTTCCAGAACTGGTAGTTGTTGAGGTTGTCGATGCCCACCGCAGCGCTCACCTGCTTGGTGATCTGGTAACGCACGCGCACATCGGTGGTGAAGTAGCGGCTGGCGCCCTGGTAGGCAAAGCCGTTCACGTCGGTGTTGTCGAGCGTGCTGTATTGCTTGCCGCTGTAGCGCGCGCCCAGGGTGTACGACCACTTGTCGTCGGGCCGGTAGGTGGCCACCGCGCTGGCGCGCCATGCAGGGATGCGCGGCTGCCACTGGCCCACGCTGGCCGGGAACTTGTCGTTGCGGGTGATTTTGGAATCGGTCCAGGTCAGGCTGCTGCCCAGGTCCAGGCCGCGCACCAAAACATTCGCCGCCTGGTACGACAGCTCGATGCCCTTGGTCCGGATGGCGTCCACGTTCTGCACGTTGGTGACGTTGGGCGTGACAAGCACGTTGGTCTGTGAATACAGCGCGTCCTTGGTGCGTTCGAAGAACGCCGTCAGGCGCAGCAACCCGTTGCCCAAGTCCCGTTCGGCTGTCAGCTCGGTAGTCCAGCTCTTTTCGGGTTTCAGGTTCGGGTCGTTGTTGATGAGCGTGCCACTGCCGCTGATGCCGCCCTGGTACAGCTCGGCCACGGTGGGCATGCGGACTGCGCGGCCGGTGGAGGCCTTGAGCACCCACAGGTCGTTGGCCTGGTAGGCCACCGCAGCCTTGGGCGAGACGTAGGTTTCGTTGCGCTCGGCGTGGCTTACCGTGGTGGCGGCGTTGCCCGTCTGGCCGTTACTGGCGCTCCAGCGCTCGGCGCGGGCGCCCAGCACGGCCTTCCAGCGTGGTGCGATCTTCCAGGTGTCTTGCGCCCACAGGCCCAGCAGTTGCGTGTCGCCGTTGAAAGCCTGGTTGCGCGCGCCCGCCGCACCGTTGATCCAGTTCGCCGTGGCGTTCTCCACCGTACGCAGCTGGTAGCTGTCGCGCTGCAGGCCAAAGTCCACAATGTGCGTGCCCTGGATGCCTTCTGGGCGCCACGTGCCTTTGGCAGCCAGGGTGTTCCAGCCCGTGCCCTTGTTGTTGACGATGCGCCCTGCCCCACCGTTCAGCGCGGCGGGCAGCGCCACAGTGGCGGCGCGCAGGGTGTCGGTCTGGTAGTTGTAGAGGCTGGCGGCCACCTCCCAGTCGAAAACGCCCTTGGTGTTGCTCTTGACGGAGAGCCCGTGCATGAAGTGCGTGAGGTCTTCGTTGGACACATTGAAGTCGGTGGGCGCCAGGGCGAACGAGCGGCCGTTGATGTTGACTGTGCCGCCATACACCGCGTTGCCATTGGCATCGCGCAGGTAGCTGGTCGGGCGGCCTTCGGATTCGTTGTGCCACCAGCCGAAGGTGTAAGCGGCACGCACGGTGGGCGAGATGTCGTAGGCGATCTTGGCCTTGATGTGGTCTTGCTGCGTGTGGTACTGCGTGGCGGTGCCCAACAAATACCAGGGCTGATTGCTGCGGTTGTTGCCCAGCACCGCGCCCGTCACCGGAGTGCCTGCATTGCTGGACGTCCCCGCTCCGCTCGGTGTACCCGCAGACACGAGGCGCGTGGGGAAGGTAAGCGGCTGACCTTCGCTGTCGGTCTTGTTGAAGTTCAAAAACCACGACCAGTCGCCGCTCTTGTTGCCAACGGATGCACTGACCTGCTTGCCCGCGTAGGTGGCGTTGGTGCCATACAGGTCAAACGGCTGGTGCTGGGTGCTGATCTTGCCGTGCGCCTCGAACTTGGTCGGCATGCGCGTGACGTAGTCCACCACTGCGCCCACCGAATTGCCCGCATACGCTGCCGAGAACGGGCCGTAGAGCACGTCCACGCGCTCGATCTCTTCGGGCGTGACCAGCATCCAGCGCGGCGCGTTGGTGGGGCCGTTGCCCAGGTAGTTGCTCAGCAAAATGCCGTCGGCAAACACCATGGACCGCGCCGGGTTGCCCGTGCCCGAGGCGCGGGTGGACAACACGGCGTGGTTGTAGTCGCCGATGTAGCGCTTGCGCACCAGCAGGCTGGGCAGGTACTTGAGGGCGTCTTCGCTGTCGGTCGCGTTGATCGAATGCTCGATCTGCTCGCGCGTCACGCCCTCGATGGTGGTGGGGATCTGCGTTGGCAGCGAGGTGGGCTGGCCGCCGGTGATGGTGACCACGCCCAGCGCCTTGGCAGAGGCATTGGCGCTGTCGGCGGTCTGGGCGAATGCGGGCACGGCCCCAGTGAACGTGATTGTGAAAGTGAGGGCAAGGGGAAAGGCACTGGCCACGCCCAGCGCCATGCGGCTTTTGCGCATGGGAACTCCTGAATTTCAAGCCAAATAGACCGCTAGCGCTTATTCATCAAGCGCCAGCAGCTATCAAAACAATAGTAATTTCAGGAGAATGCAGGGGGCCCGCGCGGCGGCAGCGGCGCGGCGGTGCGCGCAGCAATGTGCGCGGCGGGGATGGCGCGCAGGGCGTGCGCCAGGGGGTGAACCACAGGCAGATTGGCCTGTGAGGTAGGAGGCGGTGCCCCCACATGTGCGCACAGCGGGCAATCCAGCGTGTGGCTGGACATTTCCTTGGCGCCATCGTCGGTCTTGACGAGCAGCTTGATGGCGCCCGATCCGGAACAAATCAGCTCCATGGCCTGCGGATTGACCAGCGGCGAGGCCACAGCCACCCCAATCGACAACACAAACCACGCCAGCACAAGGCGGGCGAGCCAACGAAGGCTGCGAATGGTTTGCAGGGGAGACGACGACATGGAGCCGCGATTGTAGGGGTGCACCAGGCGCGCACGGCGTCCGGGGTCATCTGTGCGACGGACGCGCCCCGTGCTGCGGCCTACGATGTGCCCCGGTCATCACAACCCACAACGGAGACACACCATGCTGACACTCTGCGGCTTTTCGGCCAGCAACTACTACAACAAGGTCAAGCTCGCGCTGCTTGAAAAGGGCGTTCCCTTTACCGAAGAACTGGCCTGGGTGGGCGAAACCGACCGCAGCGCCAGCCCGCTGGGCAAGGTGCCCTATCTGCGCGCACCACAGGGCACACTGTGCGAGTCGGCCGTGATGGCCGACTACATCGAGACCGCGTACCCCCAACCTGCCTTGCTGCCCGCCGACCCACTGGCCGCCGCCAAGGTGCGCGAGCTGATCACGTTTTTGGAGCTGCACCTGGAGCTGGTGGCGCGCAATCTATACCCCCAGGCTTTTTTCGGCGGCACCGTGAGCGAAACCGCCCGCGAAAAGGTGGGCGCGCAGCTGGAGAAAAACATCGCCGCCTTCGGCCAGCTGGCGAAGTTCAGCCCCTACTTGGCGGGAGACACCTTCACGATGGCCGACTGCGCGGCCATCGTGCACCTGCCCCTGGTCAGTTCGGCCACCAAGATCGTCTATGGCCGCGACTACCTGGCCGACCTGCCCGTGCGCGAATACCTCACGCGCATGGCCGAGCGTCCGCACGTGCAGCGCGTCAACGCCGACCGCAAGACCAACACGGCAGAAATGCTGGCGCGCCCGCCCAAGCGCTGAAGTCGGCGTTTTTGCGCGCGACCGCGATTCTGGCGGCTGCCGCGCAGCGCCGCCCCACCGGCTCACCCGCGCTCCCTTGACCTTCGTCAACCTGCGACCCAGCGCACAAGCGCACCATGCAGATATCCACCCCACCCAGGAGATATCGCATGGACAAAACCCAAGCCGCCCCGTTTCGCCAACAGCTGCTGGCGCAACAGTCGGCGCTGCTGGCTCAATTGGCCGCGCAACGCGGTGGAGCCATAGGCCGGGCTGAAGCAGCCGCCGACCATTTCGGCCAGCCAGAAGACCCACGCGCCCAACTTGCCACCGAACGGGCGCTGGAGTTTGCGTTGGATGACCGCGAGACCACACACCTAGCAGCCGTAGCGGCGGCCCTGGCGCGCATCGAGGCCGGCACTTTTGGGGAGTGCATCGCCTGCGGCACACACATCACCGCCGCGCGCCTGCACGCCACGCCAGAGGCAGCCCGCTGCGTGCATTGCCAGGAAAAAGCAGAACAGCAGCAGCAACGAACACAGACGGCCTGAAATCCATCGTTTCCATTCGCACTTTTTTCCCTAAATTTTTATGAAAGCCGTTCCCATGAGCACTTTTCACGCCGTTGTCTGGATCGACCACTCCGAAGCCCATGTGCTGATGTTTGACCGCGAACATGCCGAGGCGCAACGCATCAAATCGCGCAGCCACCACAAACACCAAGGCAAGTCCGCAGACCTGGGCCCTTTCTTTACGGACATCGCCCAGGCGTTGGAAAACTCCCGCGAGGTGCTGCTGACAGGGCCTGGGCTGGCGCGCACGCAGTTTCGTGACTGGTGCACCCAACACCGGGCTGCGGTCGCAGAAGTCATTGTCGATTCGGTCGCTGCCGACCACCCCACCGATGCCCAACTGGTGGCCATGGCGCGCCAGTACTTCAAGAAGTTCGACAACATGGCGGCAGATCCGGCGGCCACCGCCTGAGCCGCTGTCGGGCGAAGCCCCGGCTGCTATGCTTTGCGAGATGCGCAGCCTCTTTCATCTCGCTTTTCATGTCACCGATCTGGATGCAGCCCGCCACTTTTACGGTGGCGTGCTGGGTTGCCAGGAAGGTCGAAGCACCGACACCTGGGTGGACTTTGATTTTTTTGGCCACCAGATTTCATTGCATCTGGGCACCCCATTCACCAGCGCCCGTAGCGGACACGTTGGTGACCACATGGTGCCCATGCCCCACTTCGGCGCCATTTTGGAGTTGCCCGAGTGGCACGCGCTGGCCGCTCGCCTGCAAGCTGCAAATACCGCCTTTGTGCTGGAGCCGCAGGTCCGCTTTGAGGGCCAGCCCGGTGAACAATGGACGATGTTTTTTCATGACCCCAGCGGCAACCCGATAGAGATCAAGGGATTTCGCTCTCTCGATCAGGTCTACGCCACTTGAGCCTGATTGAGTCTGCCCGCCATCTCAGGGGAGATGGCGATTCGCGGCATACGGACTTCGACCGACGGTTTTAGTGGCCGTTTGGTAGGCGCTTGGTAGGCGCTTTGGCCGCCTGCGAATCGCGTCGATGGCCACGCCCTCGGTAGACATGCGCCGCGCTGCACCCTGACCTCGGCCAACGCCGAGTTCATCCACAAATTATTCGCGGGCGGAGCCGGCTCCTTCCAACGCGGGGCTACCGCGTTGCGCTGAACGCGTCCGCCGCCTATCGGCGTTGGAGCAGCGGAATGCTTCCGAGCGCAAACACCGAATTGGGCACACCGATCCGGGCCATCAGCGGCCGCGGCTTGGGCGTGAGCTTGGGTTTTGCAGCAACGGGAGCAACGACGTCATCCAGCGGCACGCCTTTGGCAAGCTGTTGCGCTACCAAATCCTGCAAAGTCACCGACTGCAGATACTCCATGACCCGCGAGTTGAACGTGGACCACAGTTCGCCCGTCATGGACGTTACTTGTGCAGCCTGGGTCACGCCCATGTTCTGCAATTCGTCGGCCTTCAGATTCTCCACAGCCAGGATAATTTCGGCGACCGACACTTGGTCTGCCCGCCGCGCAAGCGTGTAGCCGCCCCCGGGCCCACGCGTGCTATCGACCAATCCAGCGCGGCGCAAGGCGCTGAAGAGTTGCTCCAGGTAAGAGAGCGATGTGCCTTGGCGGGCGCTGATGGTGGACAAAGCCACTGGCCGCATCTTCTGACGCAGTGCAAGGTCTGTCATCGCCGACACCGCGAGTTGTCCTCTGGTAGTGATACGCATCGTTGCTACTCCTTGTGAAGGTTGGCAGCTGCCGCCGTGACAAACATAGCCACGGATTGGTGCCAAGCGTTCAATGTAGGCTTTTTGATACTTCGCGTATATTCGTTTTATCAAAGCTTATTGTTCGAATTTTACGAAGTATTGAGGGCGATGTGAATTTCAAACACTTGCGCTATTTCTGGACAGTTGCCAAGGCGGGCGGCGTGATGCGTGCCAGTGAACAACTCCACACCACACCGCAAACCCTGTCTGGGCAGATCAAACAACTGGAAGCCTGGCTGGGTCATGACCTTTTTCGCAAACGGGGGCGAGGGTTGGAGCTGACGAGCGAGGGCCGGGTGGCCTTGGGCTACGCCGAGCAGATTTTTGCCCTGGGCAACGATCTTGAGAACTCCATCCGCCTTTCGCGGGGCCAGGAAAAGCCGTTGGAGTTTCGGGTCGGCGTGGCGGATTCGATCGCCAAGTCCGTGGCCTACCACCTGTTGGAGCCAGCGCTGGGGATGCCTCAGCAGGTGCACATGACCTGCCACGAAGGCAAGTTTCCAGAACTGATCGCTCAGCTGAGCTTGCACAAGCTGGACCTGGTGCTCGCCGACGAGCCGGTATCGAAAAAGATTGGGGTGAAGGCGTTTAATCACCCGCTCGGCACCAGCGGAATGAGCTTTTTGTGCGCCCCCGCGTTGAGGAGCAACCTACAAGGCAGCTTTCCCCAGTGCTTGCATGGTGCGCCCGTGCTCATCCAGGGCCCAATGTCATCCGTTCGCCAACAGCTTGACCACTGGTTTAACAAACATCAGCTTCAGCCACGCATCGTCGGAGAATTCGACGACAGCGCCCTGATGAACGCTTTCGGCCGCGAAGGTCGAGGGATTTTCACGTCTCCTACGGTCCTGGATGACGAAACCACCGCTCAATTTGGTGTGGAAGTGATTGGCCGGTCCACCGAGCTTGTGGAGGAATTTTTTGCAATTTCTGTAGAGCGGCGGATTACGCATCCTTGTGTCGTTGCCATCACCAGGGCAGCGAAGGCAGACCTTTTCGCTCAGTAGTTGGCAGCGCAGCAGTTTCACCCCACGCCAACCGGAAGCCGTACCCCTGAACCTTATGAGTGAAAGCTCCCGCCCAGGGCCGCTAACCACAGCAGCTGCGCAAAAAAATCAACTGGGTCGCATACGACGCCAATCGAAATACGCGAATAGCAATTTCTGCAAAAGCTGAAAACAGGACTCGCAAAAACAAAAACGCCCACTTGGAAGTGGGCGTTTTGCTTTAGCAAGTAATGCTATTTTTTGGTTGCGCGAGGAGGATTTGAACCTCCGACCTTTGGGTTATGAGCCCAACGAGCTACCAGACTGCTCCATCGCGCGGCAAGAAGTAAATTATACCCTATTATTCAGCTGCTGCCGAATTATTTTCGGTTTCTGCGGCGCGGTCCACCAATTCGACCAATGCCATAGGTGCATTGTCACCCACGCGGAAGCCCATTTTCAGGATACGTGTGTAACCACCAGGACGCGCATTGAAGCGGGGGCCCAGTTCGTTGAACAGCTTGGTCACCATGTCACGGTCGCGCAGACGGTTGAATGCAAGGCGGCGATTGGCAACGGTATCAACCTTGGCCAATGTGATCATGGGCTCAACCACGCGGCGCAGTTCCTTGGCCTTTGGCACCGTGGTCTTGATCACTTCGTGCTGCAGCAACGAGTTCATCATGTTTTGCAGCATCGCAAGGCGGTGCGAGCTGGTGCGATTGAGTTTGCGGAGTCCGTGTCCGTGGCGCATGGTGCTTTTTCCTACTATGTAATTAAATCAGGCAGCCGTATCAGGTACTGCCCGAGGCACTGCTCCCCCTCAAGGGAGCCTATTCATCCCCTAAAGGGGAACCGAAAATTATAGCTTAACGCTTGTCCAAGCCAGCGGGTGGCCAGTTTTCAAGCTTCATACCCAACGTGAGACCGCGCGAAGCAAGCACTTCCTTGATCTCGTTGAGCGACTTACGACCCAAGTTAGGCGTCTTCAACAGCTCGTTCTCGGTGCGCTGGATCAGGTCACCGATGTAGTAGATGTTTTCGGCCTTCAGGCAGTTGGCAGAACGGACGGTCAGTTCCAGCTCGTCAACAGGACGCAACAGGATTGGATCGAATGTTGCATTGCCGCGTGGACCTGCAGGCGCGTCAAACGCAGCCAGCTCGCCACCTTCCAACTGTGCAAACACGGCCAGCTGTTCCACCAAGATCTTGGCAGATGCACGGACTGCATCCTCGGCAGTGATGGCACCGTTGGTCTCGATCTCAACAACCAGCTTGTCCAAGTCAGTGCGCTGCTCAACACGAGCGCTTTCGACTGTGTAGCTCACACGCTTCACAGGCGAGAACGATGCATCCAGAACAATGCGTCCAATCGACTTGGTCGATTCATCCGCATACCGGCGCATGTTGCCGGGGACATAGCCACGGCCCTTCTCGACCTTGATCTGCATGTCAAGCTTGCCACCTGCGGACAGGTTCGCAATAACATGGTCAGGATTGACAATCTCTACATCGTGAGGCGTCTGGATGTCACGCGCAGTGACTACCCCTTCGCCATCTTTGCGCAGGCTCAGCGTCACTTCGTCACGGTTGTGCAGCTTGAACACGACGCCCTTGAGGTTCAGCAAGATGTTGACAACATCTTCCTGGACACCATCAATGGACGAATATTCATGCAGAACGCCCGCAATGGTGACTTCCGTCGCTGCGTAACCCACCATGGACGAGAGCAGGACACGCCGAATGGCGTTACCCAGCGTGTGGCCGTACCCACGCTCGAACGGCTCCAGTGCGACCTTGGCACGATTGTGACCAAGCTGCTCGACATTGATCGCCTTGGGTTTCAGCAAATTGGTTTGCATTCAGACTTCCTCTCAATACCCCCAGCTCGTTACACCGGTAAGGCTGGTGAAGCGCCTAAACCGCGATGCCTCGCGGTTTAGGGACGGTTTT